>NZ_JOCF01000070.1 GCF_000720635.1 Streptomyces sp. NRRL WC-3742 | reverse complement strand
GCCGGCGTAGTGGTGGACGCGCACGCCGTGGTCACGCAGGACCTGGGCGAAGGCGTCGTGCTCCTCGCGGGCGCGCTTGGCCCACAGGATGTCGTCGAAGAGGAGCTCGTCGAACCCCTCGCCGACGTGACCCTGGCGTCGCCCTCCGGGCTCAGCCGGGCTCGCCCATGGCCCACATCTTCATGTAGAAGGCGCGCTCGAACCGGAGCCTGCCGGCAGACCACGACACGCAGTTCCGTCTCGTCGGCGTCCGGCCGAAGTTCCGCCGGACCCTCGCCCTTCTCCGCGTCCCCGAACTCCTGGCTGCTGCCCCGGGGCAGGTCGGGAGCCCGGCAGGTGCCGTTTCCCCCGAACCCGTCCGAACCGGAGTCCCGGCGCCCTGTCCAGGATCTGCGGTCAGGCCGTCCCGGTCCGTGAAGGCACGGTCGGCCCGGCTCCCCGGACCCGTCCGGGGAGCCGGGCCGCCGGTCCCAGAACGGCCCCGCCATGACGCGGTCGGTCGGGCACGGGCCCGGTCAGGAGTCGAGTATCCGCTGCTTCTGGTCCTCGAACTCGGCGTCGGACAGGATGCCCTGCTCCTTCAGCGCGGCGAGGTCCTTGAGCTGGGCGAGCTTGTCCTCCATGGAGGCGGCCGGTGCGGGTCGCGGCATCGGTGCGGGGGGCTGCGGCGGGGGCGGCGCGTAGGCGGCCTGTTGGGCAGCCTCCTGTTGAGCCCACCGACCGGCCTGCCGCCGGGAGACGCGGTTGGACACGGCCGTGGCCGTTCCCGAGATCACTGCGGTGCGGGCGACGCCTCGAAGCAGACCTGCCATGGGTCTCGGCCTCCGATCTGTGACGTGCACGGTGGATGGGATGGGTGGCCCGGGCCGATCGGACCGATCGCTGCCCGGCCACCGCTCAGGCTCGGGCCTCCGCCGCTTCGAGGGCGTCGATGACGTCGTTGAGCGGGATGCGTCCGCTGGCGACCACCCTGGCGCCGTTGCGGCGCAGGGCGCTCGCGAACGGTGCGGCCCACAGGTTCTCGTAGACAAGGACCCCGGCGGAGCAGCCCGGTTCGAGGGCCGAACCGGCCTCATTGATGTCGTCGTCGCCGAGGAGGCCGGAGGAGGCCCCCTTGAACACGTCGAGATCGAGCCGGCCGTCCCGGTCGATGTCGGAGATGTCGACACCGACCACCGAACCGTCCGCCTGTCTGGTGATGAACAGGAGATCGAGGATGCGGATGATGCCTCTGTCCACCAGATCGATCAGCAACGGCAGGCCCTCGCCTCTCATACCCACTTGAGGGAACTCGACGACCAGGTAGTCGACGGGGCCCATCTCGGAGACGTCGATGTCGTCGCTCACGGTGTCCTCCTTCTCGGGGACGGGTCGTCATGCCTTCGCCCCCGCTTGCCTGCCCCTTCTCCGATTGTCGGTCGGGTCACCCGCCACGGCCCGGCGAGGGGTTCACCTGGCGGCGCGGGATGCGCCCGCCCATGACACGGCCGAGTATGGAGAGGTGGGAACACTCCTTTCGGGTGATGCGCGAGGAGGCCCGGGATGATGGACGGACCGATGCCGAGCGGCGGGACAGAGCACCTCCGGGCGCGTCTGTCGGCGCGTGAACGCGCCGACCTGGGCCGTACGGCCCGGGCGAAGTCGCCACGGTCCGCACACGGCGACTTCGCGCCGGGCCGGGACCGCCCCGATCCCATCGACCTCATCGAGGCACAGTCCGCCTCACGGGTCCAGGAGCTGGTACCGGTGCGCTACGGCCGGATGTCGGAATCACCCTTCCGCTTCTACCGGGGTGCTGCGGCGATCATGGCGGCCGACCTCTCCGGCACGCCAACCTCGGGGCTTCGGGCCCAGCTCTGCGGTGACGCACACCTGCTGAACTTCCGTCTGCTCGCCTCTCCCGAGCGGCAACTGCTGTTCGACATCAACGACTTCGACGAAACGCTGCCGGGGCCGTGGGAGTGGGACGTGAAGCGTCTGGCGGCGAGCCTCGTCATCGCCGGACGCGAGAACGGCTTCGCCGACGAGGAGGGCGAGGCAGCGGTCCGGTCATGCGTGCGGTCCTACCGGGAGGCTATGCGCGCCTTCGCCGGGATGGGCCATCTCGACGTCTGGTACGCGAAGGCCGACGCGTACCAGGTGCAGGCGGCCGTCTCGGGCCGACTGCGCCGGGGCACCCGGAAACGACTCTCCGCCAATCTGGCCAAGGCCCGTACCCGCAACAGCCTGCAAGCCTTCGACAAGCTCACCCGCGAGGTGGACGGAGAGCGACGCATCGCCCCCGATCCCCCGCTGATCACGCCCGCCTCGGACCTCCTCCCGGATCGCGAGCGCCTCGCGCTGGAGGAGGAGATCCACCGTCTGATCGAGGGCTACGGCCGGAGCTTGTCCGCGGACCGGCGCAGGCTGCTCCGGCAGTTCAGCCTCGTAGACACGGCCCGCAAGGTCGTCGGGGTCGGCAGCGTGGGCACCCGCTGCTGGATCGTGCTGCTGCTGGGCAGGGACGACCGGGATCCGCTGTTCCTCCAGGCGAAAGAGGCCCAGAAGTCCGTGCTGGCCGCCCACGCGGGGCGCAGCGAGTTCGCCTCCGAGGGAGAGCGGGTCGTGACCGGGCAGCGCTTGATGCAGGCGGCCAGCGACATCTTCCTCGGCTGGCAGCACGTCGAGGGGGTCGACGGTCGCGAACGGGATTTCTACGTCCGCCAGTTGCGTGACTGGAAGGGGATCGCGCAGCCCAGCCTGATGTCGCCGGACGAGTTGGACGAGTTCGGCCGGCTGTGCGGTTGGACCCTGGCACGCGCCCACGCCCGGTCGGGGGACCGGATCGCGATCGCCGCCTACCTGGGCCGGGGCGACGTCTTCGACCGGGCCCTGGCCCACTTCGCGGTCGCCTACGCCGACCAGAACGAACGCGACCACCGGGCACTGCTCGACGCGGTCGCCGCCGGACGGGTCACCGCTCGTTCCGACGTCTGACGCGAACGCCCACGCCGCCTCGACGAACCCACGGAGCAGGACTGATGGAGCACTGGAGAGCCCTCGCCGTCCTCGGCGCCGCCCAGTTCCTCATGGTGCTGGACACGGCCGTGATGAACGTGTCGATCAGCCAGCTGGTCAAGGACTTCCACACCGAGGTCACCGCGATCCAGGCCGTCATCACCCTCTACGCACTCGTCATGGCGGCCTTCATGATCACCGGCGGGAAGATCGGCGACAAGCTGGGACGCCGTCGGGCCTTCGGGATCGGGCTCACCGTGTACGGAGTGGGGTCGGTGGTGACAGCGAGCGCCCCCGTGCTGTGGGTGCTGGCCCTGGGCTGGTCGGTAATCGAGGGACTCGGGGCCGCCATGGTCCTGCCCGCACTGGCCGCCCTCGTCGCCGGCTCCTACCAGGGCCGCGACCGCGCCGTCGCGTACGGTGTCATCGGTGGGCTGTCCGGCGTCGGCATCGCGGTCGGACCGCTCCTCGGCGGCTGGGTCACCACGTACCTCACCTGGCGCCTGGTCTTCGCCGGCGAGGCCGTCGTGGTCGTGATCATCCTCCTGCTGCTGCGCTGGATCGACGCGTCCCCGGCCACCGGTGACCGGGTGCGCCTTGACGCCGTGGGCTCGGCGCTGTCCGCCGCCGGCCTCGCCCTGGTCGTCCTCGGCGTGCTGCAGAGCAGTTCCTGGGGGCTCGTCCACCCGCGCAAGTCCCCCTTCACGGTCTTCGGGTTCTCCGCGACCCTGTTCGTCATCGCCGCCGGGGCGGTGCTCCTGGGGCTGTTCACGGCCTGGGAGCGGCGCAAGGAGGCACGCGGCGGGGACCCGCTGGTCCGCCTCGGACTCCTCCGCCTCCCGACCCTGCGTTCCGGCCTCGCCATGCTGCTCACCCAGAGCACCATCCTGCTCGGCCTCTTCTTCGTCGTCCCGCTCTATCTCCAGGTCGTCCAAGGGTTCAACGCCTTCCAGACGGGGGTGCGGCTGCTCCCGGTCTCCATCACGATGCTGCTCGCGGCCCTGGGCGGGTCCGCGCTGACCCGCGTCGCCTCACCCCGGAGGCTGGTTCGCGTCGGGCTGGTGGTGATGCTGGTAGCGATCGTCTGGCTGCTCGCAGGCATCAAGCCGAAGGTCGACAACCTGTCGTTCGCCCTGGCGATGGGGGTCCTCGGCCTGGGGATGGGGCTGCTCGCGTCCCAGCTCGGCAACGTGGTGCAGTCCAGCGTCGGCGAGTCCGAGCGGAGTGAGGCCGGCGGCCTGCAGAACACCGCCCAGCAGTTGGGGTCGTCCCTCGGCACCGCACTGATCGGCGCGATCCTGATCAGCGCCCTCGCCGGAGCCTTCAACAAGCAGATCGCGGGGAATCCCCAGATCTCGGACGCCGTGCGGCAGCAGGTGGGCATCGCAGTCGAGGCAGGTGTGCAGTTCGTCCCCACGGCGCAGGTCCAGACGGGGCTGGCCAACGCCGCGGTGCCACCGGACCAGGCCCAGCAGCTCCTGAACGCGTACTCGGCGGCCCAACTGGACGGTCTCAAGATCGCGATCCTCACCACCGGGGGCATCACCCTCGCGGGGTTCGCCTTCACCCGTCACCTCCCCGCCCAGCGCCTGGTGACGAAGACCTGACCTCAACCCCGGAGCCCGATCCGGACGCAGCGCCGGAGACCGCGCGCTGCGAGTCCCGCCCCGGCGCGGTGTCACCCCCGGCGCCGACTGCGGCGTCCGAGACCAACAGCGGCAACGGGACCAACGCCGAGAGCGCGGTCGTGGCCGGTGCCATCGACCGGTCGAAGCCGACGATCCGCTGGAAACGGCCGACGACGCGCAGCGCGAACGCCGGACGCAGCCAGAACGTCAACATTCGCCGCAGACGTGCGCGGCCCGCCGGCCCGCCGCGTCGGCTCACGGGATCCGGGGACGTCGTGTCGTGCGGATGTGGGCAGCCCCGCATGCCCTCCGGTTTCTTCGGCGGCTGATCTGCCCCACCATCGGGAGGAGGACGTATGACCGCGCCGGTCGCGGTCAAAGTCGCGCGAGCGTGCCGTCCGAAGACTACGGTCGGCACAGCGAGCGCAGTCGGAGTTCTCCGGAGGCCGCCCCGATGCAGCACAAGCCAGAGCCCAGGCGCTGGGCACCTCGGGCCTGGGCGCGCCATGAAGCGGGTGTGCTGACGCTGGTGCGGAGCCTCCTCACGGCGGCCGGGATGGTGTCCGCCTACTACCTCCTGCCGATGGACCAACCCTTCACGGCGCGCACTCTGCTCGCGCTGATCGCGGGCCTGCTGGCCGTCACGGGGCTCCTGGCCTGGCAGATCCGCATGATCACACGGTCCCCGCACCCGCGGTTGCAAGCCGTGGAGACACTCGCCACCACGCTCCCCCTCTTTCTCCTGCTCTTCTCCGCGACGTACTACCTGATGGCCCGCGACACTCCGACCAGTTTCAGTGAACCGCTCTCCCGGACGGGCTCGCTGTACTTCACCGTCACCGTGTTCAGCACGGTCGGATTCGGCGACATCGTTCCGCAGACGGAGACCGCACGGCTGCTGGCCATCGGCCAGATCGTCGCCGATCTGCTGGTCCTCGGAGTGGTGGCGCGGCTTCTGGTGGGGGCCGTGCAGGAGGGCGTCCAGCAGCATCAGCCACTCACGGACCCGCCGGAGGGCGGCCCACCGACCGGATGACGACCGCGAACCCCGAGGCCGGCGCGCAGCCAGTCCTCGGGGGTGTCGTGCGCGGTGGCGAGGACGGCGATGCGGGGCTCGGCCTCGAAGGTGGCGGGGCCCCGCATGACCACACCGTCGTGGAGGTGGTCCCGTCGTCACTCTCCGCACGCCGGCCGCCCGCCCAGGCGCTCGACGACGAGGACCGCCGTGGTCCCGCTCCGCCGAACAGGTGCTCGTCCGCTCAGGTGTACCGGCCCCGTCAGCGGCCACCCGGGGACACGGCGATCACCGCGCTGACCACTCCCGTGAGCACGAGGAAGGCGGCGGTCAGAACAGCCTGCACCGGCACGTGCCCGAGGGGAAGTCCCCTCCGCATGCGCTGCTGGCGGATCCGCCACTGGGCGTAGCCCAGCACGGTGGTGGTGAGCGAGAGCGCGGCCAGCAGGCAGGACAGTGCCAGCCGCAGCGCCTCCGGCACGCCGGTGACCAGCTGAAGGACCGCCAGTGAGCTCGCCAGCAGTGCCAGGGCCGTTCGGCTCCACGCCAGGAAGGTCCGTTCGTTGGCCAGTGTCGCGCGGTAGTCGGGTTCCTGCCCCTGCGCCCACCAGGCTCCGGTCCTCCTGTCGTCGAGTCCGTTCGACTCTTCGGCCACTGGTACCTCCGCCTTCGTCCGAGCGCCCTGTCCGCCGCCGCCAGTCTGGAGTGCGGCCCGCCTGTCGCGCGCTTGCCGCGCCGCCCGGGACGGCCGAAGGTGCTGGTCACTGCACCTGGCAAGTTGCACCTGACGACGCGAGAGGACGGGGACACTGGTGGATACCCCGCCGATCGGACCGTTCGCCCCCCCAGGGCGCGGCCGGGCACCTGGTACGGCCCCTGCGCCGTTTGCGCGCAAGCGGCGCCCAGGTACTGGCGCTGGCTGCCGGTACCGGTCTGGGGGTGGGGCTTCCCGGGGAACCGGGTGGCGGTCGCCGCCCGGTCCAGCCCGGCGAACTCCAGGAGGGTGGGCGCGAGGTCGACGGCGGAGGCGAGCGCCGCAGTGCGGCCTCCGCCGGCCACGTCGGGGTGGCAGAGCAGGAACTCGTCGTAGACCAGGTTCCCCTTCTGGCGCAGGCCGTGGCTACCAGCCACCTCGCCGTGGTCCGAGGTGAAGACGACCACGGTCCGGTCGGCCTGGCCGGATGCCTCCAACGCGTCGAGGACGAGTTCGATGCTGCGGTCGACGTCCCGAATGGCGTTCAGGTAGAAGTTGAGGCCGTCGTACCAGTGCTGGTCGTCGGCGACGGGCCCGAACACGGTGTCGAGCATCCGGGCGTACTCGCCCACCGCCGGTGCCGCGCCGGACAGGTCGTCCCTCAGGCTGGCGGGAAGGTCGAACTCCCAGCGGCGTTGGTAGAGCGGGACGTCGGCGGCCGCGCGCGCCACCACGGCGTGCGCCAGCCCGAAGGGCAACTGCACCTGGGGGGAACCCCCGTAGTCGAAGCTCATGACGTCGTGCGGGTTGACGAAGTTGACGGCCATGAACCAGGGCTGGTCGGGCGCCACGACCGGCGCCCGGTTGCGCAGCCATTTCACGGCCTGGCCGGCGATCACCGGATCGATCTTGAGCCCGGCCCAGGCGCCGCCGTCGATGTCACCCCAGTCGTTGAACTCGCTGAACCCGTAGGGTTCCAGGGCGTCGGTGGTCGGTCCGGGGTTCTGCGGGGTGATGTACGCGTTGGAGAGGTGCCACTTCCCCTGGTAGGTGCAGTAGTAGCCGGCCTGGCGCAGCATCGTGCCGAGGGTGCCCCGCTCAACGCGGGATCGCGGCCCGCTCCTCGGCGGTGACGATCAGCAGGATGTTCGGACGACGGGTCATGGCCACTTGCTCTGTGCGCGCGGAACGATGCGGTTCGTCGAATCTAGGTCAGGTCCTCGAAAGCACATCGCCAGGACGTGGCCGACCGGGGCCGACCGGGGCCGACCGGGGCCGACCGGGGCCGACCGGGCTGACCGGGGCTGACCGGGTGAGGTATGACACCGGACGGCGGACTCACTCCCCCGGTGCGTCGGTCGAGTCGACCCATCGGTGCCGGATCGCGGGCGGCCTGCGAGCGCTCTCCCGCAGTCCCGGGTCACGCTCGGCGGCGCGCTCGTACCAGCGGCCGTAGCGGTCCGAGAGCACCACCGCGGACACCCCGTGCAGGATCACGCTGAGGCCGACGGTGACCGCGACCACCCGGCCGATCAGTTCCACCCCCGGGACGTGCTGCTCCGCGACCAGCAGCCCGAGCACGACCGAGGCCAGACCGCGCGGCCCGAACCACCCGACGTAGGCCACGGTGGGCGCCTTCAGCCCGGTTCCGGCGAGGGAGAGGGCGACCGGGACCATTCTGACCACGGTGAGACTGAGCAGGGCGTAGCCGACGATGCGCCAGCTGAGGTGCTCCAGTGCGGGGCCGAGCAGCACGGCGCCGAAGACCAGCAGGCTGAACAGGGCCAGCAGGTTGCCCAGGTCCTCGGCGAGGTGGGCGGTGTCATCACGGTCCGGCACCGCCGGCCCGCTGCCGCGCATCGCGTACGCGAAGGCGAACCCGGCCACCCAGGCCGCGATGAAACCGCTTCCGTGGGTGACCGCGGCCAAGCCGTAGGACGCCGCGGCCACCGCGAGGACGAGGATCTGACGCCATTCCCTGGTGATCCAGCCGCGTTCGCGCGACCACTGCAACAGCCGGCCGCCACCACCCCCGACCGCCAGGCCGAGGACGGTGCTGAGCAGCAGCGCCCTCCAGAAGGTCCCGCCGGCCCCCTCCTCGGCGTACGGGGTGCCGGGGATGGCCGCCAGGAAGAGTACGAAGAACGGCAGCACCATGCCGTCGTTGAGCCCGCTCTCCACGTTCAGTGCCTGGCGCACCAGCGCAGGCACCCGGGGGTTGGCAATCGCGCTGCTGCCGAGCGCCGCGTCGGTAGGGGCGAGGACAGCGCCCACCAACGCCAGCTCCCACCCGGTGAGCCCGGGCAGCACCGGCCAGGCCAGCAGCCAGCCCAGCGCGATGCTGGGCACCAGGCCGATGCCGAGCAGTCGGCCCGGTAAGGCGGCGCCGGTGCGCAGGTCCCCGGGACGCACGGCCATGGCGTCGGTGAACAGCACCAGGGTCAGGGCGGCTTCCAGGAGGGCGAGCAACGGTCCGCGGTCGTGTTGCAGGCTGATCAGGTCAAGGCCGACCGGCCCCAGCAGGATGCCGGCCCCGACGAACACGATAGCCGCGGACACCGGTGTGCTCGCCAGCCGTTGCGAGCCGAGCGCGTAGGCGGCGGTGACACCGGCCACCGCCACCCCTGCCCACCCGACGTCACTCACCGGTCCCGCGCCTTTCGCCCACCCGTCCGGACGCGGCGAGCAGCGCCAGGACGGCAATCACCGCGAGGAGCACCAGGACGAGGAGCAGTACGGTCAGCACGGTCGGGTGGTTCCACAGGGCGAACGCCAGGGCCAGGACCAGCACGGCCGCGAGGACGACCCAGCGGCGGTGGGCCTCGGTCCAGGTGCCGGCCCGTCCGGTGCGCACGCCGTGGGCGTCGCCCCAGCGGGCCGCGGAGTCCGCAGCGGCGTCCGCTCGGCCGCGGACGGCACGGGGGAACCGTCCCGCCCCGGACAGGTACGCGCCGAGTGCCACCACCACGCCGAGCACGATCGCGGTGCGCAGGCTGATCCGCAGGAAGTGGAGCAGCCTGTCGAAGATCGCCGCAGCCGCAGCCGGGGACTGCACGGCCGGGGGCAGGTGGTCGAGGTAGTAGTGCCGGGCGATCACCAAGGCGATGGCCACCACCAGGCAGGCGCCGGCCGCACCGAGGGCGGTGGTCACCAGGGCCCGGCGCTTGCGCCGCGCCAGGAGGACGCCGATCGCGCCGAGCAGCACGGTGAGGACGGGCATCCAGTTGCCGACCACGTCGAGCGCGTGCGCGGCGCCGCGGATCTTGGCCAGCTTGTCGGACTGGAAGAGCACCATCTGCTTGTTCACGTCCGGGATCTTCGCGGCCGGGGACACCCCCGCGGCCACCAGCTCGTCCTTCAGCCGGTCGACGGCCGTCCCGACGTCGAGGGTGACCGTGCCGTCGGTGACGCCGACCGCGCCCCGGCCGTGCCCGGTGAGGGCGTGGACCACGGCCGCGTGGCCGGAGCGGTTGGCCTGCGTCCACACCGTCGAGAACGCGTCGCTGTGCACGACCTGTGTCGCAGCCTTGGTGACCACCTGGTTTACGGCGTCGTCCAGTTTCGGCCCGAGTGCCTTGACGGCGGAGGCGGCCCTGGGGGGCAGGCCCTGCGACTGCAGCCAGGCGGCCAGGTCGGAGGCGACCGCTGGGCCGTCCACCTTCACGTCCACCGCTCGGGTGAGCCGGTTGACCGCGGCGTCCTGGACGGCGGGGTCGGTCGCCAGCGGAGCGACCGTGGCGACGTACCGGTCGGTGTCCAGCGCGATGTCGTGCACCCAGACGGTGAGCAGCGAGACCGGCACCAGGATGCAGGTCAGCGTGATCAGCACGGCCGAGACCGTGCTCATGACGATCCGCCCGGCCATGGCGGGGCGCCCGGCACCGGAGGGCGAGCCGCCGTTGCCCGCCTCGCCCGCCCCCCGTGCGGACGGAGGCCCTGGCGGCTCGTTCATCGGATCTCCCAGCTCTCCGCGCGGCCGTGGCACCGCTGACCACCATTGCCCCGTAGAGCCCGGCCACCGGCACCCCGGGATGGTCCGTCCGGAGGGGGTACGGCCGTATGACTGCGCGCTCCCCGGAGAGACCTCGGCCGGGGTGCGCGGCTGGGACCGGTCCGCCTCTGCCAGGTGAAACCCTGGCGCCGTTTCGCCGAACGGCGGGCCGCCCGGCATGCGGAACGCCATCGCGCTGCCCAGTCTTGGACGGAACCCGCAGTGCCGTCGCCCACGACGGACCGCAGCAGCGGCCGGTGGTGCCGACGGCGATCGGAGGGATTGCGCAGTGGCGGAACAGCGTGATCAGCCCGGGCGCGCTCGCTGGATCCGTGCCAGATCCGCCTGGTTGCGGGGGCGGACGGCCACGCTGCGCGATGCCCCGTTCCCACGCCGACTCGCGGCGCAGCTGATGCACATCAACGTCCTGGACACCGCCACCCGTCTTGCGGCGCAGGCGTTCCTGACCGCCATCCCGGTGCTGTTCGTGCTGGCCGCCCTGATGCCGCAGGAGGTGCGCAGCAGCGTCTCGGACTCCCTGCGCACTGTCCTGGGGCTCCGGGGTTCCTCGCTCGACGAGGTTGAACGGGTGCTCCAGACCAGGCAGACCACCAGCGCCGATGCCTTCGGCGCCGTCGGCATCGTGGTGACCCTGCTCTCGGCCACGAGTTGCAGCCGTATCCTGCAGCGTCTGTGCGAACGGAGCTGGCACCTGCCCCACCTGGCAGGGCGTCTGGCGGCATGGCGATGGCTCGCCTGGCTGCTGGTGTGGCTCGCCGCTCTCACCGTCCAGGGGCGGGTACGGGCCGGATTCGGGGTGGGCGACGGCCTCGGGGTGGTCCTCTACCTGATCACGGCGACTCTGCTCTGGTGGTGGACGCAGCACCTGCTGCTCGGGGGCCGGGTCCCCTGGCTCCCCCTGCTTCCGGGGGCCGTGCTGACCAGTGCCGCGCTGACGGCGCTCGCCTCGGGATCGCGGCTCTACATCCCCCGCTCGCTGAACCGCAGCGTGACGCAGTTCGGTCCGCTCGGTATGGTCTTCACCCTGCTCAGCTGGCTCATCGTGATGTTCACGGCCCTCACGCTCGGGATCGGCGGCGGATACGTGGTCGCGAGCCAGGGCCGACTCGCCCGGCTCCTGGGCACTCCGAATCCGGCCCCGGCGAACGAGGCGGCGGACAAGGAATGACGGTCCCCGCGCGGCCGCGGTCGCGCGGGGATTCCGGAACAGTCGTCGTCCGTGGCCGTCATGCCTCGGGCCCAGGCGGCGCCGCTGAACAGCGCCACGCCCGCCAGGAGGACGACGATGCCGAGGATCAGATGGATCCATCCCCATCCTGTGGTGTTCATCGAGTACACGTAGTACCGGGTGACGACTACCAAACTGTCCTTGGCGATGCCGGCGATCCCCTGGAAGATCGCCATGATGCCGCCGGCGGTCAGCATGATCGCCGCGAAGACCGTCCACCCCGTCGCAAAGGGGCGCGGTTCGGGGACGCGGGTGGTGCGGGGCGCTTCGGTGGCGCTGCTGGTCATGACACGGACTCCTTCGGTGGCGGCCGCCCGGCCCGAAACGGGGGCGGGAGAAGGGAAAAGCCGGTTCAGAGGGGCTCCGGGGATCGGACGGCCGCCGGGCTCCGGACCGGCGCCGGTGGAACAGGCAGGAGATCGGTGACCCGGAGCAGGGCAAGGACGCGCTGGAACCCCGGCCGGGCACCGATGAGACGGAACTCCGCGTGGTGGACGCGGCAGACTCGGCGGGCCCGGAGGAGGGCTCGCACGCCGGCGGCGTCGCAGAAGGTGAGGGCCGCGACATCGAGGTCCAGCCGATGCGGGCGAGCCGCGAGGGCCCGGGCGACGGCCTCGCCCACGAGCGGCGTCGTCGCGATGTCGAGCTCGCCTTCCAGCGACACCGACGCGCTGTCCCGGCACATCCTGGCCCTCGTGCGGAGTAGGTCGTCGTCTCTCATCACGATCGCCCCGGAAGCTCGGCTGGTGGAAGGACCTCCGAACGGAGGCCCTACATCCACCGTAGGACCGGGCCCGTCCACCGGTGGTGGGCCGACCGGACCGCGTCAATGGTCCGAACGGCCTTTACCCGTGGAGAAGTTGACTCCACTCGGGAGCGTCACCGTCACACACGGTCCCACGGCCGTCCGACCCGCGATGTAGGGGCCGAACGGCCCATGGCGCCCCGGCCGTCTTCTGTGAACGTCGGAAGGGAGGGATCGTCCCACCGCACTCACCGAGGGAGACGAGACCAATGCCCGGCATCCACCACCGGATATCACGTCTCACCGTCGCGCCCGGCTCCCCCGAGCTCGGACGTGTCGACTGGCTCGTCCTCGGTTCCTCGGCGCTCGTCGCCGGCGCGGTCGCGCACGCGCTGTCGGGCGTCGTCGCGATCACCAAGGACATGGTGCGCCCCGCTCCGCATCGTGCGTCCGTGTCGGACCGCGCCGCCCCCGCCGCCGGCCCCGACGTCAACGAGCGGGATGGCTGGATCCTCATCAGCAGCCTCTTCGTCATCGCCGGCGCGATGGCGCACACCGTCGCGCGCGCCGTCGAGAGCACCAGGGCGGTCGTGCACCCGACCGGCCCACAGCCGCGCTGATGACGCCCGCGACGCCCGGAGCGTGCACCCGATCGGCCGCCCCGGGCGCCCGGCTCGGCCGATACGCGGCGACACTGACCGAGTGGAACCGATGACCACCGACTCCGTCGCAGCGGGGCGGCAGGCCCGCAAGCGACGCCTTCGAACGGGCCGTCGCCGACTTCGCGCTCGCGTACACCGATCAGACCCGCTCCGACCACGCCGCACTCACCGCCGCGATCGCTGAGGGCCGGATCACCGCACGAGCCGGGGTATGAACGGGCCACGCCACCACGAGGATCGACCTCTACGCGGACGTCCGAGCGCCGTTGCTCCACCTTCCCCACTACGCCGTCACCACGTCCGCCGAGCGCCTCGACCGCCACGGCGGCGAGCCCGGCTTGGAAGCCGTCGTCGGCTACGACGGGGACGAGCCGATCGGCTACGCCTACGGCAACACCATCCGTTCCGGCGACCGCTGGTGGACCCGGATGTCCAAGCCGATGGCGCCCGACCTCACCGCCCACCCGGTCTTCGCTCTCAAGGAGCTGGGAGTCCGCACACCCTGGCGCGGCACGGGCGCCGCCCGCCGCGTCCACGAGTGGGGCTTGCGGGCAACCGACCCGAGGAACGAATCACCCTGATGGTGAATCCCGCCGCCGGTGACGGCAAAGTGCTCGCGCTGTACGAGTCCTGGGGCTACTCGGCCGTCAACGAGGTCCAACCGAGCCCGGACGCACCGCCGCTCGTGGCGATGATCCGGACGTGCCTGGTCTGAGCGTGGCACCCGAGCACGGCAAGCGCGCTCACCTGTACCGCACCACCACAGACGCACCCGAGGAGCCCGCTGCCGTCGCTACTCGGGTTGGACGGTGAGACGGAAGCCGGTGACGAGTCACTCCGAGGCTGGGGTGGTGTCCTGGGAGCCATGTGGCGGGGCACTGCCTTCGGGAGCGCCCGAGGCCCGGGCGGAGGGTACTGAGGTCAGAGCCCGATGGTGTGGGTGTGGGTGTGCCAGGCGGCGTAGCCGCCGAGGAGGTCGGAGACGTCGGGGTGGCCGTGGTGGCGCAGGAGGCTGGCGGCGATGGAGGAGCGGTGGCCGCCGGCGCAGTGGACGACCAGGGGGCGGTCGGTGGGGATCTCGCCCTGGCGGGCTGGGAGTTCGGCCAGGGGGATGTGGAGGGATCCTTCGACGGAGCCCGCTTCGCGTTCTCCGCAGGTGCGGACGTCCAGGACGGTCGGGGGCTGGTCGGTGGTGAGGGCGGTGCGGAGCTGGTCGGCGGTGAGGCGGCTGGCGGGGGTGAGGTGGTCGGCGAGGGCGGGCAGGGCGCCCGCGGGGTTGCGCAGGTAGCCGGCGATGCGGTCGAAGCCGATGCGGGCGAGGCGGGTGACGACCTCGTCCTCGCGGTCCTGCGGCGCGATGATCGCGAGGGTGCTGTCGGGGCTGAGGACGGTGCCGGCCTGTTCGGCGAAGCGGCCGTCGAGGGGGACGTTGACGGCGCCGCGGACGTGTCCGGCGCCGAACTCCTCGGGGCTGCGGGCATCCAGCACGACGGCGCCTGCCGCGCGGGCTTCCTTGAAGCCTTCGGGGCACAGCGGTCGGGTGGGGCTGGTGCGGTCGAGCGGCGGGTGGTCCTGCCGGTTGAGGGCCGCGTCGTGGCCGAAGTAGGCGGGGGCGGCGGACTGGCCGGCGGTGACGATGCGGACGAAGGTGTCCTGGTCCATGGGCTGGCAGGCGTAGTTGGTCCGGCGCTGCTGGCCGATCGTGGACCGCTTCTCGGTGGAGAGGTTCTTGCCGCAGGCGGATCCGGCGCCGTGGGCGGGGAAGACGAGGGTCTCGTCGGGCAGGGCCATCAGCTTGCGGTGGACGCTGTCGTAGAGCATGACGCCGAGTTCCTCGGCGGTGACGCCCGTGGAGGCGAGCAGGTCGGGGCGGCCGACGTCGCCGATGAACAGCGCGTCGCCGGTGAGGACCCCGTACGGGACGGCGTCCTCGGACTGCTCGTAGACCAGGACGCTGATCGACTCGGGGGTGTGGCCGGGAGTCTCCATGATCTGGAGGGTGACGTCGCCGAGTTCGATCCTCTCGCCGTCCGCGAGCTTACGGATCGGGTACTCCGTCTCGGCGCGGCGCCCGTAACCGATCCACGCGCCGGTGCGGGCGGCGAGTTCGAGGTGGCCGGCGAGGAAGTCCGCGTGGAAGTGCGTGTTGATGACGGCCTCGACGGTGAAGCCGTGCGCCTCGGCCTCGGCGACGTACTCGTCCACGTCCCGTCGCGGGTCGACGACGACGGCGCGGCCGGTGCGTTCGTCGGCGATCAGGTAGGACGCCTGGGAGAGGCAGTCGAGGTAGAACTGGGCGGAGTATGTCGGCCGATCCGGTGAGCGCATACTACAGACCTGGGAGCTTCGGGAGAAGCCTGGAAGGCACCGGCGTCCCGCTGTGCTGACACGCGAGCACCACCCACGCAGGCAATGATTCGATGCCATGCCCTGACCTGCAGGAATGTCCGCTGCGCTGTCGTGCCGGGAGCTCTTCGAGGGGTTGGGGTGGTCAGCCGAGGCCGCTGGGACCGGCCCACAGGAAGTCCGACTGGCGGCCCTCCGGTTGAACAAGACCGGGAGCGCATGAGTCTCATGTTTGAGCGCGTGAGACAGCGTCTGCACGTACTCATGCTGACCTCATGCTGACCTGACCCGGCAGGTCCTCGCGGCCTGCCGTCGCTCGCAAGGTCTTGATCGATTAGATCCCGGACGATGCGGCGCGATGTGTCGTTACGCACCGCCCGCACCCGTCAGGGGTGCGCTACGAGAGGCGCGCGGAGGGAACGGGCTTCTCCTGGCTGACGGCTGGCACACGCCCTCTGTGGGCGCGCCGAGCTTCCGGCACATGGCCCAGCTTGGCCGCGCTGCCCTCCGGTGGTGCGCGCACACCGTGAGCGACGGCGCCATGACCTGCCGGGTTCGACAGAGCTCCGGTTCACGGAGGAGGGTGGACCCGGCCGGGCCACGGGAGGCCGTGCGGCCGCACACCCGTGGTGCACAACGGAGATCGGGAGCGACAGTGGGCGAGCGCAGCAACATCGAGTGGACGGAGGCGACGTGGAACCCCACCACAGGATGTGATCGTGTATCGGCCGGATGTGACAACTGCTACGCGCTCGCGCTCGCCAAGCGGTTGAAGGCGATGGGTGCGGCGAAGTACCAGAATGACGGCGATCCGCGAACGTCAGGGCCGGGCTTCGACCTCACTGTTCATCCGGATACGCTCCGACTCCCGTACAAGTGGCGCAGCCCGCGGACGGTCTTCGTCAACTCCATGTCCGACCTGTTCCATGCCCGTGTCCCGCTCGACTTCGTCCGCCAGGTGTTCGACGTGATGGCGGACACGCCGCAGCACACCTACCAGGTGCTCACCAAGCGCTCCCGTCGGCTGCGTCGGATGGCGGACCGGCTGGAGTGGCCGCCCAACGTGTGGATGGGTGTGTCGGTGGAGAGTGTGGACGAGATCGACCGGATCGACGATCTCCGTGCTGTTTCCGCTGCGGTCCGGTTTCTGTCCTGCGAACCGCTGTTGGGCCCGCTGGACGGATTGCAACTGGACGGTATCCACTGGGTGATCGCCGGCGGCGAGTCCGGACCGAATCACCGTCCCATGGACACGGCCTGGGTACAGGACGTGCGTGACGCCTGTCTCCGGGACGAGGTGGCGTTCTTCTTCAAGCAGTGGGGCGGGCGCACGCCCAAGGCCGGCGGGCGGCTGCTCGACGGACGGACCTGGGATCAACTCCCGTTGCCCGTCACTGCCTGAGCGGAGGCCGTACCTCCAGGTTCTTGATCCGCGACCCCTTGCCGTCAGTGGGCGTGGCGCCGACGGCGTGCAGGTGCTGCACGGCCTTGCGGACCACGTTCTCCGGCACTTGGCCGTAGTAGTCGCCGAACACCTGCACTGTGTGGTCGACCAGCCTGAACGGTCGTCCCCGCCGCAGCAGCCTCCCGATGTTCTCGGCGATGACCGGCACGGCCTGTCGGTACACCTTCTCGGGATCGGGCCGCTGCAAGCTCGCCAGTGCGAAGAGGGCGTCGTCGGCGGTTTCCTCCTGCACGACGAGCTCCTGCCACCAGGTGTCCCGCGCACGGGCGTGCGCGTCGCCGAACACCCACAGGCCGTGGTTGCTGCGAGTGCCGAACACCAGGTTGTAGACCGCTTTCTGGCCCGGCCCCTTGGTGACTGGGACGGACACCATGCGCATCCCGGTCCTCCGCCCGAGGCGTCGGCTGTACTCGGCGGCCACCCGTTCGTCCGCGTCCCGGGTGTAGCCGTCAGCGAAGTGCTTCCGCCACCAGCTCCCACCGCAGACCGCGTCGAGGCGCTCGTTCGTCCGCTCGTTCCCCTTCGCTGACTGCGAGTTCCCGCCGATCCGGCGCACCGCCATCATGCTGAAGTTCAGCAGCAGTTCGGTCGGCGGCCAGGCGCCAGTGGATCGGCGGCCCGCGAGAACGTCGACAAGCCGCTCGAACGGCAGCGCCAGGCCGCACGGGTCGAGAAACAGGAACAGCGGCTTGCCCTCGGCAGCCAGCAGCACCTCATCCATCTGGCCGAGAACGTCGCCGTGGAACGCGCGGGCGTCCACCCCCTGAGCGCGGTACTCGCCCACCAGCGCTTCGAGATGGGTGAACGACTCCGCGGACTTCTCCGCGAAGAAGCACGTCCACCACACCGCGCCCTTCTTCTGATGATCGGCCGCAACCTTCAGGACCCGATCGGCTGAACCGGGCTCCCCGTTGAGATAACGCCCCTCCCCCGCGTACCCGTCCAGGTAGACGACCTGGCCACCCGGCGAACCGGTCATGCCGCCGAACTTGGGAATGTAGCGGCTCAGCAGGTCGTGCTTGAACCGGCTGGGCAACGCCGGCGCCGACCAGTACTCCCCCGAGGTGCCCTTCGACATCCATCCCCTCCCGGCCCGACACGCGCACGAGTCACCGACCGTTACAGGGTGGGGCGAACGACGGCACGGCGTAAAGAGCCAGCGCGATCATCGCCGCTGCGGCGGATGCGGTGATGCGCGCCGCCGTCATCGTCGCCGAGCGCTCCGGTGGACGGCTCGACCCGCCCGCGCTCTGCGTGCTGGATGAGGCCGCCAACGTCTGCAAGATCAGCGATTTGCCGGACCTCTACTCCCACCTCGGCAGCCGGGGCGTCATCCCGATCACCATCCTGCAGTCCTACCGCCAGGGCCAGCGCTGCTGGGGAGAGGCCGGCATGGACGCCCTGTGGAGCGCGGCCACCGTCAAGATCGTCGGGTCGGGTATCGACGACGCCGACTTCGCGGACAAGCTGTCGCGGCAGATCGGCGAGCACGATGTGCAGACCGTCTCCGTCTCCGACTCCGGCAGCGGCAAGTCGACTTCGGTGTCGATGCGCACCGAGCGCGTCCTGCCGCCCGACGAGATCCGCGCCCTGCCCAAGGGCAGGATCCTGCTCTTCGCGACCGGCATGCGCGTGGCGATGCTCGACCTCAAGCCCTGGTACAAGGAGCGCTCCGCCAAGACCATCGGCCCGGCCTCCGCCCTCGCCACCAAGGCCATCACCGAACGCGCCCTCGCCAAGGGCAGCGCCGGTCGCGACGACTTCACCCTCTCGGCCTGACCCGCCCCACCCGGCGGCGCCGACCCAGGAGTCCGCCCTTCTTCGGCCGGCGCCGCCTTCCAGTCGCTACCCCTCCTCCGATTCACCGGGTGTGCCACGCCCACCCGCCCACGCCAAGGACACCGCTTTGACCACAACGACCGTTCCCGCCCTGCGAGTTCTGTCCCTCGGCGCTGGAGTACAGAGCAGCGTGCTGCTGCTCCTGGCCGCCGAAGGCCACCTGCCGCGCCTCGATGCCGCGATCTTCGCCGACACCGGCTGGGAGCCGCGCGCCGTCTACGAGCACCTCAACCGCATCGAGCGGGAGATCGCCGAGCCCGTCGGCATCCCGATCCTGCGGGTCTCCTCCGGCAACATCAGGGCGGATGCCCTCGACCCGACGAAGCGCTTCGCGTCGATGCCACTGCACATCCTCAACCCCCAAGGAACCGAAGGACTTTCACGACGCCAGTGCACGGGTCAGTACAAAATCCGGCCCATCAAGGAGAAGGTCCGCGCCCTGCTCGGCCACCCGCGCCCACAGCGGGTGCCGGCCGGGGTGTTCGTCGAGCAGTGGATCGGCATCAGCACCGACGAGTTCCACCGGGCCAAGGACGCCGACGTCGCCTACATGAAGAATCGTTTCCCCCTGATCGAGGAGGGGTTCTCCCGCGCGGACTGCCTGCGGCTGCTGCGCTCGCGCGGCTTCGAGTCCACCCCGAAGAGCAGCTGCCTGGGTTGCCCGTTCCACGGCAATGCCCAGTGGCGGGCCCTTCGCGACGGCTCACCGAAGGAGTGGGAGGACGTCGTCGCGTTCGACCGCACCATCCGCAATGGCAACGCGCGGGCGACCGCGGAAGGCACCCCGCTGCTGGGGCAGGCGTATCTGCACCGCAGCCGCCGTCCCTTGGACGAGGCGCCGATCGACCGGGTCACCGCGCACGAGTGGGCGGGCCGTCAGACCGATGTCTTCGACGCGCTCGCGGACGCCGAACTGGAGGCTGGCGACGCGGACGGCTGCTCGCCGTGGGCCTGCCGCGCCGGCCAGCCGGTCAGCATCGGCCGTGACTCCTTCGGGCTGGCGGCGTGACCCGCCGGAACGCCACCGTCGCCGGACGCTTGGGGTCGGGCAGCCCAGCCGACGTGCCCGATCCATCGTTCGCCGGGCCCGGCTGGCAGCGGCCGCGCAGGAGCACGTGGGTCTACCAGGAAGTTCCGGGGGCTGCCCGTGTGGAGGCAGCCCTGCTGGAGGACGGGAACTGATTCCTGCACCTGTGGTCAGCGCAGTCCCGGCTGCTCGCCGAAGGTTCGGTCCCGGCCGACGAGGTCGCTTCCCTCGCCCCGGTGCTCACTGCCAACGCAGCCAGGTGGACGCCACCCTCCGGACTTGAGTCCTCCCGGCGCCGCTTCACCGCGACCGCCGAGGCCGTGCGCGCCCACGGTCACCCCGGGGCGGACCAGGCCCGGGTCCGGGCCGCCACCGTCTCCTCGCCCTCCCGCGCGCTGGGTCCGGACGCGCCACCGCCAGTCCCGGCCGATGCCGTCGCGGTGCCCGTCCCGGCAATCGCCCACCGCAGCCGCTGAACCACCGATCGACTCCCAGGAAGGTCCTCATGTCCGACGCCAACTCGCCTGCCGCCCAGCACCGTCCGGCCCCGCTGACCGGGGCGCCGGTCGTCCGCCGGGGCAGCCAGTGGTGGCTGATCACCGGCACCGGTTCGATCCTGGCCACCGACCCAACGTTCGGCGGTGAGCTGGACCGCTTCGCCGCCGCGAAGGCCGCCGCCGACCTCGCGGTGGCCAAGCTCCGCGCCGACCGCGGCACCCGCAGCCGCCGGAGCCAGTGATGGACCCGCTGCTCACCGGCGAGCAGGCCGTCCTCGGAGCGGTCCTGCTCGACCCCCGCCAGCTCGGCGGCCTCGACTGGCTGGAGCCACGCGACTTCTACCGGCCCGGCCACCAGGCGCTGTTCGCCGCGCTGCGCAAGCTCCGCGCCGAGGACCACCCGGCCCTCAGTACGGAGGGCGCGGTGCCGGTGGCGTGGCTGACCGACACCCTCGCCGAGGCCGGCCAGCAGGTGCGCGGGCTCACCGCCTCCTACCTCCACACCCTCGTCGCCGCCTGCCCGCGCCCCGCCCACGCGCCGCTCTACGGGCGGATGGTGCTGGAGGGGTCGATCCACCGCACCGTCGCCGAGCACGCCAACCGCCTGCTCGCCGTCGCCCGGGAGGACGCCGGGCAGCACGAGGTCCACGGCACCGCTGCCCAGGCCGACGTACTCGCGGGCGTCCTGGACGGCCTCGCCAAGCGCTGGGGAACCCGCCCCCGGGCCAGCGCCCCGAGGACACCTCCCCTCCTTGTCGCCGGACAGCCGACCGCGGCAGCACAGGCGGAAGACGAGCAGTTCCTGCTCTCCCTGCTCGTCCACCAGAACGGCGCGATCGGCGAGGTCTTCGACTGGCTGCGCCCCCAGGACTTCGCCGTTCCCGGCCACGGCCACCTCTACCGCTGCCTCGGTGCGCTCCACCACCGGGGCGAGCCGATCGACCCGGTCACCACGCTGTGGGAGGTCCAGCGGCGCGGCCTGCTCACCGAAGGCACGCTCACCGAGGAACAGCTTGAGCCGGTGCTGCGCGATGGCGCGGCGGGGTCGGCCGAGTGACTGGGCGAGCAGCTCCTGCGCTCCTCCCTCACCCGCGCCGCCGTCGGCGCCGCACAGCAGATCGCCGCCCATGCCGACGACCGGCGCCTCGCCCCCGGGCAGCTGATCGGCCACGCGCTGCACGCCCTCGGCCCTCTGGAGGAGGTGCGGGCCCGCTGGCGCACCGCCACCTCGCCTCCCGTACCGCAGCCCCTGCCTGTCGACGACCAAGGCGCCCGCGTAAAGGCCGCCCGTGCTCGCAGCCCCGCGCAGCCAGCCGCACGACCGGGGCCGGAGCCCAGTCCATCAGCGCCTTCGCACCCTGGGGGAGTTCGCCTCCCCGCCATCCGCCAGCATCTTCGGAGTTCCTCGTGACCACCGCCACAGCCGCCGCCCTCACCGCACACGCCAACACCCTGCGGGACCAGGCAGACAGGCTTCCCGACGTAGCACCCACCGAGCTGCCGGACGCCGTTGCGCTCGGCCGCCAGGTCGCCCACCTCGGCTCCCTGATCAACGAAATGGGCACCGAGTTCGCCTTCCTCTCCACCCTGCCCTCCGCGCCGGAGCACACCGTCCGGGCCGCAGAGGCGTACACCAGCGCGATCAACCACGTCAGCCGCGCATCCGCCCAGCTCAGCGAGGCCGCTGGCCAGATTGCCCTGATCGCCAGGACCGACGAGGACCAGCATCTGCCGTGGGCGCGGAATCTGCGTGCGAAGGCCCCGGCGGTGACGCCGACCCACACTGCCACCAGCCCCGGGCCGCTGGTCGGCAGCCTGTGCAGCGGGTACGGCGGCCTCGACCTCGGGGTCCTGGCCGTACTCGGACGCTCCGTCGCCTGGCACACCGAGACCGAACCCGGCCCGTCCGCGATCCTGTCCCGCCACTGGCCCGGCGTGCCGAACCTGGGCGACATCACGACGGTCAACTGCGCCAACGTTCCGCGGGTGTGTGTCCTCACGGCGGGCTTCCCCTGTCAAAGACGTCTCGGTCGCCGGCCGCCGCGCCGGGCTCAACCCCGAAGCCCGATCCGGTCTCTGGCTGCACGTGGCCCGCGCCGTCGAGGCCCTGCGCCCGCACCTCCTGGTGGTCGAGAATGTACGAGGACTCCTCACCTCCCCCGCCGTCGCCGCCTCCGCTGGCGAGGTGGAACGCTGCCAGTGGTGCCTGGGAGACGACCCAACCCAGAAACCGACGAGTTCCGACAATCCTGCAGGTAAAAAGGACGGAACCCGCTGCTCTCTGCCTGTGATGTAGCAAGAGTCCAGCGGGTTCGCTCGTCCAACGATGGAGCTGTCAGACCAGGATGGGGCGGCCATGCAGGTACAAGGCCGCGATGGCCAGCACCGCGAGGACGGCAGCCAAGGCTCCGATGGCAACGCAAATGATCACGTTGACGGGGGACTTCATGTCCAACGTTGTGATACGGCTAATCATCAGCTGAAGAATGCGGAAGCCCGCCTCCCCCATGATCGCGATGATTAGCGCGCCCCAAACTGTGGCGGGGTTCAACATCGTATATTCCTCCGCATCCCCCACCACGACCCGGAGAGCCGGAAGCGCACAGGGCAAGCTGCTGCTGGCCATCGACTGTGGCAATGGGGGACACTGTGACGAGCGCCGAAGCTTTGACCCTGGAAAGTGAGAGCTCGACGCCAATGGGAGGCCGGGGGATCTTCATCCCCCGGCCTTCTGGCATCTGAAAGATATGCCTTGCACTCACAGACCCCCACCGAGAGGTGGGTGACCCAAATCACCCTTCCCAAAGGGCGCCGCATCATGGGATTCTCCACACTGGAATCGTGAATTACTCTAAGTAATCGCCTGACTGGCCATTGACCTGCCATCTTCTCTGAGCGTGAGCAAAGAGGGTGGCTTTTCGGGATTCACAGTTGACCATTGCTCACTAAATCTTTCCAAGCGGAGCCTGTGCGTCGACCCCGTTCGTGTCGACTGGCGACCAGGCTCATGCCTGGATGGGATCGACCTTCTTGTCCGGGTGGGCGGCGGCGACGTACTTCGCGACGGTCGCGCTGCAGATGCCGAAGACGCGCATCAGGCGGACCGGGTGGGCGGTCTCCCGGGCCTCGTCATAGATCGAAGCCACCACAGCCTTGGCTCAGCCCGGGTGTGCAGGTCATGGTGCGATGGGGTCTGGGCGGGGTGAGCGGCGCGAAGGTAGTGCATCGCGGTAGCAGATGCTCGTATGCCAATTGCCATGAACGCCGGAGCGAGCCCAGCGACGTCCCAAGCCCAGCAGTACTCCGCCAGAGTGCCCTGGTACAGGTCGCGCTCGTCCTCCAGCGACGACGTCTCCGCAGCTCGCCGTTGCAAGGTGACTACATCCGCCAGGCCGGGCTCTCCCCGCCCAGCCTGACCTTCCTGACCGGTACCGCTGGCAAGCAGCGAGAACCGGCGACTCCCGGAATCCACCACAAGCATGCAAGTTAGGCTGTTTCTCCAGGAATCTGCTAGCAAGTGCCGAAGCCTCGCACGAACGAGTGGACCCAGTCCACAAGCCGCTGACCAGGCCAGAATCCGTGCAACGTCCAAACACCCTCGACCTGGAACCCATCGGAACTCCAGTTGCCTGATCTGCGGGCACTTGGCGCCGTACTCGGCGCCCTGGCCTTCCCTGTCAAGTCAGCGTGTCGAAGGTTGGCTTGCTGACGCGATTCGCCACGGATACCAGGACAGGTGCTGGCTTATAGAGTCACGGCATGTCACTGGTGAGCGCTGCAAGCGAGTTGATCCGACTGTGTGGGAGGGCTGGGCTCAAGGACGGCCAACGGGCACTGCTGGAAGCTGTCCTGGCGGCTAGCGATCCTGGAGCAGTACTGACCCGACACGTCAGCAGCGAGCCGACTGGGGTTGCCGCGACTGCCCGGGTGCACTCTGCCTTAGAGTCGCGGGCACGGCCGGGGCGGGCGACCCTGCAGCCCTTTGCGAAACTCGCGTTTGACTTGGTCGAGGCCGCGCTCAAAGAACTGAACGTGGTCCGTCTGCACGTATCAGCGGGCCGACTCGACGAAGCAGTCGGCGTGCTGGATTCGATCAAGGCAGGCGGTACGACGGGACTGAGCACTGCCGAGGACTGCCGGGCGAAGGCCGCGCTTGTGGACGCCAGGAGGGCCGACGTGCGCGCCGCCGTCGTGGACGGATTCGCGGAGGCATGGCGGGGATCTGTAGCGGAGGACACCAGACAACGGCTCGCACTCGAGATGGCTGCCCTGTGTGTCATGGAAGGCCGTCAGCATTACTTACTCAGCGATGAGGTACGCATCGCGCTGCGCCGGGGAAGCCTCGAAGCCGACCAACTGTTGAGGGTGCTGCTCCCTACGGAGCGGGAATTTCGCGTTGCCGTTGTCGTCGAGGGCACCTCCCGACTGGAATCGCTGGGCGGGCTCATGGACCCGGACTGCGCGGCAATGGGGGTTTCACCCGGCGAACCCGTGGCCGGGTGGGGCCGAGGTGCGTCCGACCTCAAGGACCTTGCCGACATGGCCAAGAAGGCTGCCGAGGCGCGCCGTGAATGGTCTCGGGACCAAGCAGGCGGCCAGGTGCTCCTGACCTTTAGCGTCCGTGCCCGTGACCTGGGCGGCGCCGCGCTGCTGGGCCGGCGACGGGCCTCAGAATCGCTCGATCAGTATGTGGCGGGCCAGCGGACTTCGGAGATCCGGCTACGTCCGGAGACGCTCGCTTACGACCCAGGTTCGGACCGGACACTGCGGCTTGCCGTACCTGCCTTGGGGATGCGCCCAATGCGTCCACTGACTACTGACTGGCCACCCGCACTGCGCGAAAGTCTGCGCACCGCCCACATCGCCCGGGTGATCGAGGCGCCCACCACGGCCGCCGGGTTGTGCTGGGCCGCATTGGAGGCGCTGGATGTGAAAACGCAGAAAGGCCCCGATCAGAAGACGGGCATAGAGAAGTTGGCGCGAGCCCTGAGCCTCCAAGCCGCCCGCCAGCAGGTCATCGACCTGCACCAGCGCACGCGTACCGCGGTGGCGGCCGAAGTGGCGGCCGCGCAGGCAGCACACCGCGACGCGCAGGCCATGGCCGACGGGTTGGAGGCTGCTATCCAGAGGGCCACGGGCGATCACGCGGCAACCGTGGCGCGGAAGGCGACGGCGGCGCGGGCTGTCGAACTCGATCGACGAGCCGCACTCGAGGAGGCGATGCAAGCCGAAGCACACTGCGTGGCCCTGGACGCCTGGACCGGGGTCGGTGACGACGGGGTGCTACGCAAGCCGGACCGTTGGCTGGACGCGTTCGCGCCACCCGCCGACGCGGACTCGGTGCTTTACACGGCCGCCGAAGCTCTGGCTGCCCTTACCGACTTCCTCAGCGGGGAGACCGCGGCTCGACTGCGTTACTGGCGTGCCATGTTGGCCGCACCCACCTCTCTTTCCACATGGATCGAGGAGACCGCGAATCGGTTCAACAAGAGCCTCGATTGGCTGTACGTGATACGGAACACTGCGTTGCATGACGGCCGGTTCGAATCCGCGACCGACCTCCTGGACGTTCACGCCGGGCGTGCTCTGGTGGACCTGACTCTGGAGTTCCTGGGCAACTGGTACCAGCACGAGGCCAAGGCAGCCCCGGAACAAGTCGCTCTGCCAGCGATCAAGGTCATCGAACACCTGGCCATCCGCCAGGAGGAGGTGCTCAAGAAGCTGCGCGGCGGTACCCGGGAGGGATGGCACGTGGCCAGGCTGACGAGCCCCACCTCCACTGGGTGGGATCGGGGCTGACAGGAAATTTCGGCGTTGGCATGAAGGAGAAAGTCCTCCGCCCCGCCACCGGATCTGCGATCCGGTGGCGGGGCGGAGTAGGGGAGCGTCCTGCCAATTGAACGAGTTCGCCACGAGGGCGGTGGGGACTTGAACCCCGATCTCTCCCTGTGGGCCGACGCGATGGCGAATCGCTGCACCTGACGTGCTCGACCCTGCTCGGCACATCATACGGCCACTTCCCCGCCAGTTACCCTCTACAGTCTGGAAAGGAAATGACGGTGGGGTCAGGGCGGGCGAGGGCTTCACGCAGTTGCTGATTCTCCAGGCTGAGCTGGTTGATGACGAGGGCGGGCAGGTCAGCGCAGAGCCGGTTGAGCTCGGTGTTCTTGTTGGCGATCATGGTCTTGAGCTTGACGATGGTGGCCCGCAACCGAGTCTCGACATCGGGGGTGGCCCCGCGTTGGCGGACGCGTACGAAGTTTTTCGCCTCGGAGATGACCTGGTAAGCCGCTTCCAGTTCATCGAGGACCACTGCGAGACCTACCCGGTCAGGCGGCTCTGCCAGGCCCTGGACATCGCCCGCTCCAGCTTCTACAAGTGGAGGGCCGGCCGCGAGGCCCGTGCCCGGCGCGAACGCGCCGACGCCCTCCTGGCCGACAGGATGGACGCGCCCGCCTCCTCCGCTGCCTGACCCCGCCCTCCCGTCGCGGTTGACTCGAAGCCGATCCACGACCAGAAGCAGAAGAACAGTCCGACACCCGCGTTGACCCCGGCGAACGCCCCGACGGGGTTCAAGGAGCCGATGTGCAAGCCGCTGTCGCCGCCGCCGTGCGCCAGCACCGCGCCGCCCAGCAACAACAGCATCAGAACCTCGCCGACCAGGAAGACCCCGAGGACCTTGGCGGCCACGTTCAGGTCGAAGTACGACAGGATCGCCGTGACCGCCAGCATCACCAGCGCGAAGACCGGCCATGGCCAGTGCACACCGAACTCCGACTGGACGCTCTGCTGGGCGAAGTACGCGAAGATCCCCACGATGGAGGACTCGAACACCACGTACGCGAGGACCGCGAGCAGTCCGGAAGCCATGCCGGCCACCCGGCCCAGGCCGTGGGAGACGAAGCCGTAGAAGGCTCCTGCCGTGGTGATGTGCCGGGCCATCGCCACGTACCCGACGGTGAAGACGGCCAGGACCAGGCTGACGAACACGAAGCCCGCCGGCGCGTGAAGGCCGCTGCCGCTGCCGATGATCACTGGCAGGTTGCCGGTCATCGCGGTGATCGGCGCGGCGGTGGCCAGGGCCATGAACACGACCCCGACCAGGCCGACCGACCCGGCCTTCAACGACTGTACGGCGGGTGGAACGTGGACGGTGGTGGACTGCTCGGCAGCTGGCATCGGCGACTCCCTCGGCGTCAACACTGATCGGCTCCGCCCACGCGGAGTCGGCCCAGTGTGGAGCGCGCCGCCTCGGGCCAGGCAGGGGCATCATGTAGCAAAGCCTGTTACAGCATTGACGTCATGTCAGTCGCCGTCGGCCAGCACGCAACGGCAGGTGACGGTGACCAGGTCGTCGACGATGGGCGGCGGCGCCTCACCGGCGAGAAGGTGGCGGCGTCCGGCCGCGTAGGGCGCGTCCAGCACCGCATAGGTCACCCGCTGGACGTACTCCGGATCTACGCTTCCGTACCGGCGCGACGCGAGGTCGCGCAGTGTGTCGAAGAGGGCCGCGTTGACCGTGGCGGCCTCGTCGCCGAGTTCGGCCGGCCAGCGGTCCGTCAGGTCCTCGCGGCGGTAGAGCAGCAGTGCGCGCGCCTCGTCTAGATGCTCACGCGCCCATGCGTTCACGTGCAGCGCGGCACTCAGGGCCGCCTCGTCCGGATCGTCGTTCGCCAGGGCTTCCAGAAGCCCTACCTGGAACCGTCGCGTTGTCCGGAGCCACAGCTTCGCCAGGAGCAGGTCGCGGGAATCGAACCGGTGGTAGACCGAGCCCACCGGCGCGCCGAGGGTCTCGGCGACGGCCGCGACCGTCGCCGCGCCGGGCCCTCCGACGGCGACCAGTTGCAGTGCGGCGTCGAGGAACTGGTCTTCGGTGAACTTCGGTGCGCGACCCATGCGGTTCATAGTAAGCAATCTGTTCTAGAATTCAGATTCTAGAATGTATCCTCGCATTGCTTGACCGCCACGGCCGGCAGGCCCGGGCGGACTTCCACCACGCCAGGAGACCCTTATGCCCGATACCGGCACCGCCCCCTCTCGCCGGTGGCCCCTGTGGACGGCCGCCGCGCTCGCCGCAGCGATCACCGCACTCCACCTGTTCGCCGGCACCCCGGAGTTCGTCGGCCCCCTGCTCCGCGCAGACCTCGACGCCAAGGTCGTGCAACTCTTCCGCGTGCTCTGGCATCTGTGCACGCTGCTCCTGCTCTCGCTCCCCCTGGCTCTGGCCTGGGCCGCGCGCGCCGAGCGCCGAATAGCGCGGCCGGTCCTGGCCTATGTCTGGTGCATCGCCGCCGCGTTCACCGGCGTGTTCCTCGTCATCGACCTGGACGCCTTCGGCGCGGCGGTCCTCACCCTGCCGCAGTGGACCTTGTTCATCCCGCTGCTCGTGCTGATCCCGCTGGCCGCCTGAAACTGCGGCTCGAGACCGGTGAGTTCGTCCCCGCCGCCCGGGGTCGGTCAGGCGGTGCGCAGGCCGTGGGCCTCGAATGCGGCGCGGGCGCAGGCCGTCTGGGCGGGGGTGGGCGGTGGGGTGTCGGCGAGGGTGGAGGTCAGGCCCAGGGCGCGCCACTTGGCGAGGCCGAGGCGGTGGAAGGGCAGGACGTCGACGCGGGTGACGTTGCCGAGGGAGGCGGTGAAGGCGGCGACGCCCTCGACGTTCTCGGTACGGTCGGTCAGGCCGGGGACGAGGACGAAGCGGACCCAGACCTCCTTGCCGAGGTCGGCCAGGCGGCGGGCGAAGTCCAGGGTCGGGGCGAGGCGCTGCCCGGTAAGGCGCCGGTAGAGGGCGCGGTCCCAGGACTTGATGTCGAGGAGGACGAGGTCGGTGTCGGCGAGCAGGGCGTCGGTGGCGCGGGCACCGAGGAAGCCCGAGGTGTCCAGCGCGGTGTGCAGCCCGAGCTCGTGCTTGAAGCGGTGCAGCAGCTCACCGGTGAGGGCGGGCTGGAGCAGCGGCTCGCCGCCGCTGACGGTGGCGCCGCCGCCGGAGGCGCGGATGAACTCGACGTACTTGGCCGCCTCGGCGACGATCTCCTCCGCCTCGACGCGCCGCCCGTCCCGTCGGCGCCAGGTGTCGGGGTTGTGGCAGTACAGGCAGCGCAGCGGGCAGCCGGACAGGAAGGCGACGAAGCGGGTGCCCGGGCCGTCGACGCCGGTGGACAGGTCCCAGGAGTGGAGCCTTCCGGCGGGCGGTGGCGAGGTCATGGGGGTCTCCGGTGGAGGTGTGGTGCCGACAGCGGGTGCCGGCACCACACGGCGAGGGCGCCGCTACAGCGCGTCGTGGAAGGTGCGGCCGATCACGTCGAGCTGCTGTTCCCGGGTGAGGCGGACGAAGTTGACGGCGTAGCCGCTGACGCGGATGGTCAGCTGCGGGTACTTCTCGGGGTGCTCCATGGCATCGAGCAGGGTGTCGCGGTCGAGGACGTTGACGTTCATGTGGAAGCCGTGGCAGGCGGTGAACCCGTCCAGCACGCCGACCAGGTTGTGCACCCGGTCCTCGGGGGTGCGCCCGAGGGCGTCGGGCGTGACGGTGTTGGTGAGCGAGATGCCGTCCTCGGCGTGGTCGTAGGGGAGTTTGGCGACGGACAGGGCGCTGGCCACGTAGCCGTGGAGGTCGCGCCCGTTCATCGGGTTGGCGCCGGGCGAGAACGGTTCGCCCGCCCGGCGCCCGTCCGGGGTGTTGCCGGTCTTCCTGCCGTAGACGACGTTGGAGGTGATGGTGAGCACGGACTGGGTGTGCTCGGCTCCCCGGTAGGTGGGGTGCTTGCGCACCTTGGCCATGAAGTCCTCGACCAGCCGGACGGCGATCTCGTCCGCCCGGTCGTCGTTGTTGCCGTACGCGGGGTAGTCGCCCTCGACCAGGTAGTCGGTGACCAGCCCGGTCCCGTCCCGTACGGGCGTGACCTTCGCGTACCTGATCGCGGACAGGGAGTCGGCAGCGACGGCGAGCCCGGCGATGCCGCAGGCCATGGTGCGCCGGACGTCCCGGTCGTGCAGGGCCATCTCCAGGCGCTCGTAGGCGTACTTGTCGTGCATGTAGTGGATGACGTTCAGCGCGTGGACGTACGTCTCGGCGAGCCAGTCCATCTGCCGGTCGAGCCTGGCGAGCACCTCCCCGTAGTCGAGGACGCCTTCGCCGACCGGGGCGGTGACCGGGCCGACCTGCTCGCCGGTGCGCTCGTCGCGGCCGCCGTTGATCGCGTAGAGCAGGGTCTTGGCGAGGTTGACCCGGGCTCCGAAGAACTGCATCTGCTTGCCCACCTCCATGGCGGAGACGCAGCACGCGATGGCAGTGTCGTCGCCGAAGCGCGGGCGCATCAGCTCATCCGACTCGTACTGGATGCTGGAGGTGTCGATGGAGACGCGGGCGCAGAACTCCTTGAAGCCGTACGGGAGCTGCGGCGACCAGAAGACGGTCATGTTGGGCTCAGGGGCCGGGCCCAGGTTGTAGAGCGTCTGCAGGTAGCGGAAGGAGGTGCGGGTGACCAGGGTGCGGCCGTCGGCGCCCATGCCGCCGATCGACTCGGTGACCCAGGTCGGGTCCCCGGAGAACAGCTCGTCGTACTCGGGGGTGCGCAGGAAGCGGACGATCCGCAGCTTGATGACGAAGTCGTCGATCAGCTCCTGGGCCTGACCCTCCGTCAACTCGCCGTGCTCCAGGGCGCGCTGGAGGTAGACATCGAGGAAGGTGGAGGTGCGGCCGAGCGACATCGCCGCGCCGTTCTGCTCCTTGACCGCCGCGAGGTAGGCGAAGTACAGCCACTGGACGGCCTCGCGGGCGCTCGCGGCCGGCCCCGAGACGTCGTACCCGTAGGCGGCGGCCATCTCCTTGAGCTCGCCCAGCGCCCGGATCTGCTCAGCGAGTTCCTCGCGCTCCCGGATGGTCTCCTCCAGCCGGGCGGGGTCGGCGGGCGGCGGGTCGAGCTCGGCCTTCTCGGCGCGCTTGGCCTCGATCAGCCGGTCGACGCCGTACAGGGCGACGCGGCGGTAGTCGCCGATGATCCGGCCCCGGCCGTACGCGTCCGGCAGGCCCGTGACGACGCCGGCCTTGCGGGCGGCGAGGATCTCGGGGGTGTAGGCGTCGAACACGCCGTCGTTGTGGGTCCTGCGGTACCGGGTGAAGACCTTCTCCAGTGCCGGGTCGACGGGGTAGCCGTAGGTGCGCAGCGCGCCGGCGACCATCCGCCAGCCGCCGTACGGCATGATCGCGCGCCGGAGCGGGGCGTCGGTCTGCAGGCCGACGATCAGTTCCCGTTCCCGGTCGATGTATCCGGGCGCGAACGCGGTGATCCCGGCCGGGACGTCGTACGCGACGTCGTAGACGCCCTTGGCGCGCTCCTCGGGGAAGCGGTCGGTGATCTGCCGCCACACGGCGAGGGTGCGCTCGGTCGGCCCGGCGAGGAAGGCCGCGTCGCCCTCGTAGGGGGTGTAGTTGTGCTGGATGAAGTCGCGGACGTCGATCGTGTCGCGCCACAGGCCGCCGTGGAAGCCGTCCCAGGCGCCGACGGTGCGCTCGTGGTGCTGCGAGGTGGTCATCGGAAAGGTCCTCTCTCCTGTCCGGAGGCTCACGCCTGGTCGCCGTAGTACGCCCGGCGCATCAGCTGCTGCAGGTCGGCGAGCAGCGGCATCCGGGGGTTGGCGGGGGCGCACTGGTCCTCGTAGGCGTTCATGGCCTGCTGCGGCAGGGCCGCCAGGAAGGCCGTCTCGTCGACCCCGGCGTCCTTGAAGGAGCGCGGGATGCCGACCCTGTCGCGCAGTTCCTCGACCGCCGCTGCGAGGGACTCGACTCCCTGCTCGGGGGTGGCGGCGGGCAGGCCCAGCATCCGCGCGATCGCCTGGTAGCGCTCGGGGGCGAGGTAGCTGCCGTACTTGGGCCAGCCGGTGACCTTGGCCGGGGCGGAGCCGTTCCAGCGGATGACGTGCGGCAGCAGCAGGGCGTTGGTGCGGCCGTGGGCGACGTGGAACGTCCCGCCGAGGGTGTGGGCCATGGCGTGCACGGCGCCGAGGAAGGCGGAGCCGAAGGCCATGCCGGCGATGGTGCCCGCGTTGTGCATCTTCTCGCGGGCGAGTGGGTTGTCCGCGCCGTGGGCGACGGCCTCCTCGAGGTTGTCGAAGATCAGCCGGATGCCCTGGAGGGCGAGGCCGTCGGTGAAGTCGTTGGCGTAGACGGAGGCGTAGGTCTCGATGCAGTGGGTGAGGGCGTCGAAGCCGGTGTCGGCGGTGACGTGCGGCGGCAGGCCCGTGGTCAGCGCGGGGTCGACGATGGCCACGCTCGGGGTGAGGGCGTAGTCCGCGAGGGGGTACTTCTGGCCGGTGGCGGTGTCGGTGATGACGGCGAAGGGGGTGACCTCGCTGCCGGTGCCCGAGGTGGTCGGGATGCACACCAGCTTGGCCTTCTCCCCCAGGTCGGGGAAGGTGAACGCGCGCTTGCGGATGTCGAAGAACTTCTCCTTCAGGTCCCCGAACTCCACTTCCGGATGCTCGTACATCAGCCACATCACCTTGGCCGCGTCCATCGGCGAGCCCCCGCCGAGGGCGACGATGGTGTCCGGCTCGAAGCCGCGCATCAGCTCGGCGCCCTTGAGCACGGTGTCGATGCTCGGGTTCGGCTCGACGAAGTCGACGACCCGGACCTCGACAGGCTCGCGGCGCCGGCCCAGGACGTCGCGCACCCGCTCCAGGTGGCCGATCTCCACCATCGTCCGGTCGGTCACCACGACGACGCGGCGGGCGTTCGGCATGCTGGCCAGGTACTTGATCGAGTGGCGCTCGAAGTAGATCTTCGGCGGGACCTTAAACCACTGCATGTTGGTGTTGCGCCGCCCGATCCGCTTGATGTTGAGGAGGTTCAGCGCCGAGACGTTGCCGGCCACCGAGTTGTGCCCGTAGCTGCCGCAGCCGAGGGTCAGCGAGGGGGTGAAGGCGTTGTAGACGTCGCCGATGCCGCCCTGGGAGCTGGGCGCGTTCCAGATGATCCGGCACGCCTTGACCGCGTGCCCGAACTCCTCGACGAAGGCTTCGTCCTCGGAGTGCACGGCCGCCGAGTGGCCGAGGCCGTTGAACTCGACCATGGCGCAGGCCAGTTCGACGCCCTCGCGGCGCGAACGGGAGGTGAGGACGGCGAGCACCGGGCAGAGCTTCTCCCGGGTCAGCGGCTCCTGCGGGCCGACCCCGTCGCAGTCGACCAGGATCACCGAGGTGTCGGCGGGCACCGTGAACCCGGCCGCCTCGGCGATCTGCGCGGCCGTGCGGCCCACCACCTCGGCGTTGAGCCGCTCCCCGGCGCAGGAGGAACCGTCACCGGCACCGAACAGGTGGCGCTCCAGCAGCGCCTTCTCCCCCGCGTCCGCGTGGTGGGCCTTCAGCGTGCGGAACTCGGCGAGCGCGGCATCGCGGATCTCCGCGTCCAGGATGACGGCCTGCTCGGAGGCGCAGATCATGCCGTTGTCGAAGGACTTCGACAGCACGATGTCGTTCGCCGCCCGCCGCAGGTCCGCGCTGCGCTCCACGTACGCCGGGACGTTGCCCGCGCCGACGCCCAGGGCGGGCTTTCCGCAGGAGTACGCGGCCCGCACCATCGCGTTGCCGCCGGTGGCGAGGATCGTGGCCACGTCCGGGTGGTGCATCAGCGCGCTGGTGGCCGCCGTCGACGGCTCCTCGATCCACTGGATGCAGTGCGCGGGCGCCCCGGCCTCCACCGCCGCGTCCCGCACGGTCCGGGCCGCCTCCGCCGAGCAGCGCTGCGCCGAGGGGTGGAAGGAGAACACGATCGGATTGCGGGTCTTGAGGGCGAGCAGGCACTTGAAGATCGTGGTCGAGGTCGGGTTGGTGACCGGGGTGATGCCGGCGACCACCCCGACCGGCTCGGCGATCTCCACGATGCCGTCGATCTCGTCCCGGTGGACCACCCCGACGGTCTTCGTCCGGGCCATCACATGGGTGACGTTCTCGCAGGCGAAGACGTTCTTCACCGCCTTGTCCTCGAACAGCCCCCGCCCGGTCTCCTCCACCGCCAGCACGGCCAGCCCGGTGTGCCGCTCCAGCGCGGCCAGCGACGCCTTCTTGACGATGTGGTCGACCTGTTCCTGGGTGTAGTCCGCGTAAACGTCGAGCGCGGTGAGCGCGTCGGCGACCAGCGCGCCGACGACGCTGTCGGGGCTCGGTGCCGCATCCGGGCGGGGGGCCGGGACGGAGGAGACGGTCTCCTCGGTCTGCGGGCGACGAGACATGGTGGGTGCCACCTTTCGGTTCGTCATCGGGGGCCGCGCGTACGGTTCGTCCCGCCCGCGCTGCCGCTTCCAGCGTGCCGGGGCGGCCCGAACCGGGGCGCGTGTCCAATGGGCCACTCCCGCAGGCCGAAGGTCCCGTGTGCGGGCGGGCACCCACTCGCCCTATTATTCAAATTCGAACTACCGGGTTACTGTCGAAGCGATTCGGTTCAAGTTTGAACTTTGCAAGGAGAGACCCATGCCGGTACGTCGCCTCAACCACGCGGTGCTCTACATCCGCGACGTCGCGACCTCGGTCGCGTTCTACACCGAGGTGCTGGGCTTCAAGGTCGACGTCGAGTTCCCCGGGCGGGCCGCCTTCCTCAGCGCCGAGGAGACGCTCAACGACCACGACCTCGGCCTGTTCGCGATCGGCGCCGACGCACCCGGCCCGCAGCCGGGCCGGGTCGGCCTGTACCACCTGGCATGGGAGGTCGGCACGCTCGGCGAGCTGGCCGAGATCGGCCGCGCCCTCAGCGAGCGCGGGGCCCTCGTCGGCGCCACCGACCACCACCACTCCCTGTCCTTCTACGCCAAGGACCCGGACGGCAACGAGTTCGAGGTGATGTGGCGCGTGCCGCGGGAGGGCTGGTCGGCGCCCGGCGAGACGCCGAAGATGGGCCCCCTGGACCTGGAGGCCGCCATCGCCCGCTGGGGCGCGGACCTGGCCACCGGCGCCGCCGCGGGCTCCGCCACCTGAGACTCACCGGGACAGTGCGGTCCAGGTGCCGGATCAACCGGGGTCGGCCGCCGCCCGGACCCCTACGGGCTCCGCGCGAAACGAGGACTGCCGTGGCACCGGCCGGTGCCACGGCAGTCCGTGCGGTGCGGAGCCCGCTCAGGCGTGCGGCACCACCGCCACCGGGCTGTGCGCGTGGTGCAGGACCGCGTGGGCCACGCCACCCAGCCAGGGTGCGGCCGCGTGCAGCCCGGATGTCCGGCGGCCCACCACCGTCAGCGCGGCGCCTCGCGACGCCTCGACGAGCGCCCGCCCGGCCGGCCAAGCCGTCACCTCGGCCTCGACCCGGAGCGCGGGGTACTTCTCGCACCAGGGGGCGATCGCGTCCTGGAGCCGCGTCAGCTCGGCCGCCGCCAGGGCCTCCCTGATCTCGGGCTGGTCCACCGGCGCCTCCGTCAGGTACGGCCCCGCCGGGCGCGTGCGGCTCTCCAGGACCCGCACGGCCGCCCCGCGCTCGGATGCCTGTTCGAAGGCGAAGGAGAGGACGTCGCCGTAGGACCGGGCGCTGTCCAGCCCGACCACCACGTCACCCTCGACCCCCGTCCCATCCCCGGCCCGCACCAGGACCACGGGGCAGTGGGCGCGCGCCGCCGTGCGCAGCGCGATCGAGCCGACCAGCAGTCCCGCGAATCCGCCTGACCCGCGCGAGCCGACGACCACCAGGCCCTCCCGCCCGCCGGCGGCGGCCAGCACGGCCGCCGGGTTGCCGGGCGCGTGCCCGCAGCTGATCTCCAGGCCCGGCAGTGCGCTCGCGAGGTGGTCCCAGACGGCGAGCACCGGCTCGGGGACCTGCTCGACGGCGTCGCCGGGCTCCGTGGGGTCGAAGGGCACCGCCGCCCCGGCGTGGATCATCCGCAGGGGCCGCCCGCTGCGGTGGGCCTCCCCAGCGGCCCACTCGGCCGCGGCCCTGCTCGGTTCCGATCCGTCGACCCCGACGACTACGACGTGCGACATGACGTCTCTCCCCTCTCTCGTTGATCTCGTTGTTCTCGTTGATCTCGCTGCTGTCGGTCGGTCCGTCCCGCCCCGTCAGCCCTGCCAGGTCCATTCGGTGACCTCGGGCAGGTCGGTGCCGTGCTCGCGTATCCAGTCCTGGTGACGCGTCCGCTGGTCGGCCATCGTCCGGCGCAGGGCGGCCGCCGGACCGGCCAGGCCGGGGACGCGGTCGATGACGTCCATGACCAGGCGGTAGCGGTCCAGGTCGTTGCGGACGACCATGTCGAACGGTGTGGTCGTGGTGCCGGACTCCTTGTAGCCGCGCACGTGCAGGTGCGGGTGGACGGCCCGGCGGTACGCGAGGCGGTGGATCAGCCACGGGTAGCCGTGGTAGGCGAAGATCACCGGCCGGTCGCGGGTGAACAGGGCATCGAACTCGGCGTCGGGCATGCCGTGCGGGTGCTCCTCGGCGGGCATCAGCCGAGCCAGGTCGACCACGTTCACCACCCGGACCCACAGGTCGGGCAGGTGGCGGCGCAGCAGGCCCGCGGCGGCCAGGACCTCCTGGGTGGGTACGTCCCCGGCGCAGGCGAGGACGACGTCGGGCTCGCCCGCGCCCTCCCCGGTGCCCGCCCACTCCCAGACGCCGGCCCCGCGGGCGCAGTGGTCGCGCGCCTCGTCCAGCGTGAGCCAGTCGAAGCAGGGCTGCTTTCCGGCGACCACGACGTTGACGTAGTCGCGGCTGCGCAGCACGTGGTCGGCGGTGGCGAGCAGGGTGTTGGCGTCCGGCGGGAGGTAGACGCGTACGGCTTCGGGGCTCTTGTTGAGGACGTGGTCGACGAAGCCCGGGTCCTGGTGGGAGAAGCCGTTGTGGTCCTGGCGCCAGACGTGGGAGGTGAGCAGGTAGTTGAGCGAGGCGATCGGCTCGCGCCAGGGGATCTCGCGGGTGGTGCGCAGCCACTTGATGTGCTGGTTGACCATCGAGTCGACGATGTGGACGAACGCCTCGTAGCAGGAGAACAGTCCGTGCCGGCCGGTCAGCAGGTACCCCTCCAGCCAGCCCTGGCAGGTGTGTTCGGAGAGGATCTCCATCACCCGGCCGTCGTGGGCGAGGTGTTCGTCCACGGGCAGGGTGTCGGCCTGCCACGCCTTGCCCGTCGCCCGGTAGACGGCCTGGAGCCGGTTGGAGGCGGTCTCGTCCGGGCCGACCAGGCGGAAGTCGCGGCGTTCGGCGGTGGCGGCCATGAGGTCGGCGAGCAGCTCCCCCAGGACGCGGGTCGGCTCGTGCAGCGTCGTGCCGGGCTTGTCCACGGGGACGGCGTAGCGCTCCAGCGGCGGCATCGGCAGGTCGCGCAGCAGCAGGCCGCCGTTGGCGTGCGGGGTGGCTCCGAGCCGGCGGTGCCCCTCGGGAATGTGCGCGAGGACCTCGGCCACTGGGCAGCCGAGGCCGTCGAAGAGTTCCTCCGGCCGGTACGAGCGCAGCCATGCCTCCAACTGCCGCAGGTGCACCGGGTTTTCGCGGACCTGGTCGAGCGGCACCTGGTGGGCGCGCCAAGTGCCCTCGACCGGCAGGCCGTCCACCTCGGACGGGCCGGTCCAGCCCTTGGGCGTGCGCAGCACGATGAGCGGCCACCGGGGGCGGCGGGTTTCGCCGCCGGTGCGGGCCTCGTACTGGATCGCGGCGATCCGGTCGAGGGCGGTGTCCATGGCCCAGGCCATGGCCCGGTGGACCGTCAGCGGGTCCTCGCCGCCGACGTACAGCGGCTCGTGGCCGTAGCCGCGCAGCAGGGCGTCGAGTTCGGCCTCGGGCAGCCGGGCGAGCACGGTCGGGTTGGCGATCTTGTAGCCGTTGAGGTGGAGGATCGGCAGCACCGCGCCGTCGTGGACGGGGTCGAGGAACTTGTTGCCGTGCCAGGAGGCAGCCAGCGGGCCGGTCTCGGCCTCGCCGTCGCCGATCACACAGGCGACCAGCAGGCCGGGGTTGTCGAAGGCGGCTCCGTAGGCGTGCGAGAGCGCGTAGCCGAGTTCGCCGCCCTCGTGGATGGAGCCCGGCGTCTCGGGGGCGACGTGGCTGGGCACGCCGCCGGGGAAGGAGAACTGGCGGAACAACCGGGCCATGCCCGCCTCGTCGCGGGTGACGTCGGGGTAGGTGTCGGTGTAGCTGCCGTCGAGCCAGGAGTTCGCGAGGACGGCGGGCCCGCCGTGGCCGGGGCCCCAGATGCAGACCGCCTCCTGGCCGCGGGCCCTGATCACCCGGCTGAGATGGGTGTGCACCAGGTTGAGGCCGGGTGAGGTGCCCCAGTGTCCCAGCAGGCGGGGTTTGATGTGCTCGGGCCGCAGCGGCTCGCGCAGCAGCGGGTTCGCCATCAGGTAGATCTGGCCCACCGCCAGGTAGTTGGCGGCCCGCCAGTGGGCGTCGAGCGCCTGGATCTCCTCGTTGGACGGTCCGCTGCGGGCCGGACCGGGGGTGACGGACATGGCTGTGCTCTCCTCTTGGGGGCGACGGAGGTGCTCATCGGAGTGCCCGGCCGTCGGGGGTCCGCTTCCGGGGTCTTCAGGCTGCCGTGCGCCGGCCTGCCGGGCCGAGGGGCCGAAGGTCCCGCCGACCACGCCTTGGGTCCCGGCGCCACGGGCCCGGCCGGGGACCGGTGGCCCCTCGCCTTGGGTCCCGTCGGTCCCTGGGCTCGAACGGGAGGGCGGCCGCACAGTGGTGCTCAGTCGGTGGAGGGTCTTCCCCTCCGCCCCCGATCTCCCGGGAGTTCCCGTGACGACACGCCATGTCCTGGTCGGCCTCGACGGCTCGCCGCAGAGCGAGGCCGCCGCCCTCTGGGCGGCCGACTGGGCCCACCGGCTCGCAGCTCCGCTGCGGCTGCTCCACGTCTGGCCCTGGTTGAGCACCCACAACATGGACCGCTCCCGGCCGGGCGACCCCAGGCCCAGCGCGCTCGACGCCCTCACCGGCGTCGCCGAACGCATCCGCCACGCCCGTCCGGGCCTGGTGGTGGAAACCGCCCTCCGGGCGGACGACCCGGTGGACGGGCTGGTCGCCGAGGCCCGGGGGCAGGAGATGCTCGTCCTCGGCACCCGGGGGCTCGGCGGCTTCGCCGGACTGCTCGTCGGCTCGGTCTCCCTCGCCGTCGCGGCCCGGGCCCCGATCCCGACGGTCCTGGTTCGCGAGGGCACGCCCGCCTCCGGCACCGGCGAGGTCGTGGTCGGGCTCGACGCCCGCGAACCGGCCGACGCCGTCCTGGAGTTCGCCTTCACCGCGGCCGGGCTCCGCGGCACCGCGCTGCACGCCGTGCACGGCTGGGACCCGTCCGCCGCCTGGGCCTACGGCGGCCTGATGCCACCGCTGGTCGACCTCCCGGTGCAGCAGGACACCGAGACCGCCGTACTGACGCAGCACCTGAGCGCGCGCCGCGCGAAGCACCCCGAGGTGGAGGTCGTCGTGGACGCCCGGCTCGGCGGGCCCGCGAGCGCCGTCCTGGAGGCCGCCACCGGCGCCGGGCTCGTCGTCCTCGGCCGCCGCGAGCAGCGGCACCCCCTCGGGATGCGGCTCGGTCCCGTCGCCCACGCCGTGCTCCACCACTGCCCCGTCCCGGTGGCCGTCGTCCCCCACGCGTGACACCGACCGTCCACGAAGGAGAACCGAGATGAGCGCCGGTCCACGCCCGCGCCTCCGCCGCCACCTGCGGCAGGCATTCGGGCAGGACGCCAACCCGCTGGTCCGCCTGCTCGACCGCTCCCGCAGCCGCTCCCTGCTGCTGGCCCTGCTCGGCGCCGCGCTGGCGGTGCTCGCCAGCGCCGGCGCGACGGGGGCCAGCTACACCGAAGCCCGGCACGACGCCTCCGTGACGGCCGCCCGCCTGCACCCGGTCCGGGCCGTCACGCTCACCCCGGCCCGGCACCCGACCGCAGGCGAGCGGGGCAGGGACCTGATGCACTCCCGGGCGGACGCCACCTGGGCTGCCCCGGACGGCCGGACCGTCACCGGCACCGTCACGGTGCCGCCCGGCACCGCTGCCGGTACGGCCGTCGGCATCCTGGCCGACGACTCCGGCCGGTTCGCCGAGGCCCCGCCGGGAGCGACCGCGTCCGCCGTCGACGCCGCGTTCCTGGGGGTGTCCACCCTCATCGGCCTCCTCGCCCTCGTCGCTGCCGGTCTCCACCTCCGCCTCAACACCCTGAACCGCTGGGCCACGCGCGCCTGGGAGCACTCCTGGACCCTGCTGGAACCGGTCTGGAGCGGTCGCGCCCCGCGCGACCACCGCGCCAGGTGACCGGGCCGCCTTCCCCGTGCTTCCCCTCGTACCCCGGGACGCCGCCGTCCTGGACATGCGGCTGCCCGACGGCGACGGCGTGACCGTCTGCCGCGAACTGCGCTCCCGGATGCCGGAGTTGGCCTGCCTGATCCTCACCTCGCTCGACGACGAGGACGCCCTGCTCGACTCGATCATGGCCGGTGCCGCCGGCTACGTCCTCAAGCAGATCAGCGGCACCGACCTCGTCTCCTTCTTCGCCCACCCCGGCAACACGCCCAGGGGCGAGACCGTCAGCGCGGGGGTACCGGAGAAGTGGGGACCGTGCCGGAGAGGATGAGCACAGCAGCGACGACGAAGAAGGTCCCCACAACGAAACCCATGAGCGGGGACACCCAACCGACCCATCCGCCGGCCTCCCGGGCTTCCTTCGGACGCCCGGGCGGGTAGCAGACCATCACCTGAACGCCTGGCGTCCCGGACCAGGACAGGTACATCGACACCAGGTACGCCCCGCCCTCCGGCGCCTGGAACCGAACGGTTCCCTTCCAATAACCGTTCCCCTTCGCCGCGCGCTCGCGAAAGCACCGGACGAGTACGCCGACGACCCGCGTCCCCCGTTGAGCGCGGAGCTGCCGAACGGCTCCCAGGATGGAGAAGACCCACACGGCGGCGCCCATGACCAACATGACCCACAATCCGCTGTCGCCGTGCATGCCGTGACCACCGTCTTCCCCATCAGGAACGAAGCCGCCCAGGCTACGCGATACCCGAAAGCCGTCCACCGGACGGAACGAGGCGGTCGGCCCCCCGATGAAGGCCGTTGGGCCCTCCCCGGGACCTCAGCCCGGCGGGACGGTGAGGATCATCGATCCCCGCCGTACCGAAGGGGCGCAGCGCCATGGCCACGCAGTACGCCTTCGGCCTGCGTTACCTGCTCGGCGACCGAGTCCACCTCACGCTCGTTGCCGACCGGGAGGACTTCCTGTTCAGGCCCAACACCATCCATCTGCCGTTCGGCGCCGCCGAAGCCCCGCTCCACATCCCGCGCCCCAACCAGCTGCCGCCCCTGGCAGGCCATGGATCTGGCCACGACCGTGGCCACCTTCGCCCGGCGATGGCGGATACCCGCCCCCTCGCTGCTGGTCCTGGCGGGCATCGGCGTCGCGCTGATCCCCGGGGTACCCGCGCTGCACGTGCCGCCGCAGGCCATCGCCCTGGTGGTGCTGCCGCCGCTGCTCTACTCCTCCGCCGAGGAGCTGTCCCTGCGCGACCTGCGCGCGGTGTGGCGGCCGGTGACGATCCTCTCCTTCGGCCTGGTCTTCGCCTCCGCCGCGGCCGTGGGCTTCGCCGCCGTCGCTCTCGCCGGGCTGCCGCCCGCGATGGCCTTCGTGCTGGGGGCCGTCCTTGCCAGCACCGATCCGGTCGTCGTCACCGCGCTCGGCCGCCGCGCTGTCCATCCTGCTCCTCGCCGACGACGGCACCCCGCTCGCCGGACGCCCGCTCGTCCTGGTGCTCACCACCTCGGTCGTCGTGTTCACCCTCGTCGTCCAGGGCCTCACCCTCGCCGCCGTGGTCAACCGCTCCGGGCTCGCCCTCGAACCCGAGCACACCGCCCGCGAGGAGGACGACGCCCGCGACGCGCTCAACCGCGCCGCCCTCGACCACGTCGAGCACCTCTCCGAACTG
>NZ_JOCF01000069.1 GCF_000720635.1 Streptomyces sp. NRRL WC-3742 | reverse complement strand
CGGCGGGGCCCGTGCGAGGCGCGGGCCCTGGGGCGGGGTGGTGCCGGTGGCCGGGGCCACCGACGTGCCGGGTGCAGGCAGGGTGCCCGGGCTTCGGGGCACAGCGAGGGCGCCTGGGGTTCCGGGTACCGCGAGGGTGCCCGGGGCGCCCGACGTGGCCGGGGCGATCAAGGAGGCAGGCTCGCCCGGGATGGTCCCGGGGGCGGAAATGGCCGAGGCGGTCAAGGAGGCTGGCATGGCCAGGGTGGCAGACGTAGCCGGGGTCGCCCGGGCGGTCGGGGTGGCGGGTGTGAACGGAGGTGCCAGTGCCGCGAGGGTGATGGGTGCGGCCTGGTGGGCTCGCGTCGGGCTGGGGTGAGGGCGGGGTTTGTGGGTGGGCGTGTGAGGGTGGGTGGACGCGGCGAGGGTGGGTGGGGAGTCGCCGGTGAGGGCGATGTCGCCGGCCCGGTCGGTGCGCAGCACTGTTGCGCCGAGGGTGTGCAGGTGGTCGAGGGTTCGGGTGGACGGGTGGCCGTAGGTGTTGTCCTCGCCGCAGGAGATCAGGGCGACGCGGGGATGGAGGGTTCGGGTCAGGTCCCAGTCCTGGTGGGCGGAGCCGTGGTGGGCGACCTTGAGAACGTCCACCCGACCCACACGGCCGATCAGGGCTGATTGGGCGGCGGGTTCGAGGTCGCCTAGCAAGGCAATCCGCAGGCCGCCTGCGAGGGTGACCGCCAGGGCGATGCTTGCGTTGTTGGCGCCTGGTGCGTCGAGGAGTACTCCTGGGTTGGGCCAGAGCACGTCCCAGGACAGGGCCTCGCCAACCGTGCGGCGTTCGCCCCTGCCCGCCCGCAACAACGGGACTCCCGCGCCCGCTGCCCAGGCCGCCACTCGAGCGGCCTCGCCCGGTGGGTCGTCCAGCGTCGTGCCTTCGACGGTGCCGACCCGGCGGTCGTGCAGCACCCCTGGTACGCCTTCGACATGGTCCGCATGGAAGTGGGTCAGGACCAACAACGGCACCTCCGTCACTCCGAGGTCGCGCAGGCAGCGGTCGGCCGCGCCCGGCTCCGGCCCTGTGTCGATGACGATCGCGCGGTCCGGGGTGTCCGTCGCGAGGACCACCATGTCCCCCTGTCCGACGTCGCACATCACCAGTCGCCACCCCGGCGGCGGCCAGCCCGTAGCGATCTGCGTGAGCTGCGGCGGGCGGAGGAGGACGCTGAGGAGAACCACCAGGAGCGATCCGGTCACCACGCCCCGCACCCACCGGCGGCGGGGCAGCAGCAGCGGCGCCGCCCAGCAAGCAGCCAGGACCGCCAGCGCGACCGTGACCGTCCCGAACCACCCACCGGGCCACGCCAGTTGGCCGCCCGGCACCTCCGCGCCCCAGCGGGCGACCTGGGCGAGCCAGGTGGCCGGCACCCCGGCGGGCTCCGCGAGCAGCCGGGCCGCGTCCGGGAAGGCGGGCTGCAGCACCAGAACACCGAAGCCGAGCAACGTGGCCGGGGCGACCGCCAGTTCGGCGAGCAGGTTGCACGGAATGCCGACCAGGCTGATGTGCCCCGACAGGACAACCGTCACCGGCGCGCACAGCGCCTGGGCCGCCGCCGTCGCCGCGAAGGCCCCCGCCAGGTGGTGCGGCCAGCCCCGGGCGCGCAGGGACTCGGCCCAGTGCGGCCCGAGGACGAGCAGCCCGGCGGTGGCCAGCACCGAGAGCAGGAAGCCGAAGGAGCGCGCCAGGAACGGGTCGAGCAGGACGAGGAGCAGAACAGCCCCGGCGAGCGCGGGCACCGCCTGCCGTGGGCGGCCGGTGGCCAGGGCCAGCATCCCGATCAGCCCCGTCCCTGCCGCCCGCAGGACACTCGGCTCGGGTCGGCAGACGGTGACGAAGGCCAGGATCAGCCCGGTGCCGAGCAGCGCACTGGTGCGCAGCGACAGCCCCAACACCGGCGCCAGCCCGCGCCGTTCGGCCGTTCCGGCCTGCCCGGGAGCGCCGAGCAGCAGGCCGAGGACGATCGCCAGGTTGGCTCCGCTGACGGCCACCAGGTGCACCAGGTCGGTGGCCCGGAAGGCTTCGTCGAGGTCCTCGGGCAGTCGCGAGATGTCGCCGACGACCAGGCCGGGCAGCAGCCCGCGCGCGTCGGGCGGCAGTGCGTCGCCGGCCGTGCGCAGCCCCTCGCGCAGCCGCCCGGCGATGCGCTGGGCCACGTCCGGCGGCTCGATCCGTCGCGGCGGGCCGTGCACGAGGAGCAGCGCCGAAGCCTCCGTGTCGCGCCCCTCCCCCGGTGGCCGCACCTCGGCCTCGGCGGCGAGCCGCTCGGACGGGAGCAGCCGCTGCCAGGAGCCGCTCTCCTGGCCCCTGGCCATGACGGTCACGGGCGTGGCCGTCATGGTGGCCCGCCCTTCGGGCAGGACGGCGACCCGGTCCGCCACCGCCTCCACGGTGACGAGCGGCTGCCCGCCGCCGGTGCCGCCCCGGGAGGTGTGGACCTTCGGGTCACCCGTGACGGTCAGTTCCACCTCCACCAGAGGCGGAGAGGCCGCACGGGCGAGCCCGGGCAGCGGTCCCCGGTGGAGGTCGGCGGTGTGCAGCGGTGTCGCGATCGCGGCCGCCGCCGAGGTGAGCAGGACGGCGGCGAGCGTCGCCACGGCCCCGTGCCGGTGTCGCGGCCGGCTGAGCAGGAGGACGGCCGTGAGGGCGGCGGCTCCGGCCGCCGTGAGGAGGAGGACCTCGTGCCCGGGCCCCAGCGGCAGGAGCACCGCGGCGACCACCCACGCCGAGACGGCGGGCAGCAGCAGTCGGAAGTCGTTGACGGGAGAGGTGGAGGAGGAGGCGGTGGCGGTCATGGTGAAGCCTCCCTTCGGGGCCCGAGACGGACGGAGTGTCAGAGGATCAGCAGCGGACGGAGCTCCGCGTACGTACGCGCCCCGATCCCGCTGACCTGCCGGAGCTGGTCGAGGGAGCGGAACGAGCCGTGCGAGGCCCGGTAGGCGAGGATGCGCTGGGCGAGCGTCGGGCCGACGCCGGGCAGGGCGTCGAGCTGTTCGAGCGTGGCGCGGTTGAGGCTGACGGGCGTCCGCGACGCCGCCGCACCCGGTGCGGCTCCCGGCGGCCCCGCGCCGGAGACGGCGCCGACGGCCGGGGCGGCACCGGTGCCCGGCTCGCCGACGAGGATCTGTTCACCGTCCGTCAGCATCCGCGCCAGGTTGAGGTTCCCCGTGTCCGCCTCCGGCAGCGCACCGCCCGCCGCCCGCAGGGCGTCGGCCACCCGCGAGCCGCCGGGCAGGGTGTGCAGGCCCGGCGTGCGCACCCGACCGCCGACGTCCACCACCAGGGCCACGGGAGCGGCGGACTCCTCGGCGGGTGCCACCGTCGAGGGCTCCACCGAGGCGGCCACCATCGCCGGAACGGCGACCGCCTCCGGCCTGCCCAGCCAGAAGTGCTGCACGGCGTACCCGACCGCGAACAGCAGCAGGATGGTCAGCCCGGCCACCGCCCGCCGGTCGAGCGCCAGCGCGGAGGCGAACCTCAGCCGCGCCACCACAGGCACGGGTTCCACCACCGTCGGCGCTTCCGGGGGCGGAGCCTCCTCCCGCGGAGGCGGCGGCAACAGCGCGGCCATTCGCAGCCGCAACGTCTCGTCGATCTCATGGCGCTTCTTCGCCGCGCCCAGGCTCAAGGTCGTCATGGCGAGGACGGTAGGGATTTCCCGCCGAACAGACGCGAATTACCGAAAACCTGTGGATAACTCCGATCCTCAGGGCAAATGGGTCACTCGAAGGCGTGAAAAAAGCCCCCAGCTCTGGACAAACCTCAGCAGGGCGCGACCACCACCGCGAGCAGCCCCGGCCCGACGTGCGCACCGATCACCGCCCCCACCTCCCCCACGTACAGCTCCCGCAGCCCCGGCACCCGCGCCCGCAGCCGCTGCGCGAGCGGCTCGGCGCGGTCCTCGGCCGCCAGGTGGTGCACGGTGATGTCCACCGCCCCCTCCCCCGACCGCTCGACCGCGATCTCCTCCAGCCGCGCGATGGCCCGCGAGGCCGTCCGCACCTTCTCCAGCGGCTCGATCCGCCCGCCGTCCAGGTGCAGCAGCGGCTTGACCGCCAGCGCCGACCCGAGCAGCGCCTGCGCCGCCCCGATCCGCCCGCCCCGCCGAAGGTGCTCCAGGGTGTCCACGTAGAAGAATCCGCTGGTCACGGCCGCCCGCCGACCCGCCGCCTCGGCCGCCGCCTCCAACCCCTGCCCCGCCCCGATCGCCTCCGCCGCCGCCAGCACGCCGTACCCGAGCGCCATGCCGACCATCCGGCTGTCCACGACCCGCACGGGTACGGGAGCCTCGGCGGCGGCCAGCCGGGCGGCCTCGACGGTGCCGGACAGCTCGCCGGAGATGTGCACCGAGACGATCCCCGTCGCCCCGGCCTCGGCGGCCGCCCGGTAGGCGGCGGCGAAGGCTTCCGGGTTGGGCATGGAGGTGGTCACCCGCTGCCTGGCGCGCAGCGCCTCGGCGACGTCCTTCGGGGAGATCTCGACGCCCTCGCTGAGGACCGTGTCACCGACCGAGACGCTCAGCGGAACCACCGAGATCCCGTACCGGTCGAGGGCCTCCTGCGGCAGATAGGCCGTGGAATCGGTGACAAGTGCGAGGTCGGAGGGCATGAGCCGGAGGTTACTCCCCGTCGGTCCGGGAGGACAGCGCTGCTACGAGAGCCGCTACGGACGCAGCTGCGGGCGCACCTACGGGGCAGCTACGGACGCCCCGTGGACGGCTTGCGCAGCCGCTCCGCCAGCTTCGCGAGCGGGTCGGCCAGCCCGAGCAGGTCCTCCGCGCTCGGCCTCCCCTTCCCATCCGTCAGCCCGGCCCGCGCCGCACCCCCGGCCGAGGACCCGGACGAAGCCCCGGCCGAAGACCCGGGCACAGAAGAAGCCGAAGCCGAAGAACCCGAAGCCGACGAATCCACGTCCCAGTGCCGCAGCGCCCCCGCCTCGCTCTCGCACTCCTGGCTCAGCCGGCTCAGCTCGTCGTCCGCGAACCGGTGCATCCGGTCCTGCGCCGCCCACCGCATGGTCTCCGCCGCGTGCGTGATCCGCTCCGCCCGTTCCCGCAGCTCCGGCAGCTTGGCCGCGATCCGCCCGGTGTCGGGTTCGCGCTCGAGCACCCGCAACTCGCCGTCGAGCTCCGCCGCGTGGGCGTCGAGCCGCGCGAGCAGCGCGAGCGCCTCGCCGAGCTGCCCGTCCTGTTCGACGCCGCCCTCCAGCACCTGCCGGGTGCCGTCCAGCGACGTGCGCAGCTTGAGCCGGACGGAGGCGATCTGCGCGGGCGGGCCGACCTTGGTGAAGGTCTTCGCCTTGAGCGTGGCGTTCTCGACGGTCCGGCGCGCGCTGGCCTCGTGCCGCTCGAGCTTCCTGGCGACGGCCTTGGCGGCCTTGACCGTTCCGACCACGGCCAGGGCGAGCACCGTGATCCCGAAGAGCAGGACCAGCCCGATCACCACACCGAACACGTCCATCGCCGCCACCTTCCGCCGCCGGATCAACCCGACCGAGCCCTACGCGGGCCCAACGCGGGCCGCATCACCGTGAGTTCCACCGTAGCCGCAGCCCCTGGCCCGCAGGAGCCCCAAACCGGCTCACGGCCCCGAGATCAGGGACAGATCGGGGATCCCCCCGAGAGCCCCCGGCAGCACCCCCCATCAGCGCCCCCGAGCACCCCCCAGCGGCACCCCCAGCAGCACCCCGGACCACACAGAACCGGGCGGGCGCCCCGAAGGACACCCGCCCGGCCTGCACCACAGAACCCGCAACCGTCAGCCCGTGACGATGTTCACCAGCTTCGGCGCCCGCACGATCACCTTCCGCACCGCCGCGTCACCGATCGCCGCGACCACCGCCGCGTCCCCCATCGCCAGCGCCTCCAGCTCGGCGTCGCTGATCCCCGGGGCGACCTCCAGCCGCGCCTTCACCTTCCCCTTGATCTGCACCACGCAGGTCACCGACTCGTCGACGACGTACGCCGGGTCCGCCACCGGGAAGTCGGTGTGCGCCAGCGACCCGTCGTGCCCCAGCCGACGCCACAGCTCCTCCGCGATGTGCGGCGCCAGCGGCGCGACCATCAGCACCAGCTGCTCGGCCACGACCCGAGGCGTGGAGCCCCGCTTGACCAGGTAGTTGTTCAGCTCGATCGCCTTGGCGACGGCCGTGTTGAACCGCAGCCCGGCCATGTCCCCGCGGATGCCGTCGATCGCCTTGTGCAGCGCCCGCAGCGTCGCGTCGTCCGGCGCGTCCTCGGTGACGACCAGCTCACCCGTCGTCTCCGAGACGATGTTGCGCCACAGCCGCTGCAGGAAGCGGTACGAGCCGATGACGGCCCGGGTGTCCCAGGGGCGGGAGACGTCCAGCGGGCCCATGGACATCTCGTACAGGCGCAGCGTGTCGGCGCCGTACTCGTCGGAGATGTCGTCCGGGGCGACGGCGTTCTTCAGGGACTTGCCCATCTTCCCGGCCTCGCGCTTGACCGGCTCGCCCTCCCAGAAGTACTGGCCGTCGCGCTCCTCGACCTCGGCGGCGGGCACCGGGAAGCCCCGCTCGTCGCGGTAGACGTCGGCGGTGATCATGCCCTGGTTGAACAGCTTGTGGAACGGCTCGACGGACGAGACGTGGCCCAGGTCGTGCAGCACCTTGTGCCAGAAGCGCGCGTACAGCAGGTGCAGCACGGCGTGCTCGGCGCCGCCGACGTACAGGTCGACACCGCCGGCCGGCTTGGCGGCCGTGGGGCCCAGCCAGTAGCCCTCGTTGGCCGGGTCGACGACCTCGGCGGAGTTCGTCGGGTCGACGTAGCGCAGGTCGTACCAGCAGGAACCGGCCCAGTTGGGCATGGTGTTGGTCTCGCGGCGGTACTTCTTCACGCCGTCGCCCAGGTCCAGCTCGACGTGCACCCACTCCGCGTTGCGCGACAGCGGCGTCTCCGGCGAGGAGGCGGAGTCGTACGCGTCGTAGGTGCGCGGCGAGTAGTCGTCGACCTCGGGCACCTCGACGGGCAGCATCGACTCGGGCAGCGCGTGCATCACGCCGTCCTCGTCGTAGACGATCGGGAAGGGCTCGCCCCAGTACCGCTGACGGCTGAACAGCCAGTCGCGCAGGCGGTAGTTGACGGTGCCTTCGCCGATGCCGCGCTCGGCCAGCCACGCGGTCGCGGCGGCCTTGGCGTCCACCACGCTCAGCCCGTCCAGCGACAGGCCGTCACGCGACGACCCCACGATGACGGAGTCGTACGTGTCGAACGCGTCGTCCCACTCCGCCGGGTCCGTGCCCCGGCCGTCGGTGGGCGCCACGACGCAGCGCATCGGCAGCGCGAAGGCGCGGGCGAACGCGAAGTCGCGGTGGTCGTGGGCGGGGACGGCCATGATGGCGCCGGTGCCGTAGCCCATCAGCACGTAGTCGGCGATGAACACCGGGACGGACTCGCCGCTGACCGGGTTCACCGCGTACGCGCCGGTGAAGACGCCGGTCTTGACCTTGGCCTCGACCTGCCGCTCGACGTCCGACTTGGCGGCGGCCGCGGCCCGGTAGGCGGCGACGGCCTCGGCGGGGGTGGCAGCGCCGCCGGTCCACTCGGCGGGCACGCCCTCGGGCCAGGCGGCGGGGACGATGGAGTCGACCAGGCCGTGCTCGGGCGCCAGCACCATGTAGGTGGCGCCGAACAGGGTGTCCGGACGCGTCGTGAAGACGGTGATCCGGCCGCCGTCAACGGCGAAGTCCACCCGGGCACCCTCGGAGCGCCCGATCCAGTTGCGCTGCTGCAGCTTGATGGCCTCGGGCCAGTCCAGCAGGTCCAGGTCGGCGATCAGCCGGTCCGAGTACGCGGTGATGCGCATCATCCACTGGCGCAGGTTGGACTTGAACACCGGGAAGTTGCCGCGCTCGGAGCGGCCGTCCGCGGTGACCTCCTCGTTGGCCAGCACGGTGCCCAGGCCGGGGCACCAGTTGACGGGCACCTCCTTGGCGTAGGCCAGCCGGTACTCGCCCAGCACCTCGTCGCGCTCGCCGGCCGACAGCGAGGCCCACGCGCGCCCGCCCGGCACCTCGCGCGCGCCGGACTCGAACTCGGCGACCAGTTCGGCGATCGGACGGGCCTTGGCGGCCGCCTCGTCGTACCAGGAGTTGAAGATCTGCAGGAAGATCCACTGCGTCCAGCGGTAGTACTCCGGGTCGATCGTGGAGATCGAGCGGCGCGGGTCGTGGCCCAGGCCCAGGCGGCGCAGCTGGCGGCGCATGTTGGCGATGTTGGCCTCGGTGGAGACCCGCGGGTGGGTGCCGGTCTGCACCGCGTACTGCTCGGCGGGCAGGCCGAAGGCGTCGTAGCCCAGGGTGTGCAGCACGTTGTGGCCGGTCATGCGCTGGTAGCGCGCGTACACGTCGGTGGCGATGTAGCCCAGCGGGTGGCCGACGTGCAGGCCCGCGCCGGAGGGGTACGGGAACATGTCCATGATGAAGCTGTGCGGCTTCGAGGCGACGTCACCGGCGGACGGGTCGGCCAGCTCGCCGACGGGGTTGGGGGCGTGGAAGGTGCCCTCCTTCTCCCAGATGTCCTGCCAGCGGGACTCGATCTCCGCCGCCAGCGCGGCGCTGTACCGGAACGGCTCGGTGGCGGCCTCGGCCGCGCCGGACGCAGGGGTCGTCTCGCTCATGGTCCTTCAAGCTCCATCGGTGTCAGTTGGCGAACCGCGCGGCGCGGCCGTCCAAGGCTCAGCCCGTGAAGAGGGGCGGGGGCGGAAAACAGGGGCGGAAAACAAAAAATCCCCTCGCAGGAGGGGACGCCACGCCGACTCCGGCACCGCCCTTGGGCTCAGCCGGTCCTGGTCAGCGCGGCCGGCTAAGGAGCAGGCTCACGGTTCGCATGGGCTCAGGGTACCGCAAGCCCGTCAACCCCCTCCCGGACATTCCCCGAGCGGTCCCGCACCACCGCTCCGGACATTCCCCGAGCGGTCTCACTCCGCCGCCGCCCGCCCCGCCGCGTCGAAGTCCCGCAGCGCCCGCGCCAGCCGCTCCGACTGCATCCCCGCCGCCAGGGCCCGCGCCAGCTCCGCCGTCCGGGCCGCCTCCCGCCGGTCCCCGAGCCGCCGGTGGGTCTCGGCGAGGCGCACCATCAGCAGCGCCTTGCTGCGCGCCCGCCCCGACCCGAGCCCGGCGACGGCCTCGGCGAGCAGCGCCTTGGCCATCCGGTGGCGTCCGAGCGCCAGGCGCCCCTCCCCCACCATGCCCGCGACCAACGCCCGGGCCTCCTCGGTGCCGGGCACGCCGTCCAGTTCGGCGAAGGCCCGGACGGCGGAAGCCTCGGCCTGCTCGGCGTCGCCCCGGCGCCCGTGGGCGCGGGAGATGCGGCCGAGCTGGCGGGCCCGCCCGACGGGGGTGAGCGCCTGGCCGTGCACGTCGAGGGCGCGGCTCAGCGCGGCGACGGCGTCCAGGCCGCGCCCGCCGGCGCCCTGGGTGGCGAGCACCACGAGCGCGCCGAGCACGGCGACCCCGAGCCGGACGTCCCCGCTGACGTGCGCGGCGCGCAGCGCGGCGACGAAGGCCCGCTGGGCGGCCGCGTCGTGGCCGAGGTCGTACGCGGCCCAGCCGGCCAGCCGGGCGAGCCTGCTGGCGGTGCCGTACAGGTCGCGGCCGAGCCGTTCCTCGTACGCGCCGAGCTCCAACAGCTTGGCCAGCATGGCGAGTTCGGCCCGGGCGGGGCCGAGGACGAGGCCCCCGCCGCAGGAGCGCTCGAGCCGCTGCTTGCTGCGGTAGGACAGGCCCAGGTCGCCGACCAGGGTGGGGTCGACGCGCAGCGCCCCCTCGCCGCCGCCGACGGGCGGGGGCGGGGTGGCCAGGCGGTCGGCGGCCACGTCGAGGTCGCCGCTGCGGAAGAGGTCGGTGAGCCGTACGGGCCCGGCGTCGGTGGCGGCCTCGCGCAGCGCGGTCTGCGCGGTGTCGGCCGTCCACGCGTCGGTGAGCAGCCCGGGCGAGAGGATCTTGGCGCCGCGGTGGCCGCCCATCCGGCCCCACAGCTGTTCGTAGGTGACGGCGATGCCCAGGGTGCGACTGAGCACCTCGCAGACGGTCTGGTCGTGCGGGCTGCGCGGCACCATGCCCCGGTCGCGCCACTTGTACGGGGCGGTGGAGCTGATCGCCAGGCCCGGCGGCAGGGCGAGGCTCACCTCGCGGGCCAGGCGTTCCGGACTCCAGCCGAGCTGGTGCAGTATCCGGGCCAGTTCCTCGTTCCGCCTTCGCTGCAGATCGGCCATGGCACGACGGTAGCGGGATTCGGGGCCCCACCGCCGATGGCATGGACACAACGGCGAAGAGCCGCCCCCCGTTTGGGAGGCGGCTCTTCAACCACTGTGGAGCTATGGGGAATTGAACCCCAGACCTCTTGCATGCCATGCAAGCGCTCTACCAACTGAGCTATAGCCCCTCGACCTGCGACGTCACCGGGTTCCTCGGCCGTTCCCGTCCGTTTCCCTCGGCGACATCGACTACTTTACACGGTCCGGGGCGTGCTCCAGAAATCCATTCCCCGAGGCCGGGGCCCCTGCGGCCCCGGCCCCCGCCTCACCCCGCCTCACCCCGCCGCCGCACCCGAGAGCGCGCCCGCCCGCCGGCTGCGCGCCGCGAACACCACCCCGGCGAGCACCATCACCAGGTTCACCCCCAGCGTGACCATCAGCGCGTGCCCCGAGTCGGCCGCCGGCGCCGGCAGGTCCACCTGCCCGAGGAACACCGACCCCAGCGCCGCGACCCCGACCACCTGCCCGAGCTGGAGGATCGTCACCGTCACCCCGCTCGCGTCCGCCGCGTCCTCCGGCGCCACCCTCGCCAGCGCCCGGGCGAACAGCGGCGCGTACGCGCAGCCCGCGACCAGCCCGAGCAGGCCCGTCTCCAGCAGCACCACCGCCCCGATCCCGGCGCCGCCCCCGAGCAGCACCCCCAGCAGCAGGTACCCGCCCCCGAGCAGCACCCCGGCGAGCGTCGGCAGCACCCCGTGCAGACGTCCCGGCAGCTTCTGCCAGTACAGGCTGGTCGCCCCGAAGCCGATCGCGACGGGGGCCGAGCAGAGCCCGGCCTTCAGCGCGCCGTGGCCCAGCGACGCCTGCTGGTGCAGGGCGAAGGTGAACATGAAGCCCGAGTAGGCCGCCATGATCGTGAACAGCCCCGCCACCGACGGCCGCAGCCCGGGCGCCTTCAGCACCCGCCCGGAGATCAGCGGCTGCCCGCCGCTCCGGGCGACCCGGCGCTCGATCACCACGAACAGGCCGAACAGCAGCACGCTGCCCGCGAGCATCGCCCAGCCCCAGGCCGGCCAGCCCAGCTCGTGGCCGAGCACCAGCGGCACCACCAGCAGGCCCAGGGCCGCGGCCAGCGTCACCAGCCCGGGGAGGTCGAAGCCGCGCGAGGCGTCCCCGGGCAGGCGCGGCAGCAGCCGGACCCCGGCCGCCATCAGCAGCAGCCCGATCGGCACGTTGACCAGGAACACCGGCCGCCAGCCGGAGCCGAACAGGTCGGCGCTGACCAGCAGCCCGCCGGCGATCTGCCCGAACGCGACCCCGGCGGCCGTCACCCCCGAGAACAGCCCGATCGCCCGGGCCCGCGCGGCCCCCGTGAAGGTGCGCTGCAGCAGGCTCATCACCTGCGGCACCATCACCGCCGCCCCCGCGCCCTGCATCAGCCGGAAGGCGATCAGCCAGCCGGTGCCCGGGGCGAGGCCGCAGGCCAGCGAGGTGACGGTGAAGCCCGCCAGGCCCGCCTGGAACAGCCGGCCGTACCCGAAGCGGGCGCCGAGCCGGGCGCCGGTGATGAGCAGCACCGCGTAGGCGATGGAGTACCCGGCGATCACGAGTTGCAGGGCGGCGCCGGAGGCGCCCAGGTCGGTGCGGATGGTCGGCACCGCGACGTTGACGATGGAGCCGTCGAGCACGGCCATGAACTGCCCGCACAGGACGAGCGCGAGGAGCAGCCCGGGCCGTACGGTCGGCGCGGCCGTGCCTGCGGCGCCCACGGCGGCTCCGGGCGGGGTCTGGAGGTCGGTCATGACGATCAGCCTGCGGGCGCGCCGGTACCAGTGGTTAGAGCCTGCCGATCCTGGTACCGGCAGCACCTGTATCGCCCGCGCTCCCTGCGGCACGATGGACGTCATGACCGTGCTGGAGGAACTGCCCGCCGCGTCGGCCGGCCGCGGACACCGCCGTACCGAGCTGGCCCGCTTCCTGAAGGCTTGCCGGGCGCGGGTCGCCCCCGAGGACGTCGGCCTGCCGCCGGGCCTGCGCCGCCGCACCCCAGGGCTGCGCCGCGAGGAGGTCGCGCAGCTCGCCGGGGTCGGGGTGACCTGGTACACGTGGCTGGAGCAGGGCCGCCCGATCAACGCGAGCGAGCAGGTGCTGGTGGCCGTGGCCCGGGCGCTGCGGCTGGACGGCACCGAGCGCCGGTACCTGTTCCGGCTGGCCGGGATGGAGCCCTCCCCGACCGCGCAGCCGGACGCTCCGGAGCTGAGCCCCTCGATCCAGGTGATCCTGGACTCGCTCGCCCCGCTGCCGGCGGCGGTCTCCAACACCCGGTTCGACGTGCTGAGCTTCAACCGGCCGTACCGCTCGCTGTTCGGCACCGAGCGGATGCGCCCGGACGGCGGGGTGTTCTTCAACAGCCTCTGGTGCATGCTGACCGCGCCCCTGTGCTGCAACCCGTGCGAGAACCCGGAGGAGACGCTGCCGCGAATGGTGGCGGTGCTGCGCTCGGCCTACGGCAGGCACGTCGGCGAGCCGGCCTGGGAGGAGCACGTACGGCTGCTGTCGGCGCGCAGCGAGGTGTTCCGGGAGCTGTGGGCCCGCCAGGAGGTGGCGCCGCCGCACACCCTGCGGCGGGTCTTCCGCCACCCGGCGCTCGGGGTGATGCGGTTGAACGCGACCTATCTGACGGTGCCGGGTGTCCCGGAGTGCTACATCGTGGTGTACGTCCCGGAGAGCGCGTACGACCGGGAGCTGGTCGAGCGGCTCAACTCCCTGACGCCGGGCGGCTGGACGCACACCTGCGACCTGTGAGGAACGCGGCCGGAACGCCGGGAGGCCGCCACCCACCGGGTGACGGCCTCTCGAACCACTGTGGAGCTATGGGGAATTGAACCCCAGACCTCTTGCATGCCATGCAAGCGCTCTACCAACTGAGCTATAGCCCCGCGACACGGACGACCCTGGACCTACCGGTTTCCACGACCGCCGATGCGGAGTGGAGCTATGGGGAATTGAACCCCAGACCTCTTGCATGCCATGCAAGCGCTCTACCAACTGAGCTATAGCCCCGCACGTCACCGGATCTTCCGCTTCCCTCCCGGGCCGCGTTCCTTCCGTGCGAACGAGGAAGACTCTAGCCGGTCAGGCCCGGAACTGCGAAATCCGATCCTCGTCGGCTCCTGGAAGGGCCCCCGACCCCGGCCGTACCGCCGGGGCCGCCGGGGCCCTCAGGTGTCGTCGCCGATGACCGGCTGCGGAAGCGTGCCGGCGTTGTGCTCCAGGAGCCGCCAGCCGCGCGCGCCCCGGCCGAGCACCGACCAGCAGCAGTTCGACAGCCCGCCGAAGCACTCCCACAGGGCCGGCTCCAGGCCCAGCATCCGCCCGAGCATGGTGCGGATCGTCCCACCGTGGCTGACCACGACCAGCGTGCCGTTCTCGGGCAGCTTCTCGACGGCCTCCAGCACCACGGGCACCGACCGGTCCGCGACCTCCTCGGCCAGCTCGCCGCCGCCGCGCCGCACCGGCTCGCCGGCCGCCCAGGCCGCGTACTCCTCGGGGTGGCGCTCGCGGATCTCGGCGTTGGTCAGGCCCTGCCACGAGCCCGCGTACGTCTCCCGCAGGCCCTCGTGGTGCTGCACGTCCAGCCCGGTGACCTCGGCCAGCTCCTCGGCGGTGCGCCGGGCCCGGATCAGGTCGGAGGAGATCAGCAGGTCGGGACGCAGCCCGGAGAGCAGCCGGGCGGAGCGCCGGGCCTGCTCGAGGCCCTGCTCGGTCAGGTCGATGTCGGTCGTCCCCTGGAACCGGGACTCGAGGTTCCAGGACGTCTGGCCGTGCCGCCAGAAGACGATGCGCGGGCCCCGCGCGGTCCTGCTCAGTGCAGCTCCTCGGGCTTGCCGAAGTCGTCGGCCGGGGCGACGGCGTTGCCGGCCTCGTCGGTGTGGGCGTCGGGGCGGTTGCGCGACTCGAGGGCGTCGGCCGGGAGCGGCAGCTCGGGGCAGTCCTTCCAGAGCCGGTCGAGGGAGTAGAAGGAGCGCTCCTCGGAGTGCTGGACGTGCACGACGATGTCCAGGTAGTCGAGCAGGATCCAGCGGCCGTCGCGCTCGCCCTCGCGACGCACCGGCTTGATGTCGAGCTGCTCGCGCAGCTGGTCCTCGATCTCCTCGGCGATGGCGCGGACCTGGCGGTCGTTGTTCGCGGAGGCGATCAGGAAGGCGTCGGTGATCGACAGCACCTCGCTGACGTCGAACGCGATGATGTTGTGCGCGAGCTTGTCGGCCGCCGCCTGCGCGGCGACGTTGATGAGCTGCTGGCTGTGGTCGGTGACGGTCACGTTGTTCTTCCGGCTCGGCTGCGTGGGGCGGCCCCCGGCACGCGGCCGGGGGTCGCCTTCCAGGATCTCACGCCGCCCGCCGAGGAGGGAGCCACTGCGGAGCATTGGTGACCGACGAGAAGCCGTCGAGGTGCGTGCCCCGGCGGCGACCGCCCGGCGTGATCCGAAAGACACGGCCTAGCCCTTCGGCACCTGGTAGTCCTTGCCGAGCACGACCACCAGGTCCGCGGTCTGGGCGTCGCCGGTCTTCTTCGCCGCCGTCTCCGGCAGCCCGAGGCTGGTCGCCAGCGACTTCGCCGCCGCCTGGCGGGCGTCGTCGGTGTAGCGGATCTCACTGGCGGCCTGCGGCGCGGTCTTGGCGCCGCCGGGGACGAAGGTCAGGCCCGCGTTGGTGACCTGCACCTGCGCGGCGGCGGCCGCCTGGTCGTTGCCGGTGGCGTCCTGGATGGAGACCCGGGCCGGGGTGTCGCCCGAGGCGGCCGACTTCACGGTGCCGCCGAGCACGTCCTTGACCTGCTTGCCGGCGGTGGCCTCGTCCAGCCCGCCGTCCGGCCTGACGGTCAGCGTGGCGGTGGACAGGTGCCCGTCCTTGGCCTGCTGGGCGAGCTGGGCGAGCACCCCGGCCAGGGCGTCCTCGGGCAGCGAGGGGTCGAGCACCGCGTTCATCCGGTGCACGTCGTCCTTGGCGTCGGCGAACGCGGTCGGCATGGTGCGCACCACCGCGTCCAGCACCTGCCCGAACCGGGCCAGCTGGGCGTCGCGGTTCTCGCCGGGCGCCTGGAGGGTGGCGTACGCGACGGCCGCCTTGCCGCCGAGCAGGGTGTTCTTGCCCGCCGGGGAGAGCTGCTTTCCGGCGGCGTCCTTGGTCTCGGCGTTGGTGTCCACGCGCACGCCGCCGAGCTGGGCGACCAGCAGTTCCAGGTACGGGGTGTCCAGACGCCAGGTGCCGGCGACGGGCGCGCCCAGCACGGTGGCCAGGCCGTCCCGGGCCCCGGAGGCGCCGATGCTGTCCATGGCCTGGCCGACGGTGGTCACCGGCGGGTCGCCGGGGCCGGGCAGGCGCAGGGTGTCGGGCAGCAGCAGGACGGTGCCCTTCTTGCCCCCGGCGTCGTTGACCAGCAGCGCGCTGGAGACCTTGCCCTGCAGGTCGCGCAGGTGCACCAGGTTGACCGAGCGCCCGCCGGCCGCGGAGGCCGCCGTGGGCTGGTCGGAGGAGAGCCACAGGTAGCCGCCGGTGCCGCCCGCGGCGAGCGCCACGACCACGGCCAGGCCGATCAGCCGGTTGCGCAGCTTGCGGCGCCGCTCGGCGCGCACCTCGCCCCGGGACTCGGTGAACTTCATCCAGTCGATGACGTCCTCGGACTCCTCCGTCTCCTCCTCGGCGAAGGAGAACTCGCCCGTGGCGTAGGCGTCCTTGGGCGCCTTGGCACCCTTGCCGCCGCGCGCCCCGGCGACCTGCTCGGAGGGCGGCGCCTCCTCGGCGGGCTTGGGCGTGCGCGCCCGCGGCACCACGACGGGCGGCGCCGCGACCGGCTCGGGCTCCGCGACGGCGGCGGGCTCCTCGGCGGCGGCCGGGGCCGCCGGTGCCGTCGGCTCACCCTGGTACGCCTGCTGGTACCCGTCGTAGCCGTACCCCGCGCCGCCCTGGTCCTGGTAGCCGTAGCCGCCCTGCTGGTACGCCTGCACGGGCTGCCCGTACTGGTCGTACTGCTGCTGCCCGTACACCGGCTGGCCGTACTGGTCGTACTGCTGCGGGTACTGCTGCTGCTCGTACTGCTGCGGGAACTGCCCGGTCTGCTGGCCCTGCTGCTGCCCGTACCCGCCGCCGTACGAGCCCTGCCCGTACACCGGCTGCCCGTACTGGTCGTACTGCCCCTGCTGCTCGTACTGCTCGTAGGGCTGCTGCCCGTACGGCTGCTGCGCGTCCTGCGGGTTCTGCGGGTGCTGCGGGTTCTGCCCCTGCTCGTACCCCTGGCCCTGGTACGCCTGCGGGTACTGCCCGGTCGACCAGTCCTCCGGCCGCTGTCCGCCGCGCTCACTCATGCAACCGCTCCTGGCTCAGGTCCCGTGCGGCGCGTACAGCGCCCGCTTGTCGATGTAGCGGACCACGCCGTCCGGGACGAGGTACCAGACCGGCTCGCCCTTGGCGACCCGGTTGCGGCAGTCCGTGGAGGAGATGGCCAGCGCCGGGACCTCCACCAGGGAGACCCCGCCCACCGGAAGCCCGGCGTCCGAGAGAGTGTGCCCCGGCCGGGTGCATCCGATGAAGTGGGCCAGCGAGAAGAGTTCGTCGGAGTCGTGCCAGGTGAGGATCTGGGCGAGCGCGTCGGCGCCGGTGATGAAGAAGAGGTCGGCGTCCGGGTGCATGGCGTGCAGGTCGCGCAGGGTGTCGACGGTGTACGTCGGGCCCTCGCGGTCGATGTCGATCCGGCTGACCGAGAACTGGGGGTTCTCCGCGGTGGCGATGACCGTCATCAGGTAGCGGTCCTCGGCCGGGGTCACGTGCCGGTCGGTCTTCTGCCACGGCTGTCCGGTGGGCACGAACACCACCTCGTCCAGGTGGAACGCGCTGGCGACCTCACTGGCGGCGACCAGGTGGCCGTGGTGGATGGGGTCGAAGGTGCCACCCATCACGCCGAGGCGCTTCTTCACCGGTTCCGGTCCGCCGGGATTCCCGGCCTGCTCTCCCATGGCGCCACACCTTACGCGACGCGTGTCACCGCCCGGGAACGGTCCCCGGGCGGTGCCCCGGTCCGGCTCAGCGGTCGCGGTTGAAGCGGGTGACGATGAAGAGCAGGAGCATCAGGATGAACAGCGCGGCACCACCCGTCAGGGCCGGGTTCAGGCTGTCGTGGTTGCCCCCCTCACCCTCGGCAAGCAGGTTCAGGACGGGGAGTGCGGCAGTGTTCATGGTCGTCTGACCTTCTCGGCTCGGTGAACGGACCTGGGGTGGTTCCGGGCCGGTGAGGGCCCACCCGTCATCGTACGGGGGGTCACGCGCCAAGCGCTCGGCGGCCCACCGCCGCTGACCGGGCGTGAGCCTGCCGCCCTGCTGAGGCGCCTGGGGCGTGTACGGCCCTAGTGCCGCGTCAGGCCCTAGTTCCCGCGGAAGGCGCGGGCCATGATCCACACCAGCAGGCCGATGCCCACGAAGGAGGCGATCACGATGACCCGCAGGAAGATGCCCGGGCCGGGCTCGTCGGAGATGGGTGCGGCCAGGCTGACAAGGTCGGCGGTGGACATCTGCGGGCTCCTCGAACTGCTCGGTACCGCGGCCGGGTCCGGTCTCGGTTCTCCAGGGCAATCAGGGTAAACCGCCCTCACACCGCCGCCGCCCACCGGCCCCCGCACCGCCCGACGCGCCGCCCCGCACCGCGCGTACGCTGACTCCCGGGGACGAGTACGCAACCACGCGCGTTGCACAAGCAGTCGTAACAGGCGAAGACCAGCGGGGGCCGGCCGTGGAGCCGGGGCCGCCGTCGACCAGGAGGTACTCAGACCATGACCGACACGACCGAGAAGACCCCGAGCCGCCGGCGTCAGCGCTTCCCCGAGATCTCCACCCGGGCCTGGGAGCACCCCGCCGACCGCTCGGGCCTGGTCGCCCTGCGCAAGCTGACCGGCTTCGACGACATCCTCAAGAAGCTGGCCGGCCTGGTCTCCGAGCGTGCGATACGGCTGATGTTCCTGGCCACCGCGGTCAAGGTCTCCGAGCGGCAGTTCCCCGAGCTGCACGACATGGTCCGCGACGCCGCGTACGTGCTCGACCTGGAGAAGGTCCCCGACCTGTACGTCTCCCAGGACCCGACCGTCAACGCCTTCACCATCGGCATCGACACCCCGATCATCGTCGTCACCAGCGGCCTGGTCGAGCTGCTCGACGAGGAGGAGCTGCGCTCGGTCATCGGCCACGAGGTCGGCCACGCGATGTCCGGCCACGCCGTCTACCGGACGATGCTGCTGATCCTCACCAACATCGCCACCCGGATCGCCTGGGTGCCGCTCGGCAACCTGGCCATCATGGCGATCGTCACCGCCCTCAAGGAGTGGTTCCGCAAGGCCGAGCTGTCCAGCGACCGGGCGGGCCTGCTCGCCGGGCAGGACCTCCAGGCGTCCATGCGGGCCCTGATGAAGCTCGCGGGCGGCCACAACCTGGCCGAGATGAACGTCGACGCGTTCCTGGAGCAGGCCGAGGAGTACGAGAAGGCCGGGGACCTGCGCGACGGCGTCCTCAAGCTGCTCCAACTGCTGCCCCAGACGCACCCGTTCGCGGTCGTGCGGGTCGCCCAGCTGAAGAAGTGGGCGGAGAGCGACGAGTACCGCTCGATCCTGGCCGGCGCCTACCCGCGCCGCACGGACGACGCGGACGCCTCGGTCACCGAGCAGTGGAAGGCCGCCGCCGACCACTACACGACCTCGGTGAAGGAGAGCAAGGACCCGCTGATGGGCCTGCTGCGGGACGTCGCCGGCGGCGCCGCGACCGTCGGCGGCAAGCTGCGCGACACCTTCACCGGCGGGCCCCGCAACGGCTCCTCCGACGGTGGCGGCCGCGAGAACCGCGACAGCTGACGTTCCACGCGTGACGTTCCACGCGTGAGTTCCACGCCTGACGTTCCACGCGCCGAACGGCCGGTGCCCCCACTCGGGGCGGGCACCGGCCGTTCGCCGTACGCGGCCTCAGCTCCCCGCCAGCACCCCGCAGACCTGCCACGCCGGACGCCCGTGGTCGCCCGGGTCCGCCGCCGCCGGCGGCTCGGCCGCCGCGCCCTGCGGCCCGGCGGCCAGCACCGGCTGCAGGTAGCCCGCCGAGGAGGCGGCGCAGGACTGCGGCCCGGCCTGGAGCACCGAGTCCACCAGCCGCAGCTGCCCGGCCGCGAGGTCGACCCGGTCGAACTGGAAGGTCAGCTCCCGGCGCACCGTCTCCAGGGTGACGGGCGCCCCGGCCGCCCCGCCCGCGGGCTTCAGCGCGTAGACGAAGGTGTGGTCGGTGGTGATCTGCAGCGTCCCGGCGTCCGACTCGTCGACCCGCATCGCCCCGGCCACCCTCACCGTGTCGGTGGCCAGCGCCACCTTCGCCGGGTCGAAGCGCACCATCCAGCCGGTGAGCGCGTGGTGGCGGTCGTCCACCGGCTGCGCCGTGCTCGCGTCGAACTGCGCCTGCTCACCGGGCGTCACGAAGGTCCGCACCTGCGCCGTGGAGCCCTGCACCAGCACGACGGGCGCCAGCGAGGAGGCCGCCAGGTAGTGCTGGACGGTGTCCAGCGCCTTGGCCACCTCCACCCGGCTGAAGTGCACGGTGGCCGTCGCGCCCGGGGTGTTCAGCCCGATCGTCCCGTCCCCGTACCCGGGCGGCAGCGCGGCGAACGGGTTCGCCGGGTCGGCCACCGGGTGGACGGCCGAGGCCGGGCTCAGCGCCACCAGGCTGACGGTCAGTTGGTTGCCCTCCGGCCGCGCCGGTACGCCCCTGGGCGAGCTGACGCCGAAGTACACCGCGGCCCCGAAGGCCAGCAGGATGAGCAGCAGCAGGGCCAGCGCCTGCCGGGGCACGCTGCCCAGCGGGCCGAGCCGCACCCGGGGCCTGGTCGCCCGGCCGAAGGCGCCGGACAGCCGCTCCCGGGCCGACAGCTCCTGGATCCGGGCAGCCCTCACGAACGATTCGTCGAAGACGACGGACCGGTACTCGTCCTCGTTCCCGGAACCGCCCTCGGGCGCACCCTCGGGAGGCTCTAGCGGCGGGTCACCCATACCACCAGGGTAGGCGCCCACCGGCGCCTCCACGAGGCCCTCCGCACGGATTGCCGGTGGCCCTGTGTGACCACCCGCCCCGGGCGTGCGCCCCTGCCATGGCGCTCAGGCGTGGACAGGGCCTAGGGTGTCGGCGCCGTGGCCACCAGCGGCGGCTCGGCCGGCACCGGCGTCGGGTCCACCCCGGCGCTGCTGCTGCCCGACTCCGGGCGCCTGGGCCCACCGGAGGGTCCGCCCACGCCCTGGTACACGGCGGCGACGGCCACCGCCACCAGGCTCACGCCCATGATCACGGCCAGCACCCAGGCCACCGGCCGGTGCCACCGCTGCTGGGCGACGTACCGGCGCCGGGCGCGGTCCGGGTCGTACCCGCGCCGGCCCCAGCGCCGGGCCCGCCCACCGGCACGGCCGGAGGCAGACCAGGGGTCGGAGTAGAAGTGGTCGTCGTCGAGCCCGCTCGGGTGCGGGCGCAGCTCCAGCGGCAGCCCGTCACCCACCGGGGCGTCATAGCTCCAGCCCGGGCCCGCGGTGTCCGGCTCGAACCTGGCCTCGGCGGCGGCGAGCTGCCGCTCCTTGGCCGTCGGCTCGTGCACGGCGGCGGACCGGACGAAGGTCTCATCGAAGACCACGGTGGCGAACTCGTCGTCCGCACCACCGTGATCGGCGCCGTCGGGGTACGGCAAGCCCCCCAGATCCTCAGCCACGGATTCAGCGTATTACCGGCCGGGCGATTTGTCTGTGGCTCATCGCAGTTGGTCCGTCACCAGGGTGACGGAGGCCCTTCACCGCGAGGGCCCGGCCCCGCCCACGGTCTGCGTCGCCTCGCCGCGCACATGCCCGTCACCAGTGACGATGTACTTGGTGCTGGTCAGCTCCGGCAGGCCCATCGGGCCCCGGGAGTGCAGCTTCTGGGTGGAGATGCCGATCTCGGCGCCGAAACCGAACTCACCGCCGTCGGTGAAGCGGGTCGAGGCGTTGACGGCCACCGTGGCGGCATCGACCAACTGGGTGAAGCGCCGGGCGGCGCCCTGCGAGGTGGTCACGATCGCCTCGGTGTGGCCGGAGGACCAGCGGCGGATGTGCGCCACGGCCGCGTCCAACGAGGGCACCACGGCGGCGGCGATGTCGTACGAGAGGTACTCGGCGCCCCAGTCCTCGTCCGTGGCCGGCACCACCGTGGCGGCGGAGCCCTCGGAAGCCTTCAGCACCGCCTCGTCGCCGTGCACCGTCACCCCGGCCTCGGCCAGGGCGGCGAGGGCGAGCGGCAGGAAGGCGTCCGCGACGTCCTGGTGCACCAGCAGCGTCTCGGCCGCGTTGCAGACGCTGACGCGCTGCGCCTTGGAGTTCAGCAGGATGCCGACCGCCATCGCGAGGTCCGTCTCGGCGTCCACGTAGACGTGGCAGTTGCCGGTGCCGGTCTCGATCACCGGCACGGTCGAGCCCTCGACGACCGTACGGATCAGCGAGGCGCCGCCGCGCGGGATCAGCACGTCGACCAGGCCGCGGGCGCGCATCAGCTCCTGGACGGACTCCCGGCTCTCCCCCGGCACCAGCTGGACGGCGTCGGCGGGCAGCCCGGCGGCGGCCACCGCGTCCCGCAGCACCGCGACCAGCGCCGTGTTGGAGCGGTAGGCGGAGGCGGAGCCGCGCAGCAGCACCGCGTTGCCGGACTTGAGGCAGAGCGCGGCGGCGTCCACCGTGACGTTCGGCCGGGCCTCGTAGATGATGCCGACCACGCCGAGCGGCACCCGCACCTGGCGCACGTCCAGGCCGTTGGGCAGGGTGTAGCCGCGCACCACCTCGCCGACCGGGTCGGGCAGACCCGCCACGTCGCGCACGTCGGAGGCGATCGCCGCGATCCGCTCCCCGGTGAGGGTGAGCCGGTCGATCACCGACTCGGCGGTGCCGGCCGCGCGGGCCCGCTCCACGTCCTCGGCGTTGGCCGCGACGACCTCGCCCGCGCGGGCCTCCAGGGCGTCCGCGACCGCCAGCAGCGCGGCGTCCTTGGCCCGGCGCGGCAGCGGGGCGAGCGCGGCGGACGCCTCCCTGGCGCGGCGCGCGGCGGCGAGGACGGGGCTGTCGGCGGAGGTGGATTCGCTGGTCATGCCGCCAAGGTTAGCGACCGCCCCACCCCACCGGCGCCGCATTTCGGCCCACGAGACGGGCCCGCGCCGATCAGTACGGGTGCACGCCGCCCAGGTGCGGCGGCGGATCGCCGAAGCCCTCCGCCACCCGCTTGTGGTACGTCGCCCGGTCGACGACCTCCAGCCCGACGATCTCCCACGGCGGCAGGCCCGCGGTCAGCTTGTGCTCGCCCCACAGCCGCAGCGCGATCGCCGCCGCGTCGTGGAGGTCCCTGGCCTGCTCCCAGTAGCGGATCTCGGCGTGGTCGGCCGCGTACCGCGCCGTCAGGAAGAACGAGTGGTCGTGCGCCAGTTGCTCCAGCGAACTGCGCAGCGAGGTCAGCGGGGTGACCTGCCCGGCCACGCTCAGCACCACGTGCCACAGCCGCGCCTGCTCGGGCACGGTCGGCGGCCGGGTGGCGTCCTCGCGCTGCGGCCGCACCTCGCGCAGCCCCGCCGGGCCGTGCGTCGGCGGACCGGCCGGCTCGGCGGGCTCGTTCCCCCGCCCGCCGTCGATGCTGGTCAGCCGCCGGCCGGCCCGCCCTCCGGTCAGCGCTGCCTCGCGCCTGCGTTCCACCGGCGGCCTCCTGTTCGGCGATCTCGGCGATCTCGTGTGGTCCCCGCACCCGTCGGCCTGCCCCGGCCGACCCGTACGGCTGCGCCCCTCCTCGCCCGCGACCGGGCCGCTCCCGCACGGAGCGGACCTCCGGCCGTACTCCCGCCGATCGGCCGGGTGTCGGCCGGCTGGTCAGCCGCGCAGAACGACCAGGTCGTCGCGGTGGACGACCTCGCGCTCGTACGCGGCGCCGAACTCCTGGGCCAGGTCGTGGGTGGACCGGCCGAGCAGGCGGGGCAACTCCCTCGCATCAAAGTTGACCAGTCCGCGGGCGACGATGTGGCCGTTTTCCGCAAGAAGGTCCACGGGATCACCCGCGGTGAAGTCCCCGTCCACCTTGACGACGCCGGCGGGCAGCAGAGACGCGCCGCCGGAGACGACCGCAGCGACGGCGCCCGCGTCCAGGTGCAGGGCCCCGCGCGGGCTGCTCGCGTGGGCCAGCCAGAGCATCCGGTCGGAGCCGCGGCTGCCGGTGCGCAGGAACAGCGTGCCGGTGGGCCGTCCGGCGAGCGCGTCGGCGGCCTGGCTGGCGGCGGTGAGCACGACGGGGATGCCGGCGCCGGTGGCGATCCGGGCGGCCTCGACCTTGGTGACCATGCCGCCGGTGCCCACGCCCGCCTTGCCGGCGCTGCCGATCTCGATGCCGTCGAGGTCCTGGGGGCCACTCACCTCGGAGATGCGGCTGGCGCCGGGGCGGGACGGGTCGCCGTCGTAGAGGCCGTCCACGTCGGAGAGCAGCACCAGCAGGTCGGCGCGGACGAGGTGGGCGACGAGCGCGGCGAGCCGGTCGTTGTCACCGAACTTGATTTCGGCGGTGGCGACGGTGTCGTTCTCGTTGACGACCGGCATGGCACCCATCGCCAGCAGCTGGTCGAGGGTGCGGTAGGCGTTGCGGTAGTGGGCGCGCCGGCTGGCGTCCTCGGCGGTGAGCAGCACCTGGCCCACGCGCAGCCCGTAGCGGGCGAAGGAGGCGGTGTAGCGGGCGACGAGCAGGCCCTGGCCGACGCTGGCGGCGGCCTGCTGGCGGGCCAGGTCCTTGGGACGCCGGTCCAGGCCGAGCGGGGCGAGTCCGGCGGCGATGGCGCCGGAGGAGACGAGGACGACCTCGGGGGCGTCCGGGCGGGTGCGCACCTTGGCGATCGCGTCGACCAGGGCGTCGACCCGGTCGGCGTCCAGGCCGCCGGCGGCGGTGGTGAGGGAGGAGGAGCCGACCTTGACGACGATCCGCCGCGCGGTCAGCACCTCCTCGCGCAGTGCGTCCTCGCTCATCTCGCTGATCGCCCTTCCGGAGTGCGGGGTGCGGCCCGGGCCGCCGTCACCGCAATCTACGCGATCGGCGCAGGTCACCGGCGGGGAGTTTCACCGGATGGACGGCCGGGGCGCCAAGCCGCCCGCCCCGCACGGACGTTGACTGCGCATCGGCCGCCGGCCCGGGAACGCGAACGGGGGACGGGAACGGGAACGGGAACGGGACGGTAACGCGAACGGGAACGCGAACGGCCCCCGGAAACCGTTCGGTCTCCGGGGGCCGCCCGTGCGCACGGGAGTGCGTCAGTCCTCGTCGCCGTCCTCGATGGCGGCCTGGCGGCCGCTGGAGAGCGCCTCGAAGGCGAGGAACTCGGCCTCGGCCGCGTCCTTCCCCTTCTGCTTCTCGCGGCGGCGGTCGACGGCCGGACGCTGGGTCTCCATCCGGTGGTCCTCGCCACGGCGGCCGAGCATCTCGGCACCGGCGGCCATGGTCGGCTCCCAGTCGAAGACCACGGCGTTGTCGTCCGGGCCGATGATGACGGTGTCGCCCTCGTGCGCCCCGACCTTCCAGAGCTTCTCCTCGACGCCGAGGCGGGCCAGGCGGTCGGCCAGGTAGCCCACGGCCTCGTCGTTGCTGAAGTCGGTCTGGCGGACCCAGCGCTCCGGCTTGCTGCCGCGGATGCGGTAGGCGCCGTCCTCCTCGGTGATGGTGAAGCCCTCGTCGTCGACGGCCTTGGGCCGCAGCACGATCCGGGTCGACTCCTCGACGGGCTTGGCGGCACGCGCCTCGCCGACGATCTGCGCCAGGGCGAAGCTCAGCTCGCGAAGCCCCTTGCGGGAGGCGGCGGACACCTCGAACACCCGGTAGCCGCGCTCCTCCAGCGACTCGCGGGTGAGGTCGGCGATGTCCTGGCCGTCCGGCACGTCCACCTTGTTGAGGGCGACGAGCCGCGGGCGGTCGTCGAGGCCGCCGTACTCGGCGAGTTCGGCCTCGATGGTCTCCAGGTCGGTCAGCGGGTCGCGGCCGGGCTCCAGGGTGGCGCAGTCCAGCACGTGCACCAGCACGGAACAGCGCTCGACGTGGCGCAGGAACTCCAGGCCCAGGCCCCGGCCCTGGCTGGCGCCGGGGATCAGGCCGGGCACGTCGGCGATGGTGTAGACGGTGTCGCCGGCGGTGACCACGCCGAGGTTGGGGATCAGGGTGGTGAACGGGTAGTCCGCGATCTTCGGCTTGGCGGCGGAGAGCACCGAGATCAGCGAGGACTTGCCCGCGCTCGGGTAGCCGACCAGGGCGACGTCGGCAACGGACTTGAGCTCCATCACGATGTCGCGGGCGTCGCCGGGCTCGCCGAGCAGCGCGAAGCCGGGGGCCTTGCGGCGCGAGGAGGCGAGCGCGGCGTTGCCGAGGCCCCCGCGGCCGCCCTGGGCGGCGACGAAGCTGGTGCCGTGGCCGACGAGGTCGGCGAGCACCTCGCCCTTGCGGTCCATCACGACGGTGCCGTCCGGGACGAACAGGACGAGGTCCTCGCCGTCCGCGCCGGTGCGGTTGCCGCCGGCGCCGGGCTTGCCGTTGGTGGCCTTGCGCTTGGGCGAGTGGTGGTACTCGATCAGGGTGGTGATCTGCGAGTCCACGGTGAGGATGACGCTGCCGCCCTCACCGCCGTTGCCTCCGTCGGGGCCGCCGAGCGGCTTGAACTTCTCCCGGTGCACGGAGGCGCAGCCGTGGCCCCCGTTACCCGCGGCGACGTGAAGTTCGACGCGGTCCACGAAGGTGGTCATGGGTGTGCCTCCAGTGCGGAAGTGGGTCTGCTTGCTTACTGCGTAAAGCGTGAAGGGTGGACCGGAACATTCCGGCCCACCCTTCACTGTGAGTCGTCACACGACTCGGGAGTCCGCGAGGACTCAGGCCTCGACGGCCACGATGTTGACGACCTTGCGGCCGCGACGGTTGCCGAACTGCACGGCACCGGCGGTCAGGGCGAACAGGGTGTCGTCGCCGCCACGGCCGACGTTGGCACCCGGGTGGAAGTGGGTGCCACGCTGGCGGACGATGATCTCGCCGGCGGAGACGACCTGGCCACCGAAGCGCTTCACGCCGAGGCGCTGGGCGTTCGAGTCACGGCCGTTACGAGTAGAGCTTGCGCCCTTCTTGTGTGCCATTTTTCGCTATCCCCTTACTTGCTGACCGAGTCGATGCTCGTGATGCGCACCGCGGTGTGCTGCTGACGGTGACCCTGGCGACGGCGGTAGCCGGTCTTGTTCTTGTAGCGCAGGATGACGATCTTGTCGCCCTTGGTCTGGTCGACGACCTCGGCGTGAGCCTTCACGCCGGCCAGCACCCACGGGTCGGAGGTGACAGCGTCACCGTCGACCACCAGGATGGTCGAGAGCTCGACCGAGTCACCCGGCTTGGCGTCAACACGGTCGATCTCCAGCACGTCGCCGACGGCGACCTTGTGCTGGCGGCCGCCTGCGCGAACGATCGCGTACATGCGGTACCTACTTTCCCTACTCGGTCGGAACCCCCGACGCCAGCCACCTGGGTACGGACACAGGGGCCTCTCCCCGTCCCACCGCGCGGGCGCGGCTCTCCGGGAAGGTGATCTGCTCGGGAGCACGGCGTAGAAACACGCCGAAGGTCAAGAATACGGACCGGCCCGCGCGGGGGCAAACCGGCCCGTACGGCCCGGGGCGGGAGCGGCGCTCCCGCCCCGGGCGGTGGGCACTACTCGGCCGCCGTATCACCTTCGGCGGCCGCGGCCTTCTTGGCCGCCGCGCTGGTCCGCTTGGTCGCGGTCTTGCGGGCGGTGGTCTTCTTGGCCGCCGTGGTGGTCTTCTTGGCGGCGGTCTTCTTCGCGGCGGTCTTGCGCGCGGCCCGCTTCTTCGGAGCCGGCGCCTCCTCGGCGGGGGTCTCCTCCGCGGGAGCCTCCTCGGCCGGCGCCTCGACGACCGGCTCGGCGCTCTCCACCACGGCCTCGGCCTCTGCCTCGACCACGGTCTCAGCGGGGGCCGCGACCTCGGGGGCCGCCTCGGGGACCGTCTCGACGGCGGTCTCGGCAGCCTGCAGGGCCGCCTCCAGCGCCGCGTTGGCCTTCGCCTGGAGCACCACGATCTCGGCACCCTGCGGCGAGCCCGCCGGAGCCGTCGCCTTGCGCACCGCACGGCGGCGCGGACGGCCCGCCGGAGCGGCCGGGGCCTCGACCACCGGAGCCTCGACGACCACGGCCTCGGCGGCCTCCACGACCGGCTCCGCCTCGACGCCCGGGACCTCCAGGGCCAGCTGGCCCTCGATCTCCTCGCGCACCGGCTCGGCCTCCTCGGGGCCCCCGACCTCGACGAGCTCGATCTCCTCGATCTCCTCGATCTCCTCGGCGGACTCCACCGACTCGACGGCCTGCGGCTCCTCCTGGCCCGCCCCGCCCTTGCCCCGGCGACGGCGCTTGCCGCTGCCCGAGCCCGCCTCGGCGGCCGGGGCCGCCGGAGCGTGGACGTGGGTGCCCGGCTGCTCCATGTGCACGATCACGCCGCGGCCGTTGCAGTGCACGCACGGCTCGGAGAAGGACTCCAGCAGGCCCTGGCCGACCCGCTTGCGGGTCATCTGGACCAGGCCCAGCGAGGTGACCTCCGCCACCTGGTGCTTGGTCCGGTCCCGGCCCAGGCACTCCAGCAGGCGGCGCAGCACCAGGTCCCGGTTGGACTCCAGCACCATGTCGATGAAGTCGATCACGATGATGCCGCCGAGGTCGCGCAGCCGCAGCTGGCGCACGATCTCCTCGGCCGCCTCGATGTTGTTGCGGGTGACCGTCTCCTCCAGGTTGCCGCCCTGGCCGACGAACTTGCCCGTGTTGACGTCGATGACGATCATCGCCTCGGTGCGGTCGATCACCAGCGAACCGCCGCTGGGCAGCCAGACCTTGCGGTCCAGCGCCTTCATCAGCTGCTCGTCGATCCGGTAGGTGGCGAACACGTCCACCTCGGAGGTCCACCGCTGCAGGCGCTCGGCGAGGTCCGGGGCCACGTTGGAGACGTACTCGTGGATGGTCTTCCACGCCTCGTCGCCGGAGACGATGACCTTGGTGAAGTCCTCGTTGAAGATGTCGCGCACGACGCGGACGGTCATGTCCGGCTCGCCGTACAGCAGCGCCGGGGCGTTGCCGGTCGACGCCTTCTTCTGGATGTCCTCCCACTGCTGCTGCAGCCGCTGGACGTCGCGGGTCAGCTCGTCCTCGGAGGCACCCTCGGCGGCGGTGCGCACGATCACGCCCGCGTCGTCCGGGACGATCTTCTTGAGGATCTGCTTGAGGCGGGCGCGCTCGTTCTCCGGCAGCTTGCGGGAGATGCCGGTCATCGAGCCCTCGGGCACGTACACCAGGTAGCGGCCGGGCAGCGAGATCTGGCTGGTCAGGCGGGCGCCCTTGTGGCCGATCGGGTCCTTGGAGACCTGCACCAGCACGGACTGGCCGGACTTGAGCACCGACTCGATCCGGCGCGGGCCGCCGTGGCCGCCCAGCGAGCCGAAGTTGACCTCACCGGCGTACAGCACCGCGTTGCGGCCCTTGCCGATGTCGACGAAGGCGGCCTCCATCGACGGCAGCACGTTCTGGACCTTGCCCAGGTAGACGTTGCCGACGTACGAGGTGGCCTGCTCCTTGTTGACGTAGTGCTCGACGAGCACGCCGTCCTCGAGGACGCCGATCTGGGTGCGGGTGCCGTTCTGGCGCACCACCATGACGCGCTCGACCGACTCGCGGCGGGCCAGGAACTCGGCCTCGGTGATGATCGGCACCCGGCGGCGGCCCAGCTCGCGGCCCTCGCGGCGGCGCTGCTTCTTGGCCTCCAGACGGGTCGAGCCCTTGATGGACTGCACCTCGTCCGGGTCGAAGGACGGCTCGGTGGAGCGGCGGCGCGGCTCGCGCACCTTCACCACCGTACGGACGCCGTCCTCGGTGGTCTCGGCGGCCTCCACGGCGCCGGTCTCACCGCTGCGGCGACGGCGACGGCGACGACGGCGCGAGGAGGACAGGCCCGCGGCCAGGTCGTCGTCCTCGTCCTCCTCCTCGACGTCCGGCTCCTCGACGGACGCGGCGACGACCGGTGCGGGCGTCTCGGCGGCCTCGGCCTCGAACTCCTCGGCCTCACCGCGGCGGCGACGACGGCCACCCCGGCGGCGGCGGCGCGACGGACGGCCGTCCTCCCACTCGTCCTCGGTCTCGGGACCGGCGGCGGGGGCCTCCACGGCGGGCTGCTCGACGGCCACGGGGGCCGGAGCCTCGACGGGGGCCACGACCGGAGCCGGAGCCTCGGCGCGCTTCACCGCGGCGGGCTTCGCCGCAGCGGACCGGCGACGGTTCGGCTCCACCCGGGTACGGACCCGGCGGCGGCGGCCGACACCGCTGTACTCGTACTCCTCCTCCGGCTCGGCGGCCGGCTCGGCCTGCGCCACGACCGGGGCGGGCTCGGGAGCGGCGCTCTGCTGGGCGGGGGCGGGGGCCGGGGCCTGGGCCGGCGCGACGAAGGGCGCGGGCTCCTGGAAGACCGGCGCCTGGAAGACGGCGGTGGCCGGGCGGACGGCGCGGCGGCGCGTGCGGTGGTGCGGCTCGGCCTCGACGACCGGCGGGGCCTCGACGACGGGCGCCTCGACGGCCTCCTCCTCGGCGACCGGCTCCTCCGCCACGGGCTCCTCGGCCACCGGCTCCTCGACCGGCACGACGACCGGCGCGGCCTCGACCACCCGACGGCGGCGCGGGCGACGGGCGGCCGGAGCCTCCTCCGCCACCGGCTCGGCGACGGCGGCAGCGACGGGCGCGGGCGCCTCGACGGCCACCGGCTCCTCGACGGGCTGCGTCTCGGCGCGCTTGCGGGCGCGGCGGGCCCGGACGGGCTTCTCCGCCTTCTCCTCGACCGGCTCGGCCTTCTCAGCCTTCTCGGCCTTCTCAGCTGCGGGGGCCTTCTCCTCGGCCGGCTCGGTCACCACGATCGACGCGGCCTCCGGAGCCCCGGCCGGAGCCTCGGCCCGCTTGCGGGTCCGGCGCGCCCGAACGGGCTTTTCCGCCTTCTCCTCGACCGGCTCGGCCTTCTCGGCCTTCTCGGCCTTCTCGGCCTTCTCGGCCGCGGGAGCCTTCGCCTCGACCGGGGCCGCCGTCTCGGCGATCACCGTCTCGGCCGTCTCCGTGGCCGCGCCCTGCGGCGCACCAGCCGGGCGGGACACCGCCCGGCGACGCCGGCGCGGCGGCGCGGCGGACGCGCCCTCGCCACCGGTCGCGGCGGTTTCGTTCTGTTCCGTGGCCGCAGACTGCTGCGGATCGGTGTTATCGAGCATGCGGGTGGATCTCCCGTCAGGCCCCCGGGCTCCGCATCCGGGCACGTCACGGCACCGGTGGGCGGCCGGCATCGCGAGGATGCTCGGGCCGGACCCTTTCACGGTGCCGCCGCGCGGACGCGACGCCGCACAGGGGCTCGTAGTCTCGCTCGGCGCCCCGCGTTCTGCGGGGTGTCGAAAGTCTTCTGGTCTGACCAGTCTTCTGTGGTTTTCGCAAGCTGCGCCGTCCCCCGGGCCCGGGTGGCTCCCGGACGGGGGTGGCCGGCCTGTGCTGCGACGACGCTCGCTCCCCTGGGGAGCCGCGGGAACCCTGGAGGACCCGTCGGGTCCAGTGAGGCACTGGACCCGGCCTCCGCCCGCTAGGCGGACGCAGGTCACGCGCGACCCGGCGGCCTCTTACGAGCCGGCCGGGGCCGCGGCGCGGTCGAGCGCCAGCGGGTCGGTCACCGTGCCGGTCTCCTCGTCGAGCGGCCCCTGCGCCAGCCTGGTCACCTCTGCGGGGACCGGCGGCGCCAGGTCGGCCGTCGCACGGAGACCGGACAATACGTCGTCGGGTCGTACGGCGGGTGTGGCGTGTCGTACTACCAGGCGCAGTATCGCACAGGGACGGCCCGTCCGAACATCGTGCCTCGAACCGACCGCCGTGTCCGCACCGTCGCCGACCTGCGGCGGGGCGAGCTCCAGTGCCGCCACCGGACCGCGCGCGTCGAAGACCCGCACGCCGTTCTTGGTGAGGCGTTCGACCTCTACCCGTTCTTCGGCGAGGAACACCTCCACCGCACGGGCCGCCTCGCCCTCCTCGACACCGTCCAGCCGGACGAGCCACTCGGAGGCTTCCAGGCGCTCCACGAAGTTGGGCGTCCGCACCTCGACCGCGTCGATCACGTCCAGCCCGGGCGGCAGCGACCCGTCCAGCTGCGCCCGCAGCGCCTCCGGGTCCCGGTGCGCGGCCAGCCCGATCTCCAGGTACTCCGCCTCGCTCGCCACCCCGGTGGGAGCGGCATTGGCGTACGAGACCTTCGGGTGCGGCGTGAACCCGGCCGAATAGGCCATCGGAACGGCGGACCGGCGCAGCGCGCGCTCGAACGCGCGCTGGAAGTCACGGTGGCTGGTGAAGCGGAGCCTGCCGCGCTTGGTGTAGCGGAGGCGAATCCGCTGCACCGTCGGCGCGGGCGGCGGACCGTCGGGCGTACGGCGTGCCAGTGTCGCTCAGTCCTTCGTTTCGATCCCCGTCCGGGCCACTGCACCGGACGCCTGTCAGCAGCAAGGGTACGCGCTCCCGCCACCCCCACGTGACAGCCCCCGGTCCCGAGGACCGGGGGCCGCCACATCACGGCGCGCTCTACTTCTGCTGGTCGGCGCCCCCGACGACGCTCAGCGGGAGCAGCTTCTTACCGGTCGGGCCGATTTGAATGGCCGTCTGCATCTGGGGCCATATAGACACAAGGGTAAAACCAGCTCTAGCCTCTCTGACATGGGGAAACGCAGCCGCACGGCCTCAGCAGCCGCTCAGAGGGCGTACACCGTAGAAGCCGAATGGACCGCCGCCGACCTGGCCCAGCTTGAGGAGTTGAAGAGAGCCGAGGCCGCCATTCCGGAGGACGCTCCCCGGGCCCTGCTGTCAGTCCGGCTGTCCGTACTGACAGAAGACACGACCTCCCCCGTGCGCCAGGAGCTCGACCTTCGCAGGGAGGCACTGAACCGGGGCTGCCGCGTGGTCGGCGTCGCCAGCGACCTCAACGTCTCCGCCACGAAGGTCCCGCCGTGGAAGCGGAAGCAACTGGGCGAGTGGCTGAACGACCGGGCGCCGGAGTTCGACGTCCTCCTGTTCTGGAAGCTCGACCGCTTCATCCGCCGGTTGTCCGACCTCAACACGATGATCGACTGGGCGTTGAAGTACGGGAAGAACCTGGTCTCCAAGAACGACCAGATCGATCTGACCACGGTCGTCGGGAAGATCATGGTCACGCTGATCGGTGGCATCGCCGAGATCGAGGCCACCAACACCAGCACTCGCGTGACGAGCCTCTGGGACTACGCGAAGACGCAAGGTGACTGGCTGGTGGGCAAGCCCACCTACGGATACGTCACCGGCGAGGACGAAAACGGAAGGGTCGTCCTCTACGTAGATGACGACGCCCACAAGGCCCTGCACTGGTGTCGGCGCATGGCCAGAAGAGGGGTCTCTGCCACACGGATGGTCAAGGTCCTGAAGCGCTCGAAGCTGATGGGCGACAAGCTCACGACCTCCACGTTGCTCAGCCGACTGCGCAACCCTGGCCTGAAGGGGTACCGCGTCGAGGTCGAGATGAAGGGGCGCGCCCGCCGGTCAAAGCTCGTCCTGGACCAGAAGGGCAAGCCCATCAGGGTGGCACCGGCCATCTTCACGGACGACGAGTTCGACGAGTTGCAAGCCGACCTCGACAAGCGCAGCAAGAAACAGCCTGCGCGCCAGTCCGGCGGCGCCACAAAGTTCCTCGGCGTCCTCACCTGCGTCGACTGCACGACGAACATGACTGTCAAGAGGTACGAAAACGCGTACGGCCCCTACTCCTACATGCGCTGCCAGAAGTGCAAAAGCGGCGGACCCGGCATCCCGAACCCTGAGGTGGTCTACACCAAGGTGGTCATGGATGTTCTCTCCGTCCTCGGCGACGAGCCAGTTCAGGTCCGAGAGTACGCACGGGGTGCCGAAGCCCGCGCCCAGGTGGCGCAGCTTGAAGAGTCCGTCGCCTACTACATGAAGGAACTGGAACCTGGTGGCCGGTACACAAAGACTCGATTCACACGCGAGCAAGCGGAGCAGACGCTCGACAAGCTGATCACCGAACTCGGGGAGATCGACCCCGAGACCACCGAAGACCGGTGGGTGAACGTGGCAAACGGCAAGACGTTCCGGCAACGCTGGGAAGAGGGCGGCACCGAGGCCATGTCTGCCGATCTCCTACGGGTCGGCGTTCGATGTGAGGTCACCCGCACCAAGGTGAAGGGCCAGCGTGCACCCGCAGTGAAGCTGAGGCTCATGATCCCCAAGGACTACCGAGAGCGCCTGATCGTCAAGGAGGACCACTTCGCGAGCGAGCTCTGACGCGGGGCAGCCAGCCCGAACGGCGGAACAGCATGCGACAGGCCCCGGCAGTGGATCGGGGCCTGTCGCTGTCAGTGCTTGGCTGGGTCGTACGGCTCTTCGTTGCCGTCGTTGTCCACGATGACGATCTCGCTCCAAATGGCCTGTCCCCGAGCCTGCCCCGTCGCTCCTGCCTCCCCAGTAGAAGCAAGAGCGCTGGCCGCCGCATCTGACAGGCCAGGACCGGCGGTCATGACGCGTCCCTACTCACGCCGGAACGCCTCGCACATTCGCGGACCATCTCCCGGTTGGTGGCGAGGTCCTCGGCGATGCCGACCGCGATGAGTGCTTCGGCGGGGGTGTGACCAGTTCCGGCAAAGCGCCAGGCGGATTCGGTGGTGGTGTCGTTGTCCCAGTCGGAGTACAGGACCGGGGCACCGGCGAGGGTGCGGGCGTGTTCGGCGCGGTCGCTTCGGAGCCGGGTGTAGGTGGTGGAGTAGGCGTGGGTCTTAGTGAGGCAGTGGCCCCGGTAGCCGAGCATGTGGGCCCAGGTGCGTAGCCGCAGGTGTTCGAGTTCGGGGAGTTCGCCGAGGCGCCAGGCGGTGGTGATGAGTGCCCGGATATGCGGGGTGACGTGGAGGGCTCGGATCTCGGCGAGGGTGGTGATGCGTCGGTCGACGGCGCCGGCGGTTTCGGCGCTCTTGCTGGTGTACTTGGCGACGTAGGCGGCAACCGCGTCGTCGGTGAGGCGTCCGCCGTCCCCGCCTGTGAGGGGGTGGGCGTCGAGTTGGGTGCCGAAGCTGAGCCGTCCGTCGCCGTACGCGGCCGATTCGGGGCGCGGCAGGGCTACGGCGGCAGCTGCGGAGTGAACCGTGTCCAGCAGGAGATCCGCTGTTGCCCAGGGCGGGGGTGGGGTGGTCGGACCGTCGGGGCCGTCGAAGCGGATGACGGCGTGGAAGTGGACGGCGCCGCGCTTCTGGTACTCGGTGACCTTGGCGGTCGAGACCCTGATGAGCTTGCGGATCGCTGTGCGGCCGACGCCGGTCCGGGCGGCAACATGGTGGTAGAGGTTGTCGCGGAACGCCTTCCACAGCGCCGGGGCCGACGCGTTCCACAGGACATGACCGGGGTAGTCGTAGCAGCCGGCGCAGAGCGGCTGTCCGATGAGCGGGTCAGTGTCCGGGTGTGCCAGGCCGCAGCCGTGGCGACCGCCGTGTTCGCATGAGCGACGCCGGATGGGGTGGCAGTCGCCCGTGCGGTGGACCGGGCCGAAGGAGGGTGCGGTCAGGGTGACGAACAGTCGGGGGTGGGTGCGGACCGTCTCCGGGACGCCTTTGCCGCCGGTGAGTCCGGCGCGGACGAGGTGGAAGGTGTCGCCGCTGTGTTCGCGTGAGCAGGACGGGCAGCGGGTGGCGCGGCGGTTTCGGCAGCGGACGGCGAGGCGGCCGCCGGGTTCGGTGGCGGTCGAGTAGTGCCGCAGGACTTCACCGGTCTGGCCGTCGAGGGTGGTGGTGTGCCCGGTGAGGTAGACCGGTTCGGCGCAGCCGCCGGTGGCGCGGATCTGTTCCAGCCAGCGGTTCAGGTCCGGCATCTCGCCCAGGCGGACGAAGTCACGTTCTATCGGCGGCAGTTGGCGCAGCCGCGCCTCCCGGTTGAGGAAGGCGCGGCGTGCGGTGGGGTCGGTGTAGGGGTTGGGGCCGGTGGCGGTCATGGTGGGTGTCTCCAGGGCCAGGGGTTGCCGGGCCCCGGCCGGGCCAGACTGCTATGCCTGGCGCGGCCGGGGGTGGCGTTGGGGCGGGTGGAGGGGGCCCGGCGGATCGGGGTGCGGGTCGGTCCGCCGGGGGTGGTTGGGTGGGTTGGCACGGTGGTCACGCCTTTCAGGTGGTGGTGTGGGTGAGGCCCTGGACGATCCAGGTGACGGCGTAGACGATCGGGTCGGTCCAGCCGATGCGGTCGAGGTAGATGGCGAGCACGCCGACCAGCAGCACCTGCCAGAAGCGCAGTTCGCCGGAGCGGACCAGGAGGAAGGTGGCGAGGGCGAGGAAGGCGATCAGGATGAGGGCGGTGCCGTTGCTCATCAGAGGTAGACCCCTTCGGTCGGCTCGTCGACGTGCAGGCCGGGCCAGGCGGGGGCGAGGCAGGCGTACTTGCGCGCGGCGCGTCGGGCCTGGTCGGGGGTGACGTGGATCGAGCGGGCGCGGAGCCACTGGCCGTCGGTGTCGGCGGTGATGGCGACGCCCTGTTCGGCGAGGGTGATGCGCTGAGCGGCTTCGAGGGCGTCCTTGCTGAGGTCGCCGAGAGCCATCTCGGCCGTGCCCGCATCGCTGACCCGGTGGCAGATCCGGCCGGCCAACTGCGCGCGCAGGGCTGTGACGCCGGGCCCGAGGTCGGAGCCGACGCGCTGACCGGCGATCACCAGGTGGATGCCGAGGGCGGCGCCGAGCTGCGCGAGCCGCAGGAGGTTTGTGGAGATCTCCCCGACTTCCGCCTTGTCCTCCCGCGTGGCCATCAGGTACAGCTCCGCCACCTCGTCGACGATCACCACGACGGGCAGCTTGCGGAGCTTGGCGGGCAGGTCCCAGATCGACCGAGCGCCGACCGAGCGGCACAGCTGCATGCGTGCTTCCGTCTCGGCGACCAGTTCGGCGAGGAGCCGCGCGGCTTCCGTCCGGGTGGAGGCCAGCGCGGATAGCCGGTCCTCGAAGAGCGAGAGTTCCATGCCGCCCTTGAGGTCGATGCCGAACAGGGCGACGCGTTGCGGGGCGAGTTCCTTCACCAGGGAGGCGATGAGGGTGGATTTGCCGGAGCGGGTGGCGCCGACGATCAGCCAGTGCGGAGCGCGCCGGAAGTCGATCACCCACGCGCGGCCGTCCTCCAGCAGCCCGACGACCGCCCGCAGCACGCGCTGTTTCAGCTGGTACGGCACCACCGGCGCGCGCAGCGGGTCCCAGGCCAGCGCGGACAGGGTGACGAACCCGCGCTCGTCGGTGAACAGCCGGACCGCGTGCACCCGCCAGGCGTGCGTGAGCGCTTCGGCTGCGGACAGGAAGTGCTCCGGCACCTGCCCGGGGTGCAGCCGCACCTTCACGTCGAGACCACCACGCCGCAGCTTGGGCACACCGAGGCGGGGCGGGATCGGCTTGAGGGGATCACCCCTGACCACCAGGTCCCCGAGCAACGCCCGCCCCGGACGCTTGGCGACCGCCAGGCCGAGGTTCGTCGTCAGCCGCCGCCACGTGAGACGGACCCTGATCACGGTCACCGGGTAGCCGATCAGGCACCACCACGCGTAGGGGTAGCTGCGCCGCAGCCCCGGGGCGATGGGCAGCAGGATGAGCACGGCGGCGAGCAGGGTCAGCCAGATCAGCTGAGCGAGGATCACGGCCGCCCCCCGTTCTCGATCGCCGTGTTGTGGGCCACGGTCTCCAGGTCTCGGGCCTGGTCGGCGGCCTTGTTCGCGAGCCCGGCGATGTGGTCGAAGAGCTGGGCGCCGTCCTCGTCCCGGCCGAACGGGTCGACCTCTTCGGCCAGGTCCCCGAGTTCGCGCAGCAGGCCGCGCAGACGTACGCGGGTCGCACCGCTCATCAGGCGTCGCCGCCCTTGCGCGAACCCGTCGCCGGGGCGGCGGCGGGGATGGGGGTGATGGCGTCGGCCCGGAACGAGAGGCCGTGGCGGTCGCCCATCGCCCAGGAGAACGCCGTCAGGCCGGTGACGTGCACCCGCACGCCCTCGACGACGCCGACCGGCTCCCCGGACACGCTGATCTCGATGATCGAGGCCCGCCGGCCGTCCTGCCTCACCGCGACTCCGACCGTGTACACGGTCTGCCCCTCGCGGTCCTTGCGAACCTCTCCGGTCTCGCGGTTGGCGATCCGCACTTCCGGGGCAACGATGCAGGTCATCGTGCCGAGCCTGGTTCCGTCCACGGGAATGGACTGCATGAGCGCACGCTCCTAGAGCGCAAAGGCCGTTTAACGTCCGTCGTCAAACGTACTTACCTTTGCGCTTTTGATGATGCCCACCTTGACGCCCCGGCGCAAGCGATTCATGCTTACGTTTAACGCCTAGCAACTGACGACAGACCTACAGATGCCGCCCGACCAGGGCAAACGACCACACGCGAACCTCGAAAACACCACGACACACACGACGGCGGGCCTCCCCCGGCGCCCGCACCAAGGGGCCAACACCATGGCGATCATCCGGAACGAGGCACTGCACAAGCAGGTGGCCGCAGCGATGCGACAGGCGATCGCCACCGGCGAGTGGCCCCCCGGCACGCAGCTGCCCACGGAAACCGATCTCGCCCAGACCTACGGCGTCTCCCGTCCCACCGTCCGCCTCGCCGTCGCCGCCCTGCGCAGCGAAGGCCAGTTGGACGTGAAACAGGGACGCGGCACCTTCGTTCGCCCCACCGTCCACGGGCCGTCCGGCGCTGTGGAGCGCACCGTCACCCTCCGGGCAGGTGCCTACGAGACGCCCACCGACACGTGGTTCGGGCACGGCGAGGAACCGACCGTCTACCGCACCCGTACGGACCTCACCGCCTCTCTCCTGCTGGACCTGGAAGAGGGCGAGGCGTCGTTCGCCTGTGACCGCCTGATCACCGACCCGTCCGGCGACGGCCGCGCCCTTCACCGCCTGCTGCTCCCGATGGAACGCATCACGGGCACCCCTCTGGCGCAGGAGCCCGGGGTCACACCGGCACAGGCATACGCGACGCTGGCCGCCGCCGGGCACGACGTGGCGTGGCGCGATCGGGTCAGCGCCCGCATCCCTCAGCCCGACGAACGCGAAGCCCTCCGTCTGTCCGAGGCCGCTGTCCTGCTGGTCATCCACCGCGTCACCTACGACCGGCTCTCCGGCCTGCCCCTGATCCTCGAAGAGACCAGGCTCGGCGCCGAGACCACCGCCGTGACCTACGACATCGAGGCCGCCAAGTCCAAGCGCACCAGCCGAACGGCCAAGGCTGCGCACTGACTGGCCTGTTCACCGATCGGCCCCCACTTCTGGACCAGGGGGCGGGGGCTGTCGCAACTTGCCTTCACTTACTCAAGCGGCGGCGCGTCCGCGCCGCCGGCGGCCCCAGCCGCCCCGGCCGGGCGTGCGGCCTTGCGGCCGTTCCGGGCCGGGCGGCTGGCCGCCTGCGAGGTACAGCCCACTCAAGGGTGAGGGCGCGCAGGCCCGTTCGCCGCACGGGTGGCTGGGGTGGCCGGCCAAGGGAGGCTTTACGCACCTTGCCGGGCCGGGGCCCGCGCCGGGCAAGGACGGGGGGCCACTCGGCCAAATTGCGGTCAGGCCCAAAAGCCCTGACCGAGTCCGCAGCAGCTTACGGCCCCCCGACCATGCCCGACCCCAACCCCGCAAGGACACCGCCCAAAGCCTCCCCCAACCGGCCACGCGCACCGGCTCCCCGCCCACCGGGCCCGGTCAGGTCGGCTCACGGCGCACGTTCGCGGCCAGACGCATCAGTGCCTCCAAGTGAAGCCAGCCCGCCGTCACACCTTCCAGGCGCACCACCGGCCTGCCCTGGGCGTCGGTGTCGGCGATCGCCCGCAACTGTGACCGCTCCACACCACCGGCCGCCAGCAGCGCGTTCAGCTGGTCCGCCGCCTCGCGCGCGACCCGCCACCCGGCCGCGTAGTCCACCCCCGGCAGCCACACCCACGAGTCCGGGTCGAGGCTCGCCGCCAACTCCGCACCGAAGTCGTCGTCCCCGTCCAACTGCGCTTCAACTCCCTTGATCTACAACCGAACCGGCCATCGGTACGCACACATGCCGAGGAGCCCGATACCATCGGCACCGGGTTCCGACCCACCGGACCACCCCTTCCCCGCCAAGGTCACGGGGTGGTCCGGCACGTCTTCAGTTGTCCCTGATCAAGTCAGGTGCGGAGGTCCCGCGCGGTCTCTTCCTCGCCCCGTCCGAAGATCCGCTGGAACAGCAACTCCTCGCACAGTTCGGCTATCGGGTCGTCCTCAACTCCCAGCCGATCCCGCCGGATTCGGTACAGCAGCCGCAAGCGAATCTCGTCCGCGTACCCGGTTTCGGCGCACCACTCAGCCGTGATACGGTGCGCGGCCCGCCGCCCCGGCGAGATGGCCCGCATCGGCCGGGAGAACTGGCCATGGAGCAGCCACCAGACCGTGACCCGATCCCACCAGGCCAGCAACCGACGGCGGTTCACGGCGACACCGAACGCTCGGCCGGGTACAGCAGGACCACGGTCGGGGTCAGGTCGAGGAAGGCCAGCGCCCGCACCTCCCCGTACGTCGCGAGCCGATGCCCGACGGACTGCACGGCCGACGGCCCGAGTAGTTCCTCGAAGTACTTCCACTGTTCCTCGTCGAGGGGCAGGGCGCGCAGCGACCCCAGGAGCGCCGCCAACGCGTCCGACAGACGGGAGAACCGCGCGGGCCCCGTCACTCCCCGGATCTCCACCAGCACCGGGAACGGGTACGGCGAGACGCCGTCAGCCCCCGCACCGCCGGCCGAGGCCGCGCCCATGGCCGCAGGGCCCCTGTCCCGCGCGGGCGTCATCACGCCGACACCTCCCCGGTACGGCGCGGGTGCCGCTTGTGGACACCAACGGTCTGACCGTTGACGACGATGTACCGGGCCGCCGCTTTCCGCAGCCCTGCACCGCAGTAGAAGCACCGCGCCACCGCCGCCCCGGACGCCCGCTTGTCTCCCATCACTCACCGCCTTCCGGGCCCACCAGGGCCCAAACGATCTTTCCAATGCCTTCCGGCCGGGCCGTGCAGCCCCATTCCACGGACAGCGCCTCGACCAGGCGCAATCCGCGTCCTGAGCTGTCGTCCGGGCAGACGGCCCGCCGGATGGCGGGCTTCTCGCTGCTCGCGTCGTGCACCTCGATCCGCAGGTGCCCGGATGTGCTCTCGAAGCGCACCGCGATCCGCCGTCCCTTGGGCACTCGGGCGTGCAGGACCGCATTGGTCACCAGCTCGGAGACCACGACTTCGCAGCTGTCGACGAGGTCGAAGCCGCCCGGAACGTCGTGCAGGAAGTTCTGCAGCTGCCACCGCGCCTCACCGACCGACCGCCGGTGGCGGGGCAGCCAGAAGGCCACCCACGGGCCGGGCGCGGACGCCGACTCCCCCGCCGATGTACCCGCCTTGTTCACCACATCTGCCCCAACCCTCGCCTGACTCGTCGGCCCGTGAAGCAGCACGAACCCTCCGTTTCAGACAACACCGCCAGGCCGTACGGGAGTAATCTCGTAAAGGGTGTTGAACCGTTGTGAATGGTCGTCAGACCGCCGACAGGGGAACGATCTTGAAGACACCGAACGCTCAACTCGCCGACTGGTTGGGACGAACCGGCTGGTCGCTCGGAGAACTCGCCCGCCGTGTTCGCTCGAAGGCTGCCGAGGGCGGCCACGGCCACATCTCGTCCGACCCGTCCAGCGTCAAGCGCTGGCTCGACGGCCAGACTCCCCGCTGGCCCGTGCCGGACATCCTGTCGGACGTGTTCTCATCCCACTTCGGCTACCGCGTCACCGCGTACGACCTCGGACTTGAGAAGTCGTCCGTCGCCGACCGGGCCCTTGTCTACAACCAGTCCTATCCCGCTACGGTGGAGGCAGTTGCAGACCTAGGGAGGGCCGACGTGGATCGACGGATGTTCCTGACCGGATCGACATTCGCTGTTGCGGCAGCAGTCGGGCCGTCCCGTGACTGGCTGCTCCAGACACTCGACCAGGCACCGAAGCCCGGCCGGCGGGTCCAGCTCGAAGACGTGACCGCTGTGAAGAACATGTTCGGCGCGTTCCAGCAGATGGACATCTTCCAAGGCGGCGGCTCAGGCCGCCTGGCACTCGCCGCCTACATGAACGAGCACGTGTTCCCGCTGCTGCGGGAGACCCACACCGAAGAGATCCGCCGAGCCCTGTCCGAGGCCGCCGCAGAACAGACCTACCTGCTCGGATGGATGGCGTACGACAACGGCGAGCACGGACCGGCCCAGCGGTACCTGATCCAGTCCCTCCGCCTCGCCGAGGAGTCCGGGAACCCAGCGCTCGGCGCTCACGTGCTCGCCGGTATGGCCGATCAGGCCACGCTGCTCGGACACCCGGACGAGGGCCGCAGGCTCGCCCAGGCCGGGCGTGCGGGTCTGTCCAGGAGCCCGGAGTCCCACGCCTGCCTAGCGGACCTTTGGGCACTCGAAGGCCGCGCGCTGGCCAAGCTGCGGGAGACGCGCGCAGCCGCTCAGGCGGTCGCAGCGTCGGAGAAGGCGTACGAGAATGTCCAGCTCGACAACGAAGCCGAGTGGGCCCGTTTCATCGATCCCGCCTATCTGAACGGCGAGCACGCGCAGACGTTCCAGGACCTGAGCGACCCCGCCGAGTCCGAGCGGTACGCCCGCCTGTCGATCGACCACGCCAGGGCCCAGAAGCGGGCCCGACGCGGGGCCATGTCTCAGGCCGCGCTCGCCGTGTCCCACCTCCAGCGCCGAGACCTCGAAGCCGCCCACGCGGCCGGCCTCCGGACCCTCTCGCTCACCGGCCAGGTCAAGTCGTCCCGCGCCGTCGAGGCCGTCCAGCACCTCAAGCAGCAGATGGTGCCCTTCGGCCGCCACGCCCTCGTGGCCGACTTCAATGAGCGGGCGCGCGGAGTGCTCGCAGCCTGATCAACACCGGATGCTTCATCGGGCCCTCTCCCGCGCCGGGGGGAGGGCCCGATCGACAGGTAGCAACCGACAGCCACCGGCCATCGCCCGAAGGTGAACAACCCCAGCAAGCACAGGAGCCCTCCCCGAGAGATTCGGGGAGGGCTCCTGTGGCGTTCAAGGGGTCAGACCCACTCGATCGAGGACTCGATGCCCGAGGTGCTCCGGGCGGCGGGCAGAGGGGTCCTCTGGCCGCCTTGCCGGGCCTCCCTGGGGGCGGGGGCGGGCCCGCCCGGGGCGTGGCTCATGCCGAGCGCGCCCAGAACGAACTCCCGTTCACCCTCAGGGAGGCTGTGAATTAAGTCACACAACTCACTCACCGTGTCACCCATGGGTCAGCTATTTCTGCTGGTCAGCGCCGTTGACGACCGTCAGCGGAAGCAGCTTCTTGCCGGTCGGACCTGTTTGTACCCATGTCCCCATCTGGGGACACACGCCGCAGTCGAAGCAGGGGGTCCAGCGGCAGTCGTCGACCTCGACCTCCTCGAGGGCGTCCTGCCAGTCCTCCCAGAGCCAGTCCTTGTCGAGGCCGCTGTCCAGGTGGTCCCAGGGGAGGACCTCCTCGTAGGTGCGCTCGCGGGTGGTGTACCAGTCGACGTCGACGCCGGTGCCGGTGAGGCCCTTCTCGGCGCAGGCCATCCAGCGATCGTAGGAGAAGTGCTCGCGCCAGCCGTCGAAGCGGCCGCCGTCGTCGTAGACGGCGCGGATGATCGCGCCGACGCGGCGGTCGCCGCGGGAGAGGAGGCCCTCGATGATGCCGGGCTTGCCGTCGTGGTAGCGGTAGCCGATGTTCTTGCCGTACTTGCGGTCGCCGCGGATGGAGTCGCGCAGCTTGGCGAGGCGGGCGTCGGTGGCCTCGGCGGACAGCTGCGGGGCCCACTGGAACGGGGTGTGCGGCTTGGGCACGAACCCGCCGATGGAGACGGTGCAGCGGATGTCGTTCTGGCCGGTGACCTCGCGGCCCTTCTGGATGACGTTCTTCGCCATCTCGCCGATCTGGAGGACGTCCTCGTCGGTCTCGGTGGGCAGGCCGCACATGAAGTACAGCTTCACCTGGCGCCAGCCGTTGCCGTAGGCGGTGGCGACGGTGCGGATGAGGTCCTCCTCCGACACCATCTTGTTGATCACCTTGCGCATGCGCTCGCTGCCGCCCTCGGGGGCGAAGGTGAGGCCCGAGCGGCGCCCGTTGCGGGACAGCTCGTTGGCGAGGTCGATGTTGAAGGCGTCGACGCGGGTGGAGGGCAGCGACAGGCCGATCTTGTCCTCGGCGTAGCGGTCGGCCAGGCCCTTGGCGACCTCGCCGATCTCGGTGTGGTCGGCGCTGGAGAGCGACAGCAGGCCGACCTCCTCGAAGCCGGTCGCCTTGAGCCCGCGCTCGACCATCTCGCCGATGCCGGTGATGCTTCGCTCCCGCACGGGGCGCGTGATCATGCCGGCCTGGCAGAAGCGGCAGCCGCGGGTGCAGCCGCGGAAGATCTCGACGGACATCCGCTCGTGGACGGTCTCGGCGAGCGGGACGAGCGGCTGCTTGGGGTAGGGCCACTCGTCGAGGTCCATGACGGTGTGCTTGGACACCCGCCACGGCACGCCGGGGGCGTTCGGCACGACGCGGCCGATGCGGCCGTCCGGCAGGTACTCCACGTCGTAGAACCGCGGCACGTACACGCCGCCGGTACGGGCCAGGCGCAGCAGCACCTCGTCCCGGCCGCCCGGGCGGCCCTCGGCCTTCCAGGCGCGGACGATCTCCGTGATGTCGAGGACGGCCTGCTCGCCGTCGCCGATCACGGCGCAGTCGATGAAGTCGGCGATCGGCTCCGGGTTGAAGGCGGCGTGGCCGCCGGCCAGGACGATCGGGTCCTCGTCGGTGCGGTCCTTCGCCTCCAGCGGGATGCCCGCGAGGTCGAGCGCGGTCAGCATGTTGGTGTAGCCGAGCTCGGTGGAGAAGGAGAGGCCGAACACGTCGAACGCCTTCACCGGGCGGTGCGCGTCGACGGTGAACTGCGGGACGCCGTGCTCGCGCATCAGCGCCTCGAGGTCGGGCCAGACGCTGTAGGTGCGCTCGGCGAGGACGCCCTCGCGCTCGTTGAGCACCTCGTAGAGGATCATGACGCCCTGGTTGGGCAGGCCGACCTCGTAGGCGTCGGGGTACATCAACGCCCAGCGGACGTCGCAGGCGTCCCAGTCCTTGACGGTCGAGTTGAGCTCGCCGCCGACGTACTGGATCGGCTTCTGGACGTGCGGGAGGAGGGCCTCCAGGCGTGGGAAGACCGATTCGACAGTCATGTACTAGGAACCCTTACGACGTGATTCGGTGCCGCTGGCCGGCACGGGAGGGGTGACCCTCAAGGGTAGCCCAATCCCGTGGACGACCGACCGGGCCCCCGAACGGCCCCCGGGCGCCCGGAGCGTGCCCGCGCTGCGCCCCGGAGCGCCCGCGCCGTCCTGGCAGGGCCCCGTCAGACAACTCTGCGCCCCTTCCGGACACCCGAGTTGAGTCGTACGCTCGCACCCGCGCCGGGTAGCCCCGGCCCGTCCCCTCCCTCCCGACCGCCCCTCACCGCTTCCCCGTCCCCCGCTCCCGGTACCCCCGTGCCAACCGCTCCCCGGCGGCCCCGTGCCCGGCGCAAGGAGAACCATGACCGACACCGGTCGGCGGGTCCGTCCCCTGCGGACCCTCGACACCCGACCGGCCCGCTACCCCACGCAGGCCCAGGCCGAGTCCGCCGCCCGGCGGCTCGCCCTGCGCCACCCGGACCGCTGCCGGCTGCGCGAAGTGGGCCACTCCCGGGCCGGACGCCCGCTGCTCCTGCTCTCCGTCGACCGCGGCCCCCGCGCCGCCCTGGTCGTCGGCGGCCCCCATCCCAACGAACCCATCGGCACCGCCGGGGCCCTGCGCCTGGCCGAGATCCTGCTCGACCGCCCCGCCCGCCCCGGCCTGTCCTGGCACCTGCTGCTCTGCCTCGACCCGGACGGCGCCGCGCTCGGCTCCGGCTGGCTCGACGGCCCGCTCACCATGCGCCGCCACTACGAGCACTTCTTCCGCCCCTCCTTCGAGGAGCAGCCGGAACTGCTGCCCGCCCCCGGCTCCGGCCGTCCGCCGATGCCGGAGAGTCGGGCGCTGACCGACCTCATCGACGAACTGCGCCCCTTCCTCCAGTGCTCGCTGCACGGCGTCGACTTCGGCGGCGCCTTCGTGCAGCTCACCGGCCCCGTCCCCGGGCTGCCCGAACGCCTCGCCCGCTCCGCCGAGCGCGCCGGGCTGCCCCTGGACCTGGACTGCTACGACGCCATCGGCTGGCCCAGCCCCGCCCCCGGCACCTATCTGATGCCCTCCCCCGGCAGCACCGCCGCCCCCCAGGCCCTGCCGGACGAGCCCGAGCTGTCCACCTGGTCCTACGCGGCCCGGTACGGGGCCGTCACGGCCGTCCTGGAGGTGCCGATGTGGGCCGTGGACGCGGTGGCCGACGCCCGGCCCCACCCCCGGCCCGCCGAAGCCGTGGACGCCGCCGCCCGCGCCCTCGAGACCCGGGCGGCGGAGCTCACGGCCCTGCTCCCCCACGTCCCGGCGCGCGCCCGCGACGAGCACGCGCCGCTGCTGCGCACGGCCGAGTTCAACCTGGCGGTCGGGCCGCGCATGGCCGAGGAGTGGCGGGAGCGGTGGAGCGCCGAGCCGCTGACCGTCGCCCGGGTGACCACCGCCGGGCTGGTCGCGGCCCGCCTGCCCCTACGCGTCGCCTCCCTGCTGCTGCGGCTGCTCGCGGGCGCGCGCGGCGCCGCCGCCGAGGCGGCCAGGGACCGCGCCCGCGCGATCGTCACCGACAGCCTCGACCAGCTGCGCCACCGCTTCGGCGCCCGCTGGGTCCCCGTCCAGGAGCAGCTCGCCCACCAGACCCGCGCCGTCCTCACCACCGCGGACCTGCTGCTCTGACCGCTCCCCGCCCGACACGACAGCGGGCCGGCCCGGGAGACTCCCGGACCGGCCCGAACACCAACGGTCAGGCCGCTATGGGCCGTTGGCTGCGCACCGCCTGCAACAGCCCGATCCCGACCCAGACCGAGAACATCGACGACCCGCCGTACGAGACGAACGGCAGCGGGATGCCCGCCACCGGCATGATGCCCAGGCACATCCCGATGTTCTCGAACGCCTGGAACGAGAACCAGGCGATGATCCCCGCCGCCACGATCGTCCCGTACAGGTCCGTCGCCTGCCGGGCGATCCGGCAGGCCCGCCACAGGATCACGCCGACCAGCGCGATTATCGCCAGGGCGCCGACGAAGCCCAGCTCCTCACCGGCGACGGTGAAGACGAAGTCGGTCTGCTGCTCCGGCACGAACTGCCCTATGGTCTGCGTGCCGTGGAACAGCCCCTTGCCCGTCAGCCCGCCCGAGCCGATCGCGATGCGGGCCTGCGCGGTGTTGTAGCCGACGCCGTTCGGGTCCAGCTGCGGGTTGGCGAAGGCGGCGAAGCGGTCGATCTGGTACTGGCTCAGCAGGCCCAGCTTCCACACCGCGATGCTGCCGCAGACGCCGACCGCGAGCAGCCCGAGCACCCAGCGGTTGGCCGCGCCCGAGCCGAGCAGGATGCCCAGCACGATCGCGGACATCACCATGGTCGACCCGGCGTCCGGCATCAGCAGGACCAGGCCCATCGGCAGGCAGGCCCAGATCAGGCCCCGGAACACCGCCCGGTGCGAGGGGAACTCCCGCTCCCCCGCGTCCACCTGGTCGGAGAGCACGACCGCCATCGCCAGCAGGATCGCCACCTTGGCGAACTCGGCCGGCTGGATCGAGAACCCGCCGCCCAGCTGGATCCACGAGTGCGCGCCGTTGACGGTGGAGCCCAGCGGACTGAGCGTGGCCATCAGCAGCAGGATCACGCCGACGTAGACGAAGGGCACCAGGGTGCGCGTCCGCCGACTCCCTATGGCTATCACCACGGCGCACAGGACCAGGCCGATGACGAAGTTGGTCAGGTGCCGGTACAGGAAGTACTGCGGGTCCCCGTGGGTGAGGTTGTCCCGGCCCTTGGTGGCCGACCAGACCAGTATCGAACCGACCAGCGAGAGCGCGAGCCCGGCGAGCAGCAGTATCCAGTCCAGCCGCCACAGCGGGGAGTCCTTGGCCAGGGCCTTGGAGACCCCGGTGCGCTGCGGAGTCAGCCGCAGCTGCCGGTAGGAGCCGTAGGAGGTCATGCCCGCCCCCTTCCGGGGCCTCGGGTCGGTTCCAGCGCGCTGTCGGCGGCGAGGGGGCTGTACGGCAGCGCGGGCGCGGCCGGAGCGGCGTCGGCCCGGTAGGCGGCCGGCTTGATGATCGCGGTGCCGTCCGGGTTGAACTTGGGCAGCTGCGCCTGCGGCGTGGGCAGCAGCGCCTTCGACGGGTCGATGGTGCCCTTGTCGTCCACCACGCCGTACAGCGCCTGGTAGATCCGGCGCACGGCGTCGCCGGAGCCGCCGGAGCCGGTGCCGCCCTGGCTGATCGTCATGACGACGGCGTAGTCCTTGCTGTACGTGGTCAGCCAGGAGGTGGTCTGCTTGCCCTCGACCTCGGCGGTGCCGGTCTTGGCGTGCAGCTCGATCTTGTTCTGCGGCCAGCCCGCCCCGCCGAACTTCCAGGCGGCGGTGCCGCTGGTGATGACGCCCGCGGTGGCCTGGTTGATGTAGCTGAGCAGCTTCTCGTCACCGGGGAACTTGGCGTCCTCGTGCGGGGCGATCTCGCGGACGAGATCCCCGCCCGGGCTTATGACGGCCTTGGCGATGGTGGGCCGGTAGAACGTGCCGCCGTTGGCCAGCGCCGAGTAGATCCGGGCCATCTGCACGGGGGTGACGAGGGTGTCGCCCTGGCCGATCGCGAAGTTGACGGCGTCACCGGCGCGCATCTGGTAGCCGTCGACGCAGTTCTCCCGGGCGATCTGGTCCGAGAAGCTGTTGCCGCCCTTCTGCGCCTGCGCGCACCAGGCGTCCTTGTTGTTGTCGTAGAAGGACTGCTTCCACTGCCGGTCCGGCACCCGGCCGGTCACCTCGGCCGGCAGGTCGATGCCGGTCTTGGCGCCGAGGCCGAACTGGTGGGCGGTCTTGAAGAACCAGTCGCCCGGGTCCTTCTTGGGCTTGATGCCGCCGTCCTTCATCCACTGGTCGTACGCCAGTCCGTAGAAGACGGTGTCGCAGGAGACCTCGAGCGCCTTCTCCAGGGAGATCGCGCCGAAGTTCTCGCTCTCGAAGTTCTTGAACTCGCGGCCGCCGATGGTCAGGCTCTTCGGGCAGTCGTAGTGGCCGTCCAGCGAGTAGCCGGCCTGCACGGCGGCGGTGGTGGAGATGACCTTGAAGGTCGAGCCGGGGGCGGACTGACCCTGTATGGCGCGGTTCAGCAGCGGGAAGTTGGAGTCCTTGCTGGTCAGCGCCTGGTAGTCCTTGCCGCTGATGCCGCCCACCCACAGGTTGGGGTCGTAGGTCGGGGCGCTGGCCATGGCGACGATCCGCCCGGTGTGCACGTCCATGACGACGGCGGCGCCGGAGTCGGCCTCGTAGTTGCGGTTGGTGACCTTGTCGAAGGTGTTGCGGGCGTCGTTCATGGCCTGGACGAGGTTCTCCTCGACGACCTTCTGCACCCGGGCGTCGATGCTGGTCACCAGGTTGTCGCCGGTCTGCGGGGCGACGGTCCCGGCGGTGCCGATGACCCGGCCGAGGTTGTCCACCTCCAGCTGGGTGATGCCGGCGGTGCCGCGGAGGTCGCGGTCGTACACCGACTCCAGCCCGGCGCGGCCGATCTGGTCGGCCGGGAGGTAGCGGTCGAGGCCCTTCTTGTCGGCGGTCCTGCTCACCTCGTCGTCGGTGACCGGCGAGAGGTAGCCGAGCACCTGGGCGAGGTTGGCGCCCTCGGCGCCGGTGTAGCGGCGCACGGCGGTGGGCTGAGCGGTGACCCCGGGGAAGTCCTCGCGGCGCTCCATTATCTGCATCGCCTGCTGGGTGGTGGCCTCCTTGGTCACCGGGATCGGCTGGTAGGGGGAACCGTTCCAGCAGGGCTGCTGCGTCTTGGCGTCGCAGAGCCGGACCTTCTCCTGCACGTCCTTGGCCAGGATCCCCAGCACGCCCGCCAGCCGGCCGAGCACGGCCTTGCCGCCGTCCTTCTGCTGGAGCAGCGAGGTACGGCTGACGGACACCACCAGCCGGGTCTCGTTGCCGGCCAGGACCCGCCCGGAGGCGTCCAGGATCTCGCCGCGCACGGCCGGCTCGACCACCTCGCGGATGTGGTTGCCGGTCGCCTTGGCGGTGTACTCCTTGGCGTTGCGGATCTGCAGGTACCACAGCCGCCCGCCCAGGGTGGCGAGCAGCGACAGCACCAGGATCTGCAGCACCACCAGACGGATCGTCACCCGCCGGGTACGGCCGGTCTCGGGGATGTTGCTCACGTCTCGTGCGCTCCAGGATGCGGGGAGGTCGAAGGGTCGAGGGGCCCCGAAGGGCTAGGGGCGGCGGGCGAAGCCGGGCATGCGCCGCTTCTTGTACGACGGTCCGGAGGAGACCTCGCGGGTGGTGCGGTAGCGCGCCAGCGTGCCCAGGCCCGGGCCGCCCTCGTCGTTGCCGTCGGCGGCGGTCACCGGGTCGCGGCCGAAGCGGCGGCCGAGCAGCATCACCACGGGCACCACGAAGGGCGCCAGGAGCAGGTCGTACAGCAGGGCGCTGATCACCAGGCCGCCCAGGCCCACGTGCCGGGCGGCGGTGTCGCCGACGAGGGCGCCGACCATCGCGTACAGCAGGGTGGAGGCGATCGCGGCGGCGCCGACGACCATCAGGGCGCTGAGGACGGAGCGCTGGCGGCCGTGGTCGGGGCGCAGCAGTCCGGCGGCGTAGCCCATCAGGCAGAGCACCAGGGCGTAGCGGCCGATCGCGTGGTCCGAGGGCGGGGCGAGGTCGGCGACCAGGCCGGCGAAGAAGCCGACCAGGCAGCCGCCGGTGGGCCCGTACACCAGCGCGAGGCCGATGACGACGAGCAGCAGTATGTCCGGGGTCGCGCCCGGGAGTTGGAGCCGGCCGAAGACGCTGACCTGGAGGATCAGGCCGATCAGGATCAGGGCGGCGGAGACGGGGATGCGGGCGAGGCGCATGGCTCAGTTCCCCCCATTGGGCTTGGCGGGCGGGGCGGCGGGCGCGGTGCCCGGGGCCTGGGGCTGTCCGGGCGCGGGGGCGGGCGGCAGCACGGCGTCGCGCGGGTCGGTGCGCGGCGGCACGACGACCACGCCGATCAGGTCCAGCCGGGTGAACTGGACGAAGGGCTCGACGAGGACGGTCTTGGTCAGCTGCCCGGCGTTGGCCTGGACCTCGGTGACCTTGCCGACCGGCACGCCGGGGACGAACGGGCGCCCGCTCTGCGAGCCGAAGGTGACCAGCCGGTCCCCGGCCTTGACCTGCGCCTTGCCGTTGAGCAGCGAGACCTTCATCGGGCTGTCGCCGCCGCCGGAGGCGAAGCCGATCTCGCCGCTGCCCTCCAGCCGGGTGCCGGCCGAGAAGCCGGGGTCGGAGGCGAGCAGCACGGTGGCGGTGGTCGGGGCGACGGTGGTGATCCGGCCGACCAGGCCCTGTCCGTTGATGACGGTCATGTCGCGGGTGAGGCCGTCGTCGCCGCCGGCGTCGATGGTGATGGTCCAGGAGAAGCCCTGGGCCGGGCCGATCGCGATGACCTGGGCGGCCTTGACGGTGTAGCCGCCGGCGCCGGCGGTGCGCAACAGGTCGTCGAGCTGCTTGCCGCGCCCGCTCGCCATGTCGGAGGAGGCGAGCTTCTGCCGCAGTTCGGTGTTCTCGCGGGCGAGCTGGTCGGCGCGGCCGCTGTCGGTGGTGGCGTCGCGGAAGGCGCGGACGGTGTCGGCGACGGGGTCGACGATGCCGGCCGCGCCGCGCTCGACCGGGCCGAGCGCGCTCGCGGCGGCGCGGCGGGCGCCGCCGAGCGGGGAATCCTCACCGCCCTTGATGTCCACGGTGATCAGCGCGAAGGCGACGGCCACCAGCAGGATGAGCAGTAGCCGGCTCTCTCGTGTGTCCCTCACGGTGCTGGTACTGCCCCTTCGTACCTGGCGGCCGCACGGGGCTGTGAAACCCGGGCGGCCGCCCGTTCAGTCGAGTGTCGGATCTTGCGGAGGTGCCGGGCGGGTCGGCGTACGGTTAACGGCGCGGAGAGGCGTCGAGTACCTGCTGGAGGGCCTCGAACTCCTCGACGCACTTGCCGGAGCCGAGCGCGACGGAGTCGAGCGGGTTCTCGGCGATGTGGATCGGCATGCCGGTCTCGCGGCGCAGCCGCTCGTCCAGGCCGCGCAGCAGGGCGCCGCCGCCGGTGAGCACGATGCCCCGGTCCATGACGTCGCCGGCGAGCTCGGGCGGGCACTGGTCGAGGGTGGTCTTGACGGCGTCGATGATCGAGTTGACCGGCTCGTCGATGGCCTCGCGGACCTCGGCGGCGGAGATGACGACGGTCTTGGGCAGGCCGCTGACGAGGTCGCGGCCGCGGATCTCGGCGTGCTCGTCCTTCTCGCCCTCGAGGCCGAAGGCGCTGCCGATGCTCATCTTGATCTGCTCGGCGCTGCGCTCGCCCAGGAGGAGGGAGTACTCCTTCTTGATGTGCTGGACGATCGCGTTGTCCAGCTCGTCGCCGGCGACCCGGATGGACTGGGCGGTGACGATGCCGCCGAGGGAGATGACGGCGACCTCGGTGGTGCCGCCGCCGATGTCGACGACCATGTTGCCGGTGGCCTCGTGGACGGGCAGGCCCGCGCCGATGGCGGCGGCCATCGGCTCCTCGATGATGTGGACCTGGCGGGCGCCGGCCTGCGAGGAGGCTTCGATGACGGCGCGGCGCTCGACGCCGGTGATGCCGGAGGGCACGCAGACCACGACGCGCGGGCGGGCGAGGTAGCGGCGGCGGTGGATCTTGAGGATGAAGTAGCGCAGCATCCGCTCGGTGATCTCGAAGTCGGCGATCACACCGTCCTTGAGCGGGCGGATGGCGACGATGTTGCCCGGCGTGCGGCCGATCATCTTCTTGGCCTCGGCGCCGACCGCGAGGATGCCGCCGGTGTTGGTGTTGACCGCGACCACGGACGGCTCGTTGAGAACGATGCCCTTGCCCCTGACGTACACCAGCGTGTTGGCAGTTCCGAGGTCGATCGCCAGGTCTCGTCCGATGAACGACAGGTTGCTCGCCATGGGGTGTAGGTGCCTTCCCGGGCTCGGAGTTCATGGAGGGGGGACGAAAGCGCGCGCCAGCGCTTGGGCGGAGACCAGCTGAGCTGCCTTACCGGGCCCTCGAGTCGCGTCCATCGTAGTCACGCCGCGCGGTGGGGACGTCGACGTGGGGCATACCGTCCATTGTCCGGAGCGTGATGGCTTCTCCGAGGATTGGGACGCCGTGTCGGCGACCGCGGTTGCCTATTTCCCGATAAGAATGCCCCGGCCGGGCCAATGGTCCCGACCGGGGCGTGACGAACGGCCCTCAGGCGCGTCGTCCTCGATCTCAGGCGTGAGCCGGGAAGAAGATCTTGATCTCGCGCTCGGCGGACTCCGGGGAGTCGGAGGCGTGGATCAGGTTCTCGCGGGTGATCGTCGCGTAGTCGCCGCGGATGGTGCCGGCGCCGGCCTCCAGCGGGTTGGTGGCCCCGGCGAGCATGCGGATGCCCTTCACGACCTCCTCGCCCTCGACGATCAGCGCGAGCGAGGGGCCGGAGGTCATGAACTCCAGCAGCGGCTCGTAGAACGGGCGGCCGACGTGCTCGGCGTAGTGCTGCTCCAGCGTCGCCCGGTCGAAGGTGCGCAGCTCGACGGCGGCGAAGCGCCAGCCGGCCTTGCGCTCGATGCGGCTGATGATCTCGCCGGCCAGGCCGCGGCGGACGGCGTCGGGCTTGAGCAGGACGAGAGTGCGCTGGGACACGGTGCGTCTCCTCGGGATGGGGATGGGCGGGGAGGGTACGGGGCGAAGATTACCTTGCGTACACGGCGTGTCGGCTTGCCGCCCCGGTGGCGTGGTCTAGGCCGCGGCGGCGGCGGATGCCTCGGCTGCGGCGCGGGCGGCCTTGAACTCGTCGACCTTGCGGCCGTAGTGCACCGAGCACCACCACAGGCCCGCGAAGACCACGCCGAGGCCGAACATGGTCGGCAGGACGAAGCCGGTGGCGATCAGGCCGATCTGCAGCGCCCAGCCGATCTGCACCGCGCCGGGGCGGTTGATCATGCCGCAGAGCGCCAGGCACAGGGCCATGGCGATGCCGCTGACGATCCAGACCGTCGCCGTGGAGACGCTGGAGAGCCGCATCGCGACACAGGCCGCGAAGAGGATCAGGAGCGCCTCGCCGATCAGCGTCGAGGAGCAGAGCGTCCTCATGTCACTTCCTCCCGAGCAGCAGGCGGGCCTCGCCCACCGTGATGACCGAACCGGTGACCAGCACCCCGGCGCCGCCGAGGTCGCCCTCCTCCTCGGCGAGGGAGACGGCGGCGGCGATGGCGTCGTCGAGCCGGGGCTCGACCTGCACGCGGTCCTCGCCGAAGATCTCCACGGCCAGGGCCGCGAGCGTGTCCACGTCCATCGCGCGGTGGGTGGAGTTCTGGGTGATGACGACCTCGGCCAGGATCGGCTCGAAGGCTTCCAGCACGCCGGCCACGTCCTTGTCCCCGGAGGTGCCGATCACGCCGACCAGCCGGGTGAAGCCGAAGGACTCGGTGAGCGCGGCCACGGTGGCCTCGGCGCCGTGCGGGTTGTGCGCGGCGTCCAGGAGGATGGTGGGGCTGCGGCGCACGATCTCGAGGCGACCCGGGGAGGAGACGCCGGCGAAGCCCTGGCGGATCTTGTCCACGTCGAGCTGTCCGCCGCGGGCGCCGCCGACACCGAAGAAGGCTTCGACGGCCGCCAGCGCGAGCGCCGCGTTCTGCGCCTGGTACTCGCCGTGCAGCGGGATGAAGACGTCCTCGTACTCCTCGCCGCCGAGCCCGCGCAGCGTGATCAGCTGGCCGCCGACGGCCAGTTCGCGGCGGATGACGCCGAACTCCATGCCCTCGCGGGCGACGGTGGCGTCCACCTCGACGGCGCGGCGCAGGATGACCTGGGCGGCGTCCAGCTGCTGCTGGGCGACGACGGCGACGGCGCCGGACTTGACGATCCCGGACTTCTCGACGGCGATCTCGCCGGTGGTCTCGCCGAGCTTGTCGGTGTGGTCCAGTCCTATGGGGGTGATCACGGCGACGGACGCGTCGATGACGTTGGTGGCGTCCCAGGAGCCGCCCATGCCGACCTCGACCACGGCGACGTCCACCGGGGCGTCGGCGAAGGCGGCGTAGGCCATGCCGGTCAGCACCTCGAAGAAGGACATCGCCACCGGCTGGGCGGCGTCGACCATCTGCACGTAGGGCTCGATGTCGCGGTAGACCTCGACGAAGCGCTCGGGGGTGATGGGGGCGCCGTCCAGGCTGATCCGCTCGGTGACGGACTCCACGTGCGGGCTGGTGTAGCGGCCGGTGCGCAGCTCGAAGGTGTTGAGCAGCTGCTCGATCATCCGGGCGGTGGAGGTCTTGCCGTTGGTCCCGGTGATGTGGATGGAGGGGAAGGACCGCTGGGGCTGGCCCAGGATGTCCATCAGCGCCTCGATCCGGTCGAGCGAGGGCTCCAGCTTGTTCTCCGGCCAGCGCTTGGAGAGTTCCACCTCGACGTCGCGCAGCGCGTCCGCAGGGGAACCGTCCGCGGGACGGAGGGTGTAGGGGTTCGGGTCGGCCTTGTCGCTCACGACCACAGTCTACGGAGCGGCGGCGGTCCGTCCCGACAGGGTGCGAACGGGGTGAGAACAGCCACTTTGCCCGCTCTTCACCTTTGGTTCGCAGTTCGTTCCCTTTACTATTGATTTAGCGAGTTTGAACGGCAATGGAGCATCGATTCGCAGACACTAGGAGCCATGAGCCTTTGATCTTGAGGAGCGCCCCACCATGCCCGACGCCCTGCACGAGTGGATCCTGCTCCGTCAGGACGCGATCGTCTGGGTCGCCGGGCTGATCTCCCTGGTCCTCGTCGGCTACATGGTCCTCGTCTTCGGCCGCTTCCTCGTCTACTGGGCCGGCTCCCGCCACGCCTTCAGGCACAACGCCCCCGCCGAACCCGGCGACCCCGCCGCCTTCCGGTGGCACCTGGTCATCCCCTGCCGCGACGAGGAGGCCGTGGTCGTCCAGACCCTGGACGGCCTGCGGGCCGGCGCCCCCGAGGCCCACCTGTGGGTCATCGACGACGACAGCGAGGACGCCACCCGCGAGCTCGTCCTCGCCGCCGCCGCGCACGACCCGCGCGTCCACCTCGTCCAGCGCCGCCGCCCCCACGCCCGGATCGGCAAGGGCGCCGCCCTCAACGCCGCCTACCGCGAGATCTCCGCCTGGCTGCCCGAGGGCACCGACCGCTCCCGCGTCGTCATCGGCGTCGTCGACGCGGACGGACAGCTCGACCCGGGCACCCTCGCCCAGGTCTGCAACGCCAAGGCCCTCGGCCGCCCCGACACCGGCGCCGTCCAGATCGGCGTACGGATGCGCAACGCCGACGACGAACTCCCCCTGCCCGGGCGCGGCCGCGCCGCCAACGCCCTCGCCCGCGCCCTCGTGCGGATGCAGGACGTCGAGTTCCAGGCCAACAATGCCGGCATGCAGCTGCTTCGCCGGCGCACCGGCAGCGTGGGCCTCGGCGGCAACGGCCAGTTCGTCCGGCTCACCGCCCTCGACTCCCTCACCGCCGAGGAGGGCCGCGCCGGACGCCCCTGGCCCGAACGCGCCCTGCTGGAGGACTACGAGTCCGGCCTCGACCTGCGCCTGGCCGGCTGGCGGCTCACCCACGTCAGCGAGACCAGCGTCTCCCAGGAGGGCCTGATCTCGCCGCGGCGCTTCCTCACCCAGCGCACCCGCTGGGCCCAGGGCAACATCCAGTGCCTGCGCTACACCGGCCGGGTGCTGCGCTCCCCGCACTACACCGCGGCCGGCAAGGCCGAGGTGATGTACACCTTCCTCCAGCCCGTGGTCTGCGTGCTGCTGGTGCTGCTCCTGCCGCTCTCCCTCGGGATCACCGGCGCCGGCCTGGTGCTCTTCCCCGAGGAGACCGCCGAGTTCCAGCTGCGCTTCGGGCCGTGGATGCTGCTCGCCTTCGTCCTCGCCACCCTGCCGATGGTGTTCTGGGGCTTCGCCTACCGCCGCCTCGTCCACCCCGACCGCAGCCGGCTCACCGCGCTGCTGTGGGGCGTCCTGGTCTGGCTGTACGCCTACCACCTCTTCGTCGTCGCGACCCGCGGCGCCGCCCGGGTGCTGCTCGGCCGCAACGGCTGGGCCAAGACCCGGCGCAACGCCGAGAAGGTCACCCTCGGCGCCCCCACCGCCCTCGAGTCCTGAGCCTCCCGAGCCCCGCCCCCGCCTGCCTCCCCGCCCGCCACCCCGCCGCCACCCGGAGCCCCGCATGAGCCTGTGC
>NZ_JOCF01000068.1 GCF_000720635.1 Streptomyces sp. NRRL WC-3742 | reverse complement strand
CAGGTGGGCGCGCAGGGCGGGGAGGTCGATGAGGCCGGCTTCGGCGAGGAGGGGGGCGTCGAAGAGTTCGGCGAGGCCGTCCGCGGCGAGGCGCAGGCCCGCGCGGGTGGGGGCGGTGCGGTCGGGGCGGGGGCTGCGGCCCCAGTCGGGGGGCAGGTCGGTGCGGCCGGCGCCGGTGAGGACGGCGTGCAGGAGGGCGTGCCGGGCGCCGGGCTGGAGGCGGACGTCGTCGGGCAGGAGGCGGGCGGCGCGGACCACCTGGTTGTCGAGGAAGGGCGCGTGCAGCCGCTGGCCGGGCTGTTCGGCGGCGTGCAGCAGCGTGCGGAAGGAGCGCGCCTGCCGGTGGAGGGCGTGCCGGGCACGGTGCGCGCCGGGATGTTCCTCGGGCGCCGGTCTGCGCGCCGCCAGGCGCAGCCGCAGCGCGACCGAGGAGAGCGCGTCGTCGGAGAGCCAGCGGGCGGCCGGGCCGGGGACGCACCAGGCGAGGTCGAGGGCCGAGCGGCGGCCCGCCGTGCCGATGCCGTCCGGGACGTGGCGGGCGGTCAGCTTGGCGGCGGCCTCGTCCAGCGCCTCGGCGTAGCGGACCCGGGAGAGCCGATGGGCGGCCCGGACGACGGCGAGCGGGGTGCGCACCGCGCCGGTGAGCACGCCCGCGGCGGCCCGGTCGGCTCCGGCCAGCGCGGCGACGGGCGGCAGGAGTTCGCGCGGGCGGCCGGCCCGGAGGAGGTCGGCGAGCCGGGCGGGGTGGCCGTCCAGGACCTGCCGGGCGCCGTAGCCGGTGAGGTGGTCGGCGCCGCCGGCGTCGAAGCGGGCCACGGCCCGGGCGGCGGCGACGAGTTCGGGGCCGGGCTCGTCGGTGAGCGGGCCGGTCTGCGGGTCGGTGCCCAGGCCCGCGTACGGGAGGGTGCCGGGGCCGGGGTCGAGGACGGTGTGCCGCAGGCGCGGGGTGTCGGGGGCGAGCGCGAGGGTGGCCGGGGCCTCGGTCTCGCCGAGGGTGACGGCGGCCAGTTGCTCGGGGCCGGCGGGTTCGCGCTCGCCGCCCCGGGCCCAGGAGCCCTTGACGGCGCCGCTCCTGGCGCCGGTGACGGGCTGCGCGGCCGGGCCCCTGGCCGGGGCCGGCGACGGCGCGGGCGGCAGCGGCACGGCGGCGGCGAGCAGGGCGACGGTCACGGAGGCGGTGCCGTACGAGAGGTCGACGCCGAGCCGCGCCCGCCCGTCCGGTGAGGGCGTGGGCACGGTGGTGCGGACCCGGGAGCGGACGGACTCCAGCAGCGCGCGGGTGAGTTCGCGGATCGCGGGCGCCTCGCCGCGAGGCTGCTCGGTGGTGGACGGTTCGTCGTAGCCGGACACGTACGGGCGGCCGCCGTGGATGGTGAGCGCGTGCCCGGGCGGCACCCGCTGGACGCCCAGGTACGGCGTGCCGGTGCCGAGCGCCTCCGGGGATTCGGGGCAGGCGAGCCGGGCGGCGAGGTGGCCGGTGTCGAGCGGGGCGCCGACGAGGTCGGCGAGCGGGAGGGCGGCGGTGGCGTAGGCGGTGCCGCCGGCCCAGGGGGTGTGGAAGACGGGCTGGGCGCCGGCGAGGTCGGTGAGCAGCAGGGTGGAGCGGGTGCCGGTGCGCAGCACGACGGTGTAGCTGCCGGGCCAGGCGGTGAGGTGGCGGACGGCGCCGCCGCGGGCGGCGGCGAGGCCCGCGGCGAGTTCGGCGTCGGTGGCGCCGCAGTGGCCGAGGACGGCGAGCCGGGTGGTGGCGGGGGTGTCCTCGGCGGTGTCCGGGGTGGTGGGGCCGGTGGTGACGGCGGCGGGGGCGCCGGGGCGGAGGGTGGCGAGGCGGATCTCCTCGGGGCGCCAGTCGCCCACCGCCCAGAGGGGGTTGGGGCCGGTCCACAGGGGGCGCGCGGCGATCGGAGTGACGGTGGCGAGGGCCTCGTGCGTCGGCGTGCCCGGCCGGGGCGCGCCCGTGCTCCAGCCCGTCAGCCACCGCATCGCGCCTCCACCGGACGAGGACCCGCACCCGGACGGCGCTCCGGCGCGCCGTCTGGAGACATCGTGCCACCGCCGGGGGCCACTGGGGCCGGTGTTTCCGGTTCCGTTTGCGCGTCACCGGGGCCGGGCGGGGCGGGTGTTGTGCGTGCCGGACGGACGGGGCGCGGTGCCGTCGGTTCCGTTTCGGTCGCGTTCGGTCGCGTTCGGTCGCAATCGGTTGCGCGGCGGGCGGGCCGGGCCTTCCCCTCCAAGGCCCGGGCCGCCCCGGGATCGCCTTGGCATGGGCATCGCGAGATGGCCGAAAGGCGTCGCCCAGTCCGGGAGGGCATCCGCATGCCCTCCCGGACTCCGCTGCCGCCCGCGGGGATTGAGGCGGCGGCATCCCCCGGCCCGCCGGGTCCTCGACGGCGGGCCGACCCACGACCACCAGCGAATCGCCGACCTGCCGGTCGGGCCAGGGGGCACGGCCGGGCGCACATCGACACGGGACCGGAGCACGAGGCTCCGGCGCACGCCGCACCCGGCCGGAAACGAGTGGTCCGGACCAACTCCCGCCCCACCACGGCGCGATGGGCCGGGCACGCGATCCCGCCATCCGGAATGCGACCTCTTAACCCTCGGAACGCGTCCGACTACTCTAGGTACAGCAGCTACGGCCCGGTGCCGCCCGGGCCCCGCGCACAAGGCCGCAGGAGGTGCAGCCGCCACCATGACCGTCAGCCCACGAGGACCGAACGAACGGCTCGGCACGCTCCTGTCCCTCGCCCAGATCAGCAACGCCGGACTCGCCCGCAGGGTCAACGACCTCGGCGCGCAGCGCGGGTTGACCCTGCGCTACGACAAGACCTCCGTCGCCCGCTGGGTCAGCAAGGGCATGGTGCCGCAGGGGCCCGTCCCGCACCTGATCGCCACCGCGATCGGCGGCAAGCTCGGCCGCCCGGTGCCGCTGGAGGAGATCGGCCTCGGCGACACCGACCCGGCGCCCGAACTCGGCCTGGCCTTCCCGCGCGAGGTGGCCGACGCCGTCCGCTCCGCCACCGACCTGTGGCGGGTCGACCTCGACCTGCGGCGCGGTCCCGGCGGCGGGCGGTGGAGCGACAGCCTGGCCGGAACCTTCTCCGTCGCCGCCTACGCGACGCCCGTCTCCCGCTGGCTGATCAACCCGGCGGACGGCTCGGTGGCCCGCGAGGCGCCGCGCTCCCCCAGCGAGAGCACCTCCTACCGGGTCGGCCACTCGGACGCGGCGAAGCTGCGCGAGGCGGCCCAGGAGGCCCGCCGCTGGGACTCCAAGTACGGCGGCGGGGACTGGCGTTCGTCGATGGTCCCGGAGTGCCTGCGGGTGGAGGCGGCGCCGCTGCTGCTCGCCTCGTACAGCGACGCCGTCGGCCGGGCGCTGTTCGGCGCGACCGCCGAACTGACCAGGCTGGCCGGGTGGATGGCCTTCGACACCGGCCAGCACGAGGCCGCCCAGCGGTACTACATCCAGGCCCTGCGGCTCGCCCGGGCCGCCGCCGACGTGCCGCTCGGCGGGTACGTGCTGGCCTCGATGAGCCTGCAGGCCGGCTACCGGGGCTTCGCCGAGGAGGCCGTCGACCTCGCGCAGGCCGCGCTGGAGCGCAACCGGGGACTGGCCACCGCCCGGACGATGAGCTTCTTCCACCTGGTGGAGGCACGGGCCCAGGCCAAGGCCCGCAACGCGGCGGCGTGTGCGACGGCGCTCGGCGCGGCGGAGAGCGCACTCGAACGGGCGCGCGCCGGGGACCCGGATCCGGCCTGGATCGACTTCTACGCCTACGACCGCCTCGCCGCCGACGCCGCGGAGTGCTTCCGCGACCTCGGGGTGCCCTCCAAGGTCCGGATGTTCACCCGCGAGGCGCTGGCCAAGCCCACCGAGGGCTTCGTCCGCTCGCACGGGCTGCGGCTGGTGGTCTCGGCGATGGCCGAGGCGGAGGCGGGCGACCTGGAGGCCGCCGTGGCCGCCGGCGAGCGGGCCGTCGAGGTGGCCGGAAGGATCTCCTCGCAGCGCAGCCGGGAGTACGTGGTGGAGATGCTGCGCCGGCTGGAACCCTTCCAGGGTGAGCGACGCGTACGGGAGTTGACGGAACGGGCGCGCGCGGTGATCGTCGCGCCGGCGTGAGGGGCGCGCGTCGGCCGGTAATTCGGATGCACCTTCGAGAGGGGCCTGGATAAGGTCTCTCTCGTCCAGGTGCGCAGGCAGAGGTTACTTCCACTTCGATTGGGTGTGTCGCGGGTTCGAGTCCCGTCACCGACCTCGGGTCGGTGTAGCTCAGTTGGTAGAGCAGCTTGTCACCTCAGCCGCTTTCGAACTCTGGACACCTAAACGTGAACAGTTCGTCCGCATCTCCCGGTGCGAAGGCAGCGGTTACTTCTGTGGAGTGCCCCCATGGGGCGCGTTGAAGCAAACCGAAACACCGCAGCCGATTCCCTAGATCTCGGGAGGCAAGGCGTTTCAAGGGCGGCTCGAATTCGGGCACCCCTGGCCGCAGCATGCCTCCCTCCCGTCGCGAAACCCGCAGGCCGAGGGGGGCTGCCGCCATGTCCAGGTTCAACATCCGCAAGAGGTTCACCGAGCCCGAGCAGACCCGGCCCGCCGGGCCGGTCTCGGCCGTGGCCACCACCGGCGAGGTCGTGGTCAACGCCAACGGCGGTGCCGGACACGTCCGGGACCGCAGGTCGGAGCTCTTCCTCCTGTCGGTCGCCAACATGGTCGGCCAGCACTCCTTCCACGAGCAGGGCGGCACCCGCGACGACCGCTACACGGCGCTCGTCCGCGAGCTCGCCGTCAGCGATCCCGAGTGGACGTTCAAGCTGCTGCGCTGGCTGCGCTACGACGCGCAGATGCGCACCGCCGCGCTGGTCGGTGCCGCCGAGTTCACCCGTGCCCGGCTGGACGCGGGCGAGCCCGGCTGGTCCCGGCAGGCCGTCGCCGCCGTGCTGCGGCGCCCGGACGAGCCGGGCGAGCTGCTGGCGTACTGGACCTCGCGCTACGGCCGGGCGCTGCCCAAGCCGGTCAAGCGCGGTGTCGCGGACGCCGTGCAGCGGCTCTACGACGCCCGGGCGCTGCTCAAGTACGACACCGCGGGCAGGGACTACCGCTTCGGCGACGTCCTGGAGCTGACGCACCCGGCGCCCCACCCGGACAAGCAGTGGCAGGGCCCGCTGTTCCGGTACGCGCTGGACCGGCGGCACCGGCCGGACGAGGCGCTGCCCCCGGCGGGCGACGCGATACTCGCGGCCAACCGTGAGCTGCTCGCGCTGCCCGTCGAGGAGCGGCGGGCGGCCGTGACGGCGCCCGGCGGTGCCGAGCGGCTGGCCGCGGCCGGGCTGACGTGGGAGGCCCTGGCGGGCTGGCTGCAGGGGCCGATGGACGCGGCCGCCTGGGAGGCGGTCATCCCGTCCATGGGCCCGATGGCCCTGGTGCGGAACCTGCGCAACTTCGACCGGGCCGGGGTGTCGGACGAGGGCGCGGAGGCGGTGGCCCGGCGGATATCCGACAAGGGCGAGGTCCGGCGCTCGCGCCAGTTCCCCTTCCGCTACCTGGCCGCCTACCGGAACGCGCCCTCGCTGCGGTGGGGTCACGCACTGGAGAAGGCGCTCGCCCACTCGCTCGCCAACGTGCCCGCGCTGCCGGGCCGCACGCTGATCCTGGTCGACCGCTCCGGCTCGATGTTCGACCGGCCCAGCGCACAGACCCAGCTCAACCGGGCCGACTCGGCGGCGATCTTCGGCACCGCGCTGAAGGTCCGCGCGGCGAAGGCGGACCTGGTCGAGTTCGGAACCTCGAGCAACGCGGTCGAGGTCGAACCCGGGGAGTCGGTACTGCGGGTGCTGGGCCGCTTCTCCAGCCTCGGCGGCACCAACACCGCGCAGGCCGTCCGCGAGCACTACCAGGAGCACGACCGGGTGGTCGTCGTGACCGACGAGCAGACCTCCGGGACGCAGGGAGGCTACGACCCGCTCGCCGCCGTCCCGGCCCACGTGCCGGTCTACACCTGGAACCTCGCGGGCTACGCCACCGGCCACGGCCCCAGCGGTGCGGCCAACCGGCACACCTTCGGCGGCCTGAGCGACGCGGCCTTCCGGCTGATCCCCCTGCTGGAGGCGGGAGAGGACGCCGGCTGGCCCTGGGAGGCACAGGAATAGGCCAACAGGGGCGGTGTGCCGCACGAGGGCCGGGGGGCTCGACGCGGCGCACCGAAGCGTGGCCGGGGGGAGGGTGTGGCGTGCGGGGCCGGGGGGCCGAGCACGCCGCACCGCGGCCAGGCGAAGGGGGGACGGCGGCGCACCGGGTCGGGGGGCCCGGTGCGCCGCCACGCGGCCGGACCGGGGGGACCGGCCGCACTCGGCGGGGGTGGTCGGCAGCAGGCCGACCGCCCCCGCCGCACCGGCACGTCATCCGAGCCGGCGGTACGTCACCTGCCCGCGCGGCGGAGCCTTCACGGGCCGACCGGCGCGCGGGAACGGGCCCCACCGGGCGCCCCCGACTGCCGCCGGCTGCCGCCCCGACGCACTCTCGACGCGCTCTCGACGCCCACCCGCCCCCGTGGCAGCATCGGCGGCACACAACAGCCGGGCGTCAGGCGGGAGCGAGCGGTGGCGGGCGAGTTCGATGTCGTTGTCGTGGGTGGCGGGATCGTCGGACTGGCCACGGCGTACGCGCTGACGCAGGCCCGGCCGGGCCTGCGGTTGGCGCTGCTGGAGAAGGAGAACGCCTTCGCCGCCCACCAGACCGGCCGCAACAGCGGGGTCATCCACAGCGGCGTCTACTACCGCCCCGGCTCGTACAAGGCCCGCTTCGCCGTGGCCGGTGCCGCCGAGATGGTGGAGTTCTGCCGCGAGCAGGGCATCCCGCACGAGGTCACCGGCAAGTTGATCGTGGCGACCTCCGCCGCCGAGCTGCCCCGGATGGCGACGCTGGCGGAGCGCGGCCGGGCGAACGGCATCCCCGTCGTCGAGCTGGACCGCGCCGGGATCGCCGACCACGAGCCGAACGTCACCGGCGTGGCCGGGCTGCACATCGGCACCACCGGCATCTGCGACTTCCCCGCCGTGGCCACGGCCTTCGCCCGGCTCGCCCGCGAGGCCGGGGCCGAGCTGCGGCCCGGGCGCGCGGTGCGGTCCGTGGTCCGGCGCCGGGACGGGGTGACGGTGGCCACGGACGCCGGGGAGCTGCGCGCCGGGGTGCTGGTGAACTGCGCGGGCCTGCACAGCGACCGGATCGCCCGGATGGCCGGGGACGACACCGGGGTGCGGATCGTGCCGTTCCGCGGCGAGTACTACGAACTGACCGAGAAGCGGCGGGACCTGGTGAACGGCCTGGTCTACCCGGTGCCCGACCCGGCCTTCCCCTTCCTCGGCGTGCACCTCACCCGGGGCATCCACGGGGATGTCCACGTCGGCCCGAACGCCGTCCCCGCGCTGGCCCGCGAAGGCTACGACTGGCGCACGATCCACCCCCGCGACCTGGCCGACACCCTCGTCTTCCCCGGTACCTGGCGCATCCTGCGCCGGCACTGGCGCTACGAGGTCGGCGAGCTGCACCGCTCGCTGTCCAAGCGGGCGTTCACCGCCGCCGTCCAGCGCCTGCTGCCCGCCGTGACCGCCGAGGACCTGGTGCCCGCCACCGCCGGGGTCCGGGCCCAGGCCGTGGCCCGGGACGGATCGCTGCTGGACGACTTCGCCTTCGCCGGCTTCGACCCGGAGGACCCCCGCTCCCCGCGCCGGACCGTGCACGTGCTCAACGCCCCCTCCCCCGCCGCGACGGCCTCGCTGCCCATCGGCCGGGAGGTCGCCCGCCGGGCCCTGGCCGCCCTGGAGGCGGGCGGCTGAGCCGCGCCGCCGCACCGGGATGAGCCCCGTCACACACCCCGACGGGTGCCCCGGACGGCCCCGTAGAATCGGGGGATTGTGACTGCCACCGCCCCGATCCCCCAGCCCTCGCCGTCCGCCCGGATGTCCGCCGCGCCGGCCGCCTACCCCGCGCCGATGTACCCGCACAAGGCCACCGAGGCCCAGCACCGCGAGCGCCGCATCCGCAGCTTCCAGCCGCGCCGGGGCCGGATGACCAACGCCCAGGCGGGCGCACTCGACCGCGGGTGGGAGCGGTACGGCATCCCGATCGACGGCACCCCGCTGGACCTGCGGGAGCTGTTCGGGGGCCTGCCGGTCACCCTGGAGATCGGCTTCGGCATGGGCGAGACCACCGCCGCGATGGCCGCCGCCGACCCGGCCACGGGCATCCTCGCCGCCGACGTGCACACCCCCGGCCACGGCAACCTCATCGGCCTGCTGGAGCGGGACGGCTCGCAGAACGTCCGCACGGCCGCCGGCGACGCCGTGATCCTGCTGCGCGACATGCTCACCGACGCCTCACTGGCCGGACTGCGGGTGTACTTCGCCGACCCGTGGCCCAAGCCCAAGCACCACAAGCGCCGCCTGGTCCAGCCCTCCTTCCTGGAACTCGTCCTGCCCCGGCTCGCCCCCGGCGCCCTGGTGCACTGCGCCACCGACTGGGAGCCGTACGCGGAGCAGATGCTGGAGGTGCTCTCCGCCTCCCCCGAGCTGGAGAACCTGCACCCCGAGGGCGACGGCACCGGCTGGCTGGAGCCGGCCGACCACCCCGAGGGCAGCGTTCCCGGCTACGCGCCGCGCCCCGACTGGCGCCCGATGACCAAGTTCGAGCGCGCCGGGATCGCCAAGGGCCACGTCGTACACGACCTGCTGTTCCGCCGCCGCTGACCCACCGGCCTCCGAGCCCTGTTCGGCCGGGTCGAACGGGTGACCGTACCCGAACGAGCACCGTTGACCCGGACGGACCATCGGTCGTGACCCGGACGGACGATTCGTCCCGACTCCTCCCGACGGGCGGCCCCCTTGGCCTACCCTGAGCCGCATGGGCAGCCCGTCCGGCGGCGGGCTCCGGGCACCCGCCCGGGCCGCCGACGACGCACCGCAGGCGACAGCTCCGCGCACCGGCGACACCCGGACCATCCCGGGGCCCCGGGGGTGCCGAGCCGACCGGCCGTTGCCCCGGCCCGCCGTCGTCCCGGCCGCCGCCGCGCCGCCCCCGCCGGCCGGGGCGCGCACCCGCCCGACGGCACTCTCCTCCGTCACCGCCACCACCGTGCTGGCCCTGGCCGCCTGCGGGGTGCTGATCCTCCACCTCGTCCAGCGGCAGACCGGGACGCTCGGCCTCTTCGTCGGCCTCGGCCTGGCGATGGTCCCGCTGCCCTTCGTACTCGGCGCCCTGGCCTGGCTCAACCTGACGGCGAGGGTGCCGCTGCGGCACACCGTCTTCTGCCTCGCCTGGGGCGCCTGCGCGGCCACCACCGTCGCCATCCTGGCCAACAACTGGACGGCCAGTCACCTCACCAACCGCCAGGGCCCGCTGGGCGAACTGCTCGGCCCCGGGATCGCCACCCCGCTCATCGAGGAGACCGCCAAGGCCACCGCCCTGCTGGTCCTGCTCCTCCCGCTCGGCCGGCGGCTGCGCTGCCACGGCCGCCGCACCGGCCGCCCCTGCGCACCCCTGCTGCACCGCCACCCCGCCCCGCGCCGCGCCCGCCCGTACGGGCACCGCCCGACCGACCGGGTGACCGGGCTGCGGCTGCGCCCGTACCTGCGCCCGCTGCCGTACCTGAGCCCGGCGCAGCCCCCCGGCGACGGCGGGCACCGCCGCTCCCGGCCGCGCACCCTGGCCGCCGGGGTGGTGCTCAGCGGGATGACGGCCTGCGGCTTCGCCTTCACCGAGAACGCCCTCTACCTGGGCCGGGCCTTCACCAGCGACCAGCGGCAGCGGCTGGACAGCATCGGCCTCGGCACCCGGCCCAGCATCCGCGACTTCGACGGCACCGTGCAGACCTTCGTGCTGCGTGCCCTGCTCTCCCCCTTCGCCCACCCGCTGTTCACCGCGCTGACGGGCATCGGCCTGGCCGTCGCGCTGACCAGCGGCCGGCGCTGGCTGTCCCGGCTGGCGTTGCCGGCCGGGCTGCTGCTGGCGATGGCGCTGCACGGCACCTGGAACGCCGCCGCCGACCTGGGTACGGACGGCTTCCTGGTCGTGTACGGGGTGCTGATGGTGCCCTGTTTCCTCGCGCTGGTCGGCTTCGCCGCCAGAGGTCGCAGGTTCAAATCCTGTCCCCGCTACTCAGTAGCAGGAAGGCCCGGAGGATTCGTCCTCCGGGCCTTTCGCGTTCCCGCAGGACGCGGAGCACGGATCGAATCCGTTGCCCTCCCTCCGGCAGGCCGCCCACGGCCAGAGGTCGCAGGTTCAAATCCTGTCCCCGCTACTCAGTAGCAGGAAGGCCCGGAGGATTCGTCCTCCGGGCCTTTCGCGTTCCCGCAGGACGCGGAGTACCTGGCGCGGAACACATGGCGCGGTACAGACGGCGCGGAACACGTGGCACGGAGCCCGGAATTAAATCCGTTGCCCGCCCTCCGAGGGGCTGCCTATGGTGGACCCACACTGAAAGGAGGTGATCCTGACTTGAGTAACTACGCAACTGCGCACGTAAGCGCGTCTGACTCGCTCGGGCGCGCCTCCGCTGAGGTTACGGCCTAGTCGTAGCCCAGCGGACGGGAACGCGCAGAAGTTGTCGTGCCCCCGGGACCCCCTCAAATCGAGGCCCCGGGGGTTCGGCATGTCGGGGCCCGGCCGCCCCGTGGGGGACGTGGTGACGGCCGGGCCGGTCTGGGGTCAGGCTCGGACGGGAACCGGGTTCTCCGAATGGTCCAGCCACACCGTGTGGCCGTCCGGGGTCACCGTGAGTCCGAACCGGTCGAAGTCGGGACGGCCTTGGTCGTCCCACCAGCGCCAGGCGGCCTCCACCTCGTCCCAGAGGTTGCGGGGGCCGGACTGGTACACCTCGTACTCCGTGCGGTCCCGCTCGTAGTCGGCGGAGGCCCACGACCGAGTGTCCCGGCTGTAGAGCCACAGCGTGTACGCGCCGTTGTCGTAGCGCTCCGCCCGCCAGAACGTCCCGGGCACGGCCGCCCCGATGACGAACTGCTCGAACCACCCACCCGTGTCCGGAGGGGCCAGCGTGGTGGTGCTCCTCACGGCGTCGGCAGGCCATTCCCGGCCACGTAGGTAGTGCTCGAAGGGCGGCCGGTCGGTGCGCTGCTGGCGCAGCCGCATGAACGCCGAGCTTCGGGTGAACGTGCCGTGCGCGCTGGTCCCGTCGCCATTCACGATCAGCCGGACGACCTGCTCACCGCCGTACTCGGTGCCGAACGGGGCGACGATGATCCCGCCGGGGGCCGTCTGCTCCAGCCACGTGGCAGGGATCTCCAGCAGGGAGCACGTGGCGATGATCCGGCTGTAGGGAGCGCCCTTGGCCCACCCCGACCGCCCGTCTCCCTCGATCACGGTCGGCTCAAGTCCGGCCCGGTCCAGGTTCGACCGAGCGCCACGGGCAACGTCCGCGTCGTACTCGACGGTCACCACGTTGGGGCCGCCCTGGCGGTGGGCCAGCAGGCCGGCGTTCCAGCCCGTCCCGGTCCCGACCTCCAGCACCGTGTCACCGGGGCGCACGTCGAGGTCCCGGAGCATCGAAAACACCATCGTGGGCATGGAGTTGGAAGAACTCGGGGTCGTGCCCAGCCCGTCGCCCTCGTGTTCTCCGTCGTCCCACTGCGTGGTCAGCGGGATGTCCGAGTAGACCGCCCTTCGCCACGCCTCGGGATCCTGCGACCGGTACACCACGGGGTTCTGTTTCGTGCCGTCCGCGATGCCCGGCCAGATGCGATCCGGGACGAACAGCTCACGGGGCACGGCCTTGAAGGACGGGAGCCAGTCCGAGGAAAGCGCGCCGCTGGCCACCAGCGCGGAGGCGAGCCCCTGGGGACCCGCCTCCTTGAGCGTCTCGCCGGTCACTTGCCGCCCGCCGGGCTCTGGCCGTCCGAGGTGTTGCCGCCCTCGTCGGACCCGCCGCCGCCGTGCCCGGAGCCCTTGTTGCTGTCGTCCTGCTGCTTGCCGCCGTCACCGGCACCCGTGCCGCCGCCGCGCTTACCCATCTCAGTACCTCCGTGCCGTTGGGCCCAACTGGCCGTTGCCTGCTGGGTTTTGCGACCCGTCCCGGCCGAATCCTTCCCCAGGCGGCCGGGACGGGAGTTCTGTTGGGCGCGTCAGCGCCTCGGGTGGTTCGCCTCACGCACCCGGGCCAGCAGCACCGCCCGGCGCTGCCGTTCCTCCGGCGTCAGGGGCGCCTCGGTGTGCTCCTCCGGACTGAGAACCGGCCGGGGCCTGGCGGGCCGCTCACGGGGCCAGGAATGAGCCTTCAGCCACCCGAACGGGTCCACGGGATCAGCGTCCCCGGAGGGGCCCCGTGCGGCCGTCTGCGGGTCGTCCTGGTGGTCACTCATCCGGGTCGGCCTGCGGGTTCGTGCACTCGCCGTCGTCGGCGTGGCGCTGCCGCCACCGGACCAGGTGCCGCGCGATCGTGGGGTTCGTGTCGGGCGGGTACTGCGCTTCGACCCCGTCGAAGTAGGCGCACCCGAGACAGGGGTTCTCCGGCGCACAGACAGCCAGGGTAGGTGCCTCGGGCAGCGTCACGCGGCCCCCTTGTCCGGACACACATCGGCACCGCAGGTGCAGAACGGCCAGTCCTGGGGGATGCCCCGCCCCATGGCCTTGGCGGCGTATGCGGGGTCGTAGTCGGCCAGCGCATCCCCGGCGGGAGCGCGCTGGCGCTGCTCGGCCCGGTACTCGGCGCGGGTCTTCGTCTTGCGAGTGTTGGTGCTCACCGCCATGGGGCCACTCCCTCGGACTGCTCAGAACCGATGAGCAACACGCTAGGGACCTAGGCGAGTTGGGCTCTACAAAGTTGCATGAGATTGCACAGATTCACCCCAGCGACTCAATCGCCGACGTGATCAACGCCCTCGCCTGGGACCCGTGGACCGCCAGCTCTGCCAGCCCCTCGAACGCTCGCCCGTACTCTGCAATCTCGCTGGGAGTCTTGACATTGACTCCTGCCGTGAGCAGTTCCACAGCCACGTGCTGATCATCGAACATGTAGAACGCTTCCAGCGGCCAGATTCGGCGCGGTGCCGTAAACGGGATAATCCCGAGACTGACCCGAGGAAGCGCCATCACTGCGAGGAGATATCCCAGCTGGGCCGCCATAGCTTCGGAATCACCAATTCGATAGCGCAGGACGGTTTCTTCCATCAACAATGCGAATCGGTGATTTCCCTCGCGGATCACATGAGCCCTCGCCATGCGAGCCTCTACGGCCTCCGCCACATCATCCGGCGTGCCCTGAAATTCAGTGATGGAGGCCATGAGGGCAGTGGCGTATCCCGGTGTTTGAAGCATTCCCGGCACGACATTGGAAGCGTAAACGCGAAATTGGCGCGTGCGCTCCCAAAGTGGAACAACCTCTTCTTGTGCTCGGCGCATGCCATGGCGCTGCAGTTTTTTCCACTGGACATACATGGAGTCCGCAGTGCGATTTGCCGCAATAATGTCATCCGCTTGCCCAGCAGCGCCGCACGCTTCACACCAGGAACGTATGTCAGCATCAGAGGGCGGGGTCTTCCCGTTCATAATCCGAGAGGACTTCGAGGGATGCCACCCACAGCGGATAGCTAGCTCACGCCCTGTCAGCCCTGCATCTAGGAGCAGTTCCCGCAGTCGGGCCGCCACGGCTTCGCGGGCTTCTTGAGCACTAGATGATGGAGATGAAGGCATGAGCTAGCTATCCGATATGTTCGATGGGTCAGACTTTGTACTCGTCGTGCGGGATTCCCGAATCCCATACCGCCGCGAAAGCAGATGCGCACAGCTGGGCAACGTCCGGGTCAACGCTCAGCTCCTGCCCCGCCCAATCACCGTTTCCAGTGAAGTGGTTGAACAGAACGATTTTCTCGTCAAAGAGCCAGAAGTCGTTTCCGGGAAGCGCGATCCCGGATGCCAGTCGACGGGGGAGCCATCGAATCTCCTCGCCCGCCGCGATGTTCACGACCGTGCCGGCGTGCTCCCACCGGATGTAATCGGTAACCGGCTCCGAAACAATACGAGCGCGGCGAACCTTGACGCCCCGGGCCACCGTCTCAGAAATGACAGATACCCAGGGAGCCCAGTACGGCGAAGCGGGATCAGAATCCCGCTTTCCAGAGGTCACCCAGCGGTCGAAGTCCTCGGACTCGTCTCCGACGCCGTACGCATCACGCATTTCTAGATGAACTGCGGAGTGCCTGGCCTCTTTCAGAAGCTCAAAGAAGTCCGGCTCGCTCTGCGGCATCGCACGCCTCCCTCAGAATAGGAATCATTCGCGTGGGGAACCTGATCACGTCCTCGTTCTCAGGGATTTCGGTAGCGTGCCCGGGTGCCGTGTTCTGTTCACACTGCTCCTTCAAGGCCGGAGACGCCTTCCAGCCCAGGAACACGAGTTCCTTCTTCTCTGCATCCACCCAGACAGTCGGTGATCCCTGCTGCTGCGTCTCGGGGTCGATCCCGATGAACTCTAGTGCCATCGTGCCCTCCGTGCTGTGCCGGTTGCATGGATGTGCACGACCATCACTCAAAGCGGCGATGTCGTCAAGGTGGCATGCAAGTTGATCATGCGTCAGCCAAAGAGGGGAGCGCCCGAAACAGCGAAGGGCCCCCGCCCTGCCCAGCGAGGGCAGAACGGGGGCAAGGGGCCGCTCAGCGAGTCCGGTAGGGCGTTCGATGCCAGACGCCCCGGATGTCCTGCCAGAGTCCGGCTGTGGCCGGTGGGAGGCACCTGCGGGCGTTGTGCGGGCCGGTTCGGTGGGCGTCGCCCGCTCGGGTGCTGGCGAATGTCTCGTGACAGACCGGGCAGTGCTCGGCGCGCAGGCCGGACCACTCCCGGCCGCATGGCGGATGGACGAAGGGTGTTCGGATAGGCGTCTCCAGTCTTGTTGCCACGGTGGGCACTTGGCGGACCGTGGCGGGTCCGGTGAACCCGTTGGGCCCCGGCCGGCTGTCGGACCGGCCAGGGCCCCGGGTGGTAGCTCTGTAGGGCGTCCTGGACTCAGCGGCCCCCACGTGTGCACGGGCGGGCGCGCAGGTGCACCCGCGCTGTGCACGCGCGAGTGAGCCGGACCGTGAATCGGGGGCTTGGCCAAGTCACAGAGGGTGTCGGACGGGTCCGGCCGGATTTCCGAGACCCGTACAGAGGCTGATTCCTGCTATCGGCACCGATCCCTGAGAGAGACCAAGGGAGTCCTCCCCCACCCCCGACCCGCTACGGGGCGTAACCGGGGTGCTCGGGAGGCTTGCGCAGCCGTGAGTACCGGCCGCCGGGCTTCCGACCGGCAGCAGCGGCCAGGCCACCATCACGGCCCGACTTCACCCCGTGGTGGTAGCCGCACAGCGCTTGCAGGTTGCTCGGGCTGTGGTCGTCGCCCGGGACCACATGGTCACAGTCGGACGCCACCTCGGGGCAGCGCTGGCCCGTGTCCGCCCGCATCCATTCGCACTGCCAGCCAGCGCGCTGCATGACGCTGCGGCGGAGAGTGGCCCAGTTGCGCGGCAGGCGTGCCCGCCGGTCGCTGCCTTCCCACGCCTGGCCCCCGGTCACCATCCTCGGGAGCCGAACGGTGCCGACGGAACGGCCAGCGGGTTGTGCTCCTCCGCCGGGTCGGCATCGGGGCTCAGTCGGCCGGGCAGGCCGCCGGGGTAGGTAGTCGAGTACTCCAGCCGGTCCGAGGCGATCCGGTCCAGCGCTCGCCGGTCGGTATCCCACGGGATTCCGCCGCGCGGGGCCATGATCCGCCACTGCCGCTCGTTCGCCCCCCACGGCTGGGCAAGCTCGCCGTCCATGTCCTCAACTGCCGTTGCGTAGATGCTGAGTTGATCCATGAGAGCCGTAAGTCGAGCGGTGGCGGCCAGTGCCTCGGTGCGGGTCTTCTCGACCTCTTCGCAGATCGTCTGTCGCCAGTCCGCGCGGACGGCGATGGCTGCGGCCTTCACCGCGTGGGCCGCTTCGGCTGCCAGTTCGTACAGCGGCACCTGCTGACGCTCGGCCTCGGCAAGCTTGTTCTCCAGCGGCCCCCGGTTCGTGGCCTTGGGCATCGGCTTGCCGTCGCGGAGCGCGTCCTTGGCGGCCCTGGCGTCCTTCTCGTCCAGGCCCGCCAGCTCCACGCGGAGCGCGCCCACCAGGTCGTCCACGGCGTCCCGGCGCTCCCGAGTGCTCTCCAATTCGGTGAGGGCGGCCCGGACGGAATCCGGGGTCATCAGGTCAACGTAATGCGGGATGGCCATTTCGGCCTGGGTGCGGAGCATTTCAAGGCGCTTTGCACGCTGCTGCTCAGGCGTCAGGTTTTCAGGCAAGGGTGTCCTCCTCAGGCGTGGTGACGGAATGCGATGAATTCGCGGTTATCGGCAATGAGCGCATCGGCGCCGCTGATCACGTCGGCTCGCTGTGCCACCTTTGCAGCGGCCATGTCGGCAGCATGCTTAGCGGCTTCACGCTCGGCGCGTGCCGAACTTTCGGCGGCCTCTCGGGCCTCGGCCTCGGCGGCCTCCTGCTGTTCGGCCATCTCGGCCAACAGGCGCTCGACTGCATCCGGTACAGCGCCGTAACTCCGCTGCGCGTCAGCCTGATTGGGCGAGACGCCCAGCAGGAATTCGTCGGCCGGCACTCGGATTCCGTCCCCGGTCTCCTTCGGGGAAACGTCCGCAGGGGACATTCCGTGCGCTACACCGCTAGCGGTGAGAACAAGCGGAATGGCGTACGGGATCGAGTGCCCGCCGGTCTTCTCGGCGTAGGTGAGCACGGGGTCCGACAGCCAGCCGATCACCGGCCGGTAGGCCAGCGAGGGGCGGCCCTCGGCCGAGAAGGTGAGGACGCTCGCCGTCGCCTCCAGGGCGGGCAGGAAGTTCGCATTTCGGTACTCAGTCATTCACAGTCCTCCGCCGTTTCGCCGGTGTCGGTCGGGTCGCACCAGAAGTGCCAGCCGAATTGGCCGTTGCCCTTCGAGCCCTCCGGGTTCAGCACTCGAATGGACGGGTCCGAATTTTCGGGGATTCCACTGATTTCGGTCATTGGCGTTCAGCTTCCCAGTCGGCGAGCCATGATGTTGGCGGCGAGCTTTATTGGGTCAATGTCCAGGTGCGAGGGCGGCTGATCTACGGCGCCGCCGGTCGGAACGAGTGACTTCGGGCGGGTGTGCAGATTCGCAGGCATGGACCGAATTGCCTCCATGAGGCGATCGGCGTCCGCCTTGATCTCGGCCTCGGTGGTGCCGCTCAGTCGGCCAGCCAGCGCCAGAGAAAGGCCGGACGACTTCGCCACCTTCTCGCGCATAGCGGTGATCTCCGGTGAGTCCACATTCGGAGAATCAGGCTTTCCGGAGCGGCTTCCCGCCGAATCGACCTCCTCCATGGCGCTGGCAATAGCCGAGTTCACGAGTTCCCTGCGATCCATCAACTGCTCCTTTCAAATTTTGCACGCAAAAGCCCTGCTCCGCCGAGCAGTGGCGAAACAGGGCTCGATCAGTAGTTATTCAGTTAGCGATGGCGGCGGCCTTTCGCAGCCGATACGCCTTCTGGCTGTGGGCGTTCGAGCAGTACTTGCGGGCTCGCCCCATGCCGTCCCATCCGGCGTTGTTCTCGCAGCCCTCCAAGGCGCATACGGCGTCCCAGCGCGCTGCCTCGGCATCCTCGTGCCGGGACCTGGCAGTGTGCGCCTCACACCATGCCCCGTGGCCGTTGGCGTAGTCGGAGGCGTCCTCGCAGACGTCACAGGGGCGCCCCATGAGATCAGCGATGGTCCGCTTCTCGGCCCGCTTGAGTGCCTGGCGGCAGGCGTTCGAGCAGACGGCGCGCTGGCGGCCCCGCAGGGACTTCCCGCACCGGTCGCAGGCCGTTCCGATGGTCAGCAGGAACGGTCTCCCCCGATGGTGTTGGGAAAGTGGGGCGGTGGTGATACAGGTTTCCCAATTACCCCTACAGAGCTATATGCGAGTACTGCTATAGATAGATACAGAAGTAGGTACAACACATAGCCTCTTTCCTAACAGGACCACCCTGCGGCCTGCCTCCGCTGTCATGGGTATTAATGGGGAGTGGTTAACGGATCTAACTGTCCGCGCTGGCGGCTGACGCACGACGCCTGTAGGACCCCCACAACGCGTACCAGGCAGCAGCCAAGGGAGAACAGGGGCCGTGCTGCTCGCCGGCCTGGCGAGGCCCTACAAAACGTACTGTGGCAGGCATCACAGCGTCCGAGTGGCCGTGCCGGGCAGGGGGAGCGGCGCGACGGAGGCCGGGCATGCGAAAGCCCCGCCCGACCCACAGGGGCCGGACGGGGCTCTCAGGAAACTACGGAGTCAGTTGGAGTTCTGCCTCAGCGCTAGCTTCGGGTGCTGCTTCCGCAGGGTCCGGAATCGGCAGCTTGGCCCACTCTGCGGTCACCCGCTCCGCCGGATTTGCGCCGCGCCCTCGCTTCTTTGACTTGGCGACCTTGAAGGAGGTGACGAAGAAGCTCAGGAACTCGCGCTTCTCCACCACTCCCCACTTGGCCCAGAGGCTCTTTTCGCCGATCGGGTCGGCGTCGCCGTCCAAACCGGTCCAGGACGACGGGATGGTGATTGCCTTGGTGGTCTCGGCGTCGATTTCAGCCAGCCTCTTCTTACAACCCGCCTCATGTGCCTGGTACTTGGTGAGGGTGTCCTTGAACGCCTGCCGACCGATAGCCCCGTTGTACAAGCCCTCGGAGCGGTCGGTGTAGAGCTGAGTCATGGACTCCTGAACGTGTTCGAGCTGTGCAGCAGTCTCTGCGCGTTCCTCTTCGAGGCCGGTCACGTCCCGCTGGCGTGCGAAGCGGATCGCAGCGGCGGTCAGCCACTCCCGGTCCTCCTCATCCTCAAGGTCCGCGTTCTGAAGTCGGGCCCAAACCGAACGGGCCACGGCGTCGTCAGCCGCCTCTGCCCGGATGGTGAGGCCGTGGGAATTCAGACGGTTCGTCGGCCGGGGGCATGTGTATCGCGCCTGGCCGTCCTCGTAGATCATGTTCGCGTTGCAGATGCCGCACCGAAGAACACCCCAGCCGCCCAGCAGCGTCCGGTCGTTCTCCGGGTTGCGGGGCCGGATGCTCGCTCGGGAACGGCCCTTGAGAACGTCCTGAAGCTGGTACCACTTGATCGGCTCCATGAGCCCCTTGTGGGCTGCCATCGGAGCGCCGGTCTTGTCCCTCATGATCTCCCTGCGGCGGCGCTTCCCGTCAGGGTCCGTGACCCACTCAGCGGCGAAGCCCCCAAGGGCGGGGTGGCGCAGCAAGGTGTTCAAGGTGCCCACATCCCAGAGCGGCGGGCAGTCAGGGTCGGCCGGTGTGATGTTGCTGCGTGACCGGCCCGACCGCTTCCGCCCGGCGGCCAGCGCCAGCGCTCCGGGGGACGGCTCCCCCTTCTCATTGAGGCTCTGCACGATGCCTGACACAGTCTCGCCGTCCATGACCCGATCAACGATCTTGAGAACAGTCGGGGCCGTCTCGGGGTCCGGCACGAGCTGGGAGCGGACCAGCTTCCCTTCCTTGACCCGCTCGGCCTTCATGCCGAACGGCGGGCGGCCGGACACGTGCCCGCCGATGGCCTTCAGCTCAGCCTTGGCCTCGGATATGTGCGCGGACTTCAACTCCGACTCCTGCTGAGCCAGCGCAGCGATAAGGGCGAACACCGCCACCCCGATGGGGTGCGTGGTGTCAAGGAACGGCTCCTCGACCGAGACCAGGCGCACGCCGTGCTGCATGAACACGTCGTTGATGCGCATGGCCTCCATGGCGCCCTGGCGGGTCAGCCGGGCCAGCGAGAAGACGACCACCACGTCTACTTCGCCCGCACGCACCGCCGCCATCATGGCGTCGAACCCGGCCCGTTCGGTGTCGGGGTCCCATCCGGACTTACCGATGTCCTGGAAGACACGACCGGTCTTCCAGCCCTTGCCATCGGCCAGGGCAGTGCCCCGGGCGATCTGGGATTCGGTGGAGGTCTCCGACTCGTCAACGCGCCGCTTCGACTGGCGGGCGTAGATCACTGCGCGAACGGACTCTAGTTCTGTCTGCCGGATGTTCCGGCTCACGTACGGGGTCATAGTGCGCATCATGTTATGAACTTGAGTACCTTCAGGATGCGTGAGGTGGCTGCTCGCTAGAGCCGCCCCTGCCTGCGCAGGGTGAGGCCCTCGGCCTCCGGCAGGCGAAATCCATAGCAGTCACCCGGCCCGTGGGCTCACCGGTACATCCCCGGTGCCTCGGCGCCTGGCCAGTGCACGGGCCGGCGCATGAGGAGCAGCCCACGGGCCGTCTGCATTCCCGAAGCCGCACGACGGCGCTACCATCCGGAGCGCAACGGCGTGGACACAGGGGGTGTGCGGTGGCGAAGGCACGGCGGAGCGGGGCGGCGGGTCTGCGGACGGCGAAGGGGGCCGCGGCCGGGGTGCTCGCGGGGACGGGCCTGCTGGGCCTGCTGATGTTCTCCCTCGGCCGGGACGAGCCCTGGCAGGCGGTCGGCGGCGGGCTGGTGGTGTCCGGGGCCTCGATGGTGCTCGGCGGTGCGCTGGGCTTCCTGTTCGGGGTGCCCCGGGTGCGCGGCGGCTCCGGTGAGCCGCAGGGCTCGTACGCGCCGAACACCAATCTCGAGCAGGTGTCGGACTGGCTGACCAAAGTGCTGCTGGGCGTCGGGCTGACGCAGCTGGGCTCGCTGGGCGAGCGACTGCACCAGCTGGGCACGGCGCTGGCGCCCGCACTCGGCGGGGGCGACTCGGCGGTGCCGTTCGCGGCGGCCCTGGTGCTGTACTTCCTGGTGCTCGGCTTCCTGGCCGGCTGGCTGGTGACCAGGCTGGCGCTGCCCCGGGCGCTGACCGACGCCGACGAGGCGCTGGACCTCTTCCTCGCCGGACAGGACCGCGACCGCCACGGCGACAAGGTCGGCGCGGACGACCTGCGGGTACGGGCGATGCAGCAACTCGGCCTGCTCGGCGGCACGGCGGAGCAGCCGGCCGCGCTGGCCAATCAGCTGCCGCCCTCGGCGGGTGCGCCGAACGGGCCCAACGGGCCGGACGGCGTGGTGGCCGAGGTCAGGGCGACGGCGCGGCGCTCGGCACTGACGGCCGAGCAGGTGCGGCAGCTGTTCGCCGAGGGTTCGGAGGGCCGGCGCATCCAGGCGCTGGCGCTGATGCAGGGCGATCCGGCGCTGGCGGACCTGTCGAGCGTGCTGGACGCGATCGAGCGCCCGCGCTCGGACTTCGAGCAGTACCACGCGCTGCTGGCCGCCCGGGGGCTGCTCTCCCGGCTGCCCGCGGCCGACGCGCGCCGGCTGCGGGACGCGGTGGCCGGGCGGCTGATGGACCCGGAGGGGATTCCGTACAGGTCGGACCGCAGCTGGCTGGCGGAGAAGATCCTCTCCCAGCTGCCGACGATGCCGCCGCTGGTCCCGGCCCAGCCGGAAGCCCGGCAGGAGCCCACCCAGCAGGAGCCCGCCCGACAGGAGCCCGCTCAGCCGGCACCGGCCGAGGGCCCCGAGCCGTCAGGCCCGTAGGCCCCGCGCCCGGTGGTCGGCCGCGCGCAGCACCAGGACCTGGCGGGTGCGGCCGTCCCCGGGGCGCGGGAAGCGGTGGACCTCGCTGGCTATCCGGCGCTCGCCGAGCGCGTACCGCAGCGCGTCGAGGTGGCGGCAGTGGCGGCCGTACCCGTCGTGCAGCGGCTGGACGCGCACCTCGCCCTCCGGGGAGGTCACCCGGACCAGTTCGACGAGGGCGGCCAACTGCCGCTCGGGGCCGAACAGTTCGGGGTAGGCGAAGAGCAGGTACCCGCTGAGGGTGAGCGCGAAGGTGTCGTCCGCGAAGGGCAGCCGGGGCAGCAGGGCGGCCACGTAGCGCTGGGGGTGGGCGGCCGAGTCGGCGGTGAACAGCCGGCGGGCGCGGTCCCAGCTGCGCAGGTAGCTCCCGGGGCGGCGGCCCGGGGGCGGGTAGAGGTACGGGCGCTCGGCCATGGCGGCGGCCATCGAGGAGCGGGCGGCCAGCGCGTGGGCGGCGACCACGGGCGGCGGCAGCGCGTACGCCGGGTCGGCGGCGACCACCCGGCAGCCGAGTTCCCGGGCCTCGGCGGCCAGTCCGGCCGCGCCGCCGGGGCAGTCGAGCAGCGGGCCGGGGAGGGCGGCGAGGCGGGCCCGGGTGAGGTCGAACAGCGCGCAGTACTCGTCCAGCGGCCGGGAGGTGACCAGGACGTCCGGGGTGCGAGCGGGGGCGGCCACGCGGCCATCCGACCACGCACCGCCCCCGCCCGCACCCCGGGCCGTACGGAGGGCGCTCAGCGCCCGAGCAGGCCCCTGGCGGCGGCCCGGTCCACGTTGGTGAGGCCGCGCACCATCCGCGCCGTGAGGAGGACGAGCAGCAGGCCGAGCGCGGAGAAGGCGGCGATCTGCGCCGGCGACTGGATGTAGTACTCGTAGTGCCCGCCGTCGACGGTGAAGTCGAAGAGCCGGTACCCCGGCCAGTCGACGTACCTCGGGAAGACCCAGTGGTAGACCGGGTAGAGCGCCATCGCCCAGCCGAGCAGCAGGAACACCAGGGTGATCACGAAGCGGAAGATCGCCCAGGGGAACATCACCACCTGGTGCAGCACGGCCTTCCAGCCCGCCGCGTCCGTCAGCCGCGCGGTGACGGAGCCCCAGAAGCCCGGCCGGGTCGGGCGCACCGGCGCCGGGGCGGGCACGTCCACGCCGAGCATCGAGCGCACCCGGGCCCGCTCCAGCCGCCCGAGGCCGCGGGCGGTGCTGGTCAGGGTGGCCAGGACGGGCAGGCCGAGGCAGGTGACGGCCGTGCCGATGCCCAGGCAGAACAGCGTGACCGAGACGGCGAAGCCCACGATCGCCAGCGGCAGGCCCGTGAGCGCGTAGCCGACCTCGCGGAAGTAGTGCGCGGAGAACGGCGCCCGCCAGAACGGCGGCGGCTCCTCGGTGCGGCGGGCCCGGACGGGGCGCGGGCCCGCGTCGTCGTCGCCGTAACCGCCGAGGACATCCCACTCGGCGTCCTGCGTGACGCGGCTGCTGCTCATGTTCCGTTCCCCCGGCCCTTCGCGGTCGTTCGTACTCCTTGACGATCACCAGTCTGGCCGAACGGGGGCGCGGGGAACATCGGGAGGCCCGGCGGATCCGGGGTGGGGTTAACCCCCCGCTCCGGACCCGGCCTCGGACCCGGCCTCCGAGGGCTGCCACTCGTCGGAGAGCAGCGAGTACTGGAACGCGTCCGACCAGACCCCGTCCTTGCACACGTCGTGCCGCAGCCGCCCCTCCAGTTGGAACCCGAGCCGGGTGAGCACCCGCGAGGAGGCCGGGTTGCCCACCTCGACCACCGCGACCAGCCGGTGCACGCCCAGCGGGCCGAACGCGAGGCCGCAGAGCAGCCGGGCGAGCTCGCCGCCGTGGCCGAGGCCCCAGGCGTCGCGGCGCAGCGCGTAGCCGAGGTGGGCGCTGCGGTGGCGGCCGAGGAAGAGCGAGCCCTGCCCGATCGGTGCGGCCCCGGGGTCCTCACGGAGGGCGACGGCGAGGCGGTAGACGCGCCGGGGCTCGGCCAGGGCCTCCTCCACGTACAGCTCCAGCTGGTCGGCGCAGTCCTCCGGCGTCCTCGGCCCGAACGGCAGATAGCGGGTGACCTCCGGGTCGCCGAACAGCGCGTGCAGCGCCTCCACCTCCTCCGGGGTGTGGTGGTGCTCGCGGACGGTGAGGCGGGAGCCGGTGAGCTGGACGGGGACCATGACTGCCGACCCTACTCGCGCGCGGATACCGTCGGACCATGAACGACGAAGACCTGCGGCTCGCCCCGCGCACCAGGGCCGCCGACCTGCTCGCCTGGGCGGCCGGGCAGGACCGCCCGCCGGTGGCCGAGGAGCCGCTGCGGACGGTGCTGGCGCTGCTGGAGCTGGGCGACGGCAGGATGCACGACGGCTGGCCCGAGCTGACCTCGAACGCGGTGGAGCACCTGCTGTACGAACGGCTGCACCTGTACGTCCAACCCGCGCCGGAGGCGGACCCGCTGGCGTACGGCGACGCCGTGCGGCTGCTGGTCGACCACCAGCGGGCGACCAAGCGGCTCAACGCCAAGCGCCAGGAGCGGCTGCACGCCGAGGCCGAGTGGCAGGGGGAGGTCGCCGCGGGGCTGCTGCGCCGCGCCGACCTGGTGACCTGGCCCCGGCTGTACGCGCTGCTGCTGCACGCGCACGGGGTGGACGTCTCCGACGAGGTGGCCGTGCGCGACTGGCTGGCCGCCTTCGCCGAACTGGGCGAGGAGGAGCGCCTGGCCGCGTTCGAGGCGCTGGCCGAGGCCGGGTGGCTGGACGAGCCGGACGAGCGGGGCTGGGGCCCGGCCCGGGTGCTGTCCGTGGGCATGGCCACCGACGGCGCGCGCCGGCTGCTGGAGCACGGGCTGATGCGGCGCAGCTACCGCAACCTGGCCGAGCTGACGGCGCTGGGCCGGCCGATGCCGGAGGAGCTGGCCGGGGACTTCGGGGGGCTGGAGGACGCGGCGGCCCGGACGGCGCTGGAACTGTTCGGGGAGTGGACGGTGCCGGGCCTGGCGCGGCTGCTGGTCGAGGAGTTCCCGGAGCTGGCGCCGGAGCCCGGTCCGGAGGAGATCGACGCGTACCTGGCGCAGGTGCCGGCGGAACAACAGGAGTAGTGGCACTACGCGAGTAGTGGCACTACGGAAGTAGTGCGAGAAGGGCCCCGGCGGTCGCCGGGGCCCTTCCGCGATCCGTCAGGGGGTGAGGCCCCGCTGCTCGAGCCAGGTCTCCGGGTCGACCGGGGCGCCGCCGCCGGGGCGGACCTCCAGGTGCAGGTGCGGGCCGGTGACGTTGCCGGTGGCGCCGACCTTGCCGATCTGCTGGCCGCCGGTGACGCTGCCGGAGCCCTTGATGATCGAGGAGAGGTGGCAGTACCAGATCTCGGTGCCGTCGGGCAGGGTCTCGACGATCCGGTAGCCGTACGAGCCGGACCAGCCGGCCGAGGTGATGGTGCCCTGGCCGATGGCCATGACCGGGGTGCCGGTGTCGGCGGCGAAGTCCAGGCCCGTGTGCAGGTTGGCCCAGTAGCGGGCGCTCTGGCCGTAGTGGGCGGAGAGGCGGTAGTCGGAGACCGGCAGGGTGAGGGCGGCGGCCTTCTTGGCCTCGGCCTCGGCCGCGGCCTTCTTCGCCTCGGCCTCCTTGGCGGCGGCCTTGGCCTCCGCCTCCTTCGCGGCCTGGACGCGGGCGCCCTCCTCGGCGGCGGTCCGCTGGCTGTCGGCCTGCTGCTGGATGCGGGCGGCGAGGGCGAGGCCGGGGTCGGCGGCGAGGGCGACCGGGGCCTCGTCGGGGGCCTCGACGGCGGGGGCGGCCGCCGGGGTCGCGGAGGCGAAGCCGGTGGCGCCCAGGGTGGCGGCGACGGCGGTGACGCCGAGCAGTGGGGAGGCGCCGCGGGTCTGACGCGGCATCCGGTGGCGGTTGGTCTCGGTCTCGACCGCGAGGAGTCCGGAGTCGTCCGGCTCGGGGCCGTCGTGGCCGGGGTGTTCGAGCAGCCTGGTACCGGCTGCGGGGCCGGCCGGGTGTGCCGGGGTGTGCGTCGACGCCACGGAGGCGCGCTCCTTTCCTTCCCTCGCGCCTACCGGGTTAGCTGACGGGTTCGGAGCAGGAAGGTCTCCTACGGCCGGGCCGGAGCCCCGCCGATTCACCCCAAGGAACGTGGTTCCCCGGCTCCCTGACCTGCCCAAAGGCCGGCCGGCGGGATTAGGCGACGGCGCACGGTGCCGTCTGGGTACGGCGTTGAAGACCGCGCTGCGTTATCAAACGTTAATCCGAGGAGGCTCTGATTCCAAGCCGTTCCTCCGGGACGCCCGGGAAGCGGGTGAGGGGACGTCAACGAACGATCCCCCGTTGCACGGCCCCGGCTGAGTACCGCTACTCATGTGCCGGGGGCCGGAGCGAACGCATGCTGGGCGCCATGAGCGCACCGATGCAGTCACGCACCACGGCCGCGTACTACGTCCAGGCCGTCCTGTCCTTCGGCGTCTCCGCCACGGCCCTCGCCGCGGGGATCGCCTATCTGCCGGTCGGGGGGTGGGTCCGCGCCTTCCTCGGCGTGGGCCTGCTCTACACCGTCACCTCCGCCTTCACCCTGGCGAAGGTGATCCGGGACCGGCAGGAGGCCGGCGACACCGTCGCCCGGGTGGACCAGGCCCGGCTGGAGAAGCTGCTGGCGGAACACGACCCGTTCCAGGGGGCCTGACAGGACCCTGACCCGGGAATCTCCGATCCGTGGCGCCGATAGCTTGACAGCTAAGGCTATTAGCCTTAGCTTTATGGCTATCGGCAGCACCGACCACCGGACCGAGGAGAGCACCATGAACGGCACCACCGCCCCCGCCACCCAGTACCTCGACCTCCCCGGCGGCCGGATCGCCTTCGACGACACCCGGCAGGGCGAGGGCCTCCCCGTCCTCCTGCTCCCCGGGATGCTCGACAGCCGCACCGCGTACCGCCACCTCAGGCCGCTGCTCACCGCGGCCGGCCGGCGGGTGATCACCATGGACCTGCGCGGCTTCGGCGAGTCCACGATCGCCTGGGACGACTACTCCCCCACCGCGATCGCCGGCGACGCCCTCGCCCTCCTCGACCACCTCGGCATCGAACGGGCCGTCCTGGTCGGGCAGTCCTACACCGGCGCCACCGTGGTGCGCGCCGCCCTCGACGCACCCGGGCGGGTCGCCGGGATCGCGCTGATCGACGCCTTCGTCGAGAACCCGCCCAGCGGGCTGATGAAGGCCGTCATGAAGGTGATGGGCACGATGCTCGTCCACTGGCCCGCCGCCTGGGGCTTCTACCTGCGCAAGATGGCCTACCCCGGTGCCAAGCCCGCCGACTTCGACGCGTACGTGGACGGGCTGGTCGCCGCCCTGCGCACCCCCGGCCGCAAGACCGCCACCCGCGGGCACGTCGGCGGGGACTCCGCGCCGGTGGGCTGGGCGGCCGAGGTCCGGTGCCCGGCGATCGTGCTGATGGGCAGCAAGGACCCCGACTTCCCCGACCCGGCGGCCGTCGCCGAGCGGCAGGCGGCGGCGCTGCGGGCGCAGAAGGTGATGATCGAGGGGTCGGGCCACTACCCGATGGCCGACAACCCGCAGGCCGTCGCCGACGCCCTGCTGCCCTTCCTCGCCGAGCGCGGCTGAAGCGAAGCCGAACCGAAGCCCGCGGCGAAGCCCGATCCCCCGCCCACCCCTTTCGTACGGAGAGACACCCCCATGCCCCGCGTAGGACTGAACCCCGAGCAGGTCGTCGACCACGCCCTCGGCCTCATCGACGAGCAGGGAGCGGAGGGGCTGACCCTCGCCGCCGTCGCCGCCCGGGCCGGTGTCGCGACGCCCTCGCTGTACAAGCACGTCAGCGGCGGCCTGACCGAACTGCGGCGGCTGATCGCCGTCCGCGTCACCGGGGAGCTCGCCGACCGGCTCGCGGAGGCGGCCGTCGGGCGCAGCGGGGACGACGCCGTCGCGGCCGTGCTGCGCGCGTACCAGGGGTACGCCACGGCGTACCCGCACCGCTACCACGCCCTCCCGCAGGCGCCCCAGCCCGACGAGGACCTCACCCGGGCGGCGGGCCGGCTCGTCGGGGTGATCATCGCCGTGCTGCGCGAGTACGGGCTCGACGGCTCCGAGGCGATCCACGCGGCCCGGACGGTGCGGTCGACGGCGCACGGCTTCGCCGCGCTGACCACCTCCGGCGCCTTCCAACTCGCCGAGGACCTGACGACCACGCACGACCGCCTGATCACCACCCTCACCACCGCGCTGCGTGGCTGGCCGGGAGCCGACGCCCCCCGGTGAGCCCCCGCTGAGCCCCCGGTGAACCCCGCCGAGCCCGCGCCGAGCCCCCACTGAGCCCCCGGTAGACCCCCGGTAGACCCCCGGTCCGCCGGGACACGCGGGGCCCGTGGCGCGGGAGTCGGGTGTGGGCGAAATGGGGTATGAAGAATCAGTGCGCCCCGCCGAGTCGTCCGCCGCCGAGCCCGCCGCTGCCGACCCCTCCGCCGACGAACCCTCCGCTGCCGAACCCCCCGCCGACCGGCCCTCCGCCGACGGGACGATCCGGACGACGCCGCGCAGTGCGATGCGGTGCGTGCGGCTGCTGCTCGGGTGCGGCAGTGCGGCCGAGCTGCTGGGGACGGTCCTCGACGAGGGGCCCGGGTGGATCACCGGGGAGGGCTCGGCGCTCTACCTGGTGGACGCGGGCGGGATGCTGCGGCTGACGGCCTCGCACGGGCTGCCCGACTGGGCGCACGAGCGCTACGGCGTGGTCGACCCGGCCGGGGACCTGCCGGCGGCGATGGCGCTGCGGTTGCGCCGCCCGTACCTGATGAGCCCCGAGCACACCGGCGTCGACTACCCGAACCGGAACGTCGGGATGGGCACCGGCATGGTCGCCGTGGTGACCCTGCCGATGGTGGTGGACGAGCAGCCCGTCGGGGTGCTGGCCCTGGCGCTGGCCCACCGGGGGACGGTGCCCCGCCGCGACCTGGACGTGCTGGAGACCATCGGCGACGCCTGCGCCCACCGCCTCGCCCACCTGCTGGACCACGCGGACGTGCGCACCCTGAGGCTCCCGGCCCCCGACGGCGGGGCCGCCGCGCACCCGCTGGTGTCGCTCGCCGTCCGGGCCTCCGGGCACGGCGCCTTCGAGCGCGACCTCGTCACCGGCGAGAGCTACTGGGACGAGGCGGCCTTCCGCCTCGCCGGGCGGCCCGTCGCCCCGGACGGGGAGGCGCCGGAGCTGGAGCGGGTCGTCCACCCCGAGGACCTGCCCGACGTGCAGGCCGCGCTGGCCGAGGCGCTGGCGGCCGGCGGGCGCTACCGGATCGGCTACCGGATGCTGCGCCGGGGCGGCCGGGCGACGCCCGTCGAGGAGTCCGGCGAGGTGATGCTGGACGTCCACGGCCGCCCGGTGCGGATCGCCGGGCTGCTCTCCGAGGTGCGGCGTCGGGAGCCCGGGCCCGCGACGGCCGGGCCGGCGGGCGCGCGGACGGCGCTGCTGCTCTCCCTCACCCGCGCGCTGTCCCGCGCGGTGACCGTACGGGAGGTGACCACCGCCGTCACCGACGTGGCCCGCCCGGCGTTCGGCGCCGAGAGCGTCGTGCTGGACCTGGTGGACGAGGGCCGGCTGCTGCCCGTCTCCCACACCGTGTACGGCGGGCCGCGCCGAGCCGAGCCGACCCGGTCGGCGGACCTGTCCGAGGGCGTGATGCAGGACGCGCCGACCCGCTCGGCCCCGCTGTTCAGCCAGCCGACCGGCCCGAAGCCGGACGGCGCCCCGGCCGCCTGGGCGGTGCTGCCGCTGGTGGCCTCCGGACGGCAGGTCGGCTCCTGCCTGATCACCTTCGCCACCGAGCGCGCCTTCGGCCGCGAGGACCGCACCCTGTACTCGGCCTTCGCCGGCATCCTCGCCCAGTCCCTGGAGCGGGCCCGGCTGTTCGACACCCAGCACCACCGCGCCAGCGAGCTGCAGCGCGCGATGCTGCCGCGCACCCTGCCCGCGCTGCCCGGGATCGCCAGCGCCGCCCGCTACCTGCCGAGCACCGAGGGGATGCAGATCGGCGGCGACTGGTACGACCTGCTGCGGCTGCCGGGCGGCCGGATCGGGCTGGTGATCGGCGACGTGCAGGGCCACAACGCCGAGGCCACCGCCGTGATGGGCCAACTCCGCAGCGGCCTGCGGGCGTACGCGACGGACGGGCACGACCCGGCGGCCGCCCTGGAGCGGACGAGCCGGCTGCTGGCCGAGCTGGACACCGACCTGTTCGCGACCTGCCTCTACCTCACCCTGGACCCGGCGGACGGCACCCTGACGGCCGCCCGCGCCGGCCACCCGCCGCCGGTGCGGATCACCGGGGACGCCGAGGCCCTCGAGCTGGCGCTGCCGGGCGGGCCGCCGCTGGGCGTGGAACCGGGGCAGCCGTACCCGCTGGCGGTGGAGCGGCTGGAGGTCGGCGAGACGCTGCTGGCGTACACCGACGGGCTGGTGGAGGACCGCGAGGAGGACTACGACGAGTCGGTGCACCGGATGCTCGGCGGGCTGGAGCTGTGGGCCCGCCAGGCGGGGCCGGGGAGGATCGGGTCGCCGGCCGCGCTGGAGCGACTGGCCGACCTGCTGACGCTGAACGTGACCGAGCGGCGGTCCCGGCCGGACGACGTGGCGCTGCTGCTCCTGCACCGGGCGCCGTCGCTTCCCGACAGCCTGCACACGGGTTCCACACATTCGGGGGCGTGACTCGGCCAATCCCGGGGCGCCACTGGCGCCCACGAGGTCTGGACCGGGCAAGGCTCTTGTCCTAGGATCGCGTTCGAACCAGGCCGAACTGACGCCACGTTGCCGGATTTTGACGAGATCCAGTCACTTGGCGAGATCTGTTCACACCTTCGTAGGATCATCGCCCTAGAATTCGCGGCGTGACGATGACTCAGTGGTGCGCAACGGCAACCGGCGTCCTCGCCGTCCTCGCCCTCGTGACCGCCGCGCGGTACCGCGCCGTGTCCGTCACCCAGCGCCGCCGGGCCGACCGGCTCCAGCGCGAGCTGCACGAGGCCCGGGAACAGCTCGCCCTCGAACAGGGCCACCGCGACGCCGAACTGGCCGTCGTCCAGCACGAGCACGAACTCACCGCCTCCACCCAGCGGGCCTTCCTCAGCGTCGCCCGCCGCATCCTCGTCATGGCCCACGACCAGCAGGCCCTGCTCGACGAGATGGAGCGCACCCACGACGACCCCGTGCTGCTGGAGGGCCTGCTCAAGGCCGACCACGCCGCCGCCCAACAGGCCCGCCTCGCCCAGACCCTGGCCGTGCTCTGCGGCGCCCGCGCCGGACGCAACTGGCCCGAGCCCATCGCCCTGGAGGACGTGGTGCGCGGCGCGCAGTCCCGCATCCTCCCGTTCCAGCGGGTGGTGCTGCGCAGCCGCATCGAGTCCGCCGTCATCGGCGCCGCCGCCGAGGCGCTGATCCACGCCACCGCCGAACTGCTGGACAACGCCACCCGCTACTCCCCGCCCAGCACGCAGGTGTACGTGACCCTGGTGCCGGTGCACAACGGCGCCGTGATCGAGATCGACGACTGCGGCGTCGGCATGCCCGAGCAGGCCGTGGCCAAGGCTGCCGCCGCCCTGTCCGGGGGCAGCACCCTGGAGGTCTCCCGGCTCGGCGAGGTCCCGCAGCTGGGCCTGGCCGCGGTCGGCCGGCTCGCCGAGCAGTACGGCTTCCGCGTCACGCTCAGCTCGGCGCCCTCCCCGTACGGCGGGGTGCGGGTGGTCGTGCTGCTGCCCAACGCGCTGCTCACCGAGCCGTTGCCGCCGACCGTCCCGGGCCTCGGCCCCTCCGGACCCGCCTTCGGCGCCGTGCCCCAGGCCGGCACCCCCTCAGGCCACTTCACCGGCCACCCGCTGGTGGAGACCCCGCCGCCCGGCCCCACCCCCACGGCCGACGGCTCCCCGCCCCCGCTGCCGCGCCGGAGCCACCGGCGCCCCCGCGCGGGCCGCCCCGCCCAGCACGCCGCTCCCCCACCGCCGCCCGCGCCGCCGCACCGCTCGGCCCGGGACGCGCAGGCGTTCATGGCGATGTTCCAGGCCGGGACGGCCAGCGGCCGCACGGCCGCCCGAGCCCGGGCCCTGGAGCAGAACGACCCTTCCCTGTCCGCTTCCCCCCGACTTCCCCAGCCCGGAGAGTTCCATGACCACCGCCCCTGACCTCGGTTGGCTGCTCGCCGACATCATCGCCGTGCCGCAGGTCCAGCACGCCGTCGTCGTCTCCAGCGACGGCCTGGAGATCGGCCGCAGCGCCGAGATCGCCCGCGAGGACGCCGAACGGCTCGCCGCCGCCTGTTCCGGACTCCAGTCACTGGCCCGGGGCGTCGCGGTGGGCTTCGGCGGACCGGACAGCGCCACCCGGCAGATCATCGTCGAGTACGGCGGCGGCTACCTGTTCATCGTCGCCGCCGGGGCCGGCGCGCACCTGGCCGTGGTCACCGGCGAGGCGGTCGACGCCGGGCTGGTCGCCTACCAGATGCAGATGCTGGTCGAGCGGATCGGCGCCCACCTGACCAGTCCCCCGCGCTTCGACCACGCGGCGCAGGGACTGCGGTGAGCGGGCCCGTACGGCCGTACGTCATCACCGGGGGCCGCAGCCGGCCCACCAGGACCGACCTGGCCGTGGAGAGCCTCGTCAGCGCGTTACCGCACCCGCCGGCGCTGCCCGAGCACGTGCTGCTCAACCGGGAGCACCGGCGCATCGTGGCGCTCTGCCACAGCCTGCTGTCCGTCGCCGAGGTGGCGGCCCACCTGGGGCTGCCGCTCGGCGTGGTCAAGGTGCTGGTCGGCGACCTCTGGGACCTGGGCACCGTGCAGGTCCTCCCGCCCGTCCCGCAGGCCGAGCGCCTGCCCACCACCCTCCTGGAGGAGGTGCTCGTTGGGCTCCGCCAACTCCGCTGACGTCGACTCCGCCGACACCCCGGCGATCCCGGACGCGGGGCCGCAGTACCTGCCGTCCTCGGTGCGGGGCTCGGTGAAGATCCTCGTCACCGGGCCGTTCGGGGTGGGCAAGACCACCCTGGTCGGCTCGCTCAGCGAGATCGCCCCGCTGCGCACCGAGGAGACCATGACCGCCGCCAGCACCGGCGTCGACGACCTGACCGGGCTGGACGGCAAGACCAGCACCACCGTCGCCCTGGACTTCGGCCGGATCACCCTCAACTCCCGCCTGGCGCTCTACCTGTTCGGCACCCCCGGGCAGCAGCGCTTCATGCCGCTGTGGGAGGACCTCTCGCGCGGCGCGCTCGGCGCCATCGTGATGGTCGACCTGCGCCGGCCCGACGAGAGCTTCGAGGTGCTCGGACGGCTGGAGGAGCAGCGCATCCCCTTCGCCGTGGCCGTCAACACCTTCCCCGGGACGCCGAGTTACCCCGAGGAGGAGGTGCGCGCCTCGCTGGACGTGCTGCCCGACGTGCCGCTGCTCTTCTGCGACGCCCGCGACCGCCGGCAGTCCTACGACCTCCTGATCGACTTCGTGGACCACCTGCACCGCAGCTCCCTGCTGGAGCTGAGGGCATGACGCCGCCCGATCCCGAGGCCGCCGGCTGCCCCGTCGCCCACGGCGCCCGACTCCCGTACGGCGACCACCACTTCGGGCAGGCGCCGCGGCCCGCCCCGCTGTACGGCGCCGCCGTCGCCGAGGACCCGCACGGCCTGTACGCGCGGCTGCGCGAGCGCCACGGGCAGGTCGCCCCGATCGAGCTGGAGCCCGGTGTCGAGGCGTGGCTCGTCCTCGGCTACGGCGAACTGCTCGAACTCACCCGCAACGAGACCCTGTTCTCCAAGGACTCCCGGCACTGGCGGGTGCCCGCCGAGGGCCGCCTCGCCCCCGACTCCCGGCTGCTGCCGATGACGGCCTGGCGCCCCACCCTGCTCAACCTGGACGGCGCCGAGCACCAGCGGCTCCGCGCCGCCGTCTCCGACACCCTCGCCCAGATCGACCACCACCAGCTGCGCGAGACCACCGAGGCCGCCGCCAACGGCCTCATCGACGGCTGGGGCCCGGACGGCACCGCCGACCTCATCGCCCAGTACGCCCGCACGCTGCCCCTGCTGGTCTTCACCCAGCTCCTCGGACTGCCCGCCCAGGCCGGGCCCCGGCTCATCGAGCTGATCAGCCACCTCGTGGACAGCGGCGCCCAATCGGTGCGCGCCAACCAGGAGTTCCAGGCGATCCTGGTGGACCTCGTCCGCCGCCGCCGGGCCGCGCCCAGCGCCGACCTCACCTCCTGGCTGCTCGCCCACCCGGCCGCGCTCACCGACGAGGAGGCGGTGCACCACCTGGTGGTGCTGATGATCGCGGGCAACGAGACGTCCATCAACTGGACCGGCAACACCCTGCGGCTGCTGCTCACCGACCGGCGCTTCCGCACCACCATCACCGGCGGGCGGCTGACCGTCTCCGACGCGCTGGAGGAGGTGCTGTGGCGCGACCCGCCGACGCAGAACTTCCCCGGCCGCTGGGCCACCGCCGACACCGTGCTCGGCGGCCAGCACATCGCCGCCGGTGACATGCTGGTGCTCGGCCTGGCGGCGGCCAACGCCGACCCGGCCGTCCTCGGCGGCGCCTCCGCCGCGCAGGGCTCCCTCGGCGGAAACCGGGCCCACCTGGCCTGGGGCGCCGGCGAGCACGTCTGCCCGGCGCAGCACCCGGCCCGGATCATCGTCGAGACCGCCGTCGAGACCCTGCTGCACCGGCTGCCGGACCTCCAGCTCGCTGTCCCCGCCCACGACCTGACCTGGCGCCCCTCCCCGTGGTCGCGGGCACTGACCGCCCTGCCAGTGCTCTACAGCGCCTTCACCCCGCCCCGCCCCCCTGCACCTGAGAGATCCGCATGGACACCGCCACCGACCGCTCCGCAGCCGCCCGCGACGCCGAGCCGATCCGGCTCGACCCCTTCGGACGCGACCAGCACGGCGAGAACGCCCGACTCCGGGCAGCCGGGCCCGCGGTCCTGGTGGAGCTCCCTGGCGGGGTGGTGGTCTGGGCGGTAACGCATCACGACACCCTCCAGTCGGTGCTCGCCGACCCCCGGATCGGCAAGAACGCCCAGCTGTGGACGACCTTCCGGGAGGGCCGGCTGCCGCAGGGCTGGCCGCTGCTCAACTTCGTCGCCGTCCCGGGCATGGTCACCGCGGACGGCGAGGACCACCGGCGGCTGCGCGGGCTCGTCAGCCAGGCGTTCACCCCGCGCCGGATCGCCGCGCTGGCGCCCGCCGTCGAGGCGCGGGCGCTCGCGCTGCTGGACGGGATCGCCGGGCTGGAGGGCGAGTTCGACCTGCGCGAGCGCTACGCCTACCCGCTGCCCATGCAGGTGATCGGCGAACTGCTCGGCTTCGCCGAGGAGCAGCAGGACGAACTGCACGCCCTCTGCGACACGATGGTCTCCAGCGCCGCCACCCCCGAGGCGGCCGTGGCCGCGCAGCGGGACCTCAACGCGCTGCTCGCCTCGGTGGTGGCCGCCAAGCGCGCCGAGCCGGGCGACGACCTGACCAGTGCGCTGATCGCCGCGCGGGAGTCCGGCCACAGCGAGGACCAGCAGCGGCTCAGCGAGGCCGAACTCGTCGGCACCCTGCTGCTGATGCTGATAGCCGGGCACGAGACCACGCTCAACCTCATCACCAACGCGGTACGCGCCCTGCTCACCCACCCCGACCAGCTGCGGCTGCTGCTGGAGGGCGAGCGGCCCTGGTCGGCGGCGGTCGAGGAGACCCTGCGCCACGACTCGCCCGTCGGGCAGTTCCCGCTGCGCTACGCGAGGGAGGACATCGAGGTCGGCGGGGTGCTCGTCCGGCGCGGCGAGGCGCTGCTGGCCTCGTACGCGGCGGCCGGACGCGACGGCGGGCACCACCCGGACGCGGACCGCTTCGACCTGTCCCGTACGTCCAGGCACCTGTCGCTGGGCCACGGCCCGCACTTCTGCCTCGGCTCGGGCCTGGCCCGGCTGGAGGCGGAGACGGCGCTGCGGCACCTGTTCGGGCGCCACCCCTCGCTGGCGCTCGCCGAGGGGCGGACGAACGAGCCGCTCCCGTCCTTCGTCAGCAACGGCGTGCGGACCCTGTGGGTGACGGCCTGAAGGCGACTCTTCGGGGGTGAGAGTCGGGCCCTCGGGGTTACCTGAGGGCCGCCCGGGTCGTTCGGCAGGGCATGAAGAAACTCGCCACCCTCGCCGCCCTCACCATGGCGGGCCTCGCGCTCGCCGCCCCGGCCGCCTCCGCCGCCGGTCAGACCGCCTCCTCGCCGGACGCCACCGGCGGCCTCACCGACGGCCTGAACGCCTCCCCCGCCGACCTCGCCCTCCAGACGGTCGGCAAGCTCCAGCTCCCCGTGGCCAGCAACACCGCCAACGAGGTGGAGGCCGTCGGCACCAACCAGATGAGCCACCCCGGCCTCAGCGGGCAGATCGGCTGACACCCGGTATGGGCGGCCTGCCGACCCCCGTACGGCCGGCCGCCCACGTCTCACGTCGTCAGTGCTGCTGCGACAGGCTGTTCAGTTCGGGGTAGGTGAGCCCGCCCTCCAGGGCGGTGTACGTGCCCTCGCCGTACAGCTCCTCGGCGGCGCGGCGCACGGCCGCGTACGCGACCTCGGCCAGGCCCGGGCCGAGGCTGATCCGGGCGACGCCGAGCTTCGCCAGCTCCGCCACGGACGGGAAGCCCGGGCCGGCCAGCACGTTCAGCGGGACGGGCACGGCCTCCACCAGGGCGGCGATGGTCGCCGGGTCGGAGACGCCGGGGACGAACACGCCGTCCGCGCCCGCCTCGACGTACGCCCGCAGGCGGCGCACCGTCTCCTCCAGGCGGCCCTCGGGGGCGCCGATCCCGCGCAGGAACACGTCGGTGCGCCCGTTGACGTACGCCGGGACGCCTGCCGCGTCGGCCGCCGCCCGGGCCGCCGCGATGCGCTCGGCGGCCTGCTCGGGCGTGTAGGCGGCGTCCTCCAGGTTGAGGCCGACGGCGCCGGTGGCCAGCAGCGTGGTGACGGTCTCGCCGACCCCGGCGGGGGTGTCGGCGTAGCCGCTCTCGATGTCCGCGGTGACGGGCAGGGCCACCGAGCGGACCACCTGGGCGGTGCGGGCCAGCACCTGGTCGCGGTCGGCGCCGCCGCCGTCCGGGCTGCCGAGCGACCAGGAGACGCTGGCGCTGGCCGTGGCCACCGCCCGGGCGCCCGCGGCGACCACCAGGCGGGCGCTCGCCGCGTCCCAGACGTTCGCCAGGACCAGCGGGTCGCCGGGGCGGTGCAGCTCGCGGAGCAGGCGGGCCTTCTGCTGCTGGGTCTGCTGGCTCTGCGGGGTGCTCTGCTCGGTCGTCATGGTCATCAGCCTAGGAAGCGGGCGGCCCGGAGTTCTGGTGCATTCGGCGGCGGTTTTCCTGGGCCACTTCGCCTCTCCCGGGCCACTTCGCCGCCCTTCCGGTGCGGGAACGTCCGTGCGAGGATCGCGGGGAGGGCGGGGAGGGCGAGACCGAGGGGGCCAAAGGGTCGTGTGTACGGCGTTCGTGAGCATAGAACCGGAGTCCGCGGCGCCGGTGCTGCTGCTCTCCGTCCGGGACGAGTACCTCGGGCGCGCCTGGCAGCCGCCCGGCCCGCACTGGCCCGGACGGCCCGGGCTGGTCGGCGGGCTGGACCTCGCTGCCGGCGGCACCTGGCTGGCCGTCGACCCCGCCACCCGCACCGCCGCGTGCCTGCTCAACGGCTTCGGGCCGCTCGCCCCCGCCGAGGCCCGGCTCTCCCGGGGCGAACTGCCGCTCACCGCCGTCGAGCGCGGCGGGATCGGGCACCTCGACCTCGCCCCGTACGACCCGTTCCACCTCGTGGTCGTCCGGCCGGACGGCGCCCGCGTCACCAGCTGGGGCGGCTCCGGGCGGGCGGAGGAGCGCGAACTGCCCGTCGGGCTCAGCGTGGTGCTCAACGACGGCCTGGAGGGGCGGGCCGCCAACCGGACCACCTCCGAGCGGGTGCGCGCCCTGATGGCCGCCCGCGCCGAGCACTTCCGGGCCCGGCTCACCGCCGCCGCGCGGCCGCAGCCCGGCCCCGGCGGGCCGGCGCAGGAGGCGTGGGGCGCCTGGCTGCCGATCGTGACGGGCGACGGGCTGGCGCTGGACGAGGACGCGGCGCTGATACAGCGGCGGGACTTCGGGGACGGGCGGATCTGGGGCTCCTCCTCGATCTCGCTGCTCGCACTCGGGCCGGATCTGCTGCGCTACGACTTCGCGGCGGCGCCGGTCACGGCGAACGGGGACCCCTGGCAGCGCGTGCCTCCGGGGTAGCCCTTCGGCCCCGGTGTCGCGGGGTCGTACGATCGATGAATTTCTGGCGACGGACCTGCCGAGCGTCTACAGGTCCGTAGTAGCTTCGCGGGGGCCCCCGGATTCGGCGGGCGCAGATTCCCGAGCGAAGGCGTGAGATGTCCACCCTGACCTACCCGGAAGCGATAGGCGTCGGCCTGCTGCAGGGCGTGACGGAACTCTTCCCGGTCTCCAGCCTGGGCCACAGCATCCTGCTCCCCGCCCTGGTGGGCGGGAAGCTGGGGCAGGACCTGGACATGACGGCCGAGGGCTCCTCCTACCTGGCCGCCCTGGTCGCCCTCCACCTGGCCACCGCGCTCGCGCTGGTGGTGTTCTTCCGGCGGGACTGGGTGCGGGTGGTCAGCGGACTCGTCACCTCGATCCGCCACCGCCGGATCCAGACCCGCGACGAGAAGCTCACCTGGCTGCTGATCATCTCCACCATCCCGGTCGGCGTCGCGGGCCTCGTCCTGGAGAAGGCCCTGCGCCACGCCCTCGGCAAGCCCGTCCCGGCCGCCGTCTTCCTCGCCCTCAACGGGCTGGTCCTCCTCGGCGCCGAACGCCTCAAGCGCGGCGGCAACGGCCGCCGCCGGGCCGGCCACGCGGCCCCCGTCGACGAGCCCGGGGTGGACCCGGCGATCGCCTCCGACATCCGGCTGACCAAGCTCAGCTTCGTCCAGGGCGCCTGGATCGGCGCCGCCCAGATCCTGGCCCTCTTCCCGGGCATCTCCCGCTCCGGCGTCACCATGAGCGCCGGCATCCTGCGCGGCCTCCACCACGAGGACGCCGCCCGCTTCTCCTTCCTCCTCGCCACCCCGGTCATCCTGGCCGCCTCGGCCCTCAAGGTCCCCGAACTCTTCAAGCCCGAGAACTCCTCCGTCCTCGGCCCCGTCGCCGCCGGCAGCGTCGCCGCCTTCGTCGCCGGCTACATCTCCGTCCGCTTTCTCACCAAGTACTTCGAGACCCGCAGCCTCACCCCCTTCGCCGTCTACTGCTTCCTCGCCGGCCTCGGCAGCGCGATCTACCTCTCCGTCTGACCCCACCCCCGGCAGCGCCCGGCCCGCCGACGGCCCGGGCGCTGCCGCGTCGTCGGGGAGAATGGGAGCGTGAGCGGGACTTGGACCAGTTTCGGCGGCGATCTGCATCTGGACCTCACCGAGCGGCGGGCCGGTGGGGTGGGGTTGAGGGCGGCGCTGGAGGACGCGCTGCGTGAGGCGGTGCAGGACGGGCGGTTGGCGCCCGGGACACGGCTGCCGTCCTCGCGGGCCCTGGGGGAGGACCTGGGGATCGCCAGGAACACCGTGGTGGAGGCGTACGGGCAGTTGACCGCCGAGGGGTGGCTGAGCTCGCGGCAGGGGTCGGGCACCATCGTCACGGAGCGCTCCGTGCACTGCGAGGAGGTCAGGCACTCCGCCGTCCGGCCGGGAGCGCAGCGGCGCAGCGTGCGGCACGACCTGATGTCCGGCAGCCCGGACCTGTCCACGTTCCCCCGCACCGCCTGGCTCGCCGCCGCCCGCCGGGCGCTGGCCACCGCCCCGCACGAGGCGTTCGGCTACGGCAGCCCGATGGGCCGCATCGAGCTGCGGGAGGCGCTCACCCGCTACCTGGCCCGCGTCCGGGGCGTGCGCACCGACCCGGACCACCTGCTGATCTGCACCGGCGTCTCCCAGGGCTTCGGCCTGCTCTGCGCCGCGCTGCGCGAGCGCGGCGTCCGGACGCTGGCGGTGGAGGAGTACGGGCTGCAGTCCCAGCACGCCGCGGCCCGGGCGGCCGGGCTGGCCGTGCGCCCGCTGCCGCTGGACTGCGACGGCGCCCGGACGGAGGGCCTCCACGAGGGCGACGGCGCCGTGCTGCTCACCCCGGCGCACCAGTACCCGACCGGTGCCGCCCTGTCCGCCGAGCGCCGGGCGGCGGCGGTGGGGTGGGCGCGCGCACGGAACGGGTACATCGTCGAGGACGACTACGACGGCGAGTTCCGCTTCGACCGCCAGCCGCTGGGCGCGATGCAGGCCCTCGACCCGGCGCGGGTGGTGTACGCGGGCACGGCCGCCAAGAGCCTGGCGCCGGGCCTGCGGCTGGCCTGGCTGGCGCTGCCGGACGAACTGGTGGAACCGGTGGCCCGGTTGAAGACGCGGGCGGACACGATGTCCCCGGTGCTGGACCAGCTGACACTGGCCGAGCTGATCACCTCCGGGACGTACGACCGGCACGTGCGGCGCTGCCGGCTGCACTACCGGCGGCGCCGCGACCGGCTGGTCGCGGCGCTGGCCGAGCACGCCCCGCACGTACGGGTGACCGGGATCGCCGCCGGTCTGCACGTGGTGATCCGGCTGCCCGCCGACTCGGTGACGGAGGCCGAGCTGACGGCCCGCGCCGAGGCGGCGGGGCTGGGGCTCTCGGGCCTCGACTGGCACCGGGCCGAGGCCGGCGGGGAGCCGGACCCGGAGCCGGGCCTGGTGATCGGGTACGCGACCCCGCCGGAGCACGCCTTCCCGGCGGCCCTGGGGGCGCTCTGCGAGCTACTCCGGTCGACCCGGGGCGCGTGAACTACCGGTTGCGGCTGCCCAGTTCGAACAGCAGCATGATGAAGCCGGCGAAGACGTGGATGCCCGCGGTGTAGATCACCAGGCGGAGGTAGACGCGCTTGTTGGCCCACTTGCCGGCGTCCATGGTCTTCGGACCGGCGGGGGTGTCGGGGTTGAGGGCATGGGTGGTGGTGGGATCGGCCATCGTGATCTCCTCCGAGGGGTTCCGACGGTGCGTCGGTTTCAGTGGCCGGCGGAGGGCCCGCCGCCCAGGCAGAGCTCACCGCCGGGGCTCTGCAGCAGGGTGTGGATGAAGAGCAGCTCGACGCCGTCCTCCGACTCGGCGGCGAGGCAGTGCGGCGTGAGCGAGTCGTAGTGGGCGGAGTCGCCCGGGCCGAGGTGGTGGACGCGCTCGCCGAGGGTCACGCGCAGCGCCCCCCGCAGGACGTACAGCCACTCCTCGCCGGGGTGCACCCGGACCACCGCGTCCTGGACGCCCGGCGGCACGTGCACGTGGAGCGCCTGCATGGCCCGCCCGGGGGCGCCGGCCCTGCGGTAGCCCCAGCCGCCCGCGCGGCCGGGTTCGACGGCGCCGCCGCGCACGATCGGGTCCGGCTCGGCCACGGTCTCGCCGAGCAGCCCGGAGACGGAGGTGCCGTAGGCGCGCGCCAGGCCCAGCAGGACGGGCAGGGAGGGCTGGCGCCGTCCGGTCTCCAGCCGGGACAGATAGGCTGGGGAGAGCCCGACCCGGGCCGCCGCGACCTCCAGGGTCAGGCGGCTGCCGAGCCGGTGCTCGCGCAGCCGGGCCGCGAGGCCGGCGACCTCCTGGTCGTCGTTCGGGCCGTCTGCGCCGGTGGGGCTGGTGGTCATGTGACCAGTGGACACCCGTCCTGCCTGGCAGGCAAGAAAATTGCCTCAGGGGCAAACCGGGCGGGAACCGGGCTTCTCTACGGCCTCGGGATGTTGCGCAGGTTGCTGCGCGCCAGGTCGACCATCCGCCCGACCCCTCCGGAGAGCACCGTCCTGCCCGCCGCCAGCGCGAAGCCCTTGAGCTGGGCGGCGGTGATCCTCGGCGGGATGGAGAGCGCGTTGGGGTCGGTCACCACGTCCACCAGCGCGGGCCCCGGCCGCTCCAGGGCCTCCGCCAGCACCTCCCGCACCCGGGCGGGCTCGGTGACCCGCTTGGCCGGGATGCCCATCGCCCGGGCGATGCCCGCGTAGTCCACGTCCCCGTTGTCGATCTCGGACTCCGGGTAGCCGGAGACCAGCATCTCCAGCTTGATCATGCCGAGCGCGCCGTTGTTGAACACCACCGTCTTCACCGGCAGCCGGTACTTCACCACGGTGAGCAGTTCGCCGAGCAGCATGCCGATCCCGCCGTCGCCCGCCATGGCGATCACCTGCCGCCCCGGGCAGGCCAGTTGGGCGCCGATGGCGTGCGGGAGGGCGTTGGCCATCGAGCCGTGGAGGAAGGAGCCGATCACCCGGCGGCGGCCGTTGGGCGTCAGGTAGCGGGCGGCCCAGACGTTGTTCATGCCGGTGTCGACGGTGAACACCGCGTCCTCGGCCGCGACCTCGTCCAGCACCGAGGCGACGTACTCGGGGTGGATCGGCAGGTGCTTGTCGATGCCCTTGGTGTACGCGCCGACGACGTCCTCCAGCGCCCTGCAGTGCTTGCGCAGCATGCCGTCCAGGAAGGAGCGGTCCTTCTGCTCGTCCAGCAGCGGCAGGACGGCCCGCAGGGTGGCCGCCACGTCCCCGTGCACGGCCAGCTCCAGGGCCGTGCGCCGGCCCAGCCTGGTCGCGTCGTGGTCGACCTGGACGGTGCGGGCCTGCGGCAGGAAGGAGTCGTACGGGAAGTCGGTGCCGAGCATCACCAGCACGTCGGCCTCGTGCAGCGCCTCGTGGCAGGCGCCGTAGCCGAGCAGGCCGCTCATGCCGACGTCGTACGGGTTGTCGAACTGGATCCACTCCTTGCCGCGCAGCGAGTGCCCGACCGGCGCGCCCAGCACCCGGGCCAGCTCCATCACCTCGGTGTGGGCGCCGCGCACCCCGGCGCCGCAGAAGAGGGCGACCCTGCGGGCGCCGTTCAGCAGCCGGGCCAGCTCCTGCACCTGGGACCAGGGCGGGGCGGCCACCGCCTGCTCGGTCAGGAAGTGGCTCGATCCCGTCGGCCCGGCGGCGGGCAGCGCGGCGACGTCCCCGGGGAAGGCGAGCACCGAGACGCCGTGCGAGCCCAGCGCGTGCTGGATCGCGACCCGCAGCAGCCGGGGCAGCTGGGCGGGGGCGGAGAGCATCTCGCACCAGGAGCTGCAGTCGGTGAACACCCGCTCGGGGTGGGTCTCCTGGAAGAAGCCGGTGCCGATCTGGCCGGAGGGGATGTGCGAGGCGAGGGCGAGGACGGGCAGGCCGCTGCGCTGGGCGTCGTACAGGCCCTGGATCAGGTGGGTGTTGCCGGGACCGCAGGAGCCGGCGCACACCGCCAGGCGCCCGCTCAGCTCAGCCTCGGCAGCGGCCGCGAAGGCGCCCGCCTCCTCGTTGCGCACATGCACCCAGCTGATGCCCTCGGCGCGGCGGATCGCGTCGACGACCGGGTTGAGGCTGTCGCCGACCACGCCGTAGACCCGCTCCACCCCGGCCTGCCGGAGGACCTCCACCATCTGTTCGGCCACGCTCGCCACGGGAGTTCTCCTTCACCTGGCGCCGGTTGCCACAGGACGTGACCACCCTCCGGCGCCCCGGCCCGCCCCGCACCCGGGGCGGGCCAGGTGAGTTACCCGGCCCACCCGTCCTACCTTGGCCACCTGGCCTACCCCGGCTACTCTGCGGCCAGGTGGTCCTGCTGGCCGAGCTTGCCCGCCGCCAGGCCCGCCTGCGGCAGGCGGCGGGCGGGCTCGCGCCCGGGCGGCTGGGCGCAGCGCTCCTGGGCGGGCGGGACCGTGGTGGGCAGGGTGACCGGCTCACCCGCCTTGACCTGCACCATCTCCCCGTCGTGCCGCAGGTGGATCACCTCGCCGCGGCGCAGCGTGTACGTGGTGCCCTCGTGGCCGATCCGCACGCCCAGCAGCTGTCCGCGCACCATCAGCGAGAAGCCGAGCCCGGTCAGCCCTGCCGGCAGCCGGGGCCGGAAGGACAGCGTGTCGCTGTGGTCGCGCAGCCCGCCGAAGCCGGCGACCAGGGCGATGCAGGCCCCGGCGAGCGAGGCCATGTGCAGGCCGTCGCGGGTGTTGCCGCCGAGGTCGTGCAGGTCCATCAGGGCGGCTTCGGCGGTGTAGTCGTACGCGAGGTCCAGCTGGCCGACCTCGGCGGCGATCACCGCCTGGGTGCAGGCGGAGAGCGAGGAGTCCCGGACGGTCAGGCGCTCGTAGTAGGCGAAGTTGCGGGCCTTCTGCTCGTCGGTGAAGGCGTCGCCGCGCACCTGCATGGCGAGCACCAGGTCGGCCTGCTTGACGACCTGCTTGCGGTACAGGTCGAAGTACGGGTAGTGCAGCAGCAGCGGGTACTTCTCGGGCGGGGTGCCCTCGAAGTCCCAGACCTGGTGGTGGGTGAAGCCGTCGGCCTGCGGGTGCACGCCTCGGTCGGCGTCGTAGGGCAGGTACATCGCGGCGGCCGCGTCGCGCCAGGCGGCGGTCTCCTCGGTGTCGACGCCGAGGGCGGCGGCCGCGTCGGGGTGGTGCACGGCCGCTTCGGCGGCGGCGCGCAGGTTCGTCTGCGCCATGAGGTTGGTGTAGACGTTGTTGTCGGCGACGGCGCTGTACTCGTCGGGGCCGGTGACGCCCTCGATGCGGAACTTGCCGGCGGTGTCGTGGTGGCCGAGCGAGCGCCACATCCGGGCGGTCTCGACGAGGAGTTCGAGGCCGTACTCGCGCTCGAACTCCACGTCCCCGGTGGCCCGGACGTAGCGGACCACGGCGGCGGCGATGTCGGCACCGATGTGGAAGGCGGCGGTTCCGGCCGGCCAGTACCCGGAGCACTCCTCGCCGCGGATCGTCCGCCAGGGGAACACCGCGCCGGCCAGGCCGAGTTGGGACGCCCGTTCACGGGCCAGCGGCAGGGTGGTGTGCCGCCAGCGCAGGGCCTGGTTGACGGCGCCGGGCAGGCAGTAGGTGAGCACCGGCAGGACGAAGGTCTCGGTGTCCCAGAAGCTGTGGCCGTCGTAGCCCGGGCCGGTCAACCCCTTGGCGGGGATGGCGCGTTCCTCGCTGCGGGCGCCCGCCTGCAGGACGTGGAAGACGGCGAACCGGACGGCCTGCTGGAGTTCGACGTCGCCGTCGATCTCGATGTCGCTGGTCGCCCAGAACTCCTGGAGGAAATCGGTCTGTTCGGCGACCAGGCCCTCCCAGCCGGTGTACCGGGCGGCGGTCAGCGCCGCCTCCACCTGGTCCCGGACGGCGGGCAGCGAGCGGGCGCCGGACCAGCCGTAGGCCGTGAACTTGACCAGCCGCAGCTTCTGTTCGGGCTGGAGCACGGTGGTGACGGAGATCCGGCAGTGGTCGGTCTCGGCCTCGGCGACGACGTCGTACCGCTCCGGGCCCTCGATGACGTGGTCCATCCCGGCGGCGACCCGGATGCCGCTGTAGCGGGTGCGGTGCACCAGCACCGCCTTCGCCCCGCTCGCGTGGTGCGCCTCGGCCTGCAGCGGGGCCTCCAGCACGGCGGCGGCCCGAGGGTCCCCCTCCGGGCCGCCGGGCAGCTGCTCGTTGGCCACCAGCTCGGACTGCAGCACGATGCGCGCCGGGGCGTCCACCGCCTCCACGGTGTACTCGACGGCGGCCACGGCGCGCTGGGTGAGCGAGACCAGGCGGCTGGAGCGCACCCGGATCGTCCGCCCGGCCGGGGAGGTCCACTCGGCCTCGCGGTGGAGCAGGCCCTCGCGGAAGTCCAACCAGCGCTTGTGGCTGACGAGTTCGCCGTAGCGCAGGTCGAAGGGCTCGTCGTCGACCAGCAGCCGGATGATCTTGCCGTTGGTGACGTTGATGATGCTCTGGCTGGACTCCGGGTACCCGTAGCCGCCCTCGCCGTACGGCAGCGGGCGCAGCTCGAAGACGCCGTTGAGGTAGGTGCCCGGCAGTCCGTGCGGCTCGCCCTCGTCGAGGTTGGCGCGCAGGCCCACGTGCCCGTTGGAGAGCGCGAACAGGGACTCGGAGCGGGCCAGGGCGTTGAGGTCCAGGCCGTGTTCGGTGATCTGCCAGGGGTCGATGGTGAAGTTGTCGGACGGGCTCATGCTTCGTCTCCCCGCTCTTCGTCGACCAGGAGTTCGGCCAGGTCGTCGACGACCACCGTGGCGCCGTCGCGGCGCAGTTCGGCGGCCTGGCCGGTGCGGTTCACCCCGACCACCGTGCCGAAGCCCCCCGCCCGGCCGGAGGCGACGCCCGCCAGGGCGTCCTCGAAGACGGCGGCGTGCGCGGGCTCCACGCCGAGCGCGCGGGCCGCGTACAGGTAGGTGTCCGGCGCGGGTTTGCCCGGCAGTTGCTCGCGGGCGGAGACGAGGCCGTCCACGATCACGTCGAACAGCTCCTCGATGCCCGCCGAGCGCAGCACGTCCCGGCAGTTGGCGCTGGAGGAGACCACGGCGGCCGGCAGGCCCAGCGCGCGCAGCCGGTGCACGTAGGCGACGGAGCCCTCGTACGGCTGCACGCCCTGGTCGTGGATGAGCTTCAGCACGGCCTCGTTCTTGGCGCGACTGATGCCCTGCACCGTGCGGGAGTTGGGCGGGTCCTCGGGGGTGCCCTCGGGCAGGTCGATGCCCCGGCTGTGCAGGAAGGCCCGGGTGCCGTCCAGGCGCGGGCGGCCGTCCACGTACACGTCGTAGTCGGTGACGGCGTCGAAGGGGACGAACTGCCCGCCGGTGCGGGCGGCTTCGGCGCGCAGGAAGGCGTCGAAGGTGTCCTTCCAGGCCGCGGCGTGCACCTTCGCGGTCTGGGTGAGCACCCCGTCGAGGTCGAAGAGGAAAGCGCGGATGTCGTCCGGTAGCCCCAGCATGGGTGCAGTCTTACCCGGGGAGCGCGGCGAAGCCGCCCATTCCCGGCGGCGCGTCGCGGGAAGGGCGGCTTCCGGTCACCGTCGGGCTCAGGCGGAGTCGGGCAGCTGCGCCTCGGGGGCCTGGATGACGGCGAACAGGGCGCCCTGCGGGTCCCGGACGACGGCCATCCGGCCGGACTGCATGTCGAAGGGCGGCTGGACGACCGAGCCGCCCGCCTTGACCAGGGCGTCCACGGTGGAGTCGGTGTCGTCCACCGAGAAGTACGTCATCCAGTGCGAGGGCGTGCCGCCCGCCAGGTAGCCGGGGACGGCCTGCATGCCGCCCACCGTGCGGTCGCCGACGTTGAGGGAGAAGTAGCCGTCCATGCCCTGGATGGTGGCCGGGCGCAGGCCCAGCGCCTTGTGGCAGAAGCGGCCGGCGGCCTCGGTGTCGGCGGTGTTCAGCTCGTTCCAGACCAGCGCTCCCGGCTCGTTGACGACGCCCGCGCCGATGAAGTCCATGGCCTGCCAGACGCCGAACACCGCGCCGGTCGGGTCGGCGGCGACCAGCATCCGGCCGATCGTGCCGACGTCCATCGGCTCGTACAGGACGGTGCCCCCGGCGCCGGTGATCGCCGAGGAGGTCGCGTCGGCGTCGTCCGAGGCCAGGTACGTCGTCCATCCGACGGGCGGCAGCGGCTGCCCCTCGGGCGCGGACCGCGCCATGATCCCGGCGACCGGGCGGCCGTTCAGCGTGCACACGGCGTAGCCGCCGAACTCGGCCGGGCCGACCTCGCCCTGCCAGCCGAACAGGTCGCGGTAGAAGTCGAGCGCGGCCTGCTGGTCGCTCGCCATCAGGTCGATCCAGCAGGGGGTGCCGGGCTGGTACGGATCGGTGACTACGGGCATTGCGGGGCCTCCCGGAGGCGGTGGTGGCCGGCTGTGGCGGGGTCGGGCGGGCCGCGGGCCGGGCCCCGGCCCGCACACCCGTCGCGCGGACGGCGGTACACCGCCCACCTTCGGCCCGCCGCCGCGATCCCGCCACCGGACGGCGCCCTGCGGGCGAAGGGGGGCGCCCGGAGGACACGCCCTACGCGGGGTCGTGGCGGCGGGTGGTGACGAAGTACGGCTGCTTCTCGCCGCTCTGCGCGTAGTCCTTGAGCCGGACCACCAGCTCCGCCCAGGTGCCCGCCACCGCCGGGACGCCCTGCTCGCTGCCCGGCTGCCAGCCGCCGTGGCGCAGCAGCAGGACGGTGCGCTCGGGGGCGCCGGGCTGCTCGGCGAGGTCCCAGCTGATCCAGGTGCCGGCCCACTGCGGCGGGAAGACGCCCGCGTTGGACCACACCACCTTGTCGGTGTCGGCCCGCTGGACGCGCAGCCGGTACGGCTCGGGGGCGCCGGGGAGGGTGAGGAGCAGGACGTCGCCCTCGCGGTCCACGGCGTCCGTCCACCAGCCGGTCAGGCCGTCGTGGGTGGTGAGCGCGGCGAGGACGACGGCGCGCTGGGCGGCGACGTCGAGCTGAAGGGCGATCTCGGGCATGGGCCCGCCTTTCGGTGCCGTGGTGGCCCCCTCCGTCAGGGCCACCATGGCACGGACCCCGGGGGCACGCGCCCCGGGGCCCTCACGCCCCCGCGGCTCAGCCGCCGCTGCCGTACGAGGTGTTGGCGCAGATGTCGTCGTCGGCCGAGCGGACGTCGTTGGTGACGCTGGTCGGCAGCGGCTGCGGGGCGCCGGCCGGGGCGCCCGGGGCGGGCGTGGCCGCGCCGCCGGAGGCGCCCGCCATGCCGCTGGCCGCGGCGAAGTCCTGGCCGACGATGACGTTCACTCCCCGCCCGCCGCCGGAGCTGACGGTGGCGCCCGGGAACAGCGCGGCGACCTTGTCGGCGTTGGCCTTCTGCCCGGAGCCGTACTCGACCACGGTGGTCTTGTACTTGGTGTTGGGCCCCTGCCCGGCCGTCGTGGCGGTGAACTTGGCGCCCTTGAGCAGTTCCGTCGCCTTGCCGGCCAGGCCGTTGTTCATCGTGCCGTTGTAGACCGCGACCTTGATCGAGGCGTTGGCGGTGTCCGCCGCCGGGGCGGCCGGGGTGGTGGGCTGCGGGGCGGGGGCGTTGGTGGCGGGGGCGTCGGGCTGCTGGCCGGTGGCGTTCTGGCCGTCGACGGTCTGGTCGGCCTTGAGGGTCTCCCAGAGCTTCTCGGCGTCGGGGTGGACGAGGTCGAGGTCCTGGTCCTGGGTGCGGTAGCGCCAGGGCGCCGTCACGAACTTGAGCTCGTGCATGTCGATGTTGCGCAGCGACATGCCGAAGGAGATCAGCTTGTCCGCGGAGTCCAGGCCGGGGTCGACGGTCAGGGACTTGGTGGCGGCGTCGGCCAGCGGCAGGAGGTTGGTGGGGCTGAGCCCGTCCTTCTTGGCCTTGCTGGCGAACGAGCTGAGGAACGCCTGCTGGCGCTTCATCCGGCCGATGTCCGAGCCGTCGCCGATGCCGTGGCGCAGCCGGACGTAGTCCAGCGCCTTCTGGCCCTCGACGGTCTGCTTGCCCTGCGGCAGGACCAGCGCGCCCTTCTTGGTCAGCTTGGGGTTGATGTCCCCCTCGTAGATCGGCTTCGGCAGGCAGACGTCCACGCCGCCGATGGCCTTGGTCATCGAGGCGAAGCCGTTGAAGTCGATCACGATGGTGTGGTCGACCCGGATGCCGGTGATCTTCTCGACGGTGTTCTGGGTGCAGGCGGGGTTGCCGTCGTCGCTGCCGCCCAGCGAGAAGGCCGAGTTGAAGAGGTCGACGCCGCCGCCCTTGGTCCACTTGCCGTTGGGCAGCTTGCAGGACGGGATCGGGACCTTCGCGTTGCGCGGGATCGAGATGCCCACGGCGTGCTTGTGGTCGGCGTAGACGTGCAGCAGGATCGTGGTGTCCGAGCGGGCGCCGCCGTCCTCGCCGCCGCCGAGGTCGGCGTTGTTCTTGCCGCGGCTGTCGGAGCCGATCAGCAGGAGGTTGACCGGCTTGTTGCCGTCCGCGTCGGCCTTGGCCTCCGGCGGGCGGTCGGTGGCTATCGCGTCCGCGTCGAAGGACTTGATGTTGGCGTTGAGCTTGAGGTAGATCGCTCCGCCCGCGCCCGCGATCAGCACCAGCACGCCGGCGGCCGACCAGGCGACGATCTTCTTCACGTTCTTCTTGGGCTTGCCGCCGCGGCGGGCCGCCGCGCGTCCGCCGGCCCTGCCGTCCTTGTCGCCGCCCTTGTCGCCGTCCGTCGGGCCGCTGCCGCTGCCGCTCCTGTCGCCGCCCTTGCCCTGGGCGGCCCTGCGGGCCTCGGCGCGGCCGCCGGTGCGCGGTGGCGGCACGGCTCCGCCGCCCCCGGTCGAGACCGCGCCGGAGGAGGCGTCCTCGCCCTGGGTCGGGCCTTCGCCCCACTCACCTGACATGCGCGTACCTTTCACCGACGGAAGCGACGCCCCGGACGATCTGGCGCACCGCACACTTGGATGACGACCCGACCACCGCCCCGGGTTGCACGGACGGTCGCCCGGACGAACCGACGAGCGTGACTTCCGATCATATTTAGGGCCACTGCGGTCACGAACCTCCGGTGTACCGACAACCCCCGCGGACAGCTCCGGACACCCTGGCAGAACGGTCGAAAACGGTCGATTCCGGCGTGACCCACACCACTTGGGCGCCGGGCCCCTCAGAGCCAGCCGCGACGGCCCGCGAGCAGACCCGCCTCGAAGCGGCTGCGGGCGCCCAGGCGGTCCATGAGATCGGCCATCATCCGGCGGGCCGTCCGCAGCGAGAGGCCCAGCCGCTTGCTCGCCATCTCGTCCGTGAACCCCTGGCCGAGCAGCCGCAGCAGCTCCTGCTCCTGCCCGGTCAGCCCCTGCTCGTCGCGCCGGGGCGGGGCGCCGAACGGCTTCGCGTCCGCCCAGGTCTGCTCGAACAGCGACACCAGGGCCGTGATCACCCCCGGGGCGCTGAGCAGGATCGCGCCCCGGCGGGTGTCCGCCGGGTCCATCGGCACGAACGCCCGCTTCCGGTCGAAGACCAGCATCCGCAGCGGCAGCGCGGGCACTGAGCGGATCTGGCAGCCCAGCCCCGTCAGCCACTCGGCGTGCCGCACCAGCGGGCGGTACTTGCGGGCGGCGTCCAGGTAGATCGTGCGCATCTCCACGCCCCTGGTCAGCAGCTCCTCGTTGCCCGCGCGGCTCGCCTCCAGCGAGGTCGGGGGCCGGACACCGTCCGGGGCGAACGTGAGCAACTCCTCACGGACCCCGCTGATCACCTGGTCCATCCGGGCGTGCACCGTCGCGATGCCCACCAGGCGCTCCATGTGGGCGCTCTCGTCCGCCGACTCGTCCCGGTACTCGGCGAGCAGGTCGGTGATCGCGGCCTGGCGCCGCTCGAACTCCTCCAGACTGCGCTGCTGCGCCGACTCGATGTGCCGGAGCAGCGCGGGCAGCCCCACCCTCGGGTCCACCGGCCGCAGGCCCCCGGGCGCCTCGCCCGCCAGGCCGTCCGACGGGATCAGCAGCCGCAGGCCCTCCAACCGGTCGAGCGCGGCGCGCACCCGCTCCTCGGACAGGCCCAGCGCGGCGGCGATGTCGGGCGCACCGATCCGGTGCTCCGTCAGCATCAGCCGGTAGACGTCCTGCGCCGCATCGTCGATCTCGGGCACCATCGGCCCACCCCTCCCGCGACCTCGTCCCCGTTCCCGTCCCCGTTCCCCGCCTGACGCCGGGCGAGTCGGCCGCTCGATCATGCCAGCCGTGGCACCAAGCTGCCAGCGCGATCTTCCTGCCGTCCGGAAACCCTTCCGAAGGCCCGGGGCCTGCAGCAGACTTCCGGGCGTCGGACAGCAGAACGCGCACGTCAGGAGGGGAAGTGCCGGACACCGAACCGATCGTGCTGGACTTCTTCGGCCTCGGGATCGGTCTCACCGGGGCCGACCGCGAGGAGATCGCCTTCCGGTTCGGGCCGCACCTTCGGCGCAGCGGCGGCGACACCCCGCGGCTGCTCGTGGAGATCCGCCGGGGCGGCGCCGAACCGGACTTCCTCGTACGGCGCGCGGACGGCACCCCCCTGCTGCGGCGGGCCTTCCGTGACTGGGGCAACCTGCCGCCGGCCGTACCGCCCTTCGCCGCCCTCCGGGACCGGTACTGCCTGACACCCGCCGTGGTGCTGGCCCGGCACGGCCGGTCCGTCGCACTGCTCGGCGGGCCGTACGGGGAGCAGGCCAACGTGGCGGCGGCGCTCGCGCGGCGCGGCTGGGCGTTCGTCTCCGGGCGGCTGCTCGTCCTCGACCGCCGCACCGGCCATCCGCTGCCCTACCTCGCACCGCTGGAGGCCCGGGGGGCCGCGGCCGCCTGGCTGCGCGGGGCCGGGCTGCCCGAAGGCGCCTGGCGCACCGTCGAGCCGCCGGGGGGCGGCGCCGAGGTGCTGCAGGTACGGCCGGAGGGCCTCGGCCCCGTCGTCCCCCTCCACGCCCGACCGGGGCCGCCCACCCTGGTGCGGCTCTGCCGCGCCGCCGAGGAGGAGGTACGGCTGACACCCGGCGAGTACACCACCCGCCTCTGGCCCGCCGACGCCGCCGACGCCCTCGCCGGGGCACCCGCCCTCCGTCTCCACCTGCCCGACGTGGGCTGGGCCGAGGAGGCGGCCGGGCTGATCGACCACGCCATGACGGAGGAACCGTGCCCCGACGTACCCGCAGTCCCCACGGCACGCCGTGCTGGGTTGACTGCATCACTCCCGATCTGAGCGGCAGCCGGGCGTTCTACTCGGCGCTGCTGGACTGGGAGTTCGTCACCGAATCACCCGGCTACCATCTCGCCGTGCTGCGCGGCCGGGCCGTCTGCGGCTTCGGCGCGGCCCCGGCGGGCCTGCCGCCCCGGGCCGCGTGGAACGTCTACCTGGCGACGGACGACGCCGACCTCACCTGCGAACGGGTGTGGCACCAGGGCGGGCGGGTCGTGATGCCGCCGGTCCCCGCCGGGGCGGGCCGACTCCTCCTGGCCGTCGACGCGCTGGGGGCGACGGTCGGTTTCTGGGAGGGCGAACGGGCCGTGGGGGGTGTCCTCGTGGACGAGCCCGGCGCCCTCTGCGGGCACGAGCTGCGGGTGCAGGCGGCGGGGTGCGCGGAGGCGTTCTACGGGGAGCTGTTCGGTGGGCTGGTCGGCTCGGGCGGGGGCGGGGGCTGGGGC
>NZ_JOCF01000067.1 GCF_000720635.1 Streptomyces sp. NRRL WC-3742 | reverse complement strand
CTGGTCGCCGAGCAGCTCGTTCTGCCAGAGGGTGTAGTCGGCGTACTGGACGGGCAGCGGCGCCCACTGCGGTGCGTGGCCCTCAGCACGGGCGGCGTACGCCTCGGTCAGCTCGCGGGACAGCGGTTCCATCGACCAGCCGTCCGCCGCGATGTGGTGGGCGACGACCAGCAGGACGTGTTCCCGCGCGGACAGCTCGAACAGTTCCGCGCGCAGCGGCGGCTCACCCGCGAGGTCGAAGGCGTACCGGGCGCCCGCCTTGAGGGCCTCCGGCAGGCCGGCCTCGCTCATCGGGGTGACGGTCAGCCGGGGTGCCGCCGCTTCGGGCGGCAGCACCCTCTGGTACGGCGTGCCGTCGACCTCGGGGAACACCGTCCGCAGGCTCTCGTGCCGGCCCACGACGTCCCCGAGCGCCGCGCGCAGCGCCGGGATGTCCAGGCGCCCGGAGAGCCGGAGGACGAGCGGGATGTTGTAGGTGGCGCTGGGCCCCTGCATCGTGTTCAGGAACCAGAGCCGTCGTTGCGCCGAGGAGAGCGGCATCACCGGTGGCCGTTGCCGCACCGTGAGCGCCAGCCGGCCGGGCCCGGCGGTGTCCAGCCGGGCGGCCACCGCGGCCGGGGTCGGGCCCTCGAACAGCGAGCGCAGCTCCAGCTCGACGCCGAGGCGGTCCAGCTTGCCGTTGGGCGTCAGGGGCAGCCGCTCCAGCTGGACGACGGCCGCCGGGACCATGTGCTCGGGCAGCCGCTCGCGCGTGAACTCCCGGACCTGCTCGGGCCGCAGGGCCTCCCGGCCGACGACGTAGGCGACCAGGCGCAGATCGCCGGGCCGGTCCTCGCGGACGATCACGTTCGCCTGGTCCACATCCGGGTGTGCGAGGAGGGAAGCCTCCACCTCGCCGAGTTCGATGCGGAAGCCGCGGACCTTGACCTGCTGGTCGGCGCGGCCGACGAACTCCAGCTCCCCGTCCGGGTTCCGGCGCACCAGGTCGCCGGTGCGGTACATCCGGGTGCCGGGCGCGCCGTAGGGGTCGGCGACGAAGCGCTCGGCGGTCAGGGCGGGCCGGCCCAGGTAGCCACGGGCCAGGCCCGGGCCCGCGACGTACAGTTCGCCGACCGCACCGGGCGGTACCAACTGGAGCCCGCCGTCCAGGACATGGGTCCGCAGGTCGGGGATGCCGGTGCCGATCACGCTCGCCGCCCCCGCGGCGGCCCGGTCACGGCTGAGCGGCTGGTGGGTGACGTGCACGGTGGTCTCGGTGATGCCGTACATGTTGACCAGCAGCGGCGCGTCCTCCGGGTGCCGGCGGTACCACTCGGCGAGCCGGGCCGGTTGCAGTGCCTCGCCGCCGAAGACCACCGTCCGTAGCGCGAGTCGGCGCTGCGGACGGCCAGGGTCGGCCTCGGCCTCGGCCTCGGGCCCGGCCCCGGTCTCGGCCTCGGTCTCGGCCTCGGCTTGGGCCAACTGGTGGAAGGCGGAGGGGGTTTGGTTCAGGACGGTGACGCCCCGGTCGGCGATCAGGTCCAGGAAGGCGTGCGGGGAACGCGCGACGTCGTAGGGCACCACGACCAGCCGGCCGCCGTGCAGCAGGGCTCCCCACAGTTCCCAGACGGAGAAGTCGAAGGCGTAGGAGTGGAACAGCGTCCACACGTCGTCCGGGCCGAAACCGAACCACGGGCGGGTCGCGTCGAACAGCCGCACGACGTTCCGGTGGGTGTTGACCACGCCCTTGGGCACGCCGGTGGAGCCGGAGGTGTAGATGACGTACGCGGGGTGGTCGGGGCGGAGTCCGACCGCGGGGTCGTGGGCGGGCTGCCTGGCCAGCGCGGCGAGTGCCTCCGGATCGTCCAGCCGGAGGACGGGCGCGGTGTGCCCGTCCGGCAGCTTCGCCTCGGTGGCGGTGGTGGTCAGGACGAGGGTGGGCCGGGCGTCGGTGACCATGTGGGCGAGCCGGTTCGCCGGGTACTCGGGGTCGAGCGGGAGGTAGGCGGCTCCGGCCTTGAGTACGGCGAGTACGGCGACGACCAGCTCGACGGAGCGCGGCAGGGCCAGGGCGACGATCCGTTCCGGGCCGGCGCCGCGGGCGATCAGCAGCCGGGCGAGCCGGTTCGCCCGCTCGTCCAACTCCCGGTAGGTCAGGGAGGTTTCGTCGCAGACCACGGCCACGGCGGCCGGATCGGCGGCCGTCCGGGCCCGGAACAGCTCCGGCAGAGTCGCCTCGGTGGTCGACGGAGCGTCCTCGGGGCCGGCCAGCAGCGCGCGCCGCTCCTCGGCGGTGAGCAGGTCGATCCGGCCGACCGGTTCGTCGATCCCGTCCGAGGCGACGGCCCGCAGCGTGCTGACCAGCCGCCTGTGGTGGGCGGCGAGTTCCTGCTCGGGGCAGAGTTCGGGGTGGACGTTGAGGTCGACGGTGAGCCCGGTGCCGCCGCGGCGGTCCCACACGGCGAAGGTGAGGTCGCCGACCAGTCCGGAGGAGAGGCCGTGGGCGGTGGTGGGCAGTCCGGCGAAGGTCGGTGCGGCGTCGAAGGACATGATGTTGACGACGGGCGCGTACCAGGTGCCCAGGCCGCCCGGCAGGTCGAGGTCCCGCTGGAGGTCCTCGGCCCGGTAGCGCTGGTGCCGGCCCAGTTCGACGACCCGTGCGGAGACCTGGGCCAGCAACTGGCGCAGGGTCAGCTCGGGCCGCACGGTCAGCCGCAGCGGGAGCACGTTGGAGGCGGTGCCGGGGGTCCGTCGCTGGAGCTGGTCCAGCCGTGCGGTGACGGGCAGGCCGAGCACCACGTCGGTGGCGCCGGTCATCCGGTGCAGGTACACGGCGGCCGCGGCGATCACCAGGTGTGACCACGGCGCCCGGGCCCGGCGGGCGGCCTCGCGGAGCCCGTCCAGTTCCTCGGGGGCCAGGTCCTCGGTCCGGCGCAGGTAGTGGTCCGGGGTGGTCGACGGACGGGCGACGATCCCGGTCGGCTCGGGGCGGTCGGCGAAGCGCTCGGTCCAGTACGCCCGGTCGGCGGCGAATCCCTCGGAGTCGCGGTACTTCTGATCGGCGGCCAGGAGGTCGTCCAGCGAACCGAAGGGGCTCGGCGGCACCGGCCTGCCCTCGGCGAGTGCGGTATAGACCTCTGCCGTCCGCCGGGTGATCAGCACGGTGCCGAAGGCGTCCATCACGATGTGGTGGTAGCCCTGGTACCAGTAGCAGCGGTCGTCCCCCAGGCGTAGCAGCGCGTGATCGAAGAGGTGGTCCCGGGCGAGGTCCATCGGCCGGGCGACCGCGGCGGCCAGCCAGGCGCGGGCGGCTCCCCCGGGGTCGGGCTCGGCGCTGAGGTCGACCAGGGCCGGCGCCCAGTCGGTGGGCGGCCGGAGCACCTGCCGGACCTCGCCGTGCGCCTCGGTGAAGCGCACGTGCAGCGCCTGCGCCTCGCCGACGACGAGCCGCACGGCCCGGTCGAAGAGCGCCGGATCGACCTGTCCGTGGATCTCGAGGTATTCGCCGACCCGAAATACCCGGTTCTCTTTCCCCAGTCGTTGCTCGGCGATCCAGATCTCACGTTGCGCGGCCGTGAGCGGCAGCTCGGCGCCAGGACGGACGAACACGTTTCAACCTCCGATGATTCCCCCGCACGGACGGCTGGAGAGCGAAAAGTGAATATCCTGCGAAGGCTCGGAATGATGAGCGAGGTGGTCGGCAGGACGTGAATGGGTGCGCCTGACCGCCATTACGGCGACGGGTCGGAACGCCGTCGGAGCCGGGCGGCAGCTGATCGAAAGCAAGGTCGTTGGCAACCTAACTTGGGGTGCTGGAGGGGTCAAGGGTGGCTCGAGCCGGTGTCCCGCCGGCGGGACACCGGCTCGAGCCACCGGCTCGGAACAGCGGCGAAGTACGGCCGGTCAGAGGCTTGTTGGGTCGGCGGGCGCTGCTCGCGGGCGTCCTTGCCCGCCGCATCGCGGCGTGTTAGCTTCGCCGTCGCCGAATGTCAGAATTTCCGGCTTCCGGGATTTGGAAGCCACCTGAATTTCCCCATAAGAGGAAGCTGGTATGGCCGATAAATGGTGGGGAGAACAGCTGCTGGGGCGCGGGGATGACGATGATCTCTGGGCGATCTCGGCTGCCCAGGTCACCCGGGGCGAGCTTCGCGCCGGAGTCGCCGGACTGCGGCTCCGATTTCGGGAGCGCGGTATTTCCGAAGGCAGCTCGGTGCTGCTGCGGATGACGCCGAGTTTCACGTACCTCCAGGTGCTGCTGGCCCTGTGGAGCTGCGGTGCCCAGGTGGTTCTGGTCGACTTCCGACTGAAACCGGCCGAGTTCGAGCCCCTGGTGGAGCGTGTGCGGCCGCAGTTCCTGGTGGTGGCGGCAGGGGCCGGTGGGCCGGTGACCGGATTCCGGCAGGAGTCGGACTTCGAGGTCCGGCGGCTCGCGGGCGGTCGTCCGGCCGAGGACGGCGTCGTCCTGGTGCAGTTCAGCTCCGGCTCGACCGGCAGGCCCAAGGTGATCGGCCGGCCGGCCGCGTCCGTGCTGGCCGAACTCGACCGGCACGCCGCGCTTCCCGGCACCCCGGGCCACGGTGAGCGGGTGCTGCTGCTGAACTCGGTCATGCACAACATGGGTCTGATGACCGGTGTGCTGCACGCGCTGGCGGCCGGGGCGACGCTGGTCGTCCCGCCGACCTTCCGCCCGGCCGAGGTGCTGCGGCTGATGGCGCGGACCGAGGTGTCCGTGATGTTCGGGACGCCGGTCCACCACGACCTGCTGGCCCGTACCGCGGACCGCCCCGAACGGCTGCCGCTGCGGCTGGCCGTCTCCGGCGGCGAGCGGGTGCCGGAGGAGACCCGCGAGCGGTTCAAGGCGGCCTTCGGCCTGCCGATCTGCCAGGTCTACGGCCTCACCGAGATCGGACTGATCGCCGGGGACCTGTCCGGGCGGTGCGTCCCGCCGGAGATCGGGCCGCCGGTGCCTGGAGTCGAACTGAAGGTCGCCGGTGAGGAACTGCTGGTCCGGATGGACCGCTCGCCCTACCTGTACGGCGAGCACACCGACCGCTACCGCGACGGCTGGCTGCGGACCTTCGACCGGGTCGCCCGGGACGAGGCGACCGGGGCGCTGAGCATCCTCGGCCGCTCCGACTCGCTGGTCGTGGTCGGCGGGTTGAAGGTGGACCTCACCGAGGTCGAGGCCGCCCTGCTCGACCACCCGCGGGTGGCGGAGGCGGTGGTGACCCACCAGGACGCGATCGAGGCGTTCGTGGGCGGGGACGAGGGCCTCACCGCGGACGAGCTCACCGCCTGGTGCCGGGAACGGCTGAGCGCGGTGAAGATCCCGAAGCGGTTCTTCGTCACCCGGCAACTGCCGCGCAACTCGATGGGGAAGCTCGCCCGCGACCGCGCACTGATGCACCGGCACATCACCTCGGAGCGGTCGGCGCAGCCCCCGCCCGCACGGCTCAAGGGGGTCTCGTGATCACGAAGGACGACATCAGGGCGATCCTGGCCGAAGGCACCGGCCTCGGCCCGCCCGAGCAGTTCCCCGACGACGCGGAGCTGGTGATGGACTCGTTCACCCTGATCGTCCTCCAGCACGGGCTGGAGGAGCGGCACGGCGTGGTCATCGACCCGCACTTCGAGGACATGGAGCAGTTCACCTCGATCGACGGCATCCACGCCTACCTGACGGGGCTGCCCGCGGAGCGCTGACCGCCGCGCCGGGGCCCGTACCCGGCCCCGTCCCGACCTGCCCCGACCCGTCTCGCCCCCGTTCACACGATCCGCCAGGAGCGATCATGACCAACCCGTTCGAGAACCCCGACGGCCGGTACCTCGTGCTCGTCAACGCCGAGGGCCAGTACTCGCTCTGGCCCGCCTTCGCCGAGGTGCCCGCGGGCTGGACGGTCGCGCTCGCCGAGACCGACCGCCAGTCCTGCCTGGACCACATCGAGGCGCACTGGACCGACATGCGCCCGCTCAGCCTCGTGCGCCGATAGGAGAGGAACATGATGGACGACACCGCATTCCAGCGGCTGCTGCTGACCGAGGAGGACCTGGAGGAGTCGTTCTTCGGCGAGGAGCCGAGCGCCGCCTACGATCCGGCCTTCGTCTCCGGCGACCCCGCCGGACGGTCCATCGTCGACCTGACGAACATGCTGACCCGCGGCACCCACCCCGAGACGCTGCACCACGGCTCGGCCCTGTTCACCAACGCGGTGGGCTCGGTGGTCTTCCACCACGTCGCCCAGTTCGGCGGCCTGGCGTGCCGACAGGTGTTCCAGGAGCTCCTGGACGCGGTGCAGGACTGCCACCGGTACCGGATGGAACTCAACGACGGCGTCCAGCTCGACATCACCAGGACCGGGTCGGAGCCGCTCGACCTGGGGGACGGCGGCGTTCTCGTGCGCTGGGTGTCCACCGTCGACCACTTCCGGATCGAGACGGCCTGGGCGGTCGTGATCAAGGGGGACGTCCTCTCCTTCGTCAACACGCGCATCCCGGACCACGCGGAGGTCCAGCGGCTCGCACGCGTCGCCGTCGACCGCATCTCGGAGCCGGTGAAGAGCTGAAGGCGGACATGTGATGAGTCCCACCGGATCCGTCGTCACCATCGAGTCCACGCTGGCCGAGATCGACGCCTGGCTGACCGAGTACATCTCGGCGAGCCACCCGGAGATCGGCCGGACGGGCCCCATCTGCCCGTTCGTGGCGCCCTCCCGCAAGAACAACACCCTGGAGGTCCGCGTCCGGCTGGTCGGGCAGGACCCCACCGCCGAACTCCTGGAGGAGGTCGCGCGGAGCAGCCTGCGCGAGTACGAGCTGCTCTCCTGGCAGGGCCGCAACCCGATGCTCCGCGCCCTCGTGGTCGTGCTGTCCGACCTCCGCGACGAGGACACCGCGCTGCTCGACCTGGCCCAGGCCCGCGTCAAGGACGACTTCGTCGCCCGGGGGCTGATGATCGGCCAGTTCCACCGCAACTGCGAGGTCACGGCGGCACGCAACCCCCGGTTCGTCGTCAGCAAGGCGCCGGTGCCCGTCCTCGCCGTCCGCGCCATCGCCCTGCACGACATCTTCTTCCTGCACGAGCATCCGCACTGGTTCCGGCAGTACCGGGAGAAGTTCGGCAAGTTCTACGGACCGGACGCCACCGCGGTGGACCCGGCCCTGCTGGACCTCTACCGCCGAGCCGAGCGGGCGTACGGCCACAGCTCCTGAAGCCGGGGTCCCACCGTTGGGCCGTCGTGCCGCCCCCGGCACGACGGCCTCTTCGTCCGCTCTCCCTCCGCGAGCCCGTCGCCCGACCGGCTCGGGGGCGTTCCCGAAGACCGCACGAGAAACTTCTCCGGCGCGGCAACCTTTCACGGCCGGGCGGCAACCGACTGGCAGGGCGCGGTACGCGTTCCGTGGACCGAAGAGGAGCTTCGCAGCATGAGCAAGCATCGTCCCAGCCGCCGCCGGTTCCTGGCCCGGGCGGGAGCGGCGGGCATCGCCCTGGGCGGGGCAGCGGCCGGCGTCGGCGCCGTCCCGTCCGGCGCGCAGGCCGCCACCACGGCGAGCGGTACGTTCGGCTACACCGACGACGGCCGTGAGTACACCGTGAACACCGGGGCCGACCTGGTCTTCCGGGTCAGCAGGAGCACCGGCGACCTGACCTCCCTGATCCACCGGGGCATCGAGTACCAGGGCTACGGCGGGAAGAACTCCCAGGTCGAATCCGGCCTAGGCCCGTCCACGGTGGGCATCGCCCAATACGGCCGGACGGTCCTGGTCAGCGTCGCCCACGGCACCCTGCGCCACTACTACGCCGCACGCGAGGGCGAGAACAACGTCTACCTGTGGACGGACAAGGCGGACGACTCGATCACCGTCACCCGTTACATCGTGCGGGTCCGCCCCGGCCTCTTCCCCAACACCGACCCCGACTCCTGGGACGCCACCCGGGACGTCCTCATCGAGGCCCAGGACGTGCGCCGCAGGCCCGACGGCACCACCCGGTCCAAGCACTACTCCAACCAACGGGTCGTCGACTACCGGTACGTGGGCTGGAGCAAGCCCGGCGTCGGCCTGTGGATGGTGCGCGGCAACCACGAGAAGGCGTCCGGCGGGCCGTTCTACCGCTCCTTGATGCGCCACTCCTACGAGGACGGCGCGGGCCTGTACGAGATCCTCTACTACGGCGAGAACCAGACCGAGCCGATGCGCTTCGGCCTCCAGGGGCCGTACGTGCTCGCCTTCACCGACGGCGGCGCACCCTCGCCGGAGCTGTGGCACGACCGCATCGACACCTCCTGGGTGGACGACCTCGGCCTGGAGGGCTGGGTCGGCGACGGTGACCGCGGAGCCGTCGCCGGGGTGGGCATCTCGGGCCGCAACCCGGCCCTCTCCTACACCGTCGGGTTCGCCAACGACGACGCCCAGTACTGGGCGACCGCCGAGCCGAGCCGCGGCGCGTACATCGCCCGCCGGATGCTGCCCGGCGACTACACCTGGACGGTGTACCAGGGCGAACTCGCCGTCCGCACCGGCACCGTGACCGTCCAGCCCGGCAGCACCACCGCCCTGCACACCATCACCCTCACCCCCGCCGACGACCCGGGCCGGGCTCCGGCGATCTGGCGCATCGGCAGCTGGGACGGCACCCCGGCCGGCTTCCGCAACGCCGACCTGGTCACCCACGCGCACCCCTCGGACGTCCGCGCCGACCCGTGGACCGGCGACTTCACCGTGGGCCGGTCCACGGACGCCGACTTCCCCGCCTACCAGTGGCGGGACGTCAACGACGGCCGCCGCATCACCTTCGACCTGACGGAGGAACAGGCCGCCCACCCGCGCACCCTCAACATCGGCATCACCACGGCCTTCCTCAACGGCCGCCCCCGGATCCAGCTCAACGACTGGACCTCACCCGTCCCCGCACCCCACCCCGAACCGAGTACCCGCTCGCTCACCGTCGGCTCCTACCGGGGCAACAACCACACCTACACCTTCACCGTCCCGGCCTCCGCCCTCCGGCCCGGGACCAACACGCTCACCATCACCGTCGCCTCCGGCAGCAGCGGCTCGCGCTTCCTCAGCCCGGGCTTCGCCTACGACTGCGTCGAACTGCTCCCCTGACCCCGCCACCCGGTGGGGCCGCCCCAGCCACGGGCGGCCCCACCGGAGGCCACCACGGTGTACCGGAGGCTCAGCTGTCGCCGTAGGCGTACGCCACCGTGCCCGGGGCGTGGTCGGACCAGCGCTCGGCGTGGGTCTCGGCACCGCTGCCGCACACCGCGCCGCTGCTCGACCTCCTCGACGACGCCGCCCCGCGTTGCCTCGTCGCGGCCGTCGACCGCACCGGCGCCGACCTCGAACGGTACGACCTCGGCGGAGGCACACCGCTCGGCGCCGTCGAAGGCCGGCAGTGGCAGGGCCGGGGCCACCGGGCCCGTGGAGGCCGGGGCTCCCGATGGGCGGGTCGAGGGCTCCGGCCTCCTGGGAGGGGGGTCAGGCGGGGGTGCGGCGGGGGCCGAGGTGGATCTCGTCGCCGACCACCTGTACCGCGTAGGTGGCCACCGGGTCGACGGCCGGCATGTCGAGGGCCTTGCCGGTGCGGAGGCAGAAGCGGCTGAAGTGCCAGGGGCACACCACCGAGTCGTCCTCCAGTTCGCCCTCCTCCAGTGGGGCGAACTCGTGGCTGCACTCGTTCGCGACGGCGTGGACCTCTCCGTCGACGTTGGCGAGCAGGACCCGGGTGCCGTCGGGTGCGGCGACTGCCAGCAGTTCGCCCGGCGGTAGGTCCGTCAGCCCGGCCACCCTCCGTGTGGGGTTCGAACTGTCGCTGCCGGGAGTAGCAGGAGCGGTGTCCATGGTCAACGCCGGCCGCGGATGCGGTGCTTGGCGACGTGGACGATGTTGCCGAAGGTCAGGCCGAGGATCGTGCCCAGGCCGGAGCCGGGCTTGGGGGCCATCCCGAGCTGTTCGACCAGGGAGGCGGTGCTCTCCTCGTGCCAGAGCTCGGCGAACTTGCCGTCGCGGACGAGGTGGAAGTCCAGGCCAGTCATGATCATCCGCTCGCCGTTGCCCGGGAAGCCGTACAGCTCGCCGTGGAAGGTGCCGGTGGCGGTCCACCGGTCGATCACCTTGTCGCCCACGATCGCCACGTCCTCCAGGAAGAAGCGCAGGTCGGGGAAGGCGTCGTGCATCAGCTGCACCGCCGCGCGGTGCCCGGCCGGGCCCTGCGGGCAGCCGGGCAGCGGCATGTGGTCCACCCAGTCGGGTGCCAGCAGTTCGGCCTCGGTGGCGGCGTTGTTCTTGTCCCAGACCTCCTCGATGTAGCGGCGGGCCATCTCGTGGTACACCGCGACGGTGGCCGGGCTGGTTTCGGTCGTCATAGCTGTCTCCTCGGGACGAATGGTCTCGGGACGGATGGTCAGAGCTCGGGGCCCACGTCGGTGACCCCGTCGGCGCGCAGGATCTCCTGCGCGGTGTGGCTGCCGGAGACGATCACCCGCAGCGCGCTGGCCGCCTGCGCCCAGTGCCCGGCCAGGTAGAGCCCCTCGATGGGGGTGCGGTACGTCAGCCGCTTGCTGCCGGCCTGGGCCGGGGTGTTCTCCCAGCCGTACGCGGCGCCCTCGTGGTTGAGGGTGTAGCGCTCCAGCGTCAGCGGGGTGGCGCTGCTGACGAAGGTCAGGCCGGCCCGGAAGCCCGGGTAGAGCCGCTCGATGAGGTCGAGGTACTTCTCCTCCAGCTTGGGCTTCAACTCGTCCCAGGACTCCGGGCCGTGGTACGGCGCCAGCGCGGTGGAGGTGACCAGGTGCTCGCCGGCCGGGCCCAGGCTCGGGTCCAGCAGGGTCGGCACCACGACCACGGTCGCCGGGGCCTCGCCGTCCGCGAAGCCCTGGAAGGTCGCGTCGTGGTCGTCGCTCTCGTAGACGAAGGTCTCGTGGGCGCCGCCGGCCGCCGCGATGTCCAGGGTGGTGGCCGCGTAGACCACGAACATGGACATCGAGGAGCGCAGCGAGGACAGCCGCCGCCGGTACGCCTTGGGCAGCAGGTCCAAGCCCACCAGCTTCTCGAAGGTCTGTTTGGCGTCCGCGTTGGAGATCACCACGGGCGCGCGCAGCTCCTGGCCTCCGGCCAGCACCACGCCCTCGGCGCGCCCGTCGTGGACGAGGATCCGTTCGACCCTGGCCCCGGTGATCAGCTTGCCGCCGTCCCGTTCGATCGAGGTGGTGAACGCCGAGACGAGGTGCCGGAAGCCGCCCTTGCAGTGGTAGAGGCCGTGCATCTGCGTGTAGAGGAAGCGGGCGAAGAGCTCGAAGGAGAGCTGGGACGGCGGCAGGCCCATGTACGGCCAGCCGGCCGTGCAGAATGCCTTGCAGCGCGGGTCGGTGATGAAGCGGTCGAGGACCTCGCCGAGGGTCGACATCCGGTTGCCGAACAGGGTCGGGAACCGCTTCACCGCCTCGCCGAGCTCCTTGGGCGAGAGCTGCAGCGGCACCTGGTGGGCCTCCGCCAGGAAGGTCTCGCAGAGCCCGAAGAAGCCCCGGATGCCCTCCGCCTCGTGCGGGAACAGCCGGACGTGCGCCTCGATGAAGGCATCGGAGCCGAACGGGGCGTCCAGGACGTCGTCGTCGATGACCACCCGGTAGAGCGCGTCCGACTCGACGAAGTCGCACATCTCGCGGACGCCGAGGTAGCGCAGCAGCGTGTCGATCGTCCCGCCCTCGGCCGCGCCCGGGACGACGTGGATCGCGGGGTCGTAGTAGCGGCCGTCCTGCTGGAAGGCGTGGGCATAGCCGCCGATGCCCCTGCCCTGTTCCGCGACCAGGACCCGACGGCCGGACTTGGCCAGGTACGCCGCCGCGGCCAGTCCGCCCAGCCCGCTGCCGACCACGATCACGTCGTAGTCGCTGCCCGGCGGCGGGGCGGCGGGAGCCGTGAGTGCCATGTGTTCTCCAAGGTGAGTGCGTGGTGCGTACGGCTGACGTAGGTGAGATCCGGTCGGCGGGGCCGTGGATACGGGTGGCGCCGCTGGACGCGATCGGGCCTCAGCTGAACTCGGGCAGGGGAAGGGCCGAGTCGGTGAACATCCGGGTGATCGTGCGGTCGGGCAGGACGGCCAGCACGCGGTCGCGGACGGCGCCGGGCAGTCCGCGCATCCGGAGCATTCCGCGGGCCTTCTTGAAGTGGCCCTCGACCCTCGGGTACCGGTCGTCCTCGTAGCGGCGCAGGGCGTTGACCGGGTCCGGGTCCTGGGCGATCCGGGCGGCGAGCACGCCGGCGTCCTCCAGGGCCATGCAGGCGCCCTGGCCGATGGTGGGCAGGATCGGGTGCGCGGCGTCGCCGAGCAGGGTGACCCGGCCGCGGCCCCAGTGGCGGACCGGGCGGCGGTCCCAAGCCTGGCCGGGGAACAGCTGCTCGGGCGGGGTGGCGGCGACGAGTTCGCGCACCACGTCCGGCCAGCCCCGGCCGGTCGGCGGCGTTCGGATGGAGCCGTCGACGAACCAGTAGGCCCGGTTGCCGGTCAGCGGCATGATGCCGCAGGTGCCCAGCGGGCCGAAGTGGAAGTCGGCGCCGCCCGCGTCCCAGATGCCGCCTCGGTCGACGACGCCCTGCCAGCTCTCCAGCGGGTTCTCCCGGCCGTCTCCCTGGCCCGGGGGCAGCAGCGAGCGGCGGACGGTGGAGCCGACGCCGTCGGCGCCGACCACGAGGTCGGCGCGCAGGGTCTCGCCGTCGGTCAGCACGACCGTGCCGTCGGTGCCGACCCGGTCCACCTCGGCGCCGAAGCGCACCGGGACCCCGGCCTGGGCGATGAGGGCGTCGAGCAGCTCGGCCCGGGTCGCGCCCTGGCCGGTGACGCCGTAGCGGTGGGTCAGGAAGCCGAGGTCGATGGTGGCCAGCCGGCCCCGGGACTGGCTGAACATCCGGGCCGAGTGGATCGGCTCGCAGACCTTCAGCACGGCTTCGTACATGTCCTCGCCGCCGGAACGGCGGATCGCCCGTAGGGCGTTGGGCCAGATGGTGATCGCCAGGCCGTCGCGGCGTTCGGCCGCGCGTTCCAGTACGACGACCTCGCAGCCCTGGCGGGTGAGCATGCCGGCCAGGGCGAGCCCGCCCACCCCGCTGCCGACGATGATCACCGATGGTCGTGACACGACAGATTCCTCCTGGTTCGGCTTCGGGGCCGGCGTGGGCCCGGCCCCGGGTACGGCTGCGCGGGCTGCCGCGCGGCCGGCCGCCCTCGAACCGCACGGGCGGCCGGCCGCGTGCGTCAGCTCAGGCCGAAGGGGTTGACGGCGCGGTAGTCGAGGCGGCTCCAGTGCTCGACGAACTTGCCGTGGTCGACGCGGAAGACGTCGGCGCGGTTGAGCTCGATCGGCTTGCCGGTGCCCTTCTCGTGGCCCCGCCAGACCCAGAAGACGACGGCGGTCTCGTCGTCGGCGACGGTGTGGGTGACCTCGAAGCCGAGGTCGGGGAAGCGCTCGCGGTAGCTGCGGATGTTGTCCCGCAGGCCGGCCAGCCCGGGGGCGACGCCCGGCTGGTTCTGGATCAGGTCGGTGGCGAGGGCGCCGCGGAAGGGGCTGTCCGGGACGCGGTAGACGGTGTCGACGGTGAAGAACAGGCGGAGCAGGTTGAGCCGTTGGGTGTCGGTGCCGCCCCAGCCGGTCGGCGTCGACGGCTCGACGCCGCCGGGCAGCTTCACGCCGAAGGCATCCATCGCCGCGTAGTCGACGACGTCCCAGTGCTCGGCCAGCTTGCCGTCCTGCACCCGGTACAGCTCGGCGGTGTTGAAGACCAGCTCCCGGCCCGTCTGGGCGTGGTGACCGCGGAAGGTGGCCAGCAGGAAGACCTTGTCGCCCTGCGGGACGACCCGGTAGATCGTGGCCTCCAGGTCGGGGAAGAAGGTGTGGAAGAGCCCGTAGTCCTCCAGGTAGCCCTTCACGCCGGACTTCAGACCCGGGCTGTGCTGGACGTAGTCCTCGCGCATGTACTGGCCCACCAGGTTGAGCTGCTTCTTGGCCAGGACCTCCTGGTAGAAGCCCAGGACCACGCGCTTGCTCTCGGCTCCGACGGTGTCGGTCGAGCGGCCGCGGCGCTCGGCCGCGTTGGCGTTGCCCTGGAAGAACGCCGCGATCAGCACGCCGACGACGGCGACCACGAGGAACCGGAACAGGTGTTTCTTCTTCACGCTGTCTCTCTCTTGGGTTGGACTCACAAGGAGTTGACGGACTGCCGGACCGGACTTCCGGGTCGTTCGACACGCCGGCTCGGCACGGTTGTCGGGTGGGGACGCTCAGGGGGTGACCAGCTCTTCGGCGGCCTCGCTCGGTGCCTGCGCCGGCCGGGCCGGCGAGCGGCGGCCGGGCAGCAGGAACAGCACGGCGAGCACGCCCGCCAGGGCCACGCCCGCGCCCGTCCACATGGAGTCGGCGAGCGCGCCGACGAAGGCGTCCGACACCAGGTCGTGCAGGCCCGCGGCGGCGTCGGGGCCGGCCTGCTGGGCCACCGCCTCGGCGCCGCCGATCGAGTCCCGTACGGCGGTCTCGGCCTGGGGAGGGAGGAATCCCAGGTCCGGCAGGCCGTCGCGGTAGGTGGTGGCGAGCACGCTGCCGATCACCGCGATCCCCAGGGAGCCGCCGACCTGGAGCGTCGCGTCGGTCACGGCCGAGGCGGCGCCGCCCTGTTCGGCCGGGGCCGCGGCCAGCAGGGCGTCGGCGCACGGGGGCAGGACCAGGCCCATGGTGAAGCCGAAGAGCGCGAGCGAGACCAGGGCGAGCGTCTCGCTGCCGCGGTCCGCGCCGGTCATCAGCGCCATGCTGGCGACCAGGACCGCCAGGCCCGCCACGGCCACCGGCCTGAGCCCGGTCCGGGCCGCGAGCCGGGTGCCCAGCTGGGCGCCCACGATGGCGGTGAGCACCGGGAGCAGGCGCAGGCCGGAGGCCAACGGGCCGTGCCCCTGGATGAACTGGAAGTACTGGGTGACCACGAACAGCAGCCCGAAGAGGCAGAACTCGATGCAGAACATGGCCACCGCGCTGCCGGCGAACAGCGGGCTGCGGAACATCCGGGCGGAGAGCATCGGGTGGTCGGTGCGCCGCTCCCACAGCACGAACGCGGCGCACAGCGCCACGCCCAGGCCCAGCCCCGCCAGGGTGAGCGGGTCCGTCCAGCCGCGGCGCGGCCCCTCGATGGCGCCGTAGACGAGGGTGGTGAGGCCGGACACGGAGAGCACCACGCCGGGCAGGTCCAGCCTGGTCCGGTTCGGGTCGCGGGACTCGGGGACCAGCAGGGCGCAGGCGGCCACGGCGATCACCACCACGGGGACGGCGATCAGGAAGACCGAGCCCCACCAGTAGTGCTCCAGGAGCAGGCCGCCGAGGACCGGTCCGAGCGGCACGCCGATCGCACCCGAGCCGGCCCAGGCGCTGATCGCCTTGGCGTGCTCCTCCACCGGGAAGACGTTCTTGATGATGGACAGGGTCGCGGGCATGACGAACGCCCCGCCCACGCCCATCCCGGTGCGCATCGTGATCAGCATGCCCGGGCTGCCGGCGAAGGCGGCGCCGGCCGAGAAGCCGAGGACCAGCAGCAGGCCGGTGATCAGCATGCGCTTGCGGCCGAAGCGGTCGCCCAGGCCGCCGCCGAGCAGCAGCAGGCCGCCGAAGGCCAGGCTGTACGAGTCGACGATCCACTGCAGGTCGCCGCCGCTCGCCCCCAGGTCCTGCTGGACGCGGGGGAGAGCGAGGCTGAGGATCAGGTTGTCCATGCCGATGACGATCAGGCTCAGGCACAGCACGGCCAGGATCCGCCAGCGGCGTCGGTACACGGTGGAGTGCTCCATCGACGGGAACTCCCTTCTGGTCAGCGCGGGACCGGCGTGGTCCGCTCGCGGGGTTCGGGACGGACGGTCGACGGCCCGCCGGAGGTCTCGGCCAGGCCGATGCGCCGGTGCAGCCGTCGCAGCGGCGCGGGCGCCCACCAGTTCGCCGGGCCCATCAGGCGCATGAAGGCCGGCAGCAGCAGGCCCCGGACCACCAGGGCGTCGACGAGCAGGGCCAGGGTGAGCCCGAGGGCGAACATCTTCTGGAAGGCCACGGTGCTGGTGAGCATCCCGGCGACGGTGACCACGCCCATCAGCGCGGCCGCGGCGGTGACCAGCCCGCCGGTGCGCTGCAGTCCGGCGGCCACCGCGGCCCGGTCGTCCAGGCCCGCGTCGTGGGCCTCCTTGATCCGCGAGACCATGAAGACCTCGTAGTCCATGGAGAGCCCGAACAGCAGGCAGAACATCAGGATCGGGGCGACGGCGGTGAGGGCGCCCGTGGCGGTGAAGTCCAGGGCGCCGGAGAGGTGGCCCTCCTGGAAGATCCACACCATCGCGCCGAAGGTCGCGCTCAGGCTCAGCACGTTCAGCACCAGGGCCTTCAGCGGCATGACGACGCTTCCGGTGAACAGGAAGAGCAGGACGAACATCGCCAGGACGACGATCCCCAGGACCAGCGGGAGGTGGTCGGCGAGGGTGGCCTTGGTGTCCACCAGGGCCGGGCCCGCCCCCGTCATCGCCACCGGCCAGGGCGGTGGCACCGCCCGCAGGTCGCGCACCAGCCGGTCACCGCTGTCGGAGAAGGTCTCGACCGCTGGGGCGACCTCCAGGTACGTCCCGGCGGGGGAGGCGAAGGGGTCGGTCGCCGCCCCGGGCGGGGCGCTCTGCGTGCCGCCGGTGAAGCGCCCGGCGTACGAGGTGACCGAGGCCACGCCGGGCACGGTCGACAGCCGCGCCGCGTAGTCGTGGATCTCCTGCCGGTGCCGGGTGCCGTCGCCGATGCCGACGGCCACCACGGTGATGGTGTCGCCCTCGCGGGAGGTGAAGCCGGTCCTGACGGCCTCGCCGACCTGACGGCTCTCGGAGCTGGCCGGCAGCTGGCGGTCGTCGGGGAGGCTGAACTTCACGCCGGTGAACGGCGTGCCCAGCAGCACCAGGGCGGCGACCGCCACGGCGGCGATCGGCACCGGGAAGCGCATCACCGTGACGGCGAGCCGGTGCCAGAAGCCGCGTTCCACCGCCTGCGGGGCGGGGGCGGCCCGCCCGGTGAGCCGGCGGACCAGCTTGCGGGCGTCCAGGCTGTCGATCCTCGCACCGAACAGGGCGAGCAGGGTCGGTACGACCACCACCGCCGCCAGAGCCGCGAAGAGCGAGACGCCGATGCCGGCCACGGCGATCGAGCGCAGGAAGGGCAGCGGGAACACGGCGAGGGCGGCGAGCGAGAGCGCCACCGTCAGCGCGGAGAACAGCACGGTGCGCCCGGCGGTCCGGACCGCGCCGACGATCGCCTCGGTGCGGTCCTCGCGGACCGTGACGTCGCCGCCGCGGGTGCGCAGCTCCTCGCGGTAGCGGGAGACCATGAACAGGCTGTAGTCGATGGCGAGGCCCAGGCCGATGATGGTCGTCGCGTTCAGGGCGACCACCGACACGTCCATGAACGCGCTGAGCACCCGCAGCAGCACCAGGACGCCGACGACCACCGGAATGGTCATCAGGATCGGCAGCAGCGCAGCCACCAGACTGCCGAACACCAGGACCAGCACCAGGAACAGCACCGGGAAGGCGATCTGCTCCATGGACTGAAGGTCGCTCTGCGCGGCGGTCTCGGTGTCGTACCCCGCGGCCACGGTGCCGCCGAGTTTGACGGTGACGGCGCCCTGCTGCCCGGCGTAGCGTTCGCGCAGCCCGTCGATCCGCTTGGCGGCCGCCGTCTCGTCCCCGTCGATGTGGGCGATGACCAGGGCCGAGCCGCCGGCCTTGTCCCGCAGCGTCTGAGGCCGGCCGGCGGTCCAGTACGAGACCACCTGGGTGATCCCGGGTTCGGTGCCGAGGCGGGAGGCCAGCTCGGCACCGGAGCGGGCGGCCTCGGGGGAGTCCACCGAGCCCGGGGCCGTCACCAGCAGGGTGAGGTTCGGGGTGCTGAGGCCGAACTCCCTGGAGAGCGCCTCCTTCGCGTGGGTGGAGGAGGCGGCCGGGTCGTCGAAGCCCCCGTTGGAGAGTTCGGCGACCACCCCGCCGCCGACCGCGCCGCTGAGGACGACGAAGGCCAGGATGGCCCACAGGAACGCCTTCGGCCGGGCCGTCACGGCCCTGCCGGTACGTTCGAGCATCATGCTTCTTCCCTCCGGGGGTTCCCGAGGTCCAGGGGACGGTGGCTGCGTACGGTGACGGCTGCGGCTACTTGCCGTGCGCCCTGCGGTGGCTGCGGTCGAGCGCGGTCAGGCGCACGGCGGTCTTCACGGAGTGCGCGATGGTGCCCAGCGGCCCGGTGCCCGGCGGCGGGACGATGCCCATCTGGGTGAGCATCCCGGCGTAGTCGCCCTCCTGGCGGAACTCCACCATGCGGCCCTGGTCGTCGTAGGTCTCGATGATGATCTCGCCGATCTCCAGCAGGCGGCGGGTCGGCGGGATGCCGAACAGCGGGCCCAGGTGGTGGCCGCGGAAGGTCACGTGGAGCACGGCCTTGTTGCCGTCCACGAGGATGTCGTGCCACTCGATGTCGACGTCCGGCTTGGCGGCCCTGACCAGGTTCAGTGTGTCCAGGAACTCCTGGCCGCCGTGCAGCACCGGACGGCCGGGCAGGTAGCACTTGTAGTCCGGCGAGTACCAGGGCAGGGCCCGGGAGTTGTCGGAGGACCAGGAGAGGTCGGAGACCATCAGGATGTGCTCGCGGGTGAGGGTGAACGGCCGGGTCGTCGTGTCGTCGATGGTCATCGGGCCGCCGCCTTCTTCCGCTGCTGGATCCGGTCCTTGACGATCAGGCCGCCGAGGCGCCCGACCGTCTTGAAGGTGTGCGCGACGGTGCGCACCGGCCCGGCGCCCTCCGGCGGGGTGATGCCGAGCTGGGACAGCACGCTCAGGTAGTCCGCCTGCTGCCACATCTCGACGACCCGGTCGCCCTCGAAGCGCAGGATCACGTGCTCGGTGAGCCGGGTGGAGCGGCCGGTGGGCGGGATGTCCATCAGGAAACCCCGGTGTGTGCCGGTGAGTTCACCCCGGACCAGCACCTTGTCGCCCGCCGCGACCACCTCCACCGAGCGGTAGGCGAGGTCCGGGAGGGCGACGAACATGTCCTCGGCCAGCTTCCGCAGGCCGGGCGTGCCCTTGATCACCGGCTGGCCCGGGAGCGGCACGTAGGTGACCACCTCGCTACTGAAGCGGCGCTCGATCACCCCGAGGTCCCGCCCGTTCCACAGTTCGTCGAGGATCCTCGGGCCGAGCTCCCGGGGGTCCGGGGCCCGGCCGGGCCGAGTGGAGTCCATCCGCTGCCTCTCTCTTCCATTGGTTGGTACGGCTCTTGGGTTGCTCTGGCTCTTGGGTTGCTCTGGCTCTTGCGTTGCTGCGGGGGGAGCCGCGCAGGCGGCTCGTCGCGGATCAGCCGGTCCGCTCGGCGACGCGCGCGGCGGCGGCCAGCCAGTCCCTGCGGATCAGGCCGGAGAAGGGGCCGATGACGGTCCAGTAGCGCCCGAACCTGCGCACGGACTCCCGGTCGGTCGCGAAGACCCTGGTCTCGGTGCACAGCAGTGCGCCGCCGCCCCGGGGCCGGACCGAGAACGCCATCAGGCCCTTGATGCACCCGGGCTCGTCGAAATCCCGGTACTCCTGCGGGGAGAGCGTGAACCACTGCTGCCGCAGCGCCCAGGGCCGCCCGGCGAAGCCCACGAGGACGTCGCCGCCGGGGGCGTCCAGGGGGAACGCGCCGACCACGTCGACCAGCCAGTCGAGGACCGGTACGTCGTCGGCCATCGCCTCCCAGCGCCCGCCGCGGCTCAGCCGCGCCGGGATGCTGCGCGCGAACACCAGCGGGCGCAGGGTGAGCAGGTCGGCGGGCGTCGCCGCCCGTACCGCCCGTGCCACCGCCTCCTGTTCGGCGCGGACGGTACGCCCGTGCCGGCTGCGCCACTGGTACGCGGGCAGCCACAGGTCGCACCCGCCCGAGGGCGTGTCCTCCGGTCGCGGTCCCGGCACGCCGCACCTCCCGTTCCGTCCGTGCCGCCGCCCGCCGCACGACGGCGGCGGGCGCTTCGGTAACAAGAGCCCGCCCGGGGCCCGCCGGATACACCCCGGACGCGCGGAAGCCGACGTGTATCCGGGAGCCGGCCGCCCCGATCTCTGCTGTCGGGCGCAGACCCGCCACGGCGCGCGCCGTGCCGTGAGCACACGACCGCCCCCGGACCGAAGGCTGGGCAGATGAGCGAGGCTGAACAGAGCAGCACGGCGGGGCTCCCGCCGAGCGACCTCAAGGACCTGGTCGGGCAGATCGCCGACCGGGTCTGGAACCGCGGCGATCCGAGCGCCGTGGACGAGCACTTCCGACCCGACTTCGTCGGCCACCTGCCGGGTGTCGCCGACCTGCGGGGCCCGGCGGTCTACCGGCGGGTGGCCCTCGAACGCCGCCGGGCGCTGCCCGACCTGCGCTACCGGACCCTGCACTGCATCGGGGAGGGGGACCGGGTGATGCTGCGCGCCGAGCTGCTCGGCACCCACCTCGGGCCGCTGGCCGGCATCCCCGCGACGGGCATGCGCGTGCGCACCACCGAGATGACGATCTTCCGCTTCGTGGACGGTCGCGTTGCCGAGCTGTGGCAGCAGGGCGACGACCTCGGCGTCCTGGACCAGCTCGGCCTGGTCCCCCCGGCCGGCCTGGGCCCCATCGGCCAGATCGGCCACGCCGTCGGCGTGAGCGCCCGGCTGACCGCGCTCACCCGCCGGGCCGCCCGAGAGAGGAAAGCACCGTGACCCCCACCAGGACCAGCCCGGCCCGCGCGAGGAGGAAGGAGGCGGCCCCGCCCGACCCCAAGGCCCTGGCCGTCGAGTTCGGCCGCCGCCTGTTCACCGAGCGCGACCTGGGCGTCATCGACGAACTCGCCCGCCCCGACGCCGTGTTCCACCTGCCCGGCCGCCCGGCCCTGTCCCCGGCGGGCTTCCAAGGCGTCGTGCGCCAGCTCTGGCGGGCCAAGCCGGACGTCACCGCCGAGATCCTGGACGTCTTCGCCGAGGGCCGGCAGGTCGCCGCCCGGCTCCGCTTCACCGGCACCCACCTCGGCGAGCTCTTCGGCATCCCGCCCACCGGCCGCCGGGTCGCGCTGGACGAACTGCTGGTGGAGCAGTGGGACGAGCAGGGGCGCCTGGTCGAGCTCTGGCAGGAGGCGGGGTACCTGGGCATGCTCACCGGGCTCGGCCTGCTGCCCGCCCCGGAGGCCGGCCCGCTCGGGCGGCTGCGCCACACGCTGGCCGCCGTGCCGAGATTCGCCCGGCTGCGGGCCCGGGCCCGCTCCGCCGACCACTCCCGCGGCCTGCACGCAGGCGGCGCGCAACGAAGCGAGGACGCATGACCATGACCCTGAGCCACCGGCGCGAGGCCCCGGGCCCGGCCGGCTACCCGCTGGTGAAGTCGGGACCGGACCTCGTCCGGGACCTGGTGGGCACCTTCACCCGCGCCTGGCGCCGCTACGGAGACCTGGTGCGCTTCCAGATCCCCGGCAACCGCGAGCTGTTCCTCATCGTCGACCCCGACTTCATCAAGCACGTGCTGGACGACAACCAGCCCAACTACCCCAAGGACCCGCTGTCCGTCGGCAAGTTCGAGCCCTGGGTCGGCCAGGGGCTGTTCACCAGCAACGGTGACTTCCACTTCCGTCAGCGCCGGCTCGCCCAGCCGGCGTTCAAGGGCTCCCGGATCGCGGGCTTCGGCCCGGCGATGGTCGACGCCACCGGTGAGCTCGTCAAGGAGTGGAAGCCGGCGGCGGACGAGGCCCGCACGCTCGACATCACCCCGGAGATGATGCGGCTGGCGCTGACCATCGTGATGCAGACCCTGTTCAGCACCGACGTGAGCACCCGGGCCGGCGACCTCGCCCGCGCGGTGCGCATCTGCAACGCCTACACCAACACCCGCCTCCAGCGCTTCGTCGAGTTGCCGGAGGCGCTGCCCAGCCGCGCCCGCCGGCAGTTCCTCCAGGCCCGGGCCTCGCTCGACGCCTTCGTCTACGGGCTGATCGCCGACCGCCGCCGCGACAGCGCCCCGCCGGACGACCTGCTGACCCGGTTCCTCACCGCCCAGGACCAGGAGACCGGGGAACGGATGAGCGACAAGCAGCTGCGCGACGAGGTCGTCACCATGTTCCTCGGCGGGTACGAGACCACCGCGCTCTCCCTGGTCTGGGCCTTCTCCCTGCTCTCCCGGCACCCCGAGACCGAGCGCCGCATCCGCGCCGAGGTCGCCGAGGTCTGCGGGGACCGCGAGCCCGCCGCCGACGACCTTCCCCGCCTGCGCTACCTGCGGGCCTTCTTCCAGGAGGTGCTGCGCCTCTACCCGTCCGTGTGGACGCTCTCGCGCAGCCCGATCGAGGACGACGAGATCGGCGGCTACCGCATCCCTGCGGGCTCCCAGGTGTTCATCAGCCCGTACCTGATGCACCGTCACCCCGCCTACTGGCCCAACCCGGAGGGCTTCCGGCCCGAGCGGTTCGAGAAGAGCGCCACCGGCGGCGGGCCGCTGTACGCCTACATCCCGTTCTCGCGCGGCCCCCGGCTGTGCCCCGGCTCCTCGGTGGCCGTCCTGGAGGCCCCGCTGGTGATCGCCCGGATCCTCCAGTCCTACCGGCTGACCCTGGCCCCCGGCCACGTCTGCGAGCCCACCTCGAACGTCTTCCTGTACCCGCGCGACGGCATGCCGATGCGCATCCAGCACGTGCGGACGGTGACCGGCTGATGGCCGCGACCTCGATCCTGCCGACCCGCCCGCCCGGCCCGCGCGGACTGCCGCTGCTGGGCTCGGCGCTGGACTTCCGCCGCGACCCGCTGCGCACCTTCGTCACCGCCTGGCGCGACCACGGCGACCTGGTCCGCTTCCGCGGGCCCGTCCCGGTGATCCTGGTCACCCACCCCGACCACCTCAAGCACATCCTCGCCGACAACTTCGCCAACTATCCCCACCCCGACGATTTCAACCGCAAGGTGAGCGTCTCGGTGGGCGAGGGCCTGGTCACCAGCGAGGGCGAGGAGTGGCAGCGGCAACGCCGCACCGTGGCGCCCTCGTTCCGGCGCGAGTCGCTGGAGCGCTTCGCCGACGTGATGGCCGACAGCGCCGGCCGCATGCTGGACCGCTGGGAGGACGTCTGCCGCCGCGGCGCCTCGATCGACGCCAGGATCGAGATGCAGAGCCTCACCCTGGAGATCCTGGCGCGCTGCCTGTTCCGGGCCGACTGGTCCGCCGACGCGCGGGTGCTCGGCGACGCCGTGCGAATCCAACTGGAGCACATCAACGCCAAGTTGATCGCCGTCGCGGACCTGCCGGAACGGGTGCCCACCCGGCGCAACCGGGAGTTCCTGGCGGCCCGCAAGGTCCTCGACGAGACGGTCTACCGGCTCATCGCCGAGCGCCGCCGCAACCCCGACCGCAGCGCCGACGCCGACCTCCTGTCGATGCTGATGCACTCCGCCGACCCGGAGACCGGCCGGCACATGACCGACCAGCAACTCCGCGACCAGGTGGTGACGTTGTTCATCGCCGGCCACGAGACGGTCGCCGCCACGCTGTCCTGGATCTGCTACCTGCTCTCCGCCCAGCCCGCCGCCACCGAAAGGGCCCGGCAGGAGGTGTTCCAGGTGCTCGGCGACCGCCCGCCGACCATGGCGGACCTGCCCCAGCTGAAGTACCTCAAGCTCTTCGTCCAGGAGGCGCTGCGGCTCTACCCCCCGCTCTGGCAGGTCGCCCGGATGCCGCTGCGAGACGACCGGCTGGGCGGCTACCACATCCCGGCCGGGTCGTTCCTGCTGCTCAACACCTACATCACGCACCGCAATCCGGCGTTCTGGGACAACCCCGAGGGCTTCGACCCCGAGCGCTTCACCCGGGAACGCTCGGCGGGGCGGCCGCGCTACGCCTACGTGCCCTACGTCGGCGGCCCGCGCAACTGCGTCGGGCTGGCCTTCGCCAACATGGAGCTCACGATCGTGCTGGCCTCGATCCTCCAGCGCTACGGCCTCCACCTGGTGCCGGGGCACCCGGTCGTCATGCAGCCGGACATCTCGCTGCGCGCCAGGTACGGCATCCGGATGACCCTGCAGGAGGTCACCACCGAGCAGCGTACGGCGGCCGACGCGTCACCCGGGGCGGGTGTACCCGCGGAGGAAGCCGCGCCGGCCGGGGGCTGCCCGGTCGCGCACGCACCGGCCGAGCCGCCCCCGGCGCCGGGCTGCCCGTACCGGCCGCCCGCGGCGGGCTGAGGACGACGGGTGGGGCCCCTCCCGCGAGGGAGGGGCCCCACCCGTGCCCGGCCGGACCGGGCCCGGATCAGAGCTGAACGGCCTTGCGGGCCAAGGCCGTCAGGATCACCCGCCGGATCAGCGAGCTGCCCAGCCGCACGCCCCACCAGTAGGCGGCGAAGCGGCGCCGGGAGGACTGGTCGGTGGCGGAGATCCGGGTCTCGCAGCGCACCAGCGTGCCGCCGTCCGTCGGTGTGAGGATGAACGCGGACAGCGCCTTGGCGTAGCCGGGGCGGTCGAAGTCGGCGAACTCCTGGGCGGAGCCGATCGGTTCGGGCGGCGGAACGCGCAACTGCCAGTACCGGGTGACGGCGCCCACGGCGTCGAGGTGCGGCGGCTCGACGGCCAGGATCGTGTACCCCCGCTGCGTCATGTGCTCGCGCAGCGTGGCGTGGTTGTCCGCGGTGTCGTGCGGCCCCCTGGAGGTGGCCATGCGGGCGCCGAGCAGCACCCGCACGAACGGCAGGTCGCTGAAGCGCAGGGTCTCCAGGGCCTGCCAGACCGTGGCGGGGCTGCGCGGGATGTGGCGCTCGTGCGTCAGTGTGTACTGAGGATCGGGGATGAGGCGGTCCAGTGGACCGGTCATGGCGGCTCCTGTCTCTCAGAGGGGGCCGGCCCGTCTACCGCGGCGGCCGGTAACCGTCGGCCATGCCCAACTCGGCGCAGAGCCTGAAGAGTTCGTATTCGAAGAAGGCGTCCGCGTTCGGCAGAACGAAGGCCAGGTGGCCCATCACGTCGAGGCAGATCACACCGTGGAGCCGGGCCCAGCTGCTCAGCATGACCGCGATGGCGCCGACCGGCACGTCCAACTGCCGGGAGATGCGCAGCCCGTTGAGCTGATGGACCAGCTCCGGGGAGAGCTCCGACTCGGCCGGGACGCGGAACGGGCGCTGCAGCCACAGTTCGCACAGCAGACCGGCGAACGCCGAGCCGAACACCCAACCGGCGTCCTGGGCCTCCTGGTCCTCCTGGGCCTCCGGGCTCACCGGGGAGCGGCCCAGGACGAAGGAGAACTCGTGGCGGTGCGACAGCGCCCAGTTGCGCAGCCCCCGCGCGGCGTCGAGCAGCCGCCTGAGCGCGTCGTCGTGAGCCGCCCCGTCGGCGGCGCCTGCGAGCACCGCGTGGGCCGCCTCGGCGAAGACGTCCGCGCGCAGCGCCCTGATCAGCAACTCGTGGGAGGTGAAGTAGCGGTACACCGCCGGAGCGGTCATCCCCATCTCCCGTGCGATGGCACGGATGGTGACACCGTTCTCGCCGTCCACGGCGAGCAGATCGCGCCCCACGGACTTGATCTCGTCAATCGTCGCCTGTCGTGCGCGTTCCCGGCGCGAGAGCACCGGCGCCTCCGCCACCTGCCTGACCATCGAGTCATCTCCACTACGCCAGGCTGACTCATCAGTAACCGGTGCCAAGTCTACCGGCTGTCGCGCGAGTGAGAACCCGTGACGGAACTGATGCCTGTTCGCGCATCGAAGCCCGGCAGCCCCTTCAGCGCCTCGGCGCGGATCGGCACCCGGGCGCCGAGCTGGCACAGGACGGCCAGCGTGCCCAGCCACACCCGCTGGACCAGGGCCTGCTCCGGCGGCATCCGCACGTGGGAGCGGACGGCGGCCGACTCCTTGGTGAGCGTCGCCGTCCGCATCACCTCGCGCATCCACGGCCGGTCGAAGGCGAACTCCTCCTCGGCCAGGGGCGCCGCCATCGGGGCCATCGCCCGGTACAGCCAGCCGAAGTCCCGGTGGGCGACGCCGGGGCGCAACAGGCCGTACCGGCGCAGCACTTCGGCCATGCCGTCCGGATCGCCGTCTGCGCAGGCCCGCGTCACGCCGCCGATCCAGCCCGGCAGGCCGTCCGGGAGCCGGGTGACGGCTCCGAAGTCCAGGACGCCCAGCCGCCCGTCCGGGAGGAGCCGGAAGTTGCCCGGGTGCGGGTCCGAGTGCAGCAGGCCGCAGCGCTGCGGTCCGGCGAATAGGAAGCGCACCAGCAGCAGGCCCAGGCGGTCGCGCTGCTCCCGGGTGCCGTCCGCGATCACGGCGGAGACCGGGGTGCCCTCCAGCCAGCCGGTGACCAGCACGCGGCCGGTGCCGTGGACCACCGGCGGCACGAGGAAGTCCTCGTCGCCGGCGAAGGAGGCGGCGAACGCGCGCTGCGTCCCGGCCTCCCTGCCGTAGTCGAGCTCCTCGACCATCCGGTCCCGCACCTCGTGCACCAGCTCCTCGACCGGCAGGCCGTCGGCGAACGGGGCGAACAGCCGTCCGAGCCGCCTGAGTTGCCCGAGGTCGGCGTTCAACGCCCGCTCCGCGCCCGGGTGCTGGACCTTGACGGCGACCTCGGTGCCGTCGCGCCACCGCGCCCGGTGCACCTGGCCGATCGAGGCGCAGGCCACCGGGCGGTCGTCGAACTCCCGTACCAGCGCGCGCCAGCCGGGGCCCAGCTCGCCCCGCAGCACCCGGTGGACCACGGCGGCGGGCAGCGGGGGCCCGGCCTCCTGCAACTCCGTCAGCGCGCTCCGGTACGGCGCGGCCAGGTGCTCCGGCACGGCCGCCTCCATCACGCTCAGCACCTGGGCGAGCTTCTGCGTCCCGCCCTTCAGCTCGCCGACCACCTGGAACAGCTGCCGGGCGGTGCGCTCCTGGACCTGCGTGCGGACGGCCTCCTCGGCGCCGCCCGCCAGGCGACGGGCCAGGCCGAAGGCGCTGCGTCCGACGTGCCCGAGGGGGAGCGCGGCCAGCTTGAGCGAGCGCCGCAGCGGGTCCTGCGGGAGTCCGGTGCGTACCTGTCGCCGATCGTCCGTCATGTCGCCGCTCCCGATGGGTGGTCGGTGTGATGCCGTCTCCCCGAGCAGATCGGCGTCGGAGGCCCGCGGATACACCGGCGCGCCCGCCCGTGGATCCGGATCCGGCTGTATCCGCCGCACGCACCGCCGTATCTGTCCTGATGCAGCGCCGCCGCCCACCGTGCGGCGCACCGACGGGAGGGGGACCCGGCGTGCGAATCGCCATTGGGGTGGACCTGGTGGAGATCGACCGGCTGGACAGCCTGCTCGCCCGGAACACCGGCGCGGAGCGGGACATCTTCACCGAGGGCGAACTCGGCTACTGCGAGGGCAGGCGCAACCGGGCGGCCCACCTCGCCGCCCGGTTCGCCGCCAAGGAGGCCGTGCTCAAGGCCCTCGGGACCGGACTGGGCCCGGGGCAGGCATGGACGGACGTCGAGGTGGTCTCCGCCCCGTTCGGGCCTCCGCGGGTGCGGCTGAGCGGTGTCACCGCACGGCACTGCCACCGGGCGGGCTGGGCCGGCGCCCAGCTCTCCCTCTCGCACACCGGCGGCTACGCCGTCGCCCAGGCCGTCCTGCTGCCGGCCGAGGACGGCCGCCCCGTCGGGGACGGCGCGACCGACACCGGCGCGACCGACACCGGCCCGACCGGCACCGGTCCGACCCACGACGGCCCGACCCACGACAACCCCGCCCGGGACACCGCGCACGACGAAGGGTGACCATGCGCTTCCATCTCATCGACCGGATCGACGCCCTGGAACCGGGCCGAGCCGTCCGCGCCCGCAAGGTGACCTCCCGGCTGGAGGACCACTGGCGGGACACCGGCCGGGGCCCGGAGATGCCCGCCCCGCTGGTCCTGGAGGCGCTCTGCCAGGCCGGCACCTGGCTCATCCTGATCACCACCGACCTGCGCCGCCGGGCGGCGCTGCTCTCGGTCGACAACGTCTCCTTCCACGGCCCCGTCCGCCCCGGAGACGTCCTCGAACTGGTCGGCACCGTCGAGTCGTTGAACGACGAGACGGCCGTCCTCAGCGGCACCGCCACCGTCGGCGGCCGCCCGGTGATGACCGCCGAGGCGATCATGTGCGCGCTGCTGCCCGCCGACGAACTGGAGGACCTGGAGGCCACCCGGCTGCTCGAGCGCCGCCTCACCCGCGGCCTGCCCGAAGTGGCGGGTGCGCGGTGAACCGGGTCGCCGTCACCGGGATCGGCGCCGTCACCCCGCTCGGCAACGACGCCGGGACCACCTGGCGGGCCCTGGTCGCGGGCCGCAGCGGAGTGGGCCCGCTGGAGACCTTCGACGCGTCGACCATGCCGGTGCGCATCGCCGGCCAGGTCCGGGACTTCGACCCGGCCTCGGCCGGCCCGGCCCGCGAGCGGCGCCACCTCTCCCGGGCCGCGCTGTTCGCCGCGGCCGCCGCCCGCGAGGCGCTGCGCTCCGCCGGCGGCTGGGAGGCCGCCACCGACCCGTACCGGCGCGGAGTGGCCGTGGCGGGCACCGTCGGCCGTCCGGAACTGCAGGAACTGGTCGACATGTCGCACCAGTTGGAGTCCAGCGGCTACCACGACCTGTACCGGCAGGCCCCGGTGGACGTGCTGCGGCGCAACCAGAACCTCGGCACCAGGGCCGTGGCGGAGGCGGCCGGCGCCCGCGGGCCGATGCTGAGCCTGAGCACCGCCTGCGCCGGCGCCGCGCACGCCATCGGCGAGGCATACCGGGCGATCCAGGAGGGCGAGGCCACGCTGATGGTCGCCGGCGGCTTCGACGCCCTGACCACCTGGATGGACGTGGTCGGCTTCTCCCTGCTCGGTGCGCTCACCGACCGCTGGAACGACGAGCCGGAGCGCGCCTCCCGGCCCTTCGACGCCGAACGCTCGGGCTTCGTGCTCGGCGAGGGCGCGGTCTTCGCCGTCCTGGAGGACTGGGACGCCGCCGTCGCCCGCGGTGCCCGCATCCACGCGGAACTGGCGGGCTACGGATCCTCCCTGAACGCCTACCGGATCACCGACTCCCCGCCGGACGGCGGCGGCGCCGTCGCGGCCATGCGGGACGCGCTCGAAGAGTCCGGGCTCGGACCGGACGGGATCGACTACGTCGTCGCGCACGGCACGAGCACCCCCGGCAACGACCTCAGCGAGACCGTCGCGATCAAGGAGGTGTTCCGGGAGCACGCCCACGAACTGCTCGTCAGCTCGCCCAAGTCGATGACCGGACACCTCACCTCGGCCGCCGCCGGGGTCAACCTGGTCGCCGCGCTCGGTGCGCTGCGCGAGGGCGTCGTCCCGCCCACCGTCAACCTCGACCACCCCGATCCCAAGCTCGACCTCGACTACGTCCCGAACCGCTTCCGCACCCGGCAGGTCCGTGCCGCGCTGGTGAACGCCTTCGCCTTCGGCGGCACCAACGCCTGCTTCGTGGTCAGCGCACCCGGCCCGGCCCCGGAGCCCCTGCCAGCCCAGGAGGAATCGTGAGCACCGCACCCCAGCTGTACGACGTCCCGCAGGAACCGCCGCACCGGATGGACGAGGTGCTCGAACGCATCCCCGGGCTGCGCGCGGTCGCGGGCCGCAACGTCCCCGGTACCCTCGCCCTGTTCGCCACGCACTTCCCGCGCTTCCCGGTGCTGCCCGGGGTGATGATCCTCGACGACGTCGCCGAGACCGCCCGGCTCGCGGCCGGTGCCGGCGAGTGGACGCTCACCGCGGTCTCCCGGATCCGCTACCGGCGCTACGTCGAGCCGGGCGACCGGATGATCGTCGACTTCACGGTCACCGAGGCCACCGCGGACACGATCCGCGGCACGGCCACCGTCACCGTCGACGGCCGCACCGTCACCACCGTGCGCGAGGTCCGGCTCGCCCGGGTCAGCGGCCGCGTCCCGGCGCTGAGCAGCATCGGCGGGGTGGGGGCGTGAACCCGCACCGGCCGGGCCGCCGGGTCGCCGTCACCGGCGTCGGGCTGCTCACCGCCCTCGGCGAGGGCGGTGCCGAGACCTGGAAGGGCCTGCTGGAGGGCCGCAGCGGCATCGGCCCGATCCGCGGCTACGACGCGTCCGCGCTGATCACCCGCCACGCCGCCGAGCTCCCCGGCTTCCGCCCCCAGCGCTACGCCGACCGCCGGTCGCTGCGGATGACCACCCGCAACGACCACCTGGCGATCGCCGGAGCCGCCCTCGCCATGGCGGACGCCGGCCTGACCGGCCCGACCGGCCTCGCCGGGGCCGGCTACGACCCGGAGCGGGCTGGCCTGTTCGTCGGCGGCAACAAGGAGATCTCCAACCCGGAGCACCTGCTCAGCGGCAGTCTCGCGGCCCGCGACGAGCAGGGCCGGGCCGACTTCCGCCTCCTCGGCGAGCGGATGACCTCCGCCTTCCACCCGCTGTACTACGTGGAGGGCCTGCAGTCGGCGGCGCTGTTCCACCTCTCCCACGCGCACGGCTTCAAGGGCCCCAACGCCTACTTCCACGGCACCTCCGACGCCGGCGCCGCCGCCATCGCCCGCGCCTACCGGGCCGTCCGCGCCGGCGAGTGCCGGGTGGCGCTGGCCGGCGGCGCGGACGACGCCGCCTCCTGGTGGAGCATGACCAGGATGGACGGCCTCGGCGTGCTCGCCACGGCCGACCTGCCCGCCGAGCGGGTGTTCCGCCCGTACGACGAGGAGCGCAGCGGCTCGGTGCTCGGCGACGGCGCGGCCTTCCTGGTGCTGGAGGACCTCGACGCCGCCCGCCGCCGGGGCGCGACCGTGTACGCGGAGATCCGCGGCACGGCCGCCACCCGCGACGGCGGCGGCCTGATCACCCCCGAGCCGGACGGCGGCCCGCTCGCCGCCGCCGTCGAACGGGCCCTCGACACGGCCCGGGTGCCCGCCGCGGAGGTCTCCTACGTCGCCGCGCACGGCTGCGGGACGCGGCTGGGCGACCGGAGCGAGAGCCGGGCGCTGGCCCGGGTGTTCGGGCCGGGGAGCACGGCCGTGGCCAGCAGCGTCAAGCCCGCCACCGGGCACCTGGTGGCCGGCGCGGGCGCGCTCAACGTCGCGGTCTGCGCCCTGGCCTTGGACGCCGGCGCGGTGCCGCCCACGCTCAACCTCGACCGGCCGGACCAGGAGTGCCGGGCCCTGGACTGGGTGCCGCGCGAGGCCCGGGAGCTGCGGCTGCGCCACACCGTGGCGATCGCCCGCGGCCTGGAGGGGCAGCAGGTGGCGCTGGTCCTGAGCGACCCGGAGGAGAGATGAGCACCACCACGCGCTCCACCACGCGCTCCGCCAGGCACGGCCGGCCCGGCCGCCCCGAGGCCCGGTGGATCCCGGTCGACGGGCCCGCCCCCGCCCCGGCCCCGGCGCCGCCGTCGATGAAGGAACGTCAGGCATGGCTGTCGCCCGTGGAGCTGGTGCTGACGGCGATCGGCTGGCACGGCGCGCGAGACCCGAGACAGCAGCAGGCCGGGCGTACGGCACAGGGCCGCCGCCCCGCGGACCTGCCCCGAGCCCGCAGTACCGGGACCCGAGGAGGGCCCGAGTGATGTCCGATCCGATCACCACCCCCGTCCGCCCGGACCACGGGAACCACCAGCACGAGGACGACCTTCACGAGAACCGCGCGGCGGGCGTCGCCATCGTCGCCACCGGCGCGATCACCGCGCAGGGCGCCGGCGCGGCCGCCCTCTGGGACGGCGCCCGGGCCGGCCGGGTCGCGATCCAGCAGGTCCAGGGCCTGTCCATGGACGGGCTGAGCACGAAACTGGGCGGCGAGGTCGGCGTGCCCGTCCGGCCGCGCGGCGCCTACCGCCGCCCGGACGGCTTCCGCGAGCGCGCCATCGACCTGGCCCTGGTCGCCGCCGAGGAGGCGATGGCCGCACTGCCGGCGGGCCTGGTCGACCCCGACCGCTTCGCCGTCGTGCTGGGCACCTGCAACGCCGGGCTGCTCTCCGCCCGCGAGTGGCTGGCCGCCGACGCCTCCGGCGCCCTGCCCGACCGCCGGCTGCCCGCGCTGGTCACCCCGCAGGCCCTCGCCGAGGCGGTGGCCGCGGCGTTCCGGCTGCGCGGCCCGGTGCTCGCGGTCAACACGGCCTGCGCCTCCGGTGCCAACGCCATCGGCTGGGCCGCGGACCTGCTGCGCCAGGGCCGGGCCGACGCGGTGCTGGCCGGCGGCAGCGACGCGCTCTCCGACGTCGTCCTCGCCGGCTTCAACTCCCTGCAGTCGCTCTCGCCCGAGCCCGCCGCGCCGTACTCGGCCGAGCGGCAGGGGCTCTCGCTCGGCGAGGGCAGCGGCATGGTGGTGCTGGTCCGCTCCGACCTCGCCGAGCGGCACGGGCTGACCGTGCTCGCCGAGGTCGCCGGCTACGGCCTCTCGGCGGACGGCTACCACGTCACCGCGCCGCACCCGGAGGGCCTCGGGGCGGCGGGCGCGATCCGTGCCGCGCTCGGCCACGCGGGGCTCGGTGCGTCCGAGATCGGCTACATCAACGGCCACGGCACCGGCACCCCGAAGAACGACCCGGCGGAGACCAGCGCGATCCGGCTGGCGCTCGGGGAGCGGACGGCGGCCGCGATCCCGGTCAGCAGCACCAAGTCGGTGATCGGCCACCTGCTGGGGGCGGCCGGGGCCGTCGAGGCCATCGTGACGGCCAACGCCCTGGCCGAGCAGATCGCACCCCCGACCGCCGGCTACCGGTCCCAGGACGCGGCCTGCCCGCTGGACTACGTGCCGAACACCGCGCGGCCCATCACGGCCGGCGCCGCACTGTCCAACAACTTCGCCTTCGGCGGCGCCAACGCGGCGCTGGTGCTGACCCGGCCGCAGCTGCGCCACCGCCCGCCCGCGCCGCGCCGCGAGGAGGTGGTGGTCACCGGGGTCAGCGTGCTCAGCCCCTCGGGCGACGGTCCGTCGGCCGCCTGGCAGGACTTCGTCGCGCGGCGCGAGCCCGGCGGGGAGCTGGCCGGCGTCCGGGTGGGGCAGGTCGAACTCGACCCGGAGCCGTACCTCGCCCGGCGCACGAGGCGCCGGATGGACCGGCTGGGCGTGCTCAGCGTGGTGGCCACGGCCAAGGCGCTGGAGGCGGCCGGCATCGAGCCCGGCGGCGAGGCGGCCCGTACCGTCGGGGTGGTCTTCGGCACCGGGACCGGGCCGATGGAGGCCATGGAACGCTTCACCGTGCCGGTGCTGGGGGAGGGGCCGGCCGCGGCCGACCCTGCGGTCTTCCCCAACACCGTCTACAACCAGGCCGCCGGGCAGGTCGCGCTCCACCTGGGGCTGCGCGGACCGACGTCGACCGTGTCGGTCGGCCACGCCAGCGGGGCCGCGGCGATCGGCTATGCCGCCGACCTGCTGGCGGCCGGCCGGGCCGACGTCCTGGTCGCCACGGCCACCGACACGCTCACCGCCCAGGTGGCCCGCGCCTACGCGGCGGTCGGCGCGGCGAGCTCGCGCGGGGCCGGCGGTGCGGCGGACGGCCGGTTCCTGCTCGCCGAGGGCAGCGTCGCCCTGGTGCTGGAGCGCCGCTCGACGGCCGAGGCCCGGGGCGCGCGCGTCCTCGGCACGGTGCTCGGGTACGGCATGGCCTCGGACGCCAGCCGGGCGCGCCTGTGGGACGCCCGGGGCCGCGGGGTGGAGCGGGCGATGCGTGCCGCCCTGCTCGACGCCGGGCCCGCGGCGCAGGGGGTGGGCGAGATCTGGCTCGCGGCCGCCGGGCTCGCCGCGGCCGACCGGGCGGAGACGGCCGCGGTCGCCCGGCTGCGGGCCGACCCGGCGCTGAACGCGTCCGCGCCGTTCAGGCTGCACGCGCCCAAGACCGTCCTCGGCGAGCCGATGGGCGTGGGCGGCGCGCTCTGCACCGCCCTCGCGCTCCACGCCGGCGACGGCACGCCCGCGCTCGTCAACAGCGCCTCGCTGGGCGGCACCCACATCACGCTGGCGGTCCGTGCCGCGGACGCCGCAACCACCGCGCGCGAGTCGCGGATCCTGACGGAAGGAGAGAGCCGGTGAAGCTGGCCGGACAGGTGGCCCTGGTGACCGGTGGGTCACGGGGCATCGGCGCGGCGGTCTGCCGCGCCCTGGCGGCCGACGGGGCCGCCGTCGCGGTGAACTACCGCGCCTCGGAGGGGCCCGCCAAGGAGCTGGTCCGCGCGATCGAGGAGGCCGGCGGCCGGGCGGTGGCGATCGCCGGCGACGTGGCCGAGGCGGAGGACGCCCAGGCGATGGTCGCCCGCACCGTCGAGGAGCTGGGCGGGCTGGACATCCTGGTCAACAATGCCGGGATCGCCCAGGACGCGCTGATCTACAACATGGGCATGGACGACTGGCTGGACACCATGAAGGTCAACTTCGGCGGTGTCTTCCACTGCACCAAGGCCGTGCTGCCGCACTTCATGGCCAAGGGGTCCGGGGTCGTCGTCAACGTCTCCTCCGTGATGGGCGAGCGCGGCTGGATCGGCGAGTCCAACTACGCGGCCTCCAAGGGCGCGGTGAACGCCTTCACCCGCTGCTGCGCGATGGAGTCGGCCCGGTTCGGCATCCGGGTCAACGCGGTGCTGCCCGGTTTCTCCCCGACCGAGCTGGTGGCCGGCCTGACCGAGGGCGAGACCGGACGGTCCATCAGGAAGCAGATCCCGATGCGCCGCTTCGGCCCGGTCGAGCAGATCGCCGAGGTGGTGCGCTTCCTGGCCGGTCCCGAGTCGGCGTACATGACCGGTGCGCTGGTCAACGTCGACGGCGGCGCGATGACGGCCCTGGGCCTCGGCCGCCCGTAGCCGCGCGGCCCGTCCACCCGGCGGACCCGCGGGCCGGGCCGGTGTATCCCGCCGGCCCGGTGGCGGGAAGTACCGAAGTACCGAAGTACCGAAGTACCGAAGTACCGAAGTACCGAAGTACCGAAGTACCGAAGTACCGAAGTACCGAAGTACCGAAGTGCCGCAGTACCGCGGTACCGCACCACTGCACGGCCCCTCAGCCCCGCGTGCCGCACCGGCAGCGGGCCCATGACCGAAACGATGGAGCACAGCATGTCCCTCACCCAGATCACCGAGGCCGTCCGCACCGCCGTCGCCGACGCGCTCGGCGCGGAGCCGGAGGAGGTCGTGGACGACGCGACCCTGCTGGACGACCTGGGCGCCGAGTCGATCGACCTGCTCGACATCCTGTTCCGCCTGGAGCGCTCGCTGGGCGTCAAGATCCAGGCGGCCGAGCTGGCCGAGTACGTCCAGGGCGGCATCCCCGAGGAGGAGTTCGGCGACGAGAACGAGATCGTCACCGACCGCGCGCTCGCCCAGCTGAAGAGCGTCATGCCGCAGATCGACGTCGAGGCGCTCAGCGGCACCCTCAAGGCGACCCAGGTGATGGGCCTGTTCACGGTCGCCAACCTGGTGCAGCTGGTCGTCCACAAGTCGTCCGTGGCCGCCTGATCCCCGGTTCCCCCTCCGACACCCTTGACCCCTCGTCCGACCCCTCGTCACCACGAGCAGCGAACCGAAGGAGCGACGGCGTGACCTCGATCCGCATCATCGGGACCGGTGGCTACCAGCCCGGTGATCCGATCCCCACCGAAGAGATCACCCGCCTGGTCGGGCCGCTGCCCGACGAGGTCCTGGAGGGCCTCTCCATCGAGCGGCGGTTCTGGATGATCGACCCCAAGACCGGCGAACACCGCGAGAACAACTCGGACATGGCGTACCGCGCCGCCGTCCGGGCGCTCGACGCGGCCGGCGTCGAGGCCGCGGAGGTCGACCTCATGGTGCTCGCCACCGGGACCCCGGACTTCCCGCTGCCGCCGGTGGTGAACCTGGTCCAGGAGCACCTGGGCCTGGTCAGCTGCGCCACCATGGAGCTGCGCTCCGGCGGCGCGGGCGTCGTCCAGGGCCTGGACATCGCCCGGATGTACCTGGAGGCCGGCACCTACCGCACCGCCCTGGTGATCGGCAGCGAGGCCATCTCCCCGGTGCTGGCCCCGGTCTTCCTCGGCCAGGACCCGAACCGGATACGGATGCGCGACCGGATGCCGGTCTACATGTTCGGCGACGGCGCCGGCGCGATCGTGCTGCGCGCGGAGGAGGGCGAGGGCGGGCTCCGGGCCGGTGCCACCGCCTGCATCGGCGGCGACCGCAAGCCGGGCATCCACTCGGTGGGCGGTGGCACCCACGCCCCGATCCACCAGCAGCTCAAGGCCAAGCGGCTGGTCGACCTGAAGGTCGACGTGGTCGGTGCCGGGGACTTCACCCCGGTGATGGTCACGGAGGCGATCCGCAGCACGCTGCAGCGCAGCGGCGTGGACGTGGAGTCGGTGGACCTGTGCCTGGTGCCGGAGGGCAACGTCGGCTGGATGCTCGACTCGCTCCACGAGCTCGGGCTGGACACCACGGAGTGGAAGGCGCTCGACGGCAGGATCTTCGACAGCCTCTCCACCATGGGCGCCGTCGGGTGCGCGGCCGTGCCGCTCTTCCTCGACGACGCCTGGCGCTCCGGGCGGATCCGCCCCGGCGACCGGCTGATGCTGATCGGGGTCGAGAGCACCAAGTGGATCTACGCGGGTGCGGTCGTGGACTGGACCGCCCAGGCTCCGGTGCGCTGATGGCCGGCATCGTGACGGCCGGCCACCAGGGCCCGGGGACCAGCGTCCGGGGCGCGCGGCCGGACGAGCGGTCCTTCCGCCGGGCGATCGGGAGGTTCGGCACCGGGGTCGCGGTGGTCACCACCGCCGGCCCCGGCGGACCGAGCGCGACCACGGTCAACTCCCTGACCTCGGTCTCCCTGGAACCGCCGCTGCTGCTGATCTGTCTGAAGGAGGGGTCCAGGACCGCCGCCGCCATCTCCGCCGCCGGGGCGTTCACCGTCAACGTGCTGAGCGGGGGCCAGGCTGCCACGGCGGCCGGGTGCGCGGCGGCGGGGCGGCCGTCGGGGGAGCGCGCCCTGGAGGGCGTCCCGCACCGGCCCGGGTGGCGCGGGATCCCGGTGCTGTCCGGCTCCCTCTCGTACTTCGGCTGCCTGGTCGAACGCGAGCTGCCCGGGGGAGACCACACCATCTTCCTCGGGAGGGTGTGCGAGCTGGGCACCGGGCCCGAGGACGAACCCCTGTTGTTCTACCGCGGGCAGTTCGCCCGTCTGGGATGACCCGCGAGCCGGGGCCGACCCGGGTCGGCCCCGGCTCCTTTTTCTGCCCCTTCACTCCCACCACCCTTTCCTGAGGAGCCAGATGACCTCCGTCGCCTTCCTGTTCCCCGGCCAGGGCTCGCAGCGGCCCGGGATGGGCCGGGACCTCGCCGAGCGGTTTCCCGAGCTGGTGGAGCGCTACTACCGGCCGGCCGACGACCTGCTGGGCCTGCCGCTGTCCACGCTGTGCTGGGAGGGATCGGCCGAGGAACTGCAGCGGACCGACATCACCCAGCCGGCCGTCTTCCTCACCAGCCTGGTGGCCCTGGACGTGCTGCGCGCCCACGGGATCAGCCCGGCACTGGCCGCGGGGCACAGCCTCGGCGAGTACGCCGCGCTGGTGTGCGCCGGGGTGCTCGACTGGCGGGACGCGCTGCAACTCGTCCGCCGACGCGGCGAGTTGATGGCCAAGGTGAACGAGAACAATCCCGGGGCGATGGCCGCGCTGATCGGCCTGTCCCTCGAACGGTCCGAGGAGCTCTGCACCGAGGCCCGCGAACGCGGCGGCGGCGTGGTCGAGATCGCCAACGACAACGAGCCCGGCCAGCAGGTGGTGTCCGGCACGGTGGACACCGTGCGCCTGGTGATGGCCGGGGCGAAGGAGGCGGGCGCGACCAAGGTGGTGCAACTGGCGGTCGGCGCGCCCTTCCACTGCAGTCTGATGGCCGGGATGGAGGAGGAGTTCGCCGCCGAGCTCGACGCGGTGGAGTTCCGCGACCCCGCGATCCCGGTGCTCGCCAACGTGACCGCCGACGAGGTGCGCACCGGTGCCGAGGCCCGGGAGCGGCTGCGGCGCCAGCTCGCCGACCGGGTGCGCTGGACGGACACCCTGCGCCGGATCGGCACGTACGGGGTGACCGGCCTGACCGAGGTCGGCCCGGGGCGGGTGCTCGCGGGCTTCTCGCGCGCGGTGCTGCCGGAAATCCCGCACCACGCGGCCGGCGAATGGCGGCGGCTCAGGGCGACGATCGGGGCACTGAACGAAAGTCCGCCTGAGAACGGATATAAGATTTGAACCTCTTGCCGAAAGCGATGAGCAAGCTCTACGCTGATTCTGTCATTGAGTCATAAACTTCTTCTGTGGGGGCGAGGGTGGACGAGTCCGAGGAGACGCTGCAGAGACTGTCCCAGGCCATCGGCCCCATGCCGGCCGATCTGACCGCGAAGGTGAAGCAGCTCATCCAGCAGGCCACGGCAGAGGGAAGCGCCGCCGGGAATGCGCACGGCGACAGGCGGGTCGAATTCACCGACCCGCCTGCGCCTGATGCCATTTCGCGTTAACGTGCCCGCTGCATGGAGAACGCCTGGAGTCCGGTTTCCCGCACCGTTCGGATCAACTCCGCATCCTGCGGCGAGCGGCCTGCGCGCTGCCGCATGATCTTCTCCAGGTGGGCCAGGCAGCGGCCCCGGATCGGCCCGATGGAACCGCGGGCCATGCCGAGCGTGACGACGATCTCGTCGTAGGGCATCGGCGGGTCCGCCACGAGCAGGCTCAGCAGAGCCTGGCAGCGCGGCGTCAACTCGCAGAAGGCGAGCAGGACTTCGTCACCCTGTTCGGCCGTGAGCACCCGCTCCTCCGGATGGTTCTCGGAGGGCTCGGGCCGGTCGAAGACGGCCGGCTCGCCGACCGGCACGCTCCGCCCGCTCTTCTCCAGGCACTTCAGGCTCTCCCGGCGGGCCGAGGTCGCGATCCACTGGGCTATCCGCTCGGGCGAGCGGAGTTTGCCGAGGTGCTGGACCGCCCGCAGCCAGGTGGTCTGGACGACGTCCTCGCAGTCCGCCCGACCGAGCCGGTGCCCACGGGCGATGGCGAACACCAACGGCGTGTACCGGTCGACCAGTTGACTCCATGCGTCCTGATCCCCGGCGAGGCATCTGTCGACGAGTTCGTTCAGTGTGGTGACGTGCAACGCATACCCCCGTATGTGTTGTCATTGATCCCTCGTCGAGCCCGGGCCTCCCGCCAGGCCAGGAACGTTCCGGAAGGGGATCTTTTGACTAGTAACTTTTGTGAAACGGATATCACTTGGGCTACTGGTGCTAACTATACGGTGGCGATCCGAGCCGGTGTCAACCTTCAACTGGGTTGCCTGGATGTCTACTTCATGACCTGGGAGTATGCGGGTGGAGGCCGGTGATTTGAAAGGCATATGCCAAGCTTCCGGCGATAATCGGGGCCGACCGGCGGGCATTTCCCGGATTTCACGGCCACGCCGACCAGGGAATGTCACACCGGGTGATGGCTGCGGCGCGCTGCGGAATCGGAGATCCGGTGGATCGCATAAATGGTCCGGTGGGGGATTTCCGAGAGGTCCGGCCGTCACGCCCCTGCCCGCCGCACGCCTCGCACGCCCCCGCGCGCCGCTACCCGCTGCGGGTGGCGGTCGGTGACGGTGTGGAAGTCCCCGTAGAAGGGGCCGGCGGCGTGGGCGTAGTCGGGCAGGTGGAGGTAGATCAGGGCGTCCACCTCACGCCGGAGCTCCTCGGCGATCCGGGCGTCGCAGACGGGGGCCGCGAGGAGCAGACGGCCCGGGCGGTCGGCGAGGAGCGTGCGCACGGCCGTGCGGGCGGTGAGGGCGTAGGTGAGGCCGTCCGAGACGAGGACGGCGGTGCGGCCCCGGACGCGCAGGGGAGCGCCCGTTCGCGCTTGAGGCTGGCGCCGACCTCGATCGGGGTGAGGCCGAGGCCCTTCAGGGAGTCGTGGTCGAACAGCGGGGGGTCGCCGTCGGCGACGGCGCCGATCGGGCGGTCGTGGCCGGGCACGCTCAACTGCCGTACCACGGTGGCGTCCAGAGGGGCGCCCAGTCCCTCGGCGACCTCGGCGGCGACGGGCAGTCCGCCGGGGGCCAGAGCGAGGACGACCACCTGGCCGTCGCTCCGGTCGCCGACGAACGGGGCCACCGCCTCGGCGAGCCGGCGGCCGGCGGAGACGCGGTCGAGGAATCGCACGGGTCCGTCCTCCTTCTCCCTGCGCCACAGTGCCTGGGTACGTGCGGAGAGCGGGATCGACGCTGCGCGGTCGCGGTGGCGGGAACCAAGGCGAGGGCGGTGGCCCGGGCCGGGTGGCTGGGGATCGCCGGCAGTCCCGTTGCAGGAAAGTGGCGGCCGCGGCCGATGCTCTGGATGAGCAGCGCGACGGCCTCGCGGCAGCTGGAGCGAGTTGCCCGATCTCCCCTCAGTGCTGCGGGAGTTGGGTGAGATCGAAGACGGCTGTCACCGGTGCGTGGTCGGACCAGCGTTCGGCGTGGGAGGCGGGGCGCTCGACGTACGCCTTGGTGCAGGTGTCCGCGAGTTTCTGACTGGCCGTCAGGAGATCGATCCTCCAGCCGGAGTCGTTGTCGAAGGCGCGGCCGCGGTAGGACCACCAGGAGTAGGGGCCGGTGGTGTCGGGGTGGAGGGCGCGGACGACGTCGACGTAGCCGGCTTCGTCGTAGACGCGGGAGAGCCAGGCGCGTTCCTCGGGGAGGAAGCCGGCGGCCTTCTGGTTGGACTTCCAGTTCTTGAGGTCTTCGGGGCGGTGGCAGATGTTCCAGTCGCCGCAGACGACGACCTCGCGGCCGTCGGCGGCGGCGCGGGTGCGCAGGGTGGTGAGGTAGGCGAGGAACTCCGCCATGAAGCGTTCCTTCTCGTCCTGGCGCTCGGTGCCGACCTCGCCGGAGGGGAGGTAGAGGCTGGCGACGGTCAGGCCGGGCAGGTCGATCTCGATGTAGCGGCCGGAGCCGTCGAACTCGTCGGAGTCGAAGCCGATGACGGTGCGCTGGGGCGCCTGGCGGGAGAGGATCGCCACGCCGGCGCGGCCCTTGGCGGCGGCGGGGGCCCAGACGGCGTGCCAGCCGTCGAGGTCGCGCAGCTCGACGGGGAGCTGTTCCGGCTCGGAGCGCACCTCCTGGAGGCAGATCACGTCCGCCTCGGTGCCGGCGAGCCATTCGACGAAGCCCTTCTTGGCCGCCGCACGGATTCCGTTCACGTTCACTGTCGTCACCACGGTCACTCGGGCAGCCTACCGGCTGGGTCGGTGCCGGGACTCGTGACACGGTCGCGTCGGGGTGGAGCGGGGGCCCCCGACGTGAACACGGCATGAAGATGCGCGGGCTCCGCATCGTGCGCCGTCATTGGTCTTGACCATCTCCGGACGGAGCCCCTAGGGTCGCTTACTGCAAGGACCTTTAATAAAGAAGGACGGATAAAAGCCCGCTCTCCCACCTGCCGCAACAGCGGACAGCGGGCCGGAGATCCGCCCTCGTCGCAGGGCAGGCCGGAAACAGGTGGAGGACACGGTGGGGACGACAGGACAGCTCTCGGCGGTGCCGGAGCCCAAGTACTGGCACCTGCGCACGGTGCTTCTCAAGGCCATCGACACGGAGTTCTCCACCGGCCAGGTCCTGCCCAACGAGCGCGAGCTGTCCGCCCGCTTCGGCGTGGCCCGGGCGACGCTGCGCCAGGCCCTCGACCAGCTGGAGCTGGAGGGCCGCCTGGTGCGCCGCCGCGGGATCGGCACGCTGATCGCCGCCCCGCGCGTGGGTGTGCCGGTCAACCGGCAGGAGGAGGGCTGGCCGGGCGCCGTCCGCAGCCACTCCTGGCGCACGGTCGACTGCACCACCTCCCCGGCCTCCGCGCAGCTGGCGAAGGGCCTGGGCGTGGCCGAGGGCGCGACCGTCCACACCGTGCGCCGGGTCCGGCTGGTCGAGGGCCGGGCGGTGGCCAGCGAGTCGCTGCACGTGCCGGCCGCCGCGCTGCCTCACCTGCCGGGCTTCCGGGCCGAGAGCGACCGGGCCCGCTCGGTGCTGCGCCAGCTGGAGCGCCTGGAGGTCGACGGCGAGTCGCGTGCGGTGGAGCTGGGCGTGGCCGAGGCCGAGGAGGCGGCGCTGCTGGAGCGTCCTCCGGGCTCGCCGGTGCTGGTCATGACCACCCAGTACGCCGCCGCGGGCCGCCTGGTCGCGCTGGCCGTCTCCACCTACCGTGCGGACACCTGCAAGCTGACCTTCGGCGAGACGGGCCTGGTCGAGGTCACCCCGGTCGGTGCGGCGGAAGGCGTCCGCAGCGCCTCCTGAACCACTTCCCGAAAACCCTCAGGGCGAGGCCCGCACACCAACCGGTGTGCGGGCCTCGGCCGTTGGGGGAAGGCCGTTGCGGGGAGGCCGTGGGGGGAGGCCGTCGGGAGGCTCCTAGAGCCGCGGCGGGTCCACCGCGAAGAGCTGGTCCTCGACGTGGTCGAGGGCGACGCGCAGGGCGCCCATGGCGACGACCTCCGAGCCGAGCGCCGCGAGCGCCACCTCGGGGGCGCGCAGGGTGAACTGGGCGAGGCGTTCGCGCAGCGGCTCCAGGACGCCGTCGAGGCCGGCGGCCCAGCCGCCGATGACCACCAGCTGCGGGTCGATGGCCAGGACGAGCGCGGCGACGCTCTGCACGAGCCGGGTGAGGAAGCGGTCCATGGCGACCTGGGAGACCTCGTCGCCCTCCCGGGCCAGGCGCAGCACCCGGGCCACGGCGGCCTCGTCGAGCGGGTTGAGCGGCTTGCCGGTGGTGGAGAGCAGCCGCTCGGGGGTGACCTCCTGGCCGAGCAGGTGGAGGGCGCCGATCTCGCCGGCCGCGCCGCCGTAGCCGCGGTGCAGGCGGCCGTTGATGAGGGAGCCGGCGCCGGGGCTGAGGCCGGCCATGACGAAGACGACGTCGTCGGCGCCGACGGCCGCGCCCTGCCAGTGTTCGGCGATGGCGGCGAGGTTGGCGTCGTTCTCGATGAGGACGGGGCAGCGGAAGGAGCGGCGCAGCCGGGTGCCGAGGTCGAGGCCCGTCCAGCCGGGCATCGCGGTGCCGAGCCTGATGGTGCCCTCGCGGTCGACGATGCCGGGGGTGCCGACGCCGACGGCCCACAGGTTGTCGCGGGAGATGGCGCCCTTCCTCAGCACCTCGGCGACGGCGGTGCGGACGGCGGCGAGGCGGTCCTCGGCCTCCAGGGTCTCGTCGACGGGCTTGAAGTGACTGCCCACCACCTCGCCGGTGAGGTCGGCGAGGATGACGCGGATGTCGTGCACGCCGATCTCGATGCCGAGGATGTGCCCGGCCTCGGCGCGGAAGCGGAACCAGCGGGCGGGGCGTCCGCGGCGCCCGCTGGTGCCCGGCGGGCAGTCCTCGCGCGGCTGCTCCACCTCGGCGACCAGGCCGGTCTCGACCAGGCCCTCGATGACGCCTTCGACGGTGGGCCGGGAGAGCCCGGTCTCGCCGACGAGTTGGGTGAGGGTCACCGCGTGGCCCGTCCGCAGCGCCCGCAGCGTGACCGCCGCGTTGATGCGCCGCAGGAGTGAGGAGTCTCCTCCGGTGAGCCGATCCGCCAAGGCGTTGCCCTTCGCCGTTCGCGCGACTGCCCTGGCGCGCGATGTCGAGTGCGCGGAGACCAGTCGTGACGGCCCGCGGGGATGCACCACCGGATCGCGGCACGGCGGCGCGGGGCCGCCTGCGCGGGGGCCGGAGGACTGTCCGGAGCCTACCCGGGGGCGGGCCCGCGCGGCGAGGATTCCCGCAGCTCATCCGGGCTTCGGTATCGAAATGGTACGGATCGGGTGGCAGTGTGTGATCCGGGCTTCACCGCGCGGCCACGAGGCTCGGGTACGGGGGCCCCGGCGCGGCTTCTGACCAGCGCGAACGGCCGACGGGTGGCGGCCGACGTGCCCCAGCCCCCAGCCCCCAGCCCCCTGCCCTCAACCCCTGCCCTCACTCCGCCCGGGCGACGAACAGCCCCAGCCCCAGCGGCGCCATCGGGTGCCCGGCGCCGGGCAGGCCGAGGACCTGCGGGCAGCCCGCCCGCGCGAGCGCCGTGCGCCAGACCTGGTCGGGTGCGGCGCCCGCCCCGCGCGCGTCGCCGGTGATGAGCAGGTCCAGGTGTTCGGCGACGGGCGCGAGCAGCAGCAGCCGTCCGCCGGGGGCGAGCAGGTCGACGAGCGCGGACGCCTCCTCCTCGGGCCCGGCGGTGGTGGTGGCCACGACCAGGTCGTAGCGGCCGCCGTCCGGGGCGAGGTGGTGCTCGGTGTGCCGGCGGGGGCGGGAGGCCAGGGCGCGGGCGACGGTGGTCTCGACGCCCTCGCGGTCGAGTTCGAGGACGCGCAGCGGCTGCGGCCCGTCGTGGGCCTCGGCGCGGGCCTCGGCGCTGCTGCGCACCAGGGCGCCGAGCACCGCGCCGAGGTAGCCGCGGGCGGCGGCCCAGCGCAGGGGGGCGGTGTACGGGCGGGGCGGTTCCTCGCCGGTGATGAGGCGGGGCAGCCGGGTGGCGCCGCGCCGTACGCGCTCGAGGGCGGTGGCGGGGCCGAGGCCGTCGGCCCAGGCGTCGGTGGCGGGGCGCCAGGCTTCGCGGGCGTCGGCGGCGGTGAGGGCCGGGGCGCCGTGGTAGAGGGGGCCCCGGCGGGTGATCAGGCCGTGGCGGGTGAGGGCGTCCAGCCAGCCGCGTACCCGGGGGTTTTCGGCGGGGGTGACGAGGGCGGCGGCGAGGATCTCGGCCTCGTGGTGGCCGTGGGCGGGGTCGGTGAGGACGCCGGCCTGCTGGAGGGTCAGGAGCAGGGAGGTGAGGACGGCCCGGTCGAGGTGGGCGCCGAAGGCGCGGGTCTGGTCGGCGGTGAGGCCGATGGTGTACTTCCAGGCGGCCGCCTCGGCGGCTTCCGCGTCGGCGCGCAGCCGGTGGTCGGCGTTCTCGTCCTCGTTCTGCGGGGCGCGGACGTGGGCGAGGACGGCGCCGAGCGCGTCGACGGCGGCGTACACGTCGTCCTGGCGGGGTTCGGGGCCGACGTGCAGGATCAGCCGCAGCGCGCGCAGGTCGTGGCCGGGGAGGCCGGGGCGGCCGCTGAGCCGCCACAGCAGCGGGGAGGGCAGGCTCAGGTGGGTGGTGCCGGTGGCGGCGAGGGCGGCGAGCTGCTCGTCGGGCTGCTGCTCGGGGTCGCCGCAGTGGACGGTGCCGCCGGCGAGGAGGGTGGCGAGGCCGAGTTCGACGGCCAGTTCGGTGGTGGGGTGCAGCACGGTGTGCCGGATGGGCGGCGGGCCGAGGACGCCCGCCCAGTGGCGCAGCCGGGCCTCGGCGGTGCGGGCGGCGGCGGGCGCGAGTGCGGCGTGTGCGGCGACCCGTTCGGCGAGGGCTCTGGGCAGGCCGCCGGGAGGGGAGACGCCGAGCAGCAGGCCGATGCCGCTGATCGCGCGGCCGTCGGCGACGACGGCGGGCCGGTCGCCGAGGTCGCGCAGCGCGCTGACCAGGGCAGAAGTCGAGGACACGGTTCACTCCGGGGTGCGGGGGAGAAGCCGCACTACTGAACCATGCGGCCGGGGCGGGAGAGGGGCCGCGTGGGTCAAATTTCCGTAATGATTTTCATATCGGCCAACCGGGTCGAGGGGAGGACTTGAGGCAAAGTTGCCGGAACTTCTCATTCCGGAACGATGGTCGGTGGTCTTGACAGGCAGGCCGGGGGCCGGTTTACCTGGCCCTGACCCACTCTGACCGAACGACCGGTCGGCGACGGGCCGGCTGTCGACGAGCCTGGTCGGCCGACGAGAAGGCGAGAAGGCGAGAAGGAGCGACGATGCGACGCCTCGGCGAGCCCCTGCCCCCCGCCCTGCTCGACGCCGGCGAGCGCCTGGGCCCGGACGAGCTGCGCGCCCACCAGCTCACCCGACTGAGGGCCGCCCTGCGCCACGCGTACGACAACGTCGAGCTCTACCGCCGCAAGTTCGACGCCGCCGGAGTCCACCCCGAGGACTGCCGCACCCTCGAGGACCTCGCCCGCTTCCCCTTCACCACCAAGGCCGACCTGCGCGAGGGCTACCCCTTCGGCATGTTCGCCGTCCCGATGGCCGACGTCCGCCGCATCCACGCCTCCAGCGGCACCACCGGCCGCCCCACCGTCGTCGGCTACACCGACGCCGACCTGTCCATGTGGGCCGACGTCGTCGCCCGCTCGATCCGTGCCGCCGGAGGGCGGCCCGGCGACAAGGCGCACATCGCGTACGGCTACGGCCTGTTCACCGGCGGCCTCGGCGCCCACTACGGCGCCGAACGGGCCGGGTGCACCGTCATCCCCGCCAGTGGGGGCATGACGGCCCGCCAGGTGCAGCTGATCCAGGACTTCCGGCCCCAGATCATCATGGTCACCCCCTCCTACCTGCTCACCCTGCTCGACGAGTTCGAGCGCCAGGGCGTCGACCCGCGCACCACCTCGCTGCGCATCGGCATCTTCGGCGCCGAGCCGTGGACGGAGGAGATGCGCCGGGAGATCGAGGACCGACTCGACCTGCACGCCGTCGACATCTACGGCCTCTCCGAGGTCGTCGGCCCCGGCATCGCCCAGGAGTGCGTGGAGACCAAGGACGGCCTGCACATCTGGGAGGACCACTTCTACCCCGAGGTCGTCGACCCCTTCACCGACGAGGTGATGCCCGAGGGCGAGGGCGGCGAACTGGTCTTCACCACCCTCACCAAGGAGGCCCTGCCCGTCATCCGCTACCGCACCCGCGACCTCAGCCGGCTGCTGCCCGGCACCGCCCGCCCGGCGTTCCGGCGGATGGAGAAGGTGACCGGGCGCAGCGACGACATGATCATCCTGCGCGGGGTGAACCTCTTCCCGACCCAGATCGAGGAGATCCTGCTGCGCACCGACGGCGTCGCGCCGCACTTCCAGCTGCGGCTGAGCCGGCGGGGGCGGATGGACCACCTGACGGTGCGGGTCGAGGCCCGCCCGGAGGCGCCGGGGCCGGTGCGGGAGGCGGCGCGGGCGGAGGTCGTTCGGGCGGTCAAGGACGGGGTGGGCGTCACCGTCGAGGTGGAGGTGGTGGAGCCGTACACGCTGGAGCGGTCGGTCGGGAAGATCAAACGGGTGGTGGACGAGCGGAGTTGAGCCCGTCGGGTGGTCGGGCGCCGGAGGCGGACGGCTGTCCGGGGGGTGGATTCGTGCGCCTCCGGCGACTACAGCAATGTAGACGCTCGATGGCGGTGACGTCCACCCCGGGCCGCCCCCGGGCTGCTTCCGGGCCGCCCTCGGGTCGCTCCCGGGTCGCTCCCGAGCCGCCCCCCGTCCGGTGGGCGCCCGGCCACGCAGCGTGCGCGGGCACCTCCGTACGGGCCCTATGCTGCGGGCATGCCGAGTGAGCTGCGAACCCTCTCCGATCTCGACTTCATCCGGAGCGCGACCGAGCTGAAGCCCGTCCCGTTCGTCCCCGAGATCAGCCTGCACATGGCCGAGGACGCCATCGCCCTGTGGGAGACCACCGAGCGGCAGCGCGGGGAGGCCGGACTGGCCCCGCCGTTCTGGGCGTTCGCCTGGGCGGGCGGGGTCGCCGTCGCGCGGTACGTGCTGGACCATCCCGAACTCGTCGACGGGCGGGCGGTGTTGGACATCGCCGCCGGTTCCGGACTGGTCGGGATCGCCGCCGCGCTGCGCGGGGCGAGGGAGGTGAGCGCCGCCGAGATCGACGCCTACGCCGTCGCCTCGATCGGGCTCAACGCCCGGGCCAACGGGGTGCGGGTGGACGCGTCGCTCGTCGACCTCGTCGACGGCGACGGCGCTCCCGCCGAGGTGGTGCTCGCCGGGGACGTCTTCTACGAACGGGCCATGGCCGCCCGCTTCCTGCCGTTCCTGGAGCGGGCCGTCGCGCGCGGCGCCACCGTCATCGTCGGCGACCCGGGGCGGGCGTACCTGCCGCGCGAGCGGTTCACCGCCGTCGCGGCGTACCAGGTGCCGGTGGTCGCGGACCTGGAGGACACCGAGGTGAAGACAACCACGGTGTGGCGCCTGGGGTGACCGCTCACCGGAATTCAGAGGCGGGCAGGGCGGGCGGCCTGTTAGAACAGGCCGACATGACCTCCGAGATCGTTCTGCGCCCCGCCACCCCCGACGAGATCCCCGCGCTGCTCGCCCTCTGGGCGCGCGCCGCCAAGGGCACGAGCATCACCGACGACGAGGCGGGCGTGGCCGCCCTGCTCGCCCGCGACCCGGAGTGCCTGATCGTCGCCGCCCCGGCGGACGACCCGGGCCGCCCGATCGGCACGGTCATCGCCGGCTGGGACGGCTGGCGCTGCCACCTCTACCGCCTCGCCGTCGACCCCGGCCACCGCCGCCGGGGCATCGGCGCCGCGCTGCTCGAGGCCGCCGAGGAACGTTTCACCGCCCTCGGCGGCCGCCGGATCGACGCGATGGTGCTGGACGACAACGAACTCGGCCACCGCACCTGGAAGGCCGCCGGCTACCGGCCGGAGGCCCGGTGGAGCCGCTGGGTCAAGCCGCTGACCGCCTAGCCGCTGACCGCCCAGCCGTTCACCGCCCAGGCCCGGACGGTGCCTAGCCGCGGAGCCCGGCCATCCAGGCTTCGACCTCGTCCGAGCGCCGGGGCAGGCCCGCGGAGAGGTTCTCGTTGCCGTCCTCGGTGACGAGGATGTCGTCCTCGATGCGTACGCCGATGCCCCGGTACTCCTCGGGGACGGTCAGGTCGTTCTCCTGGAAGTAGATCCCCGGCTCGACGGTGAGGACCATGCCCGCCTTGAGCGGCCCGTCGACGTGCTCCTCCGTGCGGGAGTGCGCGCAGTCGTGGACGTCCAGGCCGAGCATGTGGCCGGTGCCGGCGAGGGTGAAGCGGCGGTGGAGGCCGAGCTCGTACACCTTGTCGGCGCTCAGGTCGCCGAACAGGCCCCAGGAGGTGAGGTGTTCGGCAAGGCGGCGCTGGGCGGCGTGGTGGAAGTCGCGGAAGTCGGCACCGGGCCGTACGGCCGCGATGCCCGCCTCCTGGGCGTCGAACACGGCGTCGTAGACCTTGCGCTGCAGCTCGCCGAAGCGGCCGCTGACCGGGATGGTGCGGGTCACGTCGGCGGTGTAGAGGCGGTTGGTCTCCACGCCCGCGTCGAGCAGCAGCAGGTCACCGGGGCGGGCCTGGCCGTCGTTGCGCACCCAGTGCAGGGTGGTGGCGTGCGGGCCGGCGGCGGCGATGGTGCCGTAGCCGATGTCGTTGCCCTCCAGGCGGGCGCGGACGAAGAAGGTGCCCTCGATCAGGCGCTCGGGGGTCGGGGCGTCGGTGCCGAGGACGCGCACGACGTCCTCGAAGCCCCGGGCGGTGGCCTCGCAGGCGAACCGCAGCTCGGCGATCTCGAACTCGTCCTTGACCAGGCGCAGTCCGGACAGGTGGACCTCGAACTCCGCGTCCCGCTCGGCGGTCGTGCGGCCCTCCAGGGCGCTCTCCACCCCCGCGTCGTGGCGGCGCAGCACCCGGGCGGGGGCAGTGGAGGCGGCCAGGTCGGCGGCGAGGGTGCGCACGTCGCGGCAGGGCAGGCCCAGGAGACGCTCGTTCTCCGTCAGGCTGTTGCGGCGGCCGTCCCACAGCTCGCCGTGGTTGTCGAGCCAGAACTCGCCGTTGTCCACGGAGGATCGGCCCCGCAGGTAGGCGACGGCGAGGTGCCCGCTCTCGCCCGTGGGCTCCAGGACGAGCACGGCGTCCTGGGTGAGGTCGCCGGTCAGGTAGACGTAGTCGGAGGACGGGCGGAACGCGTAGTCGCTGTCGTTGGCCCGCACCTTCGGGTTGCCCGAGGGCACCACCAGCAGCTCGCCCGGGTACGCGGCCGACAGCTCGGCGCGGCGGCGGGCCGTGTGCGCGGCCTGGGGGATCGGCTCCAGTTCGTGGCGCTCGGTGTCGGCCCAGCCGTGCTTCATGCTCTCGGCCAGCTCCTCGGTCACGCCGCGGGTGAGGCCGTTCTTGCGGTACTTGATGGGCGGAGTGGCGGTGGGATCGGTCATCCTGCGGCTCCTGACGAGGGCGGGTGGTGAGAGCGGATGGTGTCGCGACGCGTTTCGCTACGCTGACCTGCCTGCCACGGCCGCGTGCAGACGCACCGTACGGTATAGCGAACAGTGTCCGGAGAGAAGAGGTCGAGCGTGAACGACTCCGAGAGCTCGGTGAAGGGCGTCCTCGCCGCCAACCTCAAACGGGTACGGGCGCAGCACGGCCTCTCCCTCTCCGAACTGTCCCGCCGCGCCGGGATCGGCAAGGCGACGCTCTCCCAGCTGGAGTCCGGCGCCGGCAACCCCACCCTGGAGACGGTGCTCTGCCTGTCCCGGGTGCTCGGCGTGCCGATCTCCGACCTCGTCGAGGCCCGGCCGGCCGCCGAGGTCACGGTGGTGCGCGCGGCGCAGGCCCAGGTGCTCAGCGGACAGGGGGTCGACCTGCGGCCGCTGCGCCGGATCGATTGCGGGGAGGCGGTGTTCGAGGTCTACGACCAGTTGGTGCGCACCGGCACCCCGCAGGACTCCGGCGGCCACAGCGGCACCGAGCACACCGTCGTCCAGGCCGGGCGGCTGGGCGTGCGGGTGGACGGGCGGGCGTTCGAACTCGGCCCGGGCGACTATGTCGGCTTCGACGCGGCGCTCCCGCACGCGTACACCGCGCTGGGCGGGGAGCCGGTCCGCTCGGTGCTGCTGCTCGAGCACCGAGCCGGGCAGCGGCTGCACCTGGCGGAGGGGGACGGGCGCGGGTGCGGGGCGGGCGGCGAGGGGTTCGACTGAGCGGCGGATCGTTCGCTTTAGCGAACGTTATCCTGGGCGCGGCGGCGCCGGTAGTAGTGCGCCGTCAGGACCCCCAGCAGCGGGCCCCAGGCGGCCAGCGGCCAGTACGCCCCGAGGAAGACCGCCTGCTGCCAGCCGCTCTCGTGCAGCCCGGTCTGGCCCGTGCCGTCGATCCGGTGGCCGAGACTGATCATCGTCAGCGAGTACGGCCACAGCAGGGTGTTCAGCGCCGCCCCGAGCCCCGCCGGGACCACGGCCGCCAGGACCGGCACCCGGCGCCCGCCCGCCCACGGGATCCACCGCGGCCACACCTCGCCCCACTCGCTGACCAGCCCGACCGCCAGGAACGCCAGCGCCTCGCTGACCGCACTCAGCCCGATGACGTACCACCACTCGAACCCGAACCACTCAGGCGGCGCGGGCGCGTCCGCCGGCACCTCCATCAGCGGCAGCCGCAGATCCACCGCGAGGATGCGCCACAGCCCGGCCGGCAGCACCGTCAGCGAGGTGGCCCAGGCCGCCCGCACCGCCCACCGGGGCACCCCCGCCGCCGGGCGGCCGTGCAGACGGGCGAGAAGGGTGTGCGAGGTCATCGGGAACTCCTGCGGACGAAGCGCTGGTTGACGCCTCGACGATCCCGCGCGGCGACGCCCACCGGCATCCGCCGCCGGAACGGCCCGCCTCACCCCGCAGGGGGAGGGCGTCTCAGGTGCGGACGGCCGCGGGGAGGACGGAGACCCTCTCCGCCGTCGCCCCCGAGGACCTGCGCGCCGCGATCCGCGCCCTCACGGCCGTGAACGCGGCCCCCGCGCCGTGACCGCCGGGGGCGCCGTGACCGTCGTGACCGTCGGGGTGGAGGGATCGGCGGGCTCCTGGGCGCCGAACATCGGGAGGCAGGGCGGGAGTCCGTCGACCGTGACGGGGAGGCTGCGGTGCGCCTGCCAGTGGGCGCGGGGCAGTCGGAGTCGGCGGTTGGTCACCGGACGGCCGCGGACGGTGTGCTGCTCGACGCCGTCGGGGAGGTAGCCGAGCTTGCGGGACACAGCGAAGGAGGAGGCGTTGTCCTCGAGCGCACCCGACCGGGCCTCGCGGGCGCCCAGCCCCTCGAAGGCCAGGTGCAGCACCGCGGCGCGCATCTCCGTGCCGATGCCCCGGCCCTGGTGCCGCGCCCCGAGCCAGGAGGCTGTCTCGACCTCGCGCAGGACGCCGAACTCCCGTGCCGCGAGCGTCTGCAGCCCGACGACCCGGCCCTCCTCGAACACCGTCAGGTTCAGCGCCCAGTCCCGCGGCGACCAGTTCCCCCGGCGCAGCCAGTGGTGGCGCACCACCGACTGGGCCCGTTCCGCCGGCGGGAGGTCCGTCCACGGCACGAGGAACGGCATCCGGTCCGGCTCGTGGACGCCCTGCGCCGCGAGGTCGGCGAGGGCCGCCAACTCCTCGTCGCCGGGCAGCCGCAGCTCCAGGCGGGGGGTGGTCAGGCGCAAGCCCAGCAGGGGCCAGTGGTCGATCAGCATGGGCCATTGTCGGCGGCGAAGGCCGGGGAGGGCATCCGATTTCCGGGTGCGGACATGGGTGGAGCCCGGCTTCGCGCCCCGGCCTGCGGGGTGGGCGAAGTCGGGCCCCGGGTGACGCGGGGGCGGTCGGGACGGGGGAGTGCCGGGCCGCCGCCGCGTCGGCTCGGTGGTGTCAGCCGGCGTGCGGGATACGCGGCGGGGCGAAGTACCACTGCTGGGAGGCGGTGTAGTTGCAGGTGAAGAGCTGCAGCTGGTTGCCGTTCGAGAAGTTGCCGCCGGGGACGTCCAGGCACTTGCCGGACTGCGGGTTGATGAGGACGTTGCCCTCGTAGCGCACCCAGCGCTGGGCCCCGCTGCCGTTGCAGTCCCACAGCTGGACCCGGGTGCCGTCCGCGGTGCCGCTGCCGCTGACGTCCAGACACTTGTCGAGCGCGGAGAGGGTCATGCCCATCCCGTCCGCCTGGTCGGTGCCCGACCAGTTCTGGGCGCCCGAGGCGTTGCAGTCCCAGATCTGCACCGGGGTGCCGTTGGCCGAGTTGCTCGCCTGCACGTCCAGGCACTTGCTCGTGCCGCCCACGCTGACCGTGCCGCTGGTGTTGGCGCTCGCCGTACCCGGCATCGCGGTGATCGCGATCGCGGCCGCCGCCAGCGCGCCCAGCACGTGGCGCTTGCGTACGAGGTTCCTCATGGTCGTCCCGTCCTCTCTCAGGTGTGTGCCGCCGGTGTCCTTCGCGGCGCTGAGGAGGACTCTGGGGGACGGGCGTGGACGTACGATCGACGCCCGCGTTGACGATCCGTCTACGGCCCGGGGCTACGTCACGGCCAGGACCGGCCCGAACTGGGTGCAGTCCGCCCGCTGCCCCGGCGTGACGACCGGGGACAGCGGGCGGCTCCTATCGCGCCGTGGCCCGGCGTGGGAGCTCCCGGCCGGGTGCGGGCGGCAGCCCGATCCGAGCCAGGTCGGTGCGTTCGGCGACGGGTGCGCCGGGGGACTTCGCGTGCTTGGCCGCATCGACGGAACCGGGTCCGTGGATGGTGAGTTCGAAGTCCTGGTGCGCCTTGGCGTCCGGAGCGAGCGGCAGGCGGATCCGCCCGTCCGCGACCAGACGGCGGACCTCGGCCCGGCTCAGGCCGAGACCGAGCTGGAGCAGCCGCTCCACCCGGACCGGCGCGGGCAGCTCGAAGCGCACCTGCACCGAGAGCGGGTTCGGGTCGTCGAGCGCGTACAGCGGCATCCGGGTCTCCAGCTCCCACGTCCCGGTCCAGTCGAGCCGGTAGCGGTTCTTCGCCGCGAGCGACGCGCTCGTCACCAACTCCCTTACCGATGCCTGGCTGTTGATCTCGTACGCCACCAGTCGGGCCGGGTCCAGCGCCGAGACGTGGACGCGTTCGTGGACGGGCACCTTCGAGGTGCGGTCGCAGGACGCGCAGCTCAACAGCAGCCAGACGTCGAGCAGCTTGCCGCTCGCGTTGACGCGGATGTTCCCCGAGGCGCGGTGCCGCATGCCGGGACAGTCCGGGCAGGACCGGATGACGGTGGGCAGGGCGCACTGACGCACGGCCCACAGGGCCTTGCGGTCGGTATTCATGTGTGTTCGGTGCTTTCAGGACTCAGCAGGAGGGCATGCCGAACTCGCTCGGCGGCTCCCGCTCTCTGACGGATGCTCACGAGGGGCGCGACACATCGCCCCGGGGCCGGGTCGTCAGGCTCCGGGGCGATGGGTCGCGCGACAGGCGCGTACTACGTGGCAGTCATCAAAAGTCCATGCGGGCGATCATGATCGAAACGGCGACCCGCGACAACCGAATTTCCCCGTGCTCTCGGCCGGCGGTCGCGTCCTGGGCCGCGACCTTCTCGGGAGCCGGCTGCCGCGCGGGGGTCCGCAGCAGGGCGCCGATCGCGACGTAGACGGGGAAAATGCCCGGGCCCGTGGCCGTCTCGTCGAAGCCGAGCACCTGGTGGAGCATCGGCATCCTCGTCGCCGCCGCCCACGGGCCGGTCCTCAACCAGGACGTCCCGCTGTCCGGCCTGCTGCTGGCCGTCATCCCGGTGCTTCGCCGGTCACGCGCAAGATCGGCAGCACTTTACCCCGATGACCCCGAGGCGCCCCCGCGGACCTGGGAGGGCAGGCGGCCGTAGGCGCGGCGGTACTCCTGGGAGAAGCGGCCCAGGTGGGTGAAGCCCCAGCGCAGGGCGATCTGGGTCACCGTCTCCTCGGTGCCGCCGCGGGCGGCCGCGAGCAGGTCGTGGTGGACGCGGTCCAGGCGCAGGCGGCGCAGGTAGGCCATGGGCGTGGTGTCCAGGTGCGTCCGGAACCCCTGACGCAGGCTCGACACGCTGACCCGGGCCGCGCGGGCGATGTCCGCGACCATGATCGGCTCGTGGGCGTGCTCGGCGCAGAAGGCGACGGCCCGGCGTACGGCGGCGGGCGCCGCGGCCGGAGCGGCGCCCAGGGCGGAGGGGCGCACCAGGTCGTGCGGCTGGAGGTCGAGCAGGCCGTGGACGAGCAGCCGCTCGTGGTGCCGCCCGGCCAGCGGTGAACGGGTGAACAGGCCGCTGCCCGTCGCGCGCACGTACGCGCGGGCGAGCTCCAGCCAGGCGGCCATCGCGTCGCCGTCCTGGTCCAGCGACGGGTCGAACCGCACGGCCGCGCTGCTCGGCTCGCCCCGGCGCGCGGTCACCGCCTCGTCCACCACCTGGCGGGAGATCAGCAGCACGTGGTTCACGCACCCCCGGTCGTAGGACATGGCGAGGTGCTGGCCCGGCCCGGCGATGCTCAGCCGGGTGGAGAGCGGGCGGCCGTCCACCGTGACCAGACCCGTCCCGGTCAGCGGCACCTGCAGGCTGTACAGGTCGGGCAGTTCGCCCGGCACGACGTCCACGTCCGCGCCCCAGCCGAGCTCGTACACCGACACCTCGCCGCGCCAGTGCCGCACGAGCCGCCCGCCGGAGCCGTCACCGCGGCGCACCCGCAGCTTGTGCGGCGCGAACTCCGCGGCCACCGCGTCGTGCAGGTCCCGTACGTCGCCGCCGCTGAAGAGCACCGTCGCCATGGCGCCTCGCCCCTGCCCGTCTCCCGGTCCGCTGCCGGGCGCAGCGGGTGCGGGAGCACGCTACCCGGCCGGATAGGGTCGTAGCCGATCCACCTGCAACCTCGGCCGGGGCCGGACGTCTCATCAGATGAGGGCGGCGGACTCACTCCTTCGTCAACACATCATCAGAACAACGCTCTTTCGGGGGAGATGCGCGAGCGCGTATCCGTGACACCCCCGGCCCACGGCATCCCGGGCCGTTCACAGCGGCCCGTTCCTGCCGTCATCCTGTAACGACCCGCGCCGTTTCACGAAAGCGAATTGACATGACAGATACGGCTCCGTACGCAGCCGGCGGCCTTGTCGAGGCGTCCCCCGACGCGCGGCCCGTACCGTCGTCCGCGGATCGGTCGTCCGCCGATCCGGGGACCGGCGGACCGGCGACCGGCGGGCCCCGTGGCCGGGTCGCCCGCTGGGCGGCGAAGCGCTACGTCCCGCCGCTGGCCGAGATCGCGGTCAGCGCCGGGGTCGGTGTCGGATTCATGCTCCTGTGCACGCAGATCAGCGTCAATCCGATCATCCGGATCGGCCAGGTGAGCGGCCTCGCCAAGGTCCAGCAGTACGCGGCGGTCCTCGGTATCCCCCTCCTCGCCGTGCTGCTCCTGCTCGCCTACCGGGGCCAGCTGCGCCACTACCGCACCGCCCAGCGGCTGGTCTGCGCCGCCGTCGCGGGCCTGGGCACCGGCGTCGTGGCCGGCGGCATCGCCGTGGCCCTGAACGGTACCCCGTGGGGCCTCGGCGGGCAGGAGGGCGACCCCGGCAACCTCATCGGCATGGCCATCGACATGATGCGCGGCAAGGGCCTGCCGGGCGTCTACCCGCCGCTGTTCCCGGCCCTGCTCGCCGTCTGGGCCAAGCTCTTCCACCACGGCAGCGTCGGCACGGGCCACGCGCTCAAGGACCTGCAACTCCTGCTCAGCGCCCTGGTCGGGCCCATGACGTACGCCGCCTGGCGTCTGATGCTGCGCCCGTTCTGGGCGATGGCCGTCGCCGTACCGACGTCGATCGTCTTCCTCGACCCGATCCGCCCCTACAGCCACGGCGCCATGCTGGTGCTGCTGCCCCTGCTGGCCGCCTGCTTCCGGGAGATCCGTCGCTCCGGCGAACTCCCGGCCCGCACGGCGGTTCGGCGCGGGCTCGGCTTCGGCGCCGCGTTCGGTGTGCTGTTCCTCTGGTACTCGGGCTGGTTCATCTGGGCGGCGCCCGGCGCCTTCGTCCTCGCCCTGCTGCTCTTCCCGTGGCGCCGGGGCGGGGCCGTCCTCAAGCGTGCCGCGCTCTTCGCGGGGACGGTGCTCGTCACCGCCGGGGTGATCGGCTCGCCGCTGCTCTACCAGCTGGTGCGCCTCGGAGCCACGACCACGGACCGCTACGCCTACATCAACACCTACATCGACCCGGCCTACGTCATGGGCTGGGCCTCCGACCGCGCCGGCCTGCAGGACTACCACAACTGGCCGGAGTCCGGGGAGCTGGCCGGCCAGACGGGCTTCGGGGTGCTGCTGCTCCTGGGTGCGGGCGTCGCGGTGGGCCTGGGCCTGCGCCACATCGTCGTACGGACCGTCGGCTTCGTCCTCGCGGGCGCCTGGCTGCTGCGCTTCTGGTTCGCCTCCCACATGGAGGAGAACCAGGCCGTCCAGCTGTACCCGCGCACGACCTGGATCATCTTCTACTGCCTGCTCGTCCTGGCCGTCCTCGGCGCGATGCTCGCCTACGAACGCGGATTCGGCTGGCTGCGGGGCGTGTTGGGCGAGGTGGCCCCGGAGCGGACCGCTCGGATCATCGCACCGCGGGCGACGGCCCAGCTGGCGGCCGGACTGGTGTGCGCGATCGCCCTGTTCGGGGCCATGGGCGGCTCCTGGTCCGCCAACCGGTTCATGCCGTCCACCAACCCGGGCGTCGAGGACATGGGCCTGGACGCGCTGCGCGCGCACCTGCTGGCACTGGAGAACGGGGAGTGCCCGGAGTACTCGCCGCTCAAGGGCAAGGCGGCGTGCAGCCCGGCCAACCGGGGGCTGTCCCAGTACGTCACCGGGCCGGACGAGAAGAAGCTCTGGTGCGGCGACGCCTGGAGCCAGCGGGACATCGTGTGCGGACGTTCGAAGGACTGACCTCCTTCGTACGGCGCCGGGCCCCGGGAACTACGCAAGTAGTGCCACTACTTGCGTAGTTCCCGGGGCTTTCGGCCGTAGCGGGCCGCGTCGGAGAGCCGGGCGAGGAGGACCTCGGCCCGGTCCGGGCGTGGCCGGGGTCGCGATTTTCAGAAAGCTTCCAGCTGGAATGATCTGGGCCCCGGTGCGGTTGACCACTGGGAAGGTGCGGCCATGGAAGGGGCACGATGCGGATTCTGATCGTCGGGGCCGGAGCCACGGGCGGGTTCTTCGGTGGGCGGCTGGCGCAGGCCGGGCGGGACGTCACGTTCCTGGTCCGCGAGGGGCGGGCCCGGGTGCTGCGGGAGCGGGGGCTGAGGATCGTCGGGCTCGGCGAGGAGACGGTGATCGAGCCGCAGCTGGTGACGGCGGGCGGGATCGAGGGCCCCTACGACCTGGTGCTGCTGACGGTCAAGGAGGCGGGCCTGGCGGGGGCGGTCGAGGACATCGCGCCGGCGGTCGGGCCGCGGACGCGGATCGTGCCCGTGCTCAACGGGCTGCACCAGATCGACGTCCTGGTCGAGAGGTTCGGCGAGGAGGCGGTGCTCGGCGGGGTCGCGCTGGTGATGGCCAAGCTCGACGAGAACGGCGACGTCGCGATGCTGGCGGACATGGGCAGCCTCGTCCACGGCGTGCGCGGCGGCCGTACGGACGCGCGGGTCGAGGAGGTCCACGAGGCGCTGTCCGGCGCCGGGTTCAGGACGGCGCTCTCCGAGTCGATCGACGCCGCGATGTGGTCGAAGTGGGCCTTCATCGCCAGCCTCGGCGCCGTCAACGTGCTGGGCAACGGCACGGTCGGCGAGGTCGCGGCCGCGCCGGGCGGCGCGGAACTCGCCGAGGCCGTGGTCGCGGAGGCCGCCTCCGTCGCGGCGGCGGCCGGGTACCCCATCCCCGAGGCGGACCTGGCGCGGACGCGCGCGATGGTCACCAAGCAGGGCTCCGACGACACCTCCTCGCTGTTCCGGGACCTGAGCGCGGGCCTCCCGGTCGAGGCGGAGCAGATCTTCGGCGACCTGGTGGCACGGGCCGAGGCGCTGAACGTGCCGGTGCCGCTCCTTGGCGCGGTGGCCGTCCGCGTGCGGGTCCACAACGCCCGGAGTTGAGCCGCCGACTTCCACTCCTCGGTCGCCCGCTGCTGTCCTGCCCTCCGGCCGCCCGCGTGGCAGGGTGGGGGTGATCCGCACCGCCCGTACGCCGGAAGGAAGTCACGCCATGGCCGCCCCGCACGCCTTCCCCCTGGAACCGAGCCCGATCCATGTGCCGGACGAGGTGCTCGACGATCTGCGGGAGCGGCTCGGGCGGACGCGGGCGGCGGTGGACGAGGGGAACGAGGACTGGTCGTACGGGGTTCCGGCGGGCTACCTGGGGGAGCTGGTCGCGTACTGGCGGGACGGCTTCGACTGGCGCGGGGCCGAGGCCGCGATCAACGCCTACGAGCACTACCGGGTCACCGTCTCCGGCGTGCCCGTGCACTTCATGCGCAGGGCGGGGCGGGGGCCGCGTCCGATTCCGCTGATCCTCTCCCACGGCTGGCCGTGGACGTTCTGGCACTGGTCGAAGGTCATCGACCCGCTCGCCGACCCGGCGGCCTTCGGAGGCGACGCGGCCGACGCGTTCGACGTCATCGTGCCCTCGCTGCCCGGCTTCGGCTTCCCCGGGCCGCTCAGCGGCTTCCCGGACGTCAACTTCTGGAAGGTGTCCGAACTTTGGCACACCCTGATGACCGAGACCCTGGGCTACGAGAAGTACGCCGCGGGCGGCTGCGACATCGGCGGGGTGATCACCAGCCAGCTCGGACACAAGTACGCCGACGAGCTCTACGGCATCCACATCGGCTCCGGCCTGCCGCTCGACTTCTTCAACGGCCCCCGCGCCTGGGACTTCGCCCGCAACCGGCCCCTCACCGACGATCAGCCCGCCGAAGTCCGCGACCGCATCCAGGAGTTGGACCGCGCCTTCGCCGTCCACCTCGCCGTCCACATGCTCGACGGTGCGACCCTGGCCCACGGGCTGAGCGACTCGCCCGCCGGGCTGCTCGCCTGGATGCTGGAGCGCTGGAGTGCGTGGAGCGACAACGGGGGAGACGTCGAGTCCGTCTTCGGCAAGGACGACCTGCTCACCCACGCCACGATCTACTGGGTGAACAACTCCATTGCCACGTCGATGCGTTACTACGCCAACGCCAACCGCTACCCCTGGACCCCCTCCCACGACCGCACCCCGGTCGTGGAGGCCCCGGTGGGCGTCACCCTGGTCACCTACGAGAACCCGCCCGGAATCCACGGCGCCGCCGCGCGCGTCGAGGCGTTCAGGGCCGGCCCGCAGGCGGCCTGGTTCAACCACGTCAACGTCAACGCCCATGAGAAGGGCGGCCACTTTATCCCCTGGGAGAACCCCGACGCCTGGGTGGGCGACCTGCGCCGCACGTTCCGGGGGCGTCGGCCTCGGTGACCGGGTCTCAGCGGCCGCGACCCATCGGCCGCGCCTCACTGGCCGCGACTCAGTGGCCGTACGGCGGCTGGAAGCAGCCGGTCTCCGGGTAGGTGCCGTTGACCGAGACCGAGTAGCTGGAGGGCTCGACGGACGCCGACACACAGGTGTCGGGGTGCACCCGCAGGCCGATCCGGGCGCCGGGCGGAATGACGTAGTGGTCGGTCTCGAAGCGGGAGTCCATGGCCCTGACGTCGAGGGTGCCGCCGAGGATCTCGCCGTTCGGACCGGTCTGCTCCAGCTGGTACCCGAGGCCGAGCATCGCCGCCCGTACGGCCTCGGGCGTCCAGGAGCCCTGCTCCCAGAGCCGCTTGAGCACGGGCTCGATCCGGTCGGCCTCGCGCTTGGCGTCCGCCGTGGAGGCCGGGGAGATCTCGCGGGCGCGGCGGTAGGCGAGGTTGTCCCGGTTGTGCGGGGCGCCGTCCGCGATGCCGGGGTCGACGTACGGGGTGGCCTCGGTGGAGCCGGCGGTCTCGGCGGGGACGACAGACGGCCCGGCGGCGCCGGCGGTCGTGTCGGCGCGGCGCTCACCGCAGGCGGTGAGCGCCGTCGCGGCGGCGAGGAGGAGGGCGACGGACACCAGGGTGCGGTGGCGGGCGCGCCCGGGGGAGGTGATGGGCATGCCCACGACTTTCCCACGCACCGGGGCGCGTTCGCGCCCGATCCCCCGAGCTTCCGTGCGATCTCCGTCACCCAACCACGGTGGAATCAAGGGGTATTGCGGGCCCCGGGCCGTGACCGGCGCTGAGACGGACCGCCACCGGGGTGTCCCGTGGCCGCGGTGGGGTCGATCGCCGCGGCGGGGTTGGTCTCGGGCGGGTGTCGGCGGGCGAGAGTGATGGCGGTCAGGGCGGTGAGTGCCATCGCGGCGATGCCGACCAGTGCGGCGGTGGTGTAGGCGTGGTCGTCCGGGAAGAGGTGGCCGGTGCCGGTGCCGGTGCCGGTGGCCAGGAACAGGCCGCCTGTCGCGCTGCCCAGGGAGTACCCGACGCTGCGCACGACGTAGTTGAAGCTCATCGCGCTCGACGTCTCGCTCTTGGGCGTGACGGCCAGAATGACGCCGGGCACGGCGGCTGAGAAGCTGCCGACGCCGAAGCCCAGCACACCCATCGCGACGAGCAGTTCGGCCAGGTTCGAACGGGCCGTGGCGAAGAGGACGAACCCGCCGCCGACGATGACGGCGCTGCCGGCCAGGAGCACGGGTGCGTCGATCAGCGTCCGGATCCGGGGCGTGAGTCTGCCGGCGACGAACCCCAGCACCGAGAACGGGACGAGGACCAGCCCGGCGACGAAGGTGGTCAACCCGAAGCCGTAGCCGGCGCTGTGCGGCGTCTGCGCGTACCGCGTGATGAGCGTGAGCAGGAGGTACATGCCGCTCCCGCCGACGAACATGGCGATGTTCGCTCCGGCGACCGCCGGGTGCCGTACCGCCCGGACATCGACCAGGGGCGTCCTGCTGCGCAGCTCGGAGAAGGTCCAGACGCACAGCAGGAGCACGGCGAGGACGGCGAGGATCACCGCCACGGCGAGGTGACGGCTCCACAGGCTCCGCTGGCCGGCCAGGAACAGGACGAGGAACAGTCCACCCGCGAGGACGAGCGCGCCCGCCACGCTCACGTGGGCGGAGCGCCCCTCGGGAGCCGCGGGCACGGAACGCCACGCGGTCAGGAGGGCGAGAGCGGTGACGAGCAGGCCGAAGCCGTAGGCGGCCCGTACGCCGCCGATCTCGGTGAGCAGTGCGGTGAGCGGGTAGCCGACGCCGGCGCCGATGACCGAGACCACCGAGATCAGGGCGATCGTCGCCGTGCTGCGCTCCTCGGGGAGGTGGTCCCGGGCCACGCCCATCATCAGCGCCGTCAGACCGAGCCCGACGCCTTGGGCCGCCCTGCCGACGAGCAGCCCCGCGAACGGCAGCGGCAGCACGGTCAGCGCACTGCCGACGACGACGATCGCCAGCGTGGCGAGGATCGTGGCCCGCCGGTGCGGGCCGGCTCCGAGCCGGCCGAGGACGGGCGTGGCGACGGCGCCGCTCAGCAGTGCGACGGTCAGCGTCCACTGCGCGCTGTCGAGCGAGACGTGGAACGTGGTCGCCACACTGGTGATCAGCGGCGTACCGAGGCTGGCGACCGCCGCCACGACCAGGGCGATGAAGATCAGGGCGGGGACCAGCAGCGGCGCCTCGGAGCGCTCCGGGGTGCGCCCCGTCACCGCTTCGGCCCTTCGCGGTCCTGGCTTTCGAGCTCTGCCAGGTGCGCCAGCGCCGGAAGCGCCGCCACCAGGGCCTCGACCTCGTCGTCGGCGAGTTCGCCGATCAGCCGCGCGAACGCGTCGACGCCCGTCCGGCGCCGGGTCCGAACGTACGACGCGCCGGCCTCGGTCAGGGACACCAGCGTGACCCGCTTGTCGGAGGCGTCGCCCCTGCGCTCGACCAGTCCGGACTCCTCCAACACCCGGACCAGGACGGTCATCGCGGGCTGGGTGACACCCTCGATCGCGGCCAGATCGGTGATGCGTCGCGGGCCGGTCCTGTGCAGGGTGGCCAGGGTGGCGGCGGACGTGATGCTCATGTCGCGCGGAAGGCGTCTCACCGCGCTGGTGGCCAGCCCGTAGAGGGCCGAACCGATCGCGGCGGAAGCGCCATGAGTAGCGTCTTGACGGCTCATGCGAGAAGCATACGAGATTTATATGAATGCTTTATACATCTCTCGCTCGATGGAGAGGTCTCTTGTCACAACTGGTTTGTGATGCAAAGCTGATGGCATGACAGATGCATCGGTGCCGTCTCCGGGCACCCCTCGCGAACTCCTCGCCGGGCTCGACGACTTGACCCGTCGAGTGCGCGCCGCCCAGCGCGGTGCCTGGTTCCCCCTCCTGCTGCTGGGGGTGCTCACCCTGGGCGGCATCCTGGTCGGCCGGCTCACCTTCGAGATCCAGCACGTTCGCTGCCCGGGGGCCCCGCCCGGGGTCGCCGCCGACTGCGCCCTGGTCAGCCAGGGGGCGCCGCTGTACTGGCCCCTCGGGCTGGCGCTCGCCTACGTCGCGACGGCGGTCTTCTACATCCGCCGCGCCCGCAGCCGGGGAGTCGGCACGCCGGTGCGGCCGTACATCGTCACCGGGATCGTCCTGGTGGGCCTGGGCGCCGCCCCCGCCCTGTGGGCCCTGCGCGACGGCATGCCGGAGCCCGGAGCCTCGCTGGACCTCTGGGGCCTGCACCTCGACCCCGCCTCCGGGGCGACGCGGTTCCTGGAGCGCCTCGCCGGGAGCGCCACCTCCGTCGGGGTGCCGCTGCTGGTGCTGGCCCGGGTGGAACGCAGCCGGGGTCTGCTGCTCCTCGCGGTGACGTACCTGGCCGTGGTGCTGGTGCCGTTCGGCACCGGCTGGGCGGGGATCTCCGCCACCTCGCCCTGGTCGGCCCTGCCCGGGCTGGCCGTGCCCGGCCTGCTGCTCCTGGTCGGCGCCCTCGGCCTCGCCCTGGCCGAGCGGCCCCTTCGGCGGCGCGACGCCCGATGAGCATCGAGCCCGGCCGGCACCCCGTCAACAGCCTCGACGACGTCGTCCACCAGCGCGTCCGCCTCGGCATCCTCACCGTCGCCCACCAGGCGCGCCGCGTCGAGTTCGGCTTCCTGCGCACCGCCCTCGGCCTCACCGCCGGAAACCTCAGCCAGCACCTGGCCGTCCTGGAGAAGGCCGGACTGGTCGCCGTCGAGAAGGGCTACGAGGGCAAGCGCGCCCGCACCTGGCTCTCCCTCACCCCGGCGGGTGGCCGCGCCCTGCGCGACGAGGTCACCCAGCTCAAGCGGCTCATCGAGCAGATCGAGCAGATCGAGCAGGGCGGTTCGGAGGCGTAGGAGGTGTCGTACGAGTTGCCGCAGGACCGCCGGGCGGCGGTCCTGCGGCACCTGTTCAGCCCAGGTCCTCGGGTTCGAGGACGAAGACCGGGATCAGGCGGTCGGTCTTCTCCTGGTACTCGGCGTACGGCGGGAACGCGGCGACCGCGCGCTCCCACCACTGCGCCCGCTCGTCCCCGCTGATCTCGCGGGCGACCATGCTCCGGCGCTCGGGCCCGTCCTGGAGGTCCACCTGCGGGTTGGCCTTGAGGTTGAAGTACCAGACCGGGTGCTGCGGATGGCCGCCCTTGGAGGCCACCGCCGCGTAGCGGCCCTCGTGCTCCACGCGCATCACCGGCGCCTTGTGGATCTTCCCGCTCTTCGCGCCGCGCATCGTGACGATCACGACCGGCAGCCCCGTGTCCCGGAGCGTGGTGCCCTTCGTGCCGCCCGAGCTCTCGTACAACTCGACCTGCTCACGCACCCACTGCGCCGGACTCGGCTGGTACTCGCCCTCAAGAGCCATCGCGTTCACCCTGTTCCCGTGTGCGTTTCCGTTGACTCCCCGCCCGCTCCCGCAGCCTAGCGTGGACCACTGACGGGGCCCGGTCACGTCGCTCGCGCCGGAGACGCACCAACCGGGCCCCGCTCACCGTCGGCGCCCCACCGCCGTTCCCCGCGTGCCCGGTGCGGCTTTCCGTACCGGGCACGCGGCGCGCCCCGAGCCGCTCCCCGGGGGTCGCCGACGGATGATCGAGGGATCATCGAGGTGGGAAACCGGGTCGCGGCGCAGCGATGAGTTCGGCGGTCCCGACCGGTCTACCTTCCCGACAGGCCAACCACCGACTCTCCTCGGGAGCACACCATGGGCCGAATCCACGTCGCCCTGTTCACCACCCTCGACCTCGTCGCACAGGCCCCCGGCGGCCCCGACGAGGACCCGGAGGGCTTCCCCTTCGGGGGCTGGCAGGTCCCCCTGCTGGACGAGGCCGCAGGCGCGCAGGTCGACGCCGCCTACCAGGGCGTCGACGCGCTCCTTCTCGGCCGGCGGACGTACGAGATCTTCGCCGGCTACTGGCCGAAGGCCGAGCACAGCCCCTTCGCCGCGCTCTTCAACAGCATCCCGAAGTACGTGGCCTCCCGCAGCGAGCCCGACCTCACCTGGGAGGGCTCCACGCACCTCGGCCCGGACCTGCCCGCCGCGGTGCGGGAGATCCGCGACCGGCACCAGCACGTGAAGGTCGTCGGCAGCCTCGACCTGTTCCAGACCCTCCTGCGCGAGAAGCTGTTCGACCACCTGGACCTCTGGGTCCACCCGATCCTCCTCGGCACCGGCAAGAAGGTCTTCGCCGACGGCGCCGTCCCCACCAACCTCACCCTCCTCGAGCCGCCCGCCGCCACCCCGAAGGGCACCGTCCACCTCCGGTACGGCCTGGCGGAGGGCACGCCCGGCACCGGCGACATGGACGAGCTGCTGCGCAACGGCGGGCCGGAGCAGTGACGAGACCGTGGTGCCCCCGTCTCCGGGCGGGGGCACCACGGCTTCGCATGTGAGCCGGATCACTGTTGAGGTTGACCTCGGGTCAGGGTGGAGGCTCGTCGCAACGGCCCGACACCGACGCGGGCCAAGCGTCTCCGAGGGAGCAACAACCATGTTCGTCAACCAGGACCGCCCGCAGCTCCGCCAGGCGATCGAGGAGATCGTCGAGTCCGGCGTCCTCGCGGTACAGCTGCGGGTGAACGACGCGCAGGGCGAGTGGGTCGGCAGCGCCGGGGCGTGCGAACTCGGCCGCAGCGGCGAGGCGCTGACCGACGGGCACTTCCGGATCGGCAGCAGCACCAAGAGCTTCGTCGCGACCACGGTGCTCGCGCTGGTCGCCGAGGGCCGCCTCGGCCTGGACGCTCCGGCAGACGACCACCTGCCCGGGTTCGGCCTGGACCGGCGGATCACCGTACGAATGCTCCTGCAGCACACCAGCGGGATCTTCAGCCACACCGGCGAGCTGTACGAGGACGGGACGATCGTGCCTGGCATCCCCTGGCGCGGCAAGGAGTGGGTGGAGAAGCGGTTCCACACCTACCCGCCCGAGGAGCTGGTGCGGCTGTCGCTGTCCAGGCCGGCGCGGTTCGCGCCGGGGGAGGGCTGGAGCTACTCCAACACCAACTACGTGCTGGCCCGGCTGGTGATCGAGAGCGTCACCGGCCGGTCGTTCGCCGAGGAGCTGCAGCGGCTGGTCCTGGGGCCGCTGGGGATGACCGGCACCGTGGCGCCGGGTGCCTCGCCGGAGGTCCCCGCGCCCCACAACCACGGCTACTACCGCTACGAGGACGCCGGGCAGGAGACGACGGTCGACGTCACCCGCCACAACCCCTCCTGGGTCGCGGCCGGCGGCGACATGATCTCCACCACCGAGGACCTGCACACCTACTTCTCCGCACTCATGGGCGGCAGGCTCCTGCCCGCCGACCTGCTGGCCGAGATGCGCACCCCGGAGGCCACGATCGGCTACGGCCTCGGCCTGTTCGCCCAGGACCTCGGCCCGGACGGCGGCACCGTCTACCACCACAACGGCGCCACCATCGGCTCGGCGGCGCTCATGTACGGCACGCCCGACGGCCGTACGACCATGACCGCCGGGCTGACGTACGTGGACGACGCCGACATGTCGCTGGCACCGGCCTTCCAGGCCGCCCAACAGCGGCTCGTCAGCGAGGTGTTCGGCGCGGGGCAGCCGACCGGCTGAACGTCCTCGGCCCTTACGCTTTCGGTCGTACGCCAGGCCACCCGCTCGGCCACGTCGAAGCGCCGTGGCCGAGCCCGAACACGAAGCAGGCACAGCGGATGACGAGCGGGGTCACGATCGGGCAGGCGGCGGCCTTCGCCGGCGTCACGGTGAAGACGGTGCGGCACTACCACCGGCTCGGGCTCGTCGAGGAGCCGCAGCGCGACACTTCCGGCTACCGCCGGTACGGGTCAGAGGAGTTGCTGCGGCTCGTCCAGGTCCGCACCCTCGCCGCCGCCGGGGTCCCGCTGGCCGAGACCGGGCCCCTGCTCGACGCCGACACCGACCGCTTCACCGACACCCTCGCCGACGTCGCCCGACAACTCACCGACCGCATCGCCGACCTGACCGCCCGCCTCGACCAACTCCACCGCCTCGCCGAGGGAGACCGCGCCCTGCTCCCCGACCGCGCCTGCGCCGTCCTGGACCGCATGCCCGCCCTCGGCTTCGCCCCCGACTACGTCGCCGCACAGCGCGAAGCCCTGGTCCTCGCCCGCGTCCTGGTGCCGGACGGCTTCGACGGATTCCTCGCCCAACTCGAACACCGAATGCAGGACCCCGAGTTCGTCGACCTGGCCAAGCGCGGCCAAGAAGCCGAGACCTGGGACCCGGACGACCCCCGGATCGAGGAACTCGCCACCGCCATGGCCGACCACTACCTCGCCAACCCCACCCTCCTCGGCACCCCCACCAGCCAGCGGGCCTGGGCCAGAGCCTCCACCCAGTACCGCCTCATCAACACCCACCGCGGCGACCAGGCCCCCGTCTCGGCCCGCCTGACCGCCCTCACCGAAGCCAAACTCCGCGCTGCCGGCGTCCCCATCCCCCGCCAGTAGGGCTCCTCGGTCTGCCCGAACCGTTGCGGGGCCCGAGCGAGCCGTTGCGGGGCCCGAGCGAGCCGGTGCGGGGCCCGAGCGAGCCGGTGCGGGGCCCGAGCGAGCCGGTGCGGGGCCCGAGCGAGCCGGGCCCCGCACCGCGGGTGGGTCAGATGCCGAACGGCGCCGCGTGCCGGACGGTCCCGCCGGGCAGCGGGTGACCGGCGTCGAGGGCGAGGGCCGTCAGGGCCTCGTCCGGGACGTCCGAACGCCTCGCGAGCTCACGCTCCCAGCGAGGGCGGACAGGATGAGGTCAGGCCACGACCCGGGGCGTGAGGGAGATCCGACCTTCGCCGAACCAGCGGGGACGGCGGGGCAGGGAGGCCGGGAACCGTCTGCCCGCCCGTCCGGCGGTCCATAGGATTGCCCCGAGACGCGGCCAACGAGGAGGCACGGGTGGGCAATCCGGGGGGATTTCCCGAGGCGGGCACGACCGAAGCCGAGTAGCTCGGCACGGGAGCCGACTGTGCGAGCGGAGTGAGGAGAAAAGGTCTATGGAGCTGCGCCAGTTGCGCTGCTTCGTCGCTGTCGCGGAGGAGTTGCACTTCGGGCGGGCCGCTGAGCGGCTGATGCTGGGGCAGCCCGCCGTGAGTCAGCAGGTCCGGTTGCTGGAGCGGCAGTTGAAGGTCGAGCTGTTCGACCGCTCGCCCCGGCACGTCCGGCTGACTCCGGCCGGGGAGCGCTTCCTGCCCGCCGCCCTGGACGTCCTGGCCGCCGAGGCCACCGCCCGGGCGCTCGCCGCGGACCTGGCAGCCCCCGCCGTTCTGCGGCTCGGCACCATCACCGGGCTCGGCGAGCGGCTCGACGCGATCCTGGACGCCTACCAGCGCGGCGCCCCGGAGGTCCGGGTCGAGATGCAGTCCATCCCCGTCCGGGAGCGGCTCGCCCGGCTCGCGGACGGACGGCTCGACGCCGCCTTCGTCCGCAGCGCCGTCGCTGAGCAGAGCCCCGAGCTGCGCTTCCTGCCGGTCTGGCAGGACGAGTTGGTGGTGGCCCTGCCCGCCCGGCACCCGCTCGCGGACCGGCCCGAGATCGACCTCGCGGACCTCGCCGGACTGCCCCTGCGGATGACCGAGCGCCAGAACCACCCCGCCCTGGTGGACCTGGTCCTGGACGCCTGCGCGCGGGCCGGCTTCGAGCCGACCCGGAGCCCCCTGCAGGGCAGCCTCCAGGACACCCTGGCCGCGATCGGCACCGGCACCCCGACCTGGACGGTGCTGTACGCCGCCACCGCCCGGATGACCAGCACCACCCGGATCGCGTTCCGGCCCTGCCGCACCCCGCTGGCCCTGCCGACCTCCCTCGCCGTGCGCCGCTCCGCACCGGTCCCTCGCCTCCTCCTGGACGCCTGCCGCCGCGACCCGGCTATGACCAGTGACGATCAGGATTCGTGATCGCTGCCAGAGCGATTCGGTTCTGGGTGCGGGACCCCTCCACGCGGTGAACTGGTTCCAGCCGGAGGAACCGGCACAACTACCCGGTGAGGAGCCGAACATGCCCGTCGTCACCATCCAGCAGGGCCCGCGCACGGTCGAGCAGAAGCGCGAGCTGGTCAAGAAGGTCACCGACGCGTTCGTGGAGGCCCTGGAGGTCCCCGCCGAGAGCGTGATCGTCTTCGTCCAGGAGCACCAGCCCGAGAACTGGGGCGCCGCCGGCACCCTCACCGCCGACAAGTAGCCCCCACATCGCGGGCCGCCACCGACCGGTGGCGGCCCCGGGCGTCAACGAGCCGTCACGGCACGGAGACGCTGGACCCGAAGTCGAAGGAGCCCATCTCGCCGGGCGGGACCGTGCCGTTGACCGGTCCGGTGCAGGTGGGGCGGATGGCGAGATCGCCGCGTCACTGCTTCCCCGCTCACCGACGGCCACCCCCGCACCCGGGCGGAACGCAACAACCACTGCAGCCGCCATAAATCACAACCTGCATCTGCCGTGACCGATGGGTTGACGGATGGCCGGGGTATAAAACGGTCTGTATGGGCAGAAACTGTCGCTCATGCCTCGCTGGTGATACTCCGAAGGGTCATCTATTGGTCATGGGGTGAACCAGGCGGCGGCGCCAGCTGCGCTGGGGCACCCCAAGGCGTGGGGGATGGTGACCCTCACCATCGACCCGTCCGCCAAGACGCCGTCCCTCGCGTCCACCGTCAACGTCGGCGGCGGTACGTGGAACTACGGCACCGAGCCGAACGGCGGGTTCAAGGGGTGCTACTCGCAGTACACGCACCCGAGTAAGTACCACTCGTCCACGGCGATCATCGCGTCCTCGAACGACAAGGGGTACGCGAACGCGGGCAGCTGGTCGTACGCCTACGCCACGGCCGGCTGGGCGTACACGTGCAACGTGTACTGGGGAACGTACTAAAGTCCCCTAGCTCTTCAGTTCTATGAGGTCCCGGTCATTCCTTCGGCTCGCCGGAGAAATGACCGGGACCTTTCCCCGTTATCGGAAAGGAAGCCCCGAGCTCCATGAATTTCTCGCGATCCAATGTCCTGGCACCCGTGGCCGCCCTGACGGCCGGTGCGCTCCTCGGGGTTCTCGGCCCTGTCACCGGGGCGGCGGACGGATCGGCAACACACGCGGCGAGTCTTGTCCTGTCCGCCGAATGGACGTGGGCGGCACTGGCCTTCTTCGTCGGTCTCGCCCAGAAGTCCAAGACCGGTTCCGCAGTTCTGGCGTCCGCGTCCCTGATCGCCGGTGTGATCGCCTACTACGCGGTGAAACTGAATCATGGGGATTTCCTGCGAGCCGACCTGAGCGATCCGTCCGGCGCGACGACACACACCGACTGGGCGGGGGTCCTGCCGAAGATGGTCGTGTGGTCCGTGGCCGCCTGCCTGCTGGGCTCCCTGCTGGGTCTGTGCGGGAACCTGGCACGGCGCGGTGGTCTTCTCGGGGTCGTGTTCCGGCTGGTGGTGCCGCTGATCGCGATCGTGGACACGTCGCAGCGGCTGCAGTTCGAAGGAACGCTGCAAGGGTCGGTCGCCAGGGCCACCTGGGAGGTGGTCCGGATCGTGGCGGTGGTGGCGGTCGTCGTCGTGACGGGATGGGCGCTGCTCGCACGGAGGTCGCGGCCGGCCGGAGAGTCACGGCAGTTGTAGGTCGTGATCCGCAATGCGTCGAGCTGGTGACGGCGGTCAGGGTGATGTCGGCCGGCTGTCCCCGCACCTGGGCGACGCGCAACCACCCGCCCCGTGCCCCGAAGTGGGAAGTCGGCCCGGCCGACTTCCCACTCCGTGGCACCTCGATCGCCGATGTCTCCGCCGGCCCGCCCGGCCGCCCGGCCGCGTCGGCGGTGGTTGGTGCCGGGGCTCTATGCTGGACCGCTCTCCGATGATCACAAGAGCGGAAGGCGGGCCCGGTGCAGAGCGGCGCGGTCGTGGCAGAACGGTACGTGATGGACCGTCCGATGGGCGCCGGCGGGATGGGCGAGGTCTGGGCCGCCGAGGACCGGTTGCTCGGTCGGCGCGTGGCGGTGAAGCTGCTGCACGAGACCGACGCCACGTCCCGGGAGCGCTTCCTGCGCGAGGCGCGGGCCGTCGCCGGGCTCCAGCACCCGGGGATCGTCGTGGTGCACGACTTCGGCGAGGTCGACGACATGTCGTACCTGGTCATGGAACTGCTGGCCGGACGTTCGCTGGAGCCCCGCCGGGGCGACGGCCCGGTCGCCGTGGGGTGGGCCGCCGAGGTGGGCGCGCAGGTGGCGCAGGCCCTGACGGTGGCCCACGCCGCCGGGCTGGTGCACCGGGACGTCAAGCCGAGCAACCTCTTCCTCACCGAGGACGGCGCCGTCAAACTACTGGACTTCGGCCTCGTCCACGAGCGCCCGCAGGTCGTCGACGACCCCGGGTTCACCGACCGCACCACGGCCGTCGGCACCCTCGCCTACATGGCGCCCGAGCAGTACACGGGCCGCAGCGTCGACGCCCGGGCCGACCTGTACGCGCTGGGCGGCACCCTGCACGCCCTGCTGACCGGATCGCCGCCGACCACCGAAGGCCCGCCGCTGCGGGAGCTCCGCCCGGACGTCCCCAAGGACCTGGCGCAGCTGATCACCGACCTCCTCCGGCCCGACCCGGCGCAGCGCCCGGCCGAGGCCGCGCCCGTGGCGGAGCAGTTGCGACGCCTGGCCGAGCGCCACGGCGGCCGCAGGGCCCCGAAGACGGTGCGGCAGATTCCCACGGCCCGCGATCCGAGGAAGGCCCAGGTCCGGAAGCAGCGGGCGCGCCGGGCCGCCCTCGGCGGCGTGGCCTCACTCCTCTTCGCCCTGGCCGCCGTGAAGGTCATCGACCTGCCGTACGCCACCTCCGACAGCTCGGTGACCCCGGGGTGGGAGCCCAACCACCCGACCGCCACCGCACTCCCGGCGCAGCTGCAGCCCGGCGAGTGCCTCTCCTACACCAGGCCGACCGGTGCGCCGGACGCGTACCTGGACACGAACCTGGACGCGGGCTTCGGCTGGACGCGGCTCGACTGCGCGCGCCCGCACCAGGCGCAGGTCGTCAAGGTGCTCACCCTCACCGATCCGGAGTTCGCCGCGAAGTGGCCCACCGCCCTGGCCCTCCTGAGCAGCGACTGCTTCACGGCCGTCACGTCCGTCACCTCCGCCCACCCCTCGCTGAGCCTCTCCCGCGCGGTGCTCGGCCCGACCAAGGCGGACTGGCTCTCGGGCGCCGGCCACTACGCCTACTGCACCGTCCACCCCCGCGACGACGGCAACCTGACGACGGACGTACGGCCGCCGGCGGGTTCACAACCCTCGTCGTAGGCGTAGGTGTCGGCGGCCCGGCAGCTGATCACCACTGCGCTCGATGCCCTGGGATGAGATTCCGCAAGAAGCCGCAAGCACGTTGAGTAGCCGATTCACTACTCCGTACCGTCGTTGATGCCGCCAGGTCGTGGACCACCAGGGCTCCCTGGCAGCGGATTCCCGGTGCCGCCGCAGCGGTGCGGTGGCCGGCTTTGCGTGAGAGGAAGGGCCATCCCATGCTCAACGACAAGAGCGTCGAGATCTGATCTCGGCGCGGAACTGATGCCGGGGGGTCGACGGCATGGCGGGTCGGCTCGGCACGGGGCGCCGAGCCGACCCGCGACGGTCTCTGTCATCGCCCTCCGCACCGAGGCCCTGAGCGTGTCCGGGGCGAAGTTCGGTTGGTTCGTCGGCGAGCTGCCTCGGCAGATCGCCGACGAGATCAACCTGACGGACTACGCGATCGTCGAGCACACCGATGTGCGCCGAGCCGCATTGAGTCAGACGCTCGAGCGGCTGGCCTCGGTCCATCCCGAAGGCTTCGCCCGCGTGCGAGAGTTCGTCCGAGGACTGCTGTGGGCGGACCTCAAGCCGGGCGTGTCTTCGTCGTCGCTGACCAGCTCCAGTGACCCGGCGCTGCCGTTCGTCATCGTGTTCTCCGAGAAGGCGCGGCACCACATTCCTCCGAACACGGTGAGCGTGGAGCCGTCCCACCTGTTCCTCGCGGAGAACATCCTGCACGAGGGAGTCCACCAGTCGGTCAGCTTTCACATCCTGCAGAACCAGGTGTTCGTCGACGGCTACTCCTCCAGAACGTCACCCAAGATCGAGATCGCGTGGCGTGCTGCCCAGGGGGTGGCCCGCAACCAGTACTGGGAAGTCGACCGGGCTTTCCACGCGACCTGCGTGTACAACCAGCTGCTGCGGTTCCGCCGGATCGAACTCGACCGGGATGACCTGAGCGCCAACGAGCGCACATGCATCCAGCGCGCGTACGACGAGGGCATGCCGGCGGTCCGCTACCTCCGACGGCGCATCCGGGTTCCTTCGGCAGGCGCTCGACCTTGCCATGAGCGTCGGCAACACCCGGGCCGTCGTTGCCACCGAGGTCAACCTCGGCGACGCGCACCGGTACGCCGGTGAGCTGGAGAAGGCGGAGTCGTACTACCGAGAGGCGCTGGATGACGCGCGAAGCGGTCATCCTGAGCTCGTCGACTTCGCGCTTCAGCACCCGGCCAAGCACCTCATGGAGCTCGGCGATCTCTCGTCGGCCCGAGCCCACTTGCAGGAAGCGAGCAGGCTTCGGATCGCCAAGGGGGACATGGAGCTGATCGAATCCACCCAGGCCGCGCTCGACCGCGTCGACCGGAGCGCGACCGTCCTGATCGGCCCGGACGGTTATACCGAGTGCGAGCTCGTGTCGGGAGACTGCCTCGTGTTCGATGGGGCGTTCACGCCGCACGGTCGGACGCCCCTCGGGGCCGGGGAGAGCGTGCTCCTCGTCAGCTTCGGCTTTCGCGCGCTGGGCGCGCCGAGCTAGCCGCCACGCAAGTTCGCGCACGTTCGATGTGTGATCCGGGTGGCCTGATGGAGGATCAGTTTCAGTGGTCGTCCACTTCGGAGAGGAAGCGCGTCATGGCGCTGCACATGCTCGGCAAGGACCCCGAGCAGGAACAACGGGTCGCCGACCCTGTACTTCGACGACGAGTCGGGGAACTACCTCGTCCAGGGCTGGAAGGTGCTGGACGAGAAGCGGTTGTCTCAGCTGGAGCTCCCGGGGCACGAGACGGTGGTCGAGATCCCCGAGCGCATGCTGCAGTTCTTCCCGGGGGTGAACGGTGGCGTCGGAAGCAACGTTTGAGGAACTGCTGCGTGGCGCGCGGCAATCCGCGGTGCACCTGGAGATGCGGGACGGCTACATGCTCGACGATCCGGCGTTCCAGCTCTGACAGCAGGACGGTCGGCTGGTGATCGAGGACGAGGAGAGCGTTTGGTGGCGGAACCTCGTTCGCTCGACGGTCAGTCGTGGGGTGGAGGTCAGGCGGGCTCGTGTGGTCTCGGAGCCGTTGAGTGAGTACACGCGGTTCGAGTACGAGGCCACCAGCCCGCACAACGAGGCGGCAGGGGAGCAGGTCCGGTGGTTGCCGAGGCGGCGAACGACGGATCTCGCGCTTCCCGGGAACGACTTCTGGGTCTTCGACGGAAGCGTGGTGATCACACGTTTGCGTTCGTACTGGAGGAGGCGGCTCTGCGGAGTCGGGTGGCGGGTGTTGGGGCGATGCGCGAGCAACTCGCGCATCTGCTGGAGGTGTCCAAGCTGCCGAGGGTTAGCCTCGGCATCATCGGTCAGGACACGCAGCGGGCGATGTGGCCGGTCGAGGGCTTCTGGATATTCGAAGGCTTCGGGGAGCGCCGGCGGAGGCCGGAGAGGCGGTGCGGTGGAGCAGGAGGGAGTTACGGCAGGGGAGGGAAGTCCGCGCTGCGGGACCTGGTTTCGTGGGCGCGGAGCTCTTCGAGCATGTGTTCCAGGTGGTCGTGGACGGTGTCGTAGCCGGATGCGCCGAGGACCAGGCGGTGGGGAGGGGTGTCCTGTTCCATGGCGCTGACGACGGCGCGTACTCCTCGGTGGGGGTCGCCGGGCTGGCGGCCGTCCTGGTCGACCATGGAGGCGCGGACCGACTCGACGAGCGGGAGGTAGGCGTCGACTGTCTCGGACACGGGTTCGTCGGCGAAGGCGGAGTACGCGCGGGTGCGGAAGGCGCCGGGTTCGACGGCCAGGACGTTGATGCCGAAGGGGGCTATTTCGTGCCGCAGCACCTCGGTGAGGCCCTCGACGGCGAACTTCGCGGCGCTGTAGTAGCCGAAGCCGGGCACGCCCCGCAGGCCGGCGACCGAGGACATGTTGATGATCCATCCGGCGCCACGGGCTCGCATGCCCGGCAGGACTGCGCGCAGGAGTGCGGTGACGGAGAAGAAGTTCAGTTCGAAGGAGTGCCGGAGGTCGGTGTCGGCCGTGCCTTCGACGGAGCCGTACCAGCCCCGGCCCGCGTTGTTGACCAGGACGTCGATGCCTCCGAAGCGTTCCTCGGCGGCGCGGACGGCATCGTGGATCTGCCTCGTGTCGGTGACGTCGAGCGGGAGGACGAGTGCCCTGTCGCCGTGGCGGGCGGCCCAGGCGTCGAGCAGGTGCGGGCGGCGGGCGGTCAGGGCGACGTTGTCGCCGTGCTCCAGTGCGACCTCGGCGTAGGCCGGGCCGAAGCCGCCTGGAGTGCCGCCGGTGATGAACCAGGTCTTCATTCTTCCTCGCGATCCTTGGGTGGCGGCGCGACGGACTCCGTGACGGGCCGGGGTCGTCAGGGGGCGATGACGAGCTCGCTGATCCGGCTCTGCTCGTCGAGGACGAAGCGGTAGCGCAGGTCGACCTGCCCGCCGGGGAAGTCGCCTTCGAGGTGCTGGACCGCGGTGTACCGGTCGGGACCATGGCGCTCGGCTCCGACGAGCGTGGCGGTGTAGGTGAACTGGGTGCTGCTCTGCTCCAGCCAGCCGCGGATGGCGGCCGCGCCGTGGTAGGTACGGCCGTCGTCGGTGACGGTGGCCTCGGGCGCGAACGTCGCCACGGCGGTGGCGACGTCCTTCGCGTCGTGGGCCCGTAGGTAGCGGGTGACGACCTCCGGCAGGTCGGCGACCTCGACGGGGTCGGTGCGTTCGGTCATGGGTGCCTCACAGATGCGATGGATGCCGGCGGGCCGGGCCGCAGGAAGGGCACGCCCCTGGCGACTGCTAGAATAGAAGCCAGTAACTTTCACTTTAGCAGTAACTAGGGAGGGTGCCATGCCGAGCCGGATCCGGCTGGAGGATCGCGAGTGCCCACTGTCGACCACGGTCCAGCACGTCGGCGAGTGGTGGACGCTGCTGATCCTCCACGACGCCTTCGACGGCTACACGCGCTTCGACCAGTTCCAGCAGAGCCTGGGCATCTCCACCAGCATGCTCACGGCACGGTTGAAGACCCTGGTCGCCGACGGCCTGCTGGAGCGGCGGCCCTACCGGACGAACCCGGTCCGCCACGAGTACGTCCTCACCGAGCGCGGGCACTCCCTGCGCCCCGTGATCGTCGCCCTGGCCGCCTGGGGAAACCGGCACCTGGCCCCGCAAGAGCGGTCCATGATCCTCGTCGACGCCGAGACCGGCGAGGAAGCGGAACCGGTCGTGGTCGACGCCCGCACCGGGAAGCGCCTCGACGACCATGACGCGTACGTGTTCAGCGCCGGCCCGGCGGCCAGCGCGGCGATGCGCGCGCGCTACGCCGAACTCGATCGGCAGCGGCGATCGCGAAGCGCCGGCTCTGAGCCGGGCAGCCCGTAAGCGCTCCGCCCGCCCCCGGGCCTGTCGGGGGGCGGGCGGTTCGTCAGGGGGCGTACGGTGGACGGCCGTTGTGGCTGGCGGCAAAGGGAGCCGCACGACGTAGTCCCGGCGTATGACTCCGGTAGCTCGCGGGGGCTACGGACGACACCGGACCGTGGGTTGATTCGATGCAGGGGCCGCAGAACCTAGCGTCACCCTCATGAATCGCAACCGCCGAATCAGCGCCGTCGCAGCCCTGGCGCTCGCCGCCGTCATCGCCGGAACCGGCACCGGGTTCGCCGCCACGACCACGCCGGTGGCCGCACCGGCCACGGCCGCCGCGCCCGCGCGGGCCTTCCAGGGCGTGCTCCCCGCGCCGACCGGGCCCTACGCCGCAGGTGAGGAGATCATCCACCTCACCGACACGAACCGGATCGACCCGTGGGTGCCGTCGTCCGGCCCCCGCCAGCTGGCCGTCACGATGATCTACCCGGCCGTCGCCGGGACCGGAACTCCCGCCCCCTACATGACCCTCGGCGAGGCAGCCGGAATCCTCGATCACGCGAAGATACCGGCGAGCTCCGGCATCACCCCGCAGACCCTTTCCAGCGTCACCACCCACGCCTTCGACGGCGCACGGCCGCAGCACGGCAAGTACCCGCTGGTGGTCCTCTCGGCCGCGGCCGAGAACCCCCGCATGACGCTCACCTCGCTCGCGACCGACCTGGCCAGCCACGGCTACGTCGTCGCGCTCGTCGGCCACACCTACGAGGACACCGGCGAGACGCTGGCGAACGGTCGGACGCCGCCTTGCGCGATCTGCGACCACCCGGAGCAGATCGACTTCAACTTCGAAACCGCCAGCCGCGCGACGGACGTGTCCTTCGTGATCGACCAGTTGACGCACGGCAATACCGCGTGGCGC
>NZ_JOCF01000066.1 GCF_000720635.1 Streptomyces sp. NRRL WC-3742 | reverse complement strand
CCGCCGCCCACCCCCACCTGCCCGCCGAACGCCTGCACCGCCTCCTCGACGAGGCCGGGCTCGGACGGTCGGCGGTGCAGGAACGTGTTCGAGCACTGCGTCCCGCTACCGCAGGATGAGTTCGAGGTCCGACGCGGGGTACGGCGTGCTCTTGCTCTCCCGCAGGAGGCGGCGGTGGAACCCGCCCAGCAGCAGGGCGGTTTCGGCGTGGCGGTCGTTCACTGACGCCGTTTCGGGGGCGAGGCCCTCGGGGCGGTGGCCGGCGGTCCAGTCGCGCAGGAAGGCGTCGGCGTCGGTCCCGGCCAGGAGGTTGTCGCGCAGCAGGTGGCTCACCGTGTAGTGGCGGTCGTAGTCGCGGTGAAGGGTGAGGAACTCCCGTTCGGATGCGTCGAGTTCGAAGGAGGGGCTCAGCGCGAGCCCGTAGTCCGCGAAGTGGACGCGCTGGCCGTCGGTCAGCAGGTTGCGGAAGTGCGCGTCGAAGTGGACGAGCCCGCGTGAGCGCAGGAAGGCCGTACCGCGCGCCAGTTCCGACTCCACCCAGGGCAGGGCCTCCGCGCCGTGTTCGTGGAGCCAGGAGCCGAGGGTCCTCGGCACGTACTCGAGGAACAGCACCACGCTGTGGGTGGCCCGCCCGATCGCCTCCAGCCGGGTGCGGACGGCCGATGAGCCGTCCCAGTGCGCGACGGCGCCCTCGATGCCGCCGAACTCGTCCGCGAAGCCCTCGGGCGGGGTGTCGGGCAGGACGCGCCAGTGGTGGGTGAGCGGGAAGCCGTCGTGCTCGCCGCCGAGGACCCAGTGGGTGGTCATCAGGTGCACGGCCAGTTCCCGCCAGGCGCCGAAGCCGGAGGAGCCGAAGCCGTACTGGTAGTACAGCGGCAGGCCGAAGTGGTTCGCGGTCGAGCGCAGGTGCCCGGGCCGCAGTTCGAGGTCCGTCAGCGGGACGCGCTTGACGAAGACCGGTGTGCCGTCCACCTCGGCCTCACCCGTGCGGCCACCCACGCCCGAGACCCCCGCCACCGACCCGACGAGCTCCGCGAGCCGCCGGTCGCTCAGCTGGTCCAGCCGCGCGGCGACGCGCCGGTGAGTGGCGAGCCGGTGGACGGCGCGCCGGTGAGTGGCGAGCCGGGGATCGTTCGAAGGCTGCGCGGTGCTCATCCGACGGCCGGCTCCCCGCCCTCGCGGCTGATCCTCCACACCACGTCCTCACCGGTGTCCCCGGGCGCCACCCGCTCGGCCGGGCGGCGGAGGAACTCGCTGAAGCCCAGCCGCGCCGGGACCGCGCCGCTCGGCAGGTTCGCCGGATCGTGGCTGATCTCCACATGGGCGACGCCGGGGAGCCGGAACGCCTCCTCCACCAGCGCGCGGGCCGCCCGGGTGGCCAGGCCCCGGCCGGTGACGGCGGGGTGGAGCCAGTAGCCGATCTCGCGCACGTCGGCCGCCGCGCCCTCGGCGTGGAAGATGCTGCAGGCCCCGACCGGCGCGCCGTGCTCCTCGATCGCGTACGTGAAGTTCTGGCCGCTCTCCCACCGGTCGTCCCGGGTGGCGAGGAACTCGTCCGTGACGGCCGGATGGTCGGGCACCCAGTACATCCAGGGGCGCAGGTGCTCCAGGGACTCGTCGACCAGCCGGTGGTACGCGGCGGCGTCCGTCTCCGCGCTGATGCGGCGCAGGGTCGGACCGCCGTCCACCTCGATCACGTTCGGTGGGAAGTCCATGCCCGGAGGATGACGCCATCCGTTCGCACCCGCAACACATTTTTCGGACGCACGCCCTCGCCGCCGAGGTGGCCGCCGTCCGCGCGGACGTCCGGGCGCCCCGTCAGCGGGCGGCGCTCACAGCCCGGCGAGCAGCGCCGTCAGCGGTGTCGCCGGGTGGGCCGGGGTGAGGGCGGCGGCGAGGACGTGGCCGTAGCGGATCTTGCGGCCCTTCTTGGTGCCCAGGAACCGCTGGAGCTGCCGGTACGCGCCGCGCCCGCGCTGGGCGGGCTGGCGGAGGAAGACGTCCAGGGCGCGCAGGTCGCCCTCGGCCTCGACGAGGTCGCGGACGGCGTCGACGCCGAGGGTGCGGATGAGCTCGTCCTCCAGGTCGGCGACGCAGATGTGGATGTCCTGGGCCGCCGCGCCCGCGAGCTGCCAGCCGCGCAGGTAGTAGCCGCGTTCGGCCTCGTCGCAGAGCCCGACCAGGCGCAGCCCCAGGCCCTCGCGGCCGAGGTTGGCGGCGTAGCGGCCGACGTTCATGGCGCCGCCCATCGGCAGGACGCAGACGCCCTCGGCGGCGAGGTCCCGGCCGTGGGCGGCGGCGAGGGTGTCGAGGGCGGCGGAGTCGCTGAGGCCCTCCAGCAGGACGGCGGTGTGCACGCGCAGGTCCTCGGCGAGCCGGCGGGCCGGTTCGGCGGGGCCGCCGCCGAAGGTCCAGGCGGCGAGGGCCTCCCGGAAGGACGCCATGTCGTGCTCAGCCATGCGCCGATTCTGGCAGACGGGTGGGGCGTTGATCATCCTGATTCGTCAGCTGGCTCAGCCTGCGGCCCAGGGCGCGTCGGGCAGTTTCGCGGCGGCGTCGCGGCCGGTGAACTCCATGGTGGTCGGGGTGCCCAGGCCCGGCATCCGCATGGTGACGCGGCGCAGGCCCCCGTCCCCGTCGAGCCAGTAGGTGAGGGGCGAGCGGGCGCCGTCGGGGGCGGAGCCCTGGGCGCGGGGGCCGGAGAAGCGGTCGTAGTCGCGGCCGTCGATGCGCTCGTGGCCGAGCCAGCGGGCGCCGGACTGGGCGAGCAGCAGGGGGTTGTCGGGGCGGTCGGCGCCGAGCTGGACGAGGAGTTGGAGGCCCGCGTCGAGGGGGTCGGTGGTGTAGGCGCGGGGGGACCAGCCGGTGCGGGGCACGTGTTCGGCCTGCTGCCAGGGCGGGCCGCTCTCCCCTTCGGGGGCGGGGGCGAGGCCGAGGCCCCCGGTGTCCCAGACGATGAGGCCCCGGTCGGTGCGGGGTCCGGCGGTGGGGGCTGGGGTGGGGGCTGGGGCGGCGGCGGGGACGCCGAGGGTGCGGTAGCTGCCGACGCCTCGGTGGGCGCGGTAGTCGACGATGCCGGTGACCTCGATCGATACGCCGCCGCCCTCGGTGGCGGTGAGGGTGACGGTGGCGGGGCTGGCCTGGTAGAGGGTGAGGCGGGAGAGGGCGAGGCGGGAGGCTTCGTCGACGGTGACGGGGCGTTCGGCGGCGGCGTCGTCCCCGGAGACCGTGCGGTAGACGGCGTAGCCGCCGGCCGTGGCGGCGCAGACGGCGGCGGCGATCAGGGCGCCGAGCAGGCGGCGTCGGCGCGGGGGTGTTCCGGTCCCGGTGCGCCGGGCCTTGGCGGGGGCGGCGGGCTTCGTCGGCCGGGCCTTGGTGGGCATGGGTGCGGCTTCGCTTTCGTCGGTCCGGTCCAGGAAGGTCCGAGAAGGGACGGGCCATCCGGCGAGGCCCGTCCGGCAGGGCCCGTCCGGCGGAGTCGGTCCGGCGAGGCCCGTCCGGTGAGGCTCCTGAGGCTCCGTCCTGGGTGCCGGACAGTCTGTCAGGGGGAACGGCGCTCGGGCGGGTTCCCGAACCGGTGGCTCGCGAACCCGCCCGAGGTGGTCAGGTGTGGTCGGCTTCGATCACACCTGCCCTCGCATCGTTCAGTGCTGCTGTCCGGCGCGACGGCGGCGGACCAGCAGGACCAGCCCGGTGCCGAGGCCGAGGAGCAGCACCGCGCCGCCCAGGGCGATCGGGATCTGCTGCCCCGCACCCGTGTTCGGCAGGTGCCCGCCCGGCGGCGCGGGCGCGGGCGGGGTCTCCGGCGCGGACGGGGTCGGCGTCGGGGTGGGCGTCGGCGTCGGGATGCGCTTGTTGACGGCCGTCACCGAGACCCCGTCGGCGAGGTTGTCCGCGGTGAGCACCAGCGGCCCGAAGACCGTGGTGTCCGGTGCGGTGTAGCCGTCCGGCGGGCTCACCTCCTGCCAGTAGTACGTGCCCACGGTCCCGCTGCCGCCGCAGAGGCCCTCGGCGCCGGTGGTGCAGGGCTCGCCCACCTTGGTGTCGGGCTTGTCGCCCGTCTGGAGCCCGTCGGTGCCGTTGCTCTCCTTCCACAGCTGGAACTTCGCCCCCGCCAGCGGTTTGCCGTCCTGGTCGTGCTTGACCAGTTTCAGCGCGCCTTCCTGTTGGCGGAACCCGAAGTCGTAGGTGTGGTCGTCGAGTCGTCGAAGTAGTACTCCCCGCGCTTGGTCGTCCTCGCCGTGCCGACGAGCTTCCCCGACTCGTCGTACAGGTGGACGGTCGCGCCCTCCACCGGTTTCTGGCCCGGGAGTTGGACGCCCTTGCGCTCGGGGTCGTACCAGACCCGGTTGCCGATCTGCAGCGGTGCCTGGTCGCAGAGCACCTCGAGGTCGCCCATGGAGGCGCCCTTGCCGAACGGCGCGGCGTCCTTCACGGGGTTGAGGCGCAGCCCGTGCTTCGGGTCGGGCTTGCCATCGAGGCGCTGGACCCAGGCGGTGCCGTACCCGACGGCGTAGAGGTTGTCCGGGTCGAAGCCGGAGGTCGCGATGGTGCTCTCCACCTTGGAGAGGGCCATCCCGGCGAACGCGGCGTTGTGGTGGAAGGTCATCCGACTGGTGTCGAAGAACCGCTTGCCCGGTGTGGTGATCCCGCAGCCGAGGTTGGTGTCGAGGACGTACGTGCCGTTGGCGAGGCACGCCTTGTTCAGGTCACCGCCGGAGAGGATCTGGCCGGCCGTGCCGGGCGACGGGCCGGCGGGGCCCCGGTCGGCGAAGCGGTCCCGGAAGGCGACCAGCATCGAGCCGTCCGTCTCGAAGCCGATCTCGCCGATCTCGGGCTCCGCCGAGCAGACCCCGCCCAGGTACCCGAGGCCGTCCTGCAGCCCGAGCCCGAAGGGGCGCCAGTCCCCGGCCGCCGGGCAGCCCGGGTCGGGGATCGGGTAGACGGCCTTCGGTGCGGCGGCGGTCGCCGCGCTCGCGTCGTAGCGGTACAGCTTGCGGTCGTTGAGGTTGACGACGAAGAGGTCCTTGCCGTCTTCCGTGATCTTGACCCCGCCGAGGCTCTCCCGGCCGGCGACGTCGGTGAAGGCGTCGTCGGTGCCGGTGCCGTGAGCCGTCGTCCCGGCGTTGGGGACGGTGGCCCAGAGTGAGGTCTTCTTCTGTGCCAGATCGGTGACGTAGATTGCGCCGGGCCCGCCGGGGCCGTAGTCGGCGGTGCGTTTGGCCTGCGCGGTGGAGAAGACTCGCTTGTCGGTCTTGTTCCAGGCGATGCCGTAGATGTTGCCGGTCTCGGCCTTGGTCGAGATGTCGGTGACGTGGACGTCGGTGCCGTCCACGCCGCGTGCGTCGTACGGGAAGGAGACCAGTGTGCGCGCCGACCCGGCTTCCCGGCCCGCCGGTTGACAGGTCGTCACCAGGGTGGCGTTCTTCTGGCAGTAGTCCCCGGGGTTCCACAGGCCCGTGGTGTAGGAGATCGTCTTGCCCCCGGAGAGGTCGACGAACTCCTCGTTGCTGGACAGCTGGTCGGGCGCGCCGTCCAGCCCCTGGCGGGAGGCGAAGGCCGGGAACAGTACGCCCGGCTTCGGATTCACCACCTGCACCCGGTACTTGCCGCCGGTGGCCTTGGTTCCGGCGGGCGAAAGGGTCACCGTGCCGTCGGCCGCCGTCGTGCCGTCGATCCCGTTGCCGGAGTCGTCGGTGAGCGTGACCTTCACGCCGCCGATGCCCGGCTCCAGCACGGGAGTCCACTTCCCGCTGGTGTCCACGGCCCGGACCACCCGGATCGCGACCGTGCCGTCCGCCTGTGTCTGCGGATGGGCCGCCGGGGCGGCGGCCAGCGAGCAGGCACCGATCCCGACCGCCACGGCCGTGATCCGCCCCACCGCCCGGCGGCCGCGCTTGGCGGCGGCCGTCTGTTCTCTCGTCGTCGTCATCCCTGCTCTCATGGTCGAGTTGGGCCTACCGCCCGAAGCTCGCAAGGGAGTTCCTCAAGTGGCGGAAAGCCGCCGATGATTAACGGCAGCTTAAAGCGACCACGTACGACCTGTGAGTGGAATGAACAATTTTGACGAACGGTCAGCTCGGGATCCTCACACGGCGATCGGGACGGTCTCGATCCAGCAGTCGTCCGCCACCCGCGCGAGCACCTCGAGGGCGTCCCGCGCGTCCGCCTCGGTGAGGAAGACCCCGGCGGGCGACTCCTTCGACCGGCCGCCCCCGTGGTCGACCCGCGTCATCACCACGTGGACGCCGCGGTAGCGCTCCCGGCGGGCCGGCTCCCCGGCGTCCGGATCGGTGCCGGCCAGCAGGGCGACCACCTCCTCGGCGGAGGCCAGGTTGAAGCCCGCGTGGGCGCCACCCAGTGGCTGGTGGCGCCAGCGGGGCCGGTCCTCGTCCGGGCCGTTGAACAGGCTCGGCTCGGTGTACGCCAGGACGCCCTCGCGCCAGCCGACCGCCTGGGCCACGACGTAGCCCCGGTCCTCGTCGCTCTCCAGCACGAAGACCTGGACGCCCTCGTGGAACGTGGCGGTGGGGTGGGCCGCCCGCACCTGCTCGGCCTCCTCCTCCGTCGCGCAGCGGATGGCCAGGCCCGCGCAGGAGGTCCGCAGGTCCAGGGCCTGCGCGGACGTGAACAGCACCTCGACGACCGTGTTGTCCGGGCCCACCGGACGCGCCGGGGAGCGCTCGCTGCGCAGCAGCAGCCGGCCGTGGCTCGGGGTGTACCCCATGAGCATGAAGGACCGGTCGCTGCGGAGAAGCTCCGCGCCGGGCCGGAAGGATTCGCCGGTGAGCCACTCGCTGATCAACATACGGCCCTACCGTGGCGGCCGGAGGACCGCTCGTCAACCGACCTCCGGCCTCACCCCTCCTCCACCGTCGGGGCGGCGGGCGCCGTCAGCCCTCGAAGGTGACCTCGGGGAAGTCCCGCGAGGGCGCGTCCAGCAGGTGGCCGCCGCGGTGGCGCAGGTGGCGGTCGAAGAAGGCGAGCGGGTAGGTCTGCTGGATGCGGACGGCGCGGGCCGGGTCGAGGGTGCCGATGAGGCCGCGCAGCTTGGTCTCGTCCCAGCCGAGGATCGGGGCGAGCTGCGGGTACAGGGACTGGAGGTCGCTGTAGGAGCTGTGGATGGCGCCCGTGGTGTGGAGGTCGCGGCGCCAGCCGTGCAGGTGGGGCCAGAAGGCGGCGACCTCGGGGGCGGTGGCGGGGGTGTTCTCGGCGGTCAGCATCAGGAACGGGCGGTCGATGTCGAAAGTGGTCTTGAAGATCATCGGGGCGTCGATGCTCAGCCCGGCGCGGATCCGCCGGTCCTGGGCCGTGATCAGGGCGGTGGCCGAGCCGCCCTTGGACCAGCCGAACGCGCCGACCCGGTCCAGGTCGAGGATCTCCCCGAGGCCCTGCGGCAGGGCCTTGCCGTCCGCGTCGGGATTGCGACCGGCGGCGATCTCCTCGATCCGGTCGAGGACGAAGCCCAGGTCGTAGGCGCAGTCGGCCGGGCTCATGGGCAGGTGTGGGGTGAGGACGCGGCCGTCGGGGAACTCGGTGATGGCGTCGTTGGTGTGGTCGACGGTCACCACGACGAAGCCGTGGCTGGCGAGCTGCTGCACGATCACGGTGTGGTCGGCCCGGTAGCCGTGCGCGCCGTGGCTGTACAGCAGGACGGGCCGGCGGCGGCCGGGGTGGGCGGGGGCGCCGTCGTGGCCCGCGGTGAACGGGACGAGGACGGCCCCGGCCGGGATGTCGGCGCCGGCGAGCAGGGCGGACAAGGCTCCGGCGCTCATCCAGGGCGCGGCGGGGTACCCCGCGGTGCGGTGGGCGGGGTACCAGATGGAGGTCATCAGCGAGCGGTGGCCGTCCGGGCCCGAGGCGGGGTCGGGCCGGGTGGTGTCCACCAGCCGCAGGACGACGGTGCCCACCTCGTGGTGGCCGGTCGGTGCGGGCAGGGTGAGCCGCACGGGCCCGGCGGCGGCCCCGGAGGCGGGCGCCTTGGTGGGCGCCGGGGTGGGTGCCGAAGCCCGGGCGGGCGCGGCGAGGCCCAGCGGCAGCGCCGCCCCCACCGCACCGGCGGCGAGTGCGGCGCCGAGCATCCGGCGGCGGGTCAGCGAACGGCTGTCGGCGGACGGTTCGGTGATGGGTGCGGTCGTCACGGCGTCTCCCCCAGGTCGGTGCGGAACGGCTGTCCCGGACAGGACGGAACGCTGTCACGCACGCGGGCGCGGATCATCCGCCCCCCGGATGTATTCGCCCGCCGCCGTAGTCCCCGGGATGTACACCCCCGGCCGGGTCACCGCACCGACGCGCCGCCGCACCGCCCGTCAGTCCAGCAGCTCGCCCATGTGCCCGTCGTCCGCGAGCAGCGGCCAGAAGTGGTCCTCGGTGGCCCACGCCTTCGGGTCGAGCGCCCGCAACATGTCCTCGGCCGCGCCGGAGTACATCTCGCCCGGCGAGAAGACCGCCCACGGACCCGACTCCCGGTCGCGTGCCGCCCGCAGCCGCTCGTACGTCCAGAGCGTGAGGAGCAGCGCGGAGAGGTCCCCGTGCAGGTAGGCGGCGAGCTCGCCGTCGGCTCCCCAGTCGGAGAGCTCCACCCGGCCGGTGGCGCCGTCGAGGAGGACGGTCAGGTCGTACGTCCATTCGCTCAGCACCAGGAACCCGGCCTGGTACGGGCGTTCGCTGCCGTCCTCCTCGTCGGTGCTGTCGGGGTAGCACTCGGCCATGGTGGGCAGCGGGCCCTCGGCGTCGGCGACGAACATGGCCGACCCTCCGACGGGCAGGCCGAGTTCGGTGAGCAGGCGCCTGCTCGGCCCGTGGGAGAGCTGCGCGGGCAGGTCGTCCTCCGCATAGCGGCGCACCTCGCAGCCGGTCAGCTCGGCCAGCTCCTCGACCAGCGCCGCGTCGAGGGCGTACGCGAGGCCCTCGCCGGGCAGCGCGGCCCAGCCGAGCGCCCGTATCCCGACGGCCGTGTCCCAGTGCGGCGGCCGGTCGTCCCAGTGCCGGAAGAGCTCCGGGTCGGTCTCGCGCAGCGAACCGCCGGCGACGCGCGCGATCCGCGCGACGGCGGCCGGGCCGCGCGGGATGAAGCCCTCCGCCCGCGGGTCGAGGACGAGCCCGGCCTGGTCGGTGACGGCCTCGACCTGGCCGAGCAGGGAGGTGAGCGTCCACACGTCCGTGGCGAGCCGGTCCCGGCGCACGCCCCCGTCGTCGTCCACGATCACCAGGACCACCTCGCCACTGGTGCCGTCCACGGCCACGGCGGCCGGAGCCCAGGCGTCCTCGGCGTCGTAGCACGTCTCGCCGAGGACGACGAGGCGCTCGGCGCCGCCCGCCGGGGCGGCCTCGAACCAGGCGTCGACGGTGAGCAGCTCCTCCGCGCCCGAGGCCGTCAGGTCCAGGTGGCCGATCACCCGCGGCAGCCCGCCCGCCGCCAGCCACTCCCGGCTGGGCCCGTGGGTGAGCACGGCAGGCAGCCGCCGCTCATCCCCGGCCGCCGAGCGCTCCGAACCCGCCGAGCGCTCCACGCCCCCCGAGCCCTCCGAGCCGTTCGAAACCTCCGTCATCGCATCCCCCGTGGTCGTTCGCCGTCCGTCGACGCGAGCGACCATAGCCGACGGCACTGACATCGCCTCAGGCGGAGGACCGTCCTCCGACGGCCTGGCGTGAACCGAACGACACGCCCTAGGGTCGCGGGATGGCGACCGATCACGCACTCTCCCTCGCGACCGGCCAGCGCTCCCTGGGCGATCCCGCCCTCGGCTACCCGCTGCTCCCCCCGATGACCTCCGGCTGCCCGGGCACCGGCACCGAGGAGGTCTCCTACCCCCTCGACCTCGACTACGCCTACGACCGCCTCGACGCCGCCGCCCTCTTCGGGCCCACCGCCGGCCCCCGCACGGGCCTGGACCGGTGGGCCCCGCTGCTGCCCCCGCTGCTCGCGCCGGGCCTCGGCGAGGGCGGCACCCCGATGGTCGAGATCGCGCCGGGCGTCCACGTCAAGGACGAGTCGCGCAACCCCACCTGGAGCCACAAGGACCGGCTCAACCGCTGCACCACCAGCGCCGCCGTGGCGGCCGGGGCCACCGGCATCGCCGTCGCCTCCTCCGGCAACCACGGCGCCTCGGCCGCCGCCTATGCGGCCCGCGCCGGGCTGCGCTGCGTGGTCTTCGCCGGGCCGGACCTGCCGCCCGCCGTCGGCGACTTCCTGAACGCGTACGGCGCGGTGGTGCTCCCGGTGCCGTGGGAGGACCGGTGGCCGCTGATGCGGCAGGCGGTGGAGCGCTTCGGGCTGCACCCGGTCAGCAACCTGACCGGCACCCACACCGGGCACCCGTACGGGCCCGAGGGGTACAAGACCGTCGCGTACGAGATCTTCCAGGACGTGGGCACTCCGGCGGCGGTGTTCGTGCCGGTCGGCTACGGCGAGCTTCTGTACGGCGTGTGGAAGGGCTTCGAGGAGCTGCACCGCCTGGGCCTGGCGGCGCGGGTGCCGCGGATCTACTCCTGCGAGTCGGCGGCGGGCGCGCCGCTGGCCTCGGCCGTCGCCCGGGGGCTGCCGGCGGCGCGCGTGGAGGTGGGGCGCACGGACGCGTACTCCATCACCTCGCCGGTGAGCGGCTACCGGGGCGTGGTGGTGCTGCGCGAGAGCGGCGGGCGCCCGCTGGTACTGGAGGACGCGCAACTGGACGCGGCGCGGCAGGAGTTGGCGCGCAGCGGGCTGTGGGTGGAGCTGTCGGCGGCGGCGGGGCTGGCCGGGCTGCGCAGCCTGGCGGCGGAGGAACTCCCGGGCGACGGACCGCTGGTGTGCATCTCGACGTCCAGCGGCTTCAAGGACAAGTACGTCGGCCGGCGGGCCACCGAGGTCGTGGACCCGCGGTGGCCGGAGGTGGAGCGCCGGCTGATCGCCGCGGGCATCGGGGGCTGACCGAAGGGCGGGCCGAAGGGCGCGCCGACGGGCGCGCCGACGAACGGGCAGACGGGCGAGCAGACGGGCGGGCCGAAGAGAAGACCAAGAGCCGGTCAAGAGCCGGTCACCGGTCCGCAAAGCACAGTTCGCCCGTCGGCTCGTCCCCGTAGGGGCGGCGTTCGCCGGGCGGCGGCAGTCTGGCCACTCCGCACCCCCGTCCGTTCGTCCGCGCGTCGAAGGGTTGTCACCGTGCTTCGCTCCTACCGCCGTCCACTGCCGCTGCTCGCGCTCGCCGTCGCCGCCCTGCCCGTGGTCGCGCTGCCCGCCGTACCGGCCGGCGCGGTCACGTACGGCACGCCGACGATCACCCTGTCGGCCGGGTACCTGTCCGGCGCGGTGGGGGCCACCGGCGACCCGACCGTGACCGTCACGGTGGCGCAGAGCGGCGCCGGCGCTTCCTCGCTGACGGTCGCGGCCTCGGCGACCACCAGCTCCTCGGTGGCCCGCACCGGGGACGTGAAGGTCACCGGCACCGGCGCCAGCCGCACCCTGGCCGTGGCCGCGCAGGGCGTCGGCTACACCGACCTGACGGTCAAGGTGACGGGCCTGGGCGGCAGGACCGCCACCCGCACGCTGCACTACGCGGCCTCCGCCGCCGTCCAGAACTCCGCCGCCACCCGCTACTTCACCGGCTCCAGCGACGCCTCTGCGGCGGTGGACGCGGGCGGCGGCTACATCGTGGTCGGCGACGACGAGTCCAACACCCTGCGGCTGTACAACCGCGCCAACTCGGGTGCCCCGGTGCGTACCTGGGACTTCAGTACGCTCCTCGGCGTCACCCGGGAGATCGACATCGAGGCGGCCGCCCGGGTCGGCGACACGATCTACTGGACGGGCTCGCTGGGCAACAACAAGGACGGCAAGCTCCGCCCGGACCGCAGCACCGTCTTCGCCACCAAGGTGACCGGCTCGGGCGCCGACACCCAGCTGACGCTGGTCGGCTCCTACCAGGGCCTGCGCGACGACCTGATCGCCTGGGACTCCGCCAACGGCGACCGCTACGGCTTCGCGGCGGGCGCCGCCGAGGGCCAGGCGCCCAAGCAGATCGACGGGTTCAACGTGGAGGGCCTGGAGTTCGCCCCGGGCAGCGACTCCACCGCCTACATCGGCTTCCGCGCGCCGCTGACCCCGGCGGTCACCGGCGGCCGGGCGCTGCTGGTGCCGGTCACCAACTTCACCTCCCTGGTGGACGGTTCGGCCACCCGGGCCACGATCGGCCAACCCATCGAGCTGGACCTCGGGGGCCTGTCGATCCGCGACCTGCGCCGCAACTCACTGGGCCAGTACCTGATCGTGGCCGGCTCCTGGGCCGCCGAGGACAACTCCGCGCCGTACGCGCTCTACCGCTGGGACGGGCAGCCGGGCTCCGCGCCCGTCAAGGTGCTCGACCTGCCGACGGGCGACGCGGGCGCCTGGGAGGCCGTCCCGGACGTGCCGAACCTGGACGCGCCGGGTGCCAGGGCGCAGCTGATCACGGACTGCGGCTCGGCCGACCTGTACAACGACGCGACGGAGGCCAAGGACCTCACCCACCCGGAGTGGAAGAAGTCCCGCGGCGTCTGGTTCACCCTGAGCTGACGCGCAGGGAGCGGCGGGGCTTCTCCCGACCGGGTCGGGAGGCCCCGCTGCCTCACAGCCGCACCAGCACCTTCCCCCGGCTGGCCGAGCGGTCGTGGAAGAGGCTGCGGTAGGCGGCCGGGATGGCGTCGAAGCCCTGGTGGACGGTCTGCCGGTAGGCGAGCGCCCCGGAGCGCACCAGCGGCCCGAGGTCGCGCCGCAGCGCCGTCCAGTTCTCCTCGGTGAACCACTCCAGCGAGAAGATCCCGCGGATGGTGGTGCGCGGGAACATGATCAGCGGCAGCAGCCGGGGCCCGACGTGCCGGGAGCCGACCTGGCTGCCCCACTGCCAGCACACCGCCACCCTGCTGCCGACGGCGAGCATGCCGAAGACCACGTCGGTGAGCGCCCCGCCAAGGCTGTCGAAGTAGCGGTCCACGCCGTCCGGGGCGAGTTCGGCGAGCTCCTTCTCCAGCCGCTCGGGGGCGTCCCCGTCGCAGTAGAGCACCACCCCGTCGAAGCCCAGCTCCCAGAGCCACTCGGCCTTCTCCGGGGTGGCGGTGGTGCCGATCACCCGGGCGCCGCGCCGCTTGGCGAGCTGCCCGACCAGCGAGCCGACGGCCCCGGACGCGCCGCTGACCACCACCGTCGAGCCGGGCCGCACGTCGAGGAAGGTCTCGACCGTCCCCCAGGCCGTCATCCCGGGGCCGCCGAGGATGCCGAGGGCGGTGGTGAGGGGCAACCGCTCGTCGTAGTCGGCCCGGTCGAGGCGCCGGTAGGCGGGGAAGACCATCGGGAACGTGCCGGTCTGCCACAGCTGCGGCGCGCCGTCGCTGACCACATGGCTGCGCCAGCCGCCGAACCCCTGCACCAGCTCGCCCACCCCGAAGCGCGCGGCGGGCCCGGCCTCCACCACCTCCATGATCGAGTCGGAGCCCATGTGCTGCCCCAGCGGGGTGTCCAGCGCGATCCCCTGGAGGTACGGGTCGACGGAGACGTGCAGGGTCCGCAGCAGCATCTCGTCCTCGGCCAGGCGCACCTCCACCTCCTCGACGACCTTGCGGTACATCCGCCCGACGTCGGGCACGCCCTCGACGTGCTCGCGGACGATCCACTTCTCGATCCTCACGAGGTCGCTCCAAACTGCCGGTCGGGGCCGAACTGCCGGTCGGGGTCAAGCTGCCGGTCAGGGTCAAGCTGCCGGTCAGGGCCGAACTCCCGGTCGGGGCCGACCGGTTCGACGATCAGGACGGGCGGCGGCGCGGTGTCGTCGACCGAGGCGGTGAACGGCCTGCGGTCGTCGCGGCAGATGAACTGGACCACGTGCCGGCCGGCGGCGGCCGCCCTGATCAGGCCGCCGGTGGTGGCCCAGACGCCGGAGAGGTAGCAGTTGGCGAGGCCCGGGACGCCGGGGCCGTTGCGTTTGACCTCCTCCTCCAGGGTCTCGCCGCTGTCCACGAAGGGCTGCCAGCCGAGCACCGTGCCGTCGTAGTTGCCCGTGTAGCGGACCTGGGTGAGCGGGGTGGAGACGTCCTTGACGGCCACCGCCTCGCGCAGGCCCGGGTGGTGGCCGTCCAGGAAGTCGACGATCGCGTCGCGCACCCGGCGCTTCTCGCGCTGGTAGGCGCGGCCCCGGCCGACGGGCAGGGTGTGCAGTTCCTCGCCGCGCCGGGTGCGGGCCTGCTGCTCGGGGCCGGTGCTCAACTCCCGCCAGGGGGCGATGTCGCAGAAGTAGCTGGCGTAGACGACGGTGGTGGCGGGGGGTGAGAGTTCGGGGTAGTGGCGGCTACGGAACTGGACGTTGATGCTCGGGTGGCGCATCCCGGTGAGCCGGGCGGCGAGCTCCTCCTCGAGCAGGTAGGTGGTGCACGGGTCCCCGGCGGGGAAGGGTCGGCGCAGACCGAGGAAGACGGTCAGGTAGCCGGGGAAGACCATGCCCTCCTCGGTGATGGTCCGGGTGTACAGCCGGCGGTAGGTGTCGTTGAGGTAGCGGCCCTTGAGCAGGTCCATCATGGTGGTGCGGCCGTCGCAGGCGGCCACCACGACGTCGGCGCGCACCTCCCGCCCGTCGGTCAGCCGTACGCCCACCGCCGTGTCGCGCTCGACGAGGATCTCGCTCACCTTGGCGTTGTAGGTGATCTCCCCGCCGAGGCGCCGGTAGCGCTTCTCGACGGAGCGGGCCAGGCCCAGCGAGCCGCCTTCGGGCACGCCGGCGGAGTGCCCGGCGTGCGAGGCGAGCTGGAAGTAGGTGGGCAGGACGGGGAAGTTGGGGTGCTTCTCGTACAGGACGAAGTTGAACGCCTCGCGCAGCAGCGGGCTCCGGAACCGGGCCGCGTAGTCGCTCATCAGCACGGTGATGGAGCGCCGGATGACGTTGAAGTACGGCAGGAAGCCGGCGAGCATCCGCCAGCGTTCGGCGCGGCCCATCAGCCCGACCGGGGTGAGGAAGGGGTAACGGGCCAGCGCCCGGCGGAACTTGCGCAGACCGTCGCAGAACTGCCGGATCTGGCGGGCGTCCTCGGGGGCGAGGTCGAGCAGGTGGGCCTGGAGGCGGTCGGGGTCGGAGTAGAAGTAGACGGCCCGGCCGCCGCGGGTGCGCACCACGTTGAACACGTCGAAGTTGCGCATCCGCTTTCCCTGGAGGGCGCCGAGCTCCAGCCAGATCCTGTGCATCTCGTTGCCGGGGCCGCTGCCGAGCAGCCAGCTGACGCAGCAGTCGAAGGTGAACTCCCCGCGCTCCCAGGCGGTGCAGCAGCCGCCGGGGATCTCGTGCATCTCCAGGACGTGGGTGCGGTAGCCGTTCATCCGCGCGTAGCAGCCGGTGGACAGGCCCCCGAGCCCTCCGCCGATGATGACCATGCTCTGCCTGTCGGTCGACGGGCGGCTCATTCGGACGCTCCCACGGTGGCGCGGTCGAGCCGGGGCAGCCGGCCCCACTTTCCGGGGTGCCAGGGCTCCCGGTTCTCGCTAGGCCGGGCGCGGAAGGGCACCCCGAGGTCCCGGCAGAGGTACTGGGCGGCGTAACGGCCGCTGGTGGCGGCGCGGATGAGGCCCCCGAGGGCCGTCCACTGCCCGGCCATGGAGAAGCCGGCCAGGCCCGGGATCCGCATCCGGTCGCGGTTGACGAGCCGGTCGGCGGCGTCCTCGGCCTCGGAGAACGCCTGCCAGGCGAGGATGCTGCCGTAGGTGTTGCCGGTGAAGCGCTCGGTGGTCACCGGGGAGGCGACGTCGACGAGTTCGATCCGCCGACCGATCCCGGGGTAGGTGCGCTCGAGGAACTCCCGGACGAACGCGGCGACTTCCTGCTTGCGGGCGCGGTAGGCGCGGCGGTCGCGCAGCTTGAGCTCCTTCCAGGAGCGGTAGTCGCTGAAGTAGGTGCAGTGCAGGACGGACTTGCCGGGCGGGGCGAAGCCCTCCGCGTAGGCCGAGCGCAGCTGCACCACCAGGCTGCTCTGGAGGGAGCCGGGCAGCCGCGCGGCCGTGCGGGGTTCCAGCAGGTAGGTGGTGCTGTGGGGTTCGCCGGGCGGAAGCGGGCCCTCGAGGCCGACGAAGGCGGAGACCACGGCCGGGTACAGGTTGCCGGGCCTGTCGAGGAGTTCGCCGTACATCCGGTCCAGGGTGGGGCTGGACCACAGCCCGCCGAGCAGCTTGCCGAGCACGGTCGGGCCGTCGCAGGCGGCCACCACGTGGTCGGCGAAGTGTCGTGAGCCGTCCCTGAGTTGGACGCCGATCGCGCGCCCGCCCTCGATCAGGACGCGTTCGACGCGGCAGCGGTAGCCGATCGTGCCGCCGAGGGAGGTGTAGCGCTCCTCGACGGAGCGGGCCAGGCCCAGCGAACCCCCTTGGGGGAAACCGGCGTTGCCGGTGTGGGCGGCGGCGAGGGTGTAGAGGTAGGGCAGCAGGGGGAAGCCGGCCGGTTCCTGGAGGAACATGACGGGGAAGGCCCGGCGCAGCAGTTGGTCCTCGAAGCGCTCGGCGAAGGCGCTCATCGGGGTGGTGGCGGTGCGCCAGTACAGCCGGAAGGCGGGTAGGACGGCGCGCAGGGTGCGCAGCCGCTCGGCGGTGGTGCGCAGCGGCGGCGGGGTGAGCTCCCAGGGGGCCGCGGCGGCGACGAAGCGGCGCAGGTCCCGGCAGAACTCGCGGACGGGGGCGGCGTCGCCGGGGGCGAGGTCGAGCAGGTGGGCTTCGAGGCGGTCCGGGTCGCAGTGGAAGGTGACGGCGCGGCCGTGTTCGTCGACGACGCGGTTGAAGACGTCGAAGTGGGTGACGGACTTGCCGTCCAGGGCGCCGAGTTCGCGCCAGACCTGGTGGGCGCCGCTGGTCTCGGCGGTGCCGATGAGCCAGTCGATGCAGTAGTCGAAGAGGTAGCCGTCGCGGGCCCAGGCGGTGCAGCAGCCGCCGGGCAGGACGTGCTTCTCGAAGATGCGGGTCTCCAGTCCGCTCATCTGCGCGTAGCAGCCGGTGGCCAGGCCCGCGAGGCCCGCGCCGATGACGATGACCCGGGGCGGGCCGCCGTCCGTCCGCTCGCGCTCTGACCAGTCCGGGCCGCGACGCCCGGGCTCGGCCGAGCCGCGTTCAGCCCCGGCCATCGGCGGTGCCTCCGGTCAGCAGGGTGGCCACCGCAGCGGCGTTGAGGGCGGCGGATTCGCCGTCGAGCATCTCGGCGTGGCTGCCGTGCCCGGCCCGGACGGTGGTGCCGCCGGTGGAGGCGCCCTGCCAGGAGCCCTCCTCGCCGCCGGTGTGGACGGCGAGGCGGGCGGGCTCGCACAGGACGTCCAGCCGGGCGCGCACGGTGCCCAGGTTGGGGGTGCGGCTGCAGAACTCCAGGTAGTCGCGGGCCTGGTGGAGGCTCTCCCGGGCGACGATCCGGGAGCCGGTGTGGCGGTGCAGGTGCTCGTGGAGTTCGCGTTCGAAGGCGGCGAGGTGGTCCTCGCCGAGGTCGAAGGCGGCGTTGACGCGGTAGGCGTCGAGGAGCAGGACGGAGGTGACGGTGCGCCCGCGGGCCTCCAGTTCCCTGGCGACCTCGAAGGCGAGGTTGCCGCCGAGGGAGTAGCCGAGCAGCGTGTACGGGCCCTCGGGGTGGAGGGTCTCGACGAGGTCGGCGTAGCGGCTGGTCTTGTCGTCCCCGCTCAGGTAGTTGAAGGCGGCGACGCGGTGTTCGGGCAGGTGGGCGGCGAGTTGGCGGTAGACGAGTCCGTGGCCGCCGGCGGGCGGGAAGCAGAAGAGCGTACGGGCCCCGGGGGCGCCGGAGTTGAACCACAGGTACGGCTGGGCGCCGGCCAGTTCGCCGGTGACGATCTGCTCGACGGTGCGGGCCATGCCGTGCAGGGTGGTGACCTTGAACAGCAGGCCGACGGGGATCTCGATGGTGAACTCGGCCTGGAGGTGGTGGATGAGTTCGATCAGCCGGATGGAGCTGCCGCCGAGCTCGAAGAAGTCGTGCTGGAGGCCCGCCCTGTCGAGGCCGAGCAGGCGCTGCCAGTGGTCGGCGACCCGCTGTTCGTAGAGGGTGACGGGCGGTTCGTGGTGATCGCCGCCGGTGTCGGTCTCGGGTGCGGGCAGGGCGGCGAGGTCGACCTTGCCGTTGGCGGTGAGGGGCAGGGCGGGCAGTTCGGTGAGGTAGGAGGGGATCATCACCGTGGGCAGGTGTTCGGCGAGGCGGCGGCGCAGCTCGCGGCGGTCGAGGGCGGCGCCCTCGGCGGGGACCAGGTAGGCGGCCAGGGCGGCGTCCCCGGAGTGGTCCTGACGGACCGTCACGCAGGCGTGGGCGACGTCGGGCAGGGCGGTGAGGTGGGCCTCGATCTCGCCGGGTTCGATGCGGTGGCCCCGGACCTTGACCTGGTTGTCGATGCGGCCGAGCAGGTGGGCGGTGCCGTCGGCGCTCCAGTGGCCGAGGTCGCCGGTGCGGTAGAGGCGCCGGGGGGTGCCGTCGAGGTGGACGGTGGCGAAGCGGCGGGCGGTCTGCTCGGGGTCTCCGAGGTATCCGGCGGCCACGCCCGCGCCGCCGATCCACAGTTCGCCGGGCACGCCGACGGGCACCGGCTCGCCGTGGCGGTCGAGGATGTACAGCTCGCTGTTGGGGAAGGGCCGGCCGATGGGGACCATCCGGCCGGGCTCCGACTCCTCGGCGGCGCCCTCGTAGTAGCTGCTGTCCACGGTGGCCTCGGTGAGGCCGTAGGAGTTGACGAGCCGGGTGTGCGGCCCGCACAGGGCGCGCAGCCGGCGGTGCTCGGAAGCCTTCCAGGAGTCGGAGCCGACGATCAGCAGCTTGAGGAAGTCCAGCCGCAGGCCGTCCCGTTCGCAGTGGGCGAGCAGGGCGCGGGCCACGGCGGGGACGAACTCGCCGCAGTCGACGGCCTCTTCGCGCATCACCCGGTGGAGGCGGGCGGTGTCGAAGAGCAGGTCCCGGTCGACGAGGACGAGGGCGCCGCCGGTGCCCAGGGCCCGGGCGAGGTCCCCGGTGAAGACGTCGAAGGCGCTGGCGGCCATCTGGAGGTGCACCCGGGCCTCGGTGTCGAGGCGGTACTCGGCGCGCCAGCCGGCGGTGACGGCGGAGAGGTTGCGGTGGGTGACCCGGACGCCCTTGGGGCGGCCGGTGGAGCCGGAGGTGTGGATGACGTACGCGGTCCGGTCGGGGTCGGGGGCGGGCAGCGGGCCCTCGGCGCGGGCGGGCCGGTCCAGCTCCTCCAGGGTGACGGGCGTGACGGGCGTGACGGGCATGGCTGGCGGGGCGGCCGTGGCGGGCGCGACAGCCGTGGCGGGCGTGGCGATGAGCCCCTCGGGCAGCGGGCGGCGCTGGTCGACGAGGACCAGGGCGGCGCGGGCGTCGGCGATCTGGTGGGCGAGCCGGTCGGCCGGGTGGCCGGGGTCGAGCGGCAGGTAGGCGGCGCCGGCCCGCCAGACGGCCAGCAGGGTGGTGATCAGCTCGGGCGACTTGTCGAGGTGGACGGCGACCACCGCGCCCTCGCCGACGCCGAGTTCGCGCAGCCGCAGGGCCCGGCGGTGGGAGCGGCGGTCGAGCTCTCCGTAGGTGAGCCGTTCCACGCCGTCCCTGCCGGGGTGGACGACGGCGAGGGCCTCGGGGTGTTCGGCGGCCGCCTTGGCGAAGAGCTCGGGCAAGGGCGCGTCATGGTCGATGCGGCGGGCGGCTCCGCTGAACTCCTCGAGGATCAGGCGGCGTTCGGCGGTGTCGAGCATCCGCAGCCGTCCGACCGGCTCGTCGGCACCGGCGCGGGTCATGGCGTCGAGCAGGTTGCGGTAGTGGGCGGCGAGCCGCTGGACCGTCCCGGGGTCGAACAGGTCGGAGTTGTACTTGAACACGCAGTGGAAGCTGCCGTCCGCGCGGTCCTCGTAGGCGGAGAGCGTCAGGTCGAACTGGCCCTCCTCCTCGGGCAGTTCGATGTACTCCAGGCGGTAGCCGAAGCGCTCCACGGCGACCTTGTGGGTGAGCAGGATGAACATCGCCTGGAAGACGGCCGAGCGGCTGGGGTCGTGCTGGAGCCCGAGCTGTTCGACCAGCAGCGGGAAGGGGTACTCCTGGTGGTCGAGCCCGCCGAGGACGCTCTCGCGCACCCTGGCGAGCAGCTCGGCGACGGTCGGCTCCCCGGCGAGGCTCACGTGCAGCGGCAGCGGGTTGACGAAGTAGCCGTAGACGGAGGCGAACTCCTCCTGGGTGCGGCCGGTGACGGGGCTGCCGACCACGATGCCGTCCTGGCCGGACCAGCGGTGCAGCAGCAGGTAGTAGGCGCTCAGCAGCACCATGAACGGGGTGGCGTTGTGCTCCCGGGCCAACGCGTGGACGCGGTCGGTGAGTTCGGCGTCGAGCCGGAAGAACTCGGAGGCGCCGTTGTGGGTCTGCACGGCCGGGCGGGGCCGGTCGGTGGGCAGGGCGAGGACGGGCATCTCGGCGGGCAGGTGGCCGCGCCAGTAGCCGAGCATCCGGCCCGCCTCGGGCCCGGCCAGGAAGCGGTTCTGGTGGTTGAGGAAGTCCAGGTAGCGGGCGGCCACCGGCGGCAGCTGCGGGGTACGGCCCTCGCGCAGCGCCGCGTAGACCTCGAACAGCTCCTCGATGAAGGTGAAGGTGGAGATCGCGTCCGAGACGATGTGGTGGACGGCCTTCATCAGCACCCAGCGGTCGGGCCCGCGCCGGAAGAGCCGAAGCCGCACCAGCGGGTCCCGCTCAAGGTCGTACGGCCGCCGGTACTCGCCGACGAGCAGCTCGCGGACCTCCTCCCAGGGGCGGCCCTCGACGTCGAACAGGGCGGTGTCGGCGGCGGGTTCGGCGCGCACGTGCTGGACGGGGCGGCCCTGCTCGGTGGTGAAGGCGGCCCGCAGCAGCGGGTGCCGCTCCACCAGGTGGCGGAAGGCGGCGAACAGGAGCTCGGGGTCGAGTTCGGCGCGCACCTCGACGGCGCCGCCGATGTTGTACGCGAAGCCGTCCGGGTGCAGCTGGCGCAGGAACCACAGGGCCTGCTGGTTGTGGGTGAGCGGGAAGCGGGCCTCGTCGGTGTGGAGTTCGGCCTCGGCGCGCCCGGGGCCGGCCTCCTCGATCAGGGTGGCGAGCAGCGCGGTCAGGCCCTCGGTGAGCAGGTCGGCGAGGTCGCCGACGGTGCCGTTGCCGAGCAGCGCCACCACCGGGAGGGCGACGCCGAGTTCGCCGTGGACGCGGGCGCGCAGCTCCATGGCCAGCAGCGAGTCCAGGCCGTGGGCGCCGAGCCTGGTCGTCTCCTCGATGCGGTCGGCGCCGGTGCGCAGGACGGCGGCCGCGGCGGCGGTGAGGCGCTCCAGGACGAGGGCGCGGCGGGCGTCCGGGTCGGCGGGGCGGTAGGCGTCGAGGAAGCCTCCCGCCTCGGCCGGGGCCCGGTCGGCGGCCGCTGCGGCGAGGTCGGCGACCAGCGGCGGCGGCGCCGGGTACCAGGCGAGGAAGGTCGGCCAGTCGACGACGGGGGCGATGAGCAGCTGGGCGCGGTCCTGGCCGAGGACGCGTTCGAGGACGGCCGTTCCGGCCTCGGGCGGCAGGGAGTTCATGCCGCGGGCGTCGCGGTAGTGGGCGACCAGGCCGAGTTCCTCGATCATGCCGGTGGCCCAGGGGCCCCAGTCGAGGCTGAGCCCGGGCAGGCCCGCGGCCCGGCGGTGGTGGGCGAGGGCGTCCAGGAAGGCGTTGCCCGCCGCGTAGTTGGTCTGTCCGGCGGTGGTGAGCAGGGAGGCGACGGAGGCGAAGAGCACGAAGTGGTCGAGGGGTTCCTCGCGCAGCAGCCGGTGCAGCAGGTGGGCGCCGATCACCTTGGGGGCGTAGCCGGCGTCGAAGGCGGGGCGGTCCATCTGGGCGAGCAGGGTGTCGCGGACCTGACCGGCGAGGTGGAACACGCCGCGGACGGGCGGGAGTTCGCGGCTCCGGTAGTCGTCGAGCCAGGCGGCGAGGGCGGCCCCGTCGGTGACGTCGACGGGGGCGATCAGCGGGGAGGCGCCGAGGGCCTGGAGTTCGCGCAGGAAGGCGATCCGCTCCCCGGCGGGGGTGGCGGGGTCGGTCTGCGCCCATTGGTCGCGCCCGGGCAGGGCGGTGCGGCCGACGAGGATCAGCCGGCGGGCGCCGCGCCGCACCAGGGTGCGGCAGAGCAGCCGGCCCAGCGCGCCGAAGGCGCCGGTGACGAGGTAGCTTCCGTCCGCGCGCAGGACGGGCGGCAGCGGGCGGGTGAGCCCTTCGGCGGGGCGCAGGCGGGCGGTGAGGCGGCGGCCGCCGCGCAGGGCGATCTCCTGCTCGTCGCGGGCGGCGAGTTCCGCGAGCAGGGTTTCGGCCTGTTCGGCGGCGGGCCGGGCGGGGTCGAGGTCGATCAACGTGCCGCGCTGGGCCACGAGTTCCTGCTGCCAGAGCACCCGGCCGAGGCCCCAGGCGGGGGCGCCGAGGGGCTCGACGCGGTCCTCGGGCCCGGCGGCCTGGGCGCCCCGGGTGACGATGTGCAGCCGCATCTGCGGCCGGGCGGCGGGCAGGGCCTGGGCGAGCGCGATCAGGGCGTAGGCGCCGTGGGTGGCGAGCTCGTCGAGCCGCTCGGGGGTGGTGGAGTCGAGGGCGGGCTGGTCGAGGTTCCAGAGGTGGACGGCGGTGCGGTGGGCCGGGCCGAGGTCGGCGAGCAGCCGGGCGTGGTCCTCGGCGGAGTCGGGCCGTACGGTCGAACTCCGCTCGCCGAAGGAGTAGTTCGCGCCGGGCCTCACCAGGTGGGCGCGGCCGGTCAGCGCGGCCAGGCGCTCGGCGAGCCCGCCCTCGTCGGCGAAGATCAGCAGGTCGCCGGTGTCCTCCGTGGCGGACGGCGACGCAACCTCCGTCCAGACCGGTTCGGTGAGCCACCCGTCGATGGTCGCCAGGCCCACCGAGGTGGCGGCCGCGGTGACGTCGGCGGCACGGAAGCCGGTGATCCGCCCGAGCGGGGTGCCGTCCTCGGCGTACAGGGCGAGGTCTCCGACCAGTTCCTCGCCGCTGTCGCGGGTGACGGTGGCGTGCGCCCACAGCGGGCGGGCGCCGACCGCGTCGATCCGCAGTTCCCCGATGGCGACGGGCAGCCGCACCCCGCCACGCACCCCGCCGCGCTCCGGGGCGTGCAGCCGGGTGGTGAGGAGGGTCTGGAAGCAGGCGTCGAGCAGGGCGGGGTGGAGGTGGTGCTCGCCGGCCCGCGGGCCGAGCGCGGCGGCCGGCTCGATGCGGGCGAGGGCCTCGCCGGGCCCGGCCCAGACCTCGGCGATGTTCCGGAAGGCGGGCCCGTAGTGGTAGCCGTGGTCGGCGAGGCGGCGGTAGCAGTCGGGGCCGTCGAGGCGCGCCTTGCCGAGGCGTACGGACTCGGCGTCCAGGGCGGGCCCGTGGGCGCGGCGCTGGCCGGTGCGCACCCGGCCCGTGGCGTGGACGAGGCTCTCGCCGCCGGGGGTGGAGGCGATGGTGAAGCGGGCGTCCTCGGGGGCGTAGCCGAGCTGGACGGGGGTGGGTTCGCTCTCGGAGAGGACCAGCGCCCGCTGGAACTCGACGTCGGCGAGCGTGACTTCGCTGCCGCCGGTGAGGGCGCGCACGGCCTGGGCGGCCATCTCGAGGTACCCGGCGGCGGGGAGGACGGCCTGGCCCTCGATGCGGTGGTCGCCGAGGTAGGGCAGCCGCTCGGGGTCGAGGTCGGTGGCCCAGGTGGGCTGGGCGCTCGCGGTGCGCCGGCCGAGCAACGGGTGGTCGACCTCGCCGAGGCGGACCTGCCGTACGGCCTCCGGCTCCGTCCAGTACCGCTCGCGCCGCCACGGGTACCCGGGCAGCGGCACCGGCCGGCCCGCCGGGTGCAGCGCCGTCCAGTCCAACTCGACGCCGAGGGTGTGCAGTTCGGCGAGGCTGCGGGTGAGGCGGGCGGGCTCGTCCTCGTGGCGGCGCAGCGAGGGCAGGCACACGGCATGCTCGACGCTCTCCCGGACGGCGTGGCCGAGGACGGGGTGCGGGCCGATCTCCAGGAAGACGCCGAGGCCCTCCGCCGCCATCCGCTCGACGGCGGCCCGGAAGCGGACGGTGTCGCGGACGTTGTCCCACCAGTACGCCCCGTCGAGCTCGGGCCCGGCGGCGACGCCCTCCCGGCCGGTGAGGTGCAGCGGCAGCCGGGCGCGCCGCGGCTTGATCCCGGCGAGGCCCGCGAGGAGTTCCTCCCGGATCGGGTCCATCAGCAGGCTGTGGTAGGGCACTTTGACCTCGAGGGCCCTCACGAAGACGCCCTCGGCGGCGAGTTGCCCGGCGAGTTCGCCGATCGCCCCGGTGTCCCCGGCCAGGGTGACGGAGGAGGGGCCGTTGACGGCGGCGAGCGAGACCAGCTCCCGGTAGGGGCGCAGCCGCCGCTCGGCCTCGGCCTCGGAGAGCCCGGCGGCGATCATGGCGCCGGTGCCGGCGAGGCGCTGCTGGAGGCGGCTGCGGGTGAGGACCACCCGGACGGCGTCCGGCAGGTCGTACACCCCGGCCTCGTGGAAGGCGGCCACCTCGCCGGTGCTGTGCCCGACCACGGCGTCGGGGCGCACGCCGCGGCTGCGCCACAGGGCCGAAAGCCCGACCTGGAGGGCGAAGTTGGCGGGTTGGGCGAGCCAGGTGTGCGCCATCCGCGAGTCGGCCTCCTCACGGAGCATCTCCTCGAGGAGGCTCCAGCCGGCCTGGTCGCGGACCTCCCGGTCCACGGCCTCGAGGGCCTCCCGGTACACCGGTTCGCTGTCGTACAGGCCCCGGCCCATGCCCCACCACTGGGGGCCCATGCCGGTGAACACCCAGGCCAGCCGGCGCTGCCGCCGCTCGCGGGCCCGGCCCTGGACGAGGGCGGGGTGGGCCTCGCCGCGTTCGCAGGCGGCGAGGGCCTGCTCCAGTTCCTCCCTGTCCCGGTAGGCGACGGCGAGGCGTTCGGGCAGGTGCTGGCGGCGGTGGGCGAGGGTGTGGCCGAGGTCGGCGAGCGGGGCGCCCTCGGCGAGCTCCCGCCGTACGGCGCCGGCGAGTTCGGGCAGGGCGGCGGCGTCCTTGGTGCTGAGCGGCAGCACCGTGCACACCGGCCTTCCGACAGCGGGGTTCAGGAGCGCCGGGCTGGGCGGCTCCTCCAGCAGGACGTGGGCGTTGGTGCCGCCGAAGCCGAAGGAGTTGACGCCGGCCCGCGCCGGACCGGTGTGCTCGGGCCAGTCCAGGGCGGCGGTGGGGATGTCGAAGGGAAGGGCGTCGAGGTCGATGCCGGGGTTGGGCCGTTCCAGGTTGAGGTGCGGCGGGATGCGCCGGTGCTTGAGCGCGAGCGCGGTCTTGATCAGCCCGGCGACCCCGGCGGCGGCCTCGGTGTGCCCGATGTTGGTCTTGACGGAGCCGACGTAGCAGCGCTCCCCCGCGCGGCGGCCCCGGCCGAGGACCCGTCCGAGGGCGGCCGCCTCGATCGGGTCGCCGACGGGGGTGGAGGTGCCGTGCGCCTCGACGTACTGGAGGCTGCCGGGCTCGATGCCGGCCTCGGCGCAGACCTTCTCGATCAGGGCGACCTGGGCGTCGGCGCTGGGCACGGTGATCCCGTTGGTGCGGCCGTCCTGGTTGACGCCGGTGCCGAGGACGACGGCGTGCACCTGGTCCCCGTCGCGCAGGGCGTCGGAGAGGCGCTTGAGGACGACCACACCGACGCCCTCGGCCCGGACGTAGCCGTTGGCGGAGGCGTCGAAGGCGCGGGAGCGGCCGTCCGCGGAGAGGAATCCGCCCTTGGTCTCGGCGATGGTGTACTGCGGGGTCATGTGCAGCAGGGCGCCGCCGGCCAGGGCGAGTTCGCTCTCGCCCCGCAGCAGGCTCTGGCAGGCGAGGTGGACGGCGACGAGGGAGGAGCTGCAGGCGGTGTCGATCGAGAGACTGGGGCCGCGGAAGTCGAAGCAGTGCGAGATCCGGTTGGAGACCATCGTCATCATGGTGCCGGTGGCGGTGTGCGCGGCGATGGTGCGGAAATCCAGGTCGGCGAACTGGAGGATCTTCCAGTCGAGGGTGAACGCGCCCATGTAGACGCCGACTTCGCGCCCGGCCAGTTCCCCGGGCCGCATTCCACCGTCCTCCAGGGCCTCCCAGCTGACCTCCAGAAGCTTTCGCTGCTGCGGGTCCATGTGGGCGGCCTCGCGGGGGCTGATGCCGAAGAAGTCGGGGTCGAAGGTGTCGAAGCCGTCGATGTAGCCGCCCCTGCCGCCGATCAGCCTGCCGGGTTTGGCGCGGTCGCGGCTGCCCAGGGTGGCGGTGTTGTACCGGTCGGCGGGGGTGTCGGTGAGGCAGTCCCGGCCCTCGATCAGGTTGCGCCAGTAGGTGCGGTGGTCGTTGGCGTGTCCCGGCAGGCGGCAGCCGATGCCGGTGATCGCGATCCGTTCGCAGGGCACGGCGAAGGGCGAGGTGGTCATGGTCCATTCCGGAGGGTGGTGAGCGGGGCGGCCCGCTCGGCTCGGCGGTCGGCGGGGGTGCCCGGGGGCGACGCAGAAGTGAATACCCGGGTACAAGAATGAATATTCCGACCAAAAGTTCCGACTACGAACACTGAATTGACGACTGGGATCGACTGTAAACGATCAGAGACTCTAGCCGGATGTTGAGTCCTGGTCAGTCATTCGACGTGTTAACGCCACAATTGACCCGATCGACGCAAGGTATGCGCACGAAGTTGACGAAACGCCGGAGTGAAAGGGGCGCGCTCGGCAATCCGGCAGGGAATTCCCGTCCGGCCCGCGCCCCTCACAACCCCGCGAGCTCCCCCAGGCGCCGCGCCACCTGCGGCCGGTGCACGGCCAGTCGGGCGCGCAGCCCGCGCAGCTCGTACCCGACGAGCGCGGGCAGCGGGCCGCCCGGGCCGGCCTCCAGGGTGGGGCCGAGCAGCTCCACGGCCGTCTGCGGGTCGTGGGCGCAGACGTGGCAGTCGGCGATGCGGACGTTGAAGAGGAGGCGGCTGGCGGGGAGTTGGGCCGGACCGAGCAGCCCCAGGGCCGTCCCGGCGGCGGCCAGGGCCCGGCGGGCCAGCCGGGGGTCGTCCACCTCCGCGGCGAGGTCGCGCAGGGCGGCGGCCGCGGCGGACTCGACCCGCAGCCGCATCGAGGCGATGGTCAGCCAGGGCGCGTCCGCCTCGTCCCGGGCGCCGATGTGCTCCACGTGCGCCCGGGCCCGGTCGATCTCCCGGACGGTGCCCCGCACGTCGCCGGTCAGGGCGAGGGCGCGGGCCCGGCCGATGCCGCCCATCGCGCTCGCCCAGTGCCGCCCGGGCGCGGCCCGCTCGATCTCGCCGGCGTAGCCGAGGGCGACGCCCGGATCGTCGTCGAGCCGGGCCAGGGTGCTGAGGTCGCTGAGCGTGCCGACCAGCGTGGCCTCGTCCTCGGCGAGCCTCGCCCAGGTCAGCGCCCGGTCGAAGCAGGCCATCGCGGTGGCGCCCTTGCCGTCCTGCATCCTCAACGCCCCCGCCGCGTGCGCGTGTTCGGCGGCCAACCGGGCCAGCGGACGGCGCTGCGCGGCGGGTGCGACGGCGAGCCGGGCGAGGACGGCCCGCAGGGTGCGCTCGACGGCGACGGCCAGGGCCGTGCGGTGGCCGGACTCGCCGGCGCGCAGGTGGGCGGCGAGCAGCGCGGCCAGGGCGTGCGCGGTGGCGGCGTCCAGCGGCGGCGCGGCGGTGGGGTCGGCGTCGCAGAACTCGAGGTGCAGGGCGGCCAGTTCCCTCTCCTCGGGGACGTCGCAGCCCTCGGCGTCGTGCAGCGGGCAGAGCAGCCCGTAGTCCGGCAGCCGCCGCGGCGGCAGGAGCGCGGGGGCCGGAGCCGGGACGAGGGAGAGGTGCGAGGGCAGCGGCGGGCGCAGCAGACCGGGGGCGAAGGGGTCGAGGGCGGGCAGCACGGCGCTCTCGGCCCGCAGGCACGCCTCGCGCAACTCGCCGTCGGCTCCGAGGAGTTGGTCGATCCGATCGGCGATCCTGGGGGTGACCCTGCGGGCGCCGTGCTCGATCTTGCTGACGGCGGTGTGGTCGTAGCCGATCCCGGCGCCCAGTTGCGCCTGGGTCAGTCCGGCCCTGCGCCGCCAGTGCCGCAGCAGAGCGCCGAACTCGCGCCAGGCGCCCGTCTCCTGGCCGCCGGGGCGGTGCGTCGCCCGATCGTCGGAGCCCACCAGGTTGCGGTGCACGCTGCCTCCCCGGTCGCGTCGTCCCCCCGGTTCCACGAGCGAGACGGTACTGGATGGCGATCGATCCGTACATCAGGTGGTCTCGACCAGTTGCCCTGGTGGTCTCAACCACTCGGGAATAAGCCCAGCTTGACGGAATTTGCCAACCCTATGCATCACGCGCACCAGCCATTGACCGGAGCATGACGCCATGTGAGGGTTCGGGCACCCGAGCGCGGACGGCCCGCACGGCCGTCCCCAGACACGGCCTTGCGGCGAGCCCCCAGCCATGCCGTCCGCGGTCGAGGACCCCCACGTTCGAGGAGCCTCGATGCAACGCAGAGTTTCCACAAGGCGGTTGCTCACCACAGCCACCACCTTGACTCTCCTGGTCGGCGCGATCGCCGGCACCGCAGGGCCGGCCACCGCCGCGCCCACACCCACGCCCGCCCCGCCGAGCGCGCTCGCCCTCGCCGTGAACGCCGCCGACGCGGCCGCCGCGGCCGGGGCCGACTCGCTGGCCAAGGGCCCGGGCGAGACGTACGAGCGCCGCGCCGTCACCCCCTGGCTCGGCGGCCTGTACTCCGTCTCCTACGAGCGCAGCTACCACGGCCTGCCGGTCGTCGGCGGCGACGCGGTCGTGCTGGCCGACAGCCAGGGCAAGGTGCGCGGTTCGCAGAACGCCGCCCCCGGCCCGGTCGGCGGCTCGACCACCCCGAAGATCAGCGCCGCCGCCGCGGAGAGGACGGCGCGCACCCGCCTGGCCACCGTCGACTCGGTGGCCCAGCGCCGCCTGGTCGTGCGCGTCAAGGACGGCACCGGCACGCTCGCCTGGGAGACCGTGCTCAAGGGCCGCACCGAGACCGCGCCGAGCAGCCTGCACGTCTTCGTCGACGCCACCACCGGCGAGGTCGTCGACACCTACGACGACGTCGAGGCCGGCACCGTCAACAGCAAGTGGAACGGCCCCGGCCCGATGACCATCAGCACCTCGGGCTCCGGCGGCTCGTACTCGCTGAGCGACCCGAGCCGGCCCGGCCTGAGCTGTTCCGACTACAGCACCGGCCAGGTCTTCCGGAAGTCCTCCGACTCCTGGGGCAACGGCAGCGGCTCCAGCAAGGAGACCGGCTGCGGCGACGCCATGTGGGCGGCCCAGAAGGAATGGGACATGCTCCGCGACTGGCTCGGCCGCAACGGCCACGACGGCAACGGCGGCAGCTGGCCGATCAAGGTCGGCCTGAGCGACGTCAACGCCTACTGGGACGGCAGCTCCGTCTCCATCGGCCACAGCCAGTCCGGCGACTGGATCGCCTCCCAGGACGTCGTCGGCCACGAGTTCGGCCACGGCATCGACCAGTTCACCCCGGGCGGCGCCAACAACGAGAACGGCCTCGGCGAGGGCACCGGCGACATCTTCGGCGCACTCACCAAGGAGTACAACAACGAGCCCCAGCAGTACGACTACCCGGACTACCAGGTCGGCCGACTGATCAACCTGGTCGGCAGCGGCCCCATCCGCAACCTGTACCAGCCCTCCCTGGTCAACAACGACCCGAACTGCTACTCCTCCTCCATCCCGAGCACCGAGGTCCACGCCGCGGCCGGCCCCCTGAACCACTGGTTCTACCTGCTCTCCAAGGGCTCCAGCGGCACCAACGGCTCGCCCAGCAGCCCGACCTGCAACAACTCCTCGGTCACCGGCATCGGCATGAAGCAGGCCGGCCAGGTCTGGTACGGCGGCATGCTGCTCAAGACCAGCGGCATGACCTACAAGCGCTACCGCACCGCCACACTGACCGCCGCCAAGAACCTCGACCCGACCTGCGAGTACTGGAAGGCCACCAAGTCGGCCTGGGACGCGGTCAGCGTCCCGGCGCAGAGCGGCGACCCGAGCTGCACGCCGACCGGCGGCCAGAACGACTTCTCGCTCAACCTCAACCCGGCCTCCGGCACCGTCCAGCCCGGCGCCTCGACCACCGCGACCATCTCCACCGCGGTGACCTCGGGCACCGCCCAGAGCGTCAGCCTCAAGGCCACCGGCGCCCCGACCGGCGTGACCGCGACCGTCTCGCCGGGCTCGGTGCAGGCCGGCTCCTCCGCCACGCTGACCCTGTCCGCCTCCAACTCGGCCCCCGCGGGCACCTACACCGTCACCGTCACCGGCACCGAGGGCGCGGCCACCCACACCGCCCAGTACAGCCTGACGGTCGGCGGCGGCGGGCCCAACCCGGGCACCCCGCCCACCATCGACGTCGGCAAGATCCAGGCCGACCTCAGCCAGCTGAACTCGATCGCCAACCAGAACGGCGGCACCCGCCAGGCCGGTACCGGCGGGCACACCCAGTCCGTCGCCTTCATCAAGGCCAAGCTCCAGGCGGCCGGCTACACCGTCGCCGAGCAGACCTGCACCTCCTGCACCTACCGCTCCAACAACCTGATCGCCGACTGGCCCGGCGGCCCGTCCGACCAGGTCACCATGTTCGGCGCCCACCTGGACAGCGTCTCGGCCGGCCCCGGCATCAACGACAACGGCTCCGGCTCGGCCACCCTGCTCGAGAACGCGCTCACGCTCGCCCAGCAGAACCCGACCATGAGCCGCCACGTGCGCTTCGCCTGGTGGACCGGCGAGGAGCAGGGCCTGCAGGGCTCGAACTACTACGTCGGCCAGCTGAGCTCCACCCAGCGCGCCGCGATCAAGGGCTACTACAACTTCGACATGGTCGGCTCGCCCAACGCCGGCTACTTCGTCAACAACCTCAACTCCAGTGCCTCCGCGCCGATGAAGGCGTACTGGGACTCGCTGAACATCCAGCCGGAGGAGAACGTCGAGGGCGTCGGCCGCTCCGACGACTACTCCTTCCAGCAGGCCGGCATCCCGACCTCGGGGTACGCGGCCGGTGCCAGCGCCACCAAGTCCTCGTCCCAGGCGGCCAAGTGGGGCGGCCAGGCCGGCCAGTCCTACGACTCCTGCTACCACCAGTCCTGCGACACCACGAGCAACGTCGACCCGACCCCGCTCGGCCGCAGCGCCAACGGCGTGGCGTACACCATCTGGAAGACCTCCGTCGGCGGCACCGTGCCCACCAACGACTTCTCCCTCTCGGTGAACCCGAACAGCGCCACCGTCAAGCCCGGTGACTCCACCAGCGCGACGGTCTCCACCGCCACCACCTCCGGCTCCGCCCAGACCGTCAACCTCTCGGCCTCCGGCGCCCCCGCCGGCGTGACGGTCTCGCTCAGCCCGACCTCCGTCCAGTCCGGCGGCTCGTCCACGCTGAACATCAGCACCGCGAGCTCCACCGCCGCCGGCACCTACAACATCACCGTCACCGGCGCCGGCTCCGCGACCCACACGACCAGCTTCACGCTGACCGTCAGCGGGCCGGGCAACCCCGGCGGCACCTGGACGCCCGGCACCACGTACAACGCCGGGGACATCGTGACCTACAACGGGGTCAGCTACCGCTGCATCCAGGGCCACACCGCGCAGGTCGGCTGGGAGCCGCCGATCGTCCCCGCCCTGTGGGAGGCGATCTGACGGTCTCCCCTGAGACCCTGACAGGTTCTCGTCTCTCCTGAAAGCCGCTGCGCCGCGATCCGTTGAGGGGACGGATCGCGGCGCAGCCGCCTGCGTTCTCGGTACTGTCGGTACGGCCCAGCCCCGACCGCGTTCAGGAGCCCCTGGTGACTTCGACCTCACAGCCCCGGTCCCTCCCCGCCGTTCCGGAACTGGCCTCCGAGGCCGTCGAGCAGTGGCGCACCGAGGAGGCCGAACTCGTCGACCTGCTCGCCCGGGCCCGGCGGAGCGTCGGGGGCCTCGCCGCCTTCCGGCTCGGCCCCGTCCCGACCGTCCTGGTCACCGACCCGGCCGCCGTCCAGCACGTGCTGGCCCGCCACCCCGACACGTACGTCAAGCGCTCCCACCGCGCCCGGATGCTCGTCGGCGACGGCGTCCTCTCCGCCACCGGCGACGCCTGGAAGCGCCAACGGCGGCTGTTGCAGTCCCAGTTCACCGGTACGGGCATGCGCCGCTACGAGCAGCGGATCGCCGCCGCCGCCCGCCGCACCGCCTCCCGGTGGGAGGGCTACCGCCGCACCGGCGAGACCTTCGACGTCGGCGAGGAGATGCGCCGCTTCGCCCTCGACACCGTCTGGCGGGCGCTCACCGGGCTGCCGCTGGACGACCACACGGACGCCGAACTGCGCTCCGTGGAACGGGTGGTGGCCGCCATGCCCACCCTGCCCGGCTCCGTCGACGAGGCCCGGCGGACGGTCGAGGCCGACCTCGCGCGCATCGACGCCGTCGCCCAGGCCGCGATCTCCACCGCCCGTTCCTCCTCGACCGCCTCCGAGCCCGGCGTGCTGCACGTCCTCCTCGACGCCTCGGCCCAACACCCCGAGTACACCGACCGGTTGATCCGCGACGAACTCGTCACCCTCCTCGTCGCCGGCCACGAGACCACCGCCACCACCCTGACCTGGCTCCACCTGCTGCTCGACCGCGACCCCGCCACCCGCAACGCCGACCCGGCCGCGCTCGTCAGCGAGACCCTGCGGCTCTACCCGCCCGCCTGGCTGCTCCCCCGGCACGCCGTCCGCGACGACACCGTCGAAGGCCACCACATCGCCGCCGGCACCGACGTCCTGGTCTGCCCCTTCCTCACCCACCGCGACCCGGACCTGTGGCCCGACCCCGAACACTTCGACCCGTCCCGCTTCACCACCCCCGGCCGCCTCCCCGTCGGCGCCTACCTCCCCTTCGGCCTCGGCGCCCGCGCCTGCCTCGGCACCCAGTTCGCCCTGCGCGAGACCACCGCCCTGCTCGAACTCCTCCTGCCGCTCGGCCCGTTGACACTCCACTCACCCCCGCAGGGCTGCGCCTACAGCATCACCGTCCGCCCCGACGGCCCCGTCCTCGCCAGCTTCCGCTGAACCCCGGGCCCGCAGCAGGAAGTCGGCGGGCCCGACTTCCTGCGCAGGCCGACCCCTGCGGGCGTCAGCCCTTGGTGGGCTGCTTGATCTTGATGCGGCCGATGCCCGGGTGGCCGATGAGGGTGATCAGGGGGGCGCCGGGGGCGGGTTCGGCGGTGGTGGCCCTGTTAAGGATGTGGTGGGTGTCGGTGCTGGTCGGGTCGATGCGGAGGGCCCAGCTCCGGGGGAGGATCAGGCGGACGCGGCCTCCGCGGCAGGTGGCCTCGACGGTCACCTCGCCGTGGGGGCAGTGGGCTTCGGTGAAGTCGAGGATGACCTGGTTCATGCGGCACTCGGCGACGATCCTTCGCGGGACGGTCCACCGGCCCTTCCGCACGATGTTGGTGATGGTCGGCTGCAGGACCATCACCTCGTCCGCAGCGAGGGAGCCTGCCGCCCTCGGGCCCAAGTCGGCCACCAGCTCGTCGAGTTCGCGGTACGTCCGGGCGGCGAAGGCGAGCTCCAGCCGCTCGTCCAGCTCGGCGAGCTCGATCCGCCCCTCCCCCGCCGCGATCCGCAGCCGGTCGGCGACCGCCTCCCGGTCCGCATCCCCCGCACGCACAGCCGGCAACCGCTCATCGCTCATGCCGGCGACTGTACGGCAGGCGACTGCGGCCCCGCGCACGTGATCTACGCTGTGCGACGCCGCACCCGTAGATCTGGAGCCCGACGCGATGAGCCTCACCACCGCCAGACCGCTGTTCGCCGCCGTCGACATCGGCGGCACCAAGATCGCCGGGGCGCTGGTCGACGGCGACGGCAGGCTCCGCCACCGCCTCCAACTCCCCACCCCCGCGAAGGCGCCGGGCGAGGAGGTCCTCGCCGTCGTGCACCGCGTGCTCGACCATCTCGCCGCCACCGCCGACTGGGACGCCGTGACGGCCGTCGGCATCGGCAGCGCGGGCCCGGTGGACCTCGTGGCGGGGACGGTCAGCCCCGTCAACATCCCCGGCTGGCGCGGCTTCCCGCTGGTCGCCGAGGCTTCCGCCCACCCGGCGGTCGCGGCCCGCGCCCTGCCCGTCCGACTCGCCGGGGACGGCGTGGCGATGGCCGCCGCCGAGCACTGGCAGGGCGCGGCGCGGGGGGCCGCAAACGCGCTGTGCCTGGTGGTGTCGACGGGCGTCGGCGCGGGCCTGGTGCTGGACGGCGCCGTACGCCCCGGCCCCAGCGGCAACGCCGGGCACCTGGGCCACATCACCGTGGACCTCGACGGCGACCCCTGCCCCTGCGGCTCGCGCGGCTGCCTGGAGGGCGTCGCCAGCGGTACGGCCATCGCGCGCCGCGCCCTCGCCGCAGGATGGCGCCCGACCGGCGAGGACCGTACGGCCCGCGCCGTCGCCACCGCCGCCGAGGCGGGCGACCCGATCGCCCTCGCCGCCTTCGACCGCGCCGCACAGGCACTGGCGGCCGGGATCGCCGCCACCGCCGCACTGGTCGACCTCGACCGGGTGGTGGTGGGCGGCGGCGTCGCCACCGCCGGAGACGTCCTGTTCACCCCGCTCACCCACCACCTCCGCACCTACGCCGTCCTCCCCTACCTGGAGGCCCTCCACGTACGCCGCGCCGAACTCGGCACCGACGCCGGCCTCATCGGCGCCGCCGCCCTCTGCCGCTGACCACCGCCCATCAGAACAGCCGGGCCGCCGCGCGCATCACCGAACCCGGTCCCGCATCCGCGCCTCGAAAACGTTCACCAGCCCATGAAACCTGCGCCTCACGGCTCGTGCCGGGCGGCGGGGTCGTCGTCTGGTAGCGGCGGCGGGTGGGTGTCAGTCGCGGAGGGCTGTGAAGGTGTCGGGTTCGTAGGAGCCGCCCTGGTTGTGGAGGGTGACGCTCATGCGGTTGGCGGCGTTGATCAGGGCGATGGTGCAGACCAGGGCGCCGAGTTGGTCGTCGTCGTAGTGCTTGCGGGCCTCGGACCAGGTGGTGTCGGAGACGCTCTGGGATGAGTCGGCGAGGCGGGTGGCCTCTTCGGTGAGGGCGAGGGCGGCGCGTTCGGGGGCGGTGAAGACGGTGGTGTGGCGCCAGGCGGCGACGAGGTTGAGGCGGAGGGGGGTTTCGCCGGCGGCGGTGGCCTCCTTGGTGTGGATGTCGACGCAGAAGCCGCAGCCGTTGATCTGGCTGGCGCGCAGTTCCACCAGGTGCCGGGTGGTGTCCGGGAGGGTGGATTCCTGGAGGGCCAGGGAGGTGTTGTAGAAGCGCTTGGCGACCTTCGCCGCGGTCGGGCTGTCGAACAGGTTGAATCGAACGGTCATGACGTCGTCCTCGCTCTCGTGGTGTCCCGTGCCGTCCGCACCGGACGAACATGGGATGCCGCCGCCCCGCCCGGCGTGACAGGCGGGGACTGTGGCCTGCGTCACGGCGGGCCGGTGTCACGGAACGGCGGTCTCCGGCGTCTCGTGTGCGACACACCGGAGTGAAGGGGCGAACGATGATCGAGCGAACTGTGGACGACGGCACCGAGGCGTTCCTCGCCCACCGCAGCCTGCTGTTCACCGTCGCGTACGAGATGCTCGGCTCGGCCGCCGACGCCGAGGACGTCGTGCAGGAGACCTGGCTGCGCTGGTCGGCCGTCGATCGGGGCGAGGTCCACAACCAGCGCGCCTACCTGGTGCGGATCGCCACCCGGCAGGCGCTGGGCCGGTTGCGGGTGCTCGGGCGGCGCAGGGAGTCGTACGTGGGGCCCTGGCTGCCCGAGCCGCTGTTGACGGCGCCCGACGTGGCCGAGGACGTCGAGCTGGCCGACAGCATCTCGATGGCGATGCTGCTGGTGCTGGAGACGCTCACGCCCGTCGAGCGGGCGGTGTTCGTACTGCGCGAGGTGTTCGCGCTGGACTACGGGGAGATCGCGGAGGCCGTCGGCAGGCCGACGGCGACGGTGCGTCAGATCGCGCACCGCGCACGGGCCCACGTCGCGGAGCGCCGCCCGCGCAGCGTCGTGACGGCGGCGGAGGGCCGGAACGCGATCGAGGCGTTCCGGCGGGCGCTCGAGACCGGCGATCTCCAGGACCTGCTCGACCTGCTCGCCCCGGACGTCGTCCTGCTGGGCGACGGCGGCGGGGTGCGGCCGAGTGTGGTCGAGCCGATCGTCGGCGCCGACCGGGTGGCCCGCGCGCTGGCCACCGGGCTGCCCCTGCTCCGGGACAGGGCGCAGGCCCGGGTGGTGCAGGTCAACGGCGGCCCGGCCCTGGTCGTGCGGTTGGACGGGGAGATCGACGACGTGGTGTCGGTGCGGATCGACGGCGGCCTGATCAGTGCGCTCTACATCGTGCGCAATCCGGAGAAGCTGTCGCGGGTCGAGCGGGAGAGCGAGGTCGGCCGCTGAGCGCCCGGGGAGTGGGAGGTCGGCCCGGCCGACTTCCCACTCCCCGCTCCTGGCGCACCCGCCGGCCCCGTCAGGCCCCGGCCTCCCCGTCAGGCCCGCATCGGGTGGCCGAACAGCAGGTCGTAGCCGTCCGGCAGTTGCTCGAGCACCCGGTCGACGACCTCTGCCGGGACCAGGTCGGCGACCGTGCTCAGCACCGCCCCGATGTCCCACTTGGCGGTCGCCTCCGTCGCGCCGTCGATCCAGCCGACGACGGCCTGGACGAAGCGTTCGGCGGTCAGCGGTTCGGCGGCGGGACGGGCGTCGCGCAGCAGGCCCGCGTAGGTGTCCGGCAGGGCGGCGGCGAGTTCGTTGCGATCGGCGCCGACGAGGTGCTCGCCCAGGAGCGCCAGCACGACGCGGGCGGCGTGGTCGGCCTCGGCCTCGCCCCGGTACTCTCCGCGTTCGACGATGCGGGCGAGGAAGTCCTCCCAGGAGATGGTCATCACGTCCTCCTTCCGGTCGGCGTGGGCGACCGGCGGGACGGCACCGGTGCCCGTCCTGCTCAGCGTACTGCGGGCCCTCAGCCCGCCGCCGTACGGCAGAGGCGACGCGGTCCGGACGGTGATGACGCTCTGCCACCACCGGAGGGCACCCGCTGCGCCGGGGCCTTGAGGGACGCGGCCGGCTCGGCCTCGGGCATAAACCCTGCGAGAAAGCGCCTCTCGCTCTGGCTGAGATTGCGCGAACGCCCGGATTCCCGGTCACGTGCGACCACGACCGTGCGCGCCCGCATAAACGTGAGGGACGTCCGGCAGACATTCACTTCCACATGTGCGGAACTCCGCCCGAGCCGTTCCACGGTCAACCGTACGGACAGCGGCTCGGGGCGGTGGTGCAACTGCTCCAGATAATCGATCTCGTGCCTCGCGATGATGAATCCGGAGGGGAACAGCGATTCCCGGACGGCGGTCGCGTGGTGGCAGAACAGGTCGTAAATCCCCTCCTGGATGTAGCCGACCAGCCGGGCGTTGTTGATGTGCCCGTTCTCGTCGACGTCGCTCCACCGGGTGGGGCAGGACAGCACGTGCCCGACGGGGCTCGCCGCGCTCACTGCTCCGTCAGCCCGGTGCCGACGCCGCCCGCGGGGAGCAGCGCGCGCTGCAACCGGGCGTAGTAGCCGGAGTGTTCGGCGGCCATCCGGGCGGCGGTCCAGCCTTCCTCGGCGGCCTCGGCGGCGGCCTGGACGACGAGGCTGTCGAGGACGGCGTCCACCGACCGGCACAGGTCGGCGACGGCCGCGAGCCTCTCGGTGACGTCGGAGCCGCCGGTGGCGCCCCGGGCGGGGAACGCCGCGAGGGAGTCGACGGCGAGCTGGAGGTCGTCGATCCTCTCGGACTTCTTCTCCGGGGTGGGGTCCAGGGTGGAACCGTGGACGGAGTCGGGCCCGGAGTCGGCCCTGGAATCCACCGCGGAATTCACCGCGGAATTCACCAGGGAATTCCCCGGGTGCGGTGCGCCGAGCGCGTTCTGCGGGTTCCGCATCGTCGTCATGTTTTTCTCCATGGCGTATTCCGGCCGTTCACGGCCAGCGGCTGGTGTTCTCGTGCATCGGATCAGCACCGGATCGGCATCGGATCGGTGTCGGCCCCCCGACGCCTTCGACGCTATCCCAGTCGGCACGAGTCGGCAGATGGTTTCCGGAGGTCAACGGGAAACTGACTTCCATTGGAGTAGTTTGCCGGGGTACACAATATGCCCCATCAGCCGAATGCCTTCGGCGAATCGGGTGGTATCACCGACTCGGCCCACCAAATCGGCTACCGAGCGTCACCAGTCTGCTAGCGGATGCTCCACCACCGGGCCTTGTACAGGTGCGTCCCCCGCAGGGTCCGGGCGCCCTCGGGCCGGTGCAGGGTGATCACCGAGGTGCACCAGTCGCACGGGCCGGTGTGCTCGGGGGCGACGGTGAGCAGCCGGCCGGTGAAGGGCTCGTCGCCGACGCTCTTGAGATCCCGGTCCGCGTGGGGCCCCGACAGCCGTACGGGCGTGAACCGGTCCGCGTCCGGGTCGTACCGGTACAGGTGCCGCAGGGTGGCGACCCAGAACCGGCCGGGCGAGCCGAGGACGGCCGCCAGGTCGTGCCCGCCGCCGTCGGGCAGCGGCGTGCGGCGGACGGGGGTGAGGGTGGGCGCGGCGGGGGTGCCGCCGACGCGCAGCGCGGTCAGCTCTGCGTCGCCGACCGCCCGGAGCAGCCCCGCCCGGCCGTCCCACAGCACCCCGTGCGCGCCCGGCAGCCGGTACTCGGCGTACGCGGCGGCGCGCGGACCCTGGGAGGCGGCGTACACCCGCACCCAGCCGCCCGTGCTCGCCGCGACCGCGGCGTTCCCGTCCGGGAGCAGCTCGATGCTGTGCGGGTTGGCGGCCCCGCCGACGTCCGCCGCCCAGCGGGTACGGCCGGTGGCGGTGTCGACGACGGCGGCGAGCCCGCCGGAGGCGGTGGTCACCAGGTACCGGCGGCCCGCCCGGACGCGGCTCTTCGCCTCGGAGGGGTTGGTCCAGCTGCGCGCGGGCCCGAGGTCCGCCAGCGCGGGCTCCCGGTCTGCGCTCCAGCTCCACACCACGGGCAGCCGGCCCGGGCCCTGGTAGGCCATCAGCTCCTCGGCGCTCTGCAGCACCATGGCACTGCGCGACGCCTGGTCCACGACGACCACCTCCCAGCCGTACGACCGCGCACCGGCGCGGCCGGCGAGGGGCGAGCCGAGCAGGAGCAGGGCGGCGGCGCCGACGAGGCACGGGGTTCGAAGCACACCCCCACCGTGCCGACTCCGCGCCGCCGCCGCGCGCCCCGGCACGCGACCGGGGTACGGGGCCGGGGTACGGGGCCCGAAGATCCCGGTCCGGCCCACGGCCGACCTGTCGGCCCGTTAGCATCCCGCCAGGGGCTCGGAGCCGGGACCTTCGAGGGGTCTCAGTTCGAAGGGTTCCAGTTCGAGGGGCTTCGGTTCGCGGGGCTTCAGTTCGCGGGGTTACAGGGGGAGGAACGGTGCGCAAGCGCCCTGGTGCGGTCGTCGACGTCTCCAACGTGTGCTGGTCCAAGGGCCTCCCCCCGGTCGGCCGCAAGTTCCCGCTGCTCGATCGGCTGTTCCTCGTCCGCGACGCCTGGCGCGAGCAGTACGGCGCCGGCGCACCGGTGGGCCTGGTCGGGGACAACTCGCTGCTGCGCAGCCTCCTGCCGGAGGACCGCGCCCGGCTTCAGCGGCTGCGGCAGGACCCGGGGGCGGAGGGCTTCGACGAGGTCCGGTTCGTGCCCTACGCCGACCCGGTGTTCCTGCGGCTGGCCCGCGAGCGCGGCCGGCACGTGATCAGCTCGGACCTGTTCACCGACCTGCGCCGCGCCGAACCCTGGATCGAGGAGCAGCCGCAGCGCGTCCTGGCCTGGAGCACCGACGCGGACGACCGGGTGCGGCTGCGCCCCAGCGCGATCGTGCCGCTGCCCGCGCACCGGGTGTCCAAGGCGATCCAGGTCAAGGACCTCAAGTACCTTCGCCTGCTCGACCCCGACCACCGCGACCAGCAGCAGATCCTGCGCAGCCACTGGCGCTGCACGGCGATCGGCTGCGACACCGCGCTGCACTGGCCGGACGGGCTGCTCGGCTGGCCGACCGTCAGCTCCGGCGGGCGCGCCGTGTGCGACTGCGGCTCGCTGCTGGAGCGGCTCGGGCCGCGCGGCGTCACCCGCAGCTTCGTCGTCTCCGACGCCACCGCCCCGGACCTGCCCGGCGGGCTGTCGGCGGGCGAGTTCCTGCGCTTCCCGGTGAGTGTGGGCGACGCCGTCCAGCTGGGGCGCGGCGCGCTGCGCCACGGGCTCAACCTGGCAGCGAAGGAGCTGCCGTCGCCGCCGGGGGTCAAGCGGGTGAGCCGGGCGCACCTGGTGGTCTCCCTGGAACGGGCGGGCGACACCCCGCAGGCGTACGCGGTGGACCTCGGCTCGGGCAACGGCACGGTCGTGGTGCGCGAGTCCGGCGCCACCCGGCGGGTCGAGCCCGGCGAGCGGGTGGCCTTCGGCGTCGACGACCGGCTGGTCCTGGGCGACGCGGTGGCGGTGCGCATGTCCGGGCAGCTGCACTTCACGGCGGAGCAGACGCTGCCGCCGGATCTGGGCGCGGGGGGCGAGGGGACGACGTTGCTGGGGTGGGACGGGGCGTAGTGGCACGACACCCGCAGGAGAACTACCGAAGTAGTGCCACTACTTCCGTAGTTCCGCTCCGGGGGCAGGGTGGAACTACGCCCGTAGTTGCACTACGGATGTAGTGTCACTACGGGCGTAGTGCGGCGCCGCTCAGCGCGGCGCGAAGTCGCTCTGGACGGTGCCGTCCGCGAAGCCCGTGTACAGCAGCCCGCCCGCCAGGACGGCCGAGGGCGCGCCCGCCGAGACACCGCCGCCGTCACGGCCGCCGGGCCATCCGGCGGCACCCGGCGACACGGGCCTCGGGACGGCGTTCGCCCCCTGCGACAGGTCGATGGTCCCCGGAGAGGCGGCCGTCAGTTCGACGACCCTGTCCCCCGCCAGGAGCAGTCCCGTGGTCGGGCTGATCTGGTTCTCCGGCTTCTGGTAGCTCCAGACCAGCCGCCCACCGGCGACGTCCACGGCCATGTACGAGCCGTGCTGCATCCCGTCCACCACCAGCAGGCCGCGCGCGCCGAGGGCCAGGTGCAGTCCGGTCCCGGTGGCCAGGGGGCGGGCACCGCCCGCGAGCTGCCGGTCGAAGGCGGTGATCCTGCCGTCCCCCGTGCAGATCACCCACTGGCCGTACCCGTGGAGGCCCGTGCAGTCGGCCGCCGTGGCGGCGGAGACCTGGCCGTCGCGGACGTCCACCGTCTCCAGGCGCCGGCCCGAGACCGCGTACAGCTTCTCGCCGAGGACGATCGGGGCGACGCCGGCGGAGTCCACGGGCGTCGTCCACTGCTCCCGCCCGTCCACGGCGGCGTTGCCCCGCAGCTCGCCGTGGTCCTTCTCCCCGCTGCCGCCGAGGTGCGGGCTCGCCGGGTCTGCGGTCTCGGTGACGACGGTGCCCCACAGGAGGGTGACGCCGCCGGCGATCCAGCCGCTGCGGACGGGCTTCTCCCAGACCACGGCGTGGTCGCTCAGCCGGACGGCGCGGGTGTACGTGCCGTCGGTGGTGTAGGCGTTGCCGTCCGCCAGGACGGGCGCCCTGACGCTCGCGTCGCCGAGGCGGCCGTGCAGCGGCATGTGCGGGTCGAGGCTCCAGCGGGTGGTGCCGTCGTCGGCGTCGAGGGCGACCAGGCCGCCGTCGTGGCGCGAGCAGACGAACAGGCCCCCGCCGAGCGCGCAGCCGCCGAGCCGTACGCCCAACTGCCGCGTCCAGGGCTTCCATCCGGTCGGAACCGCCGAGGCGTCGAGGGCCGCTGCGCCGAACTCCCCGCTGGCCGCGAGGTCGCCACCGGCCTGGACGAGGGCTTGCGAGGCGGAGGGCGGCGCCGCAACCGCGGCGGGGGCCGTCGACGCGGGCGGAGCCGGGGAGCCGCCGCCCGTACTCGCACCGTCGGCGGGCGCACCGTCGGCCAGCCACCGGGGCACCAGCAACGCCCCCACCAGGCTCAGCGCCAGCGCGGCCCCGGCCACCCCGGCCAGCACCCCCCGACGGGCCCGCCGCCCGGGCGCAGCGGCGGGCAGCGCCACCGGCAGCGACGCGAGGTGCGCCGCGTCCTGTTCGTAGCGCACGCAGAGCGCCTCGACGGCCGGCGGCCAGCCGCACGCGCCCGGATCGGGTGCGAGCGCGGCGATCAGCTCGTCCAGCCCGGGCCGGGCTTCCGGGCGCAGGCTCAGGCACCGGGCCAGGACCGCCCGCAGCCCGACCGGCACCCCGGACAGGTCGGCCTCGGCCCGGCTGATCCGGTAGAGCACCGCCCGCGTCTGCCCGCCGTCGAAGGGGCCGCGTCCGGCGGCGGCGTACGCGAGCACCGAGGCCAGGCAGAAGACCTCGGAGGCGGGCCCGAGCTCGGCCGCCGCGTCGAGGTGTTCGGGCGACATGTACCCGGGGGTACCGATGACCTGGCCCATCGCGGTGAGGACGGTGCCGTCCAGGGGCTTGGCGATGCCGAAGTCGATCAGCCGCGGCCCGAGGCCGGACAGCAGCACGTTGCCGGGTTTGAGGTCCCGGTGCAGCAGCCGCTGCGCGTGGACGGCGCGCAGGGCGGCGGCGAGTTCGGCGCCGAGGGCCCGTACGGAAGCCTCGGGCAGCGGGCCGGTGGTCTCCACGGCTTCGGCGAGGGTCGGCCCGGGGATGAACTCCGAGGCGAGCCAGGGCGGTTCGGCGTCCGGGTCGCAAGCGACCAGGGTGCCGGGCAGGACGGTGGCGACGGCCCGCGCGGAGTCGATCTCGCGGCGGAACCGCAGCCGCAGCTCCTCGTCCGGGCCCGCCTCGGGGAGCAGCGTCTTGACCGCGACCACCCCCGCCACCACCTCCGCCACTGCCCCTGTGACCGCACCCGCCACCGCACCCGCCACCGCACCCGTCAGCGCCCCCGTCGCCCGGTCCGAGGCGGTGGAACGGGCGAGGTACACCTCCCCCATGCCGCCCGCGCCGAGCCGGGCGAGCGTCAGGTACGGCCCGATCAGGCGCCGCTGGTCCGGCGGCAGCGGTTGCAGCACGACGACGCACTCCCTTCCGTCCCACGAGCCGGGGTCACTGCGGCGCCGCCAGGGCGTGGACGGCACCGTCGCCGCCGATCGCGATCAACAGGCCGTCGAGGGCGAGCACCCGGGGCCGCGCGTAGTCGGGGAAGCGGCCCATGTTCACGTGCAGGCCGGGTGCGCCCCCGGGTTTGGGCAGTTCCACGGCGGCGGGGGCGCCGTCCGGGGTCACGGGGGCGATCGTCAGCCTGGTGTCGGTCATGGTGAGGACCCGGGTGCCGAGCAGGACCGGCGGCGCGGTGCCCTGGTGGGCGGCGCTGCCCGAGGCGCCGGGGCCGTCGACGGTCAGCTCGCGCCGCAGCGCCCCGGTGCCGGCGTCGAGGACGCTCGTCACCCCGGTGGTCCCGTTCCGGCCCACGATCACCGTGCCGTCCCCGGCGGTGACCTGCCAGTTCTGGTCGTGCAGGCTCGAAACAGCGCCGGCGAGGTCCTTGCGCCCCGCGAAGTCCCCGGCCCCGGCCGTGACCAGGCCCTCCGCCGTCCGGCACAGCGCCTTGGAGCCCGTCAGCGCGAACGGGCCGCACTTCTCGGGCAGGGTGGCGAGGGGCGCGCCGCTCCCCGGGTCGAAGGCGGCGATCCCGTCCGGGGTGGAGGCGTAGACGGCGTGCTCGTCGGCGGCCTCGGCGCCGTAGACGAGGCGCAGCCGGGCGGTGCTCGGGCCGTTGTGGCCGAGCGCGCGGCTCCAGGCGGGCTCACCCCCGGCGAAGGTGGCGGCCTTCAGGCTGAACGCGCAGCCGATCTCCGCGCCCGAGTGGTCGCAGACCGTCAGGAAGAGCCGGTCGCCGACGGCGAGCGGCTCCTCGTAGAGGGTGACGTCCTTGCCGAACGGGGTGGTGGACAGCACGCGGCCGCTGGTGAGCTCCTGGACGCGCAGCGCGCCCTCCCGGCTGGAGCTGGCGACGCGGTCGCCCTCGATCGCCGGGCCCTCCCCGTCGCGCGGGATGAGGCGCAGCCCGTTCTCCGTGTCCGGCTGGGCCTGCACGCTCGGGTCCCTGGCGAGGTCGACCCGCCAGCGCTGGTGGCCGTTGGCGGTGTCGAGGGCCTGGAGGCTGCCGTCGACCAGCCGGCAGACCAGGGTGCCCCGGCCCAGCGAGCAGCCGGTCGGCTGGTCGGCCAGGTACGCGGACCAGGGCTCGAAGCTCGCCGGCAGCAGGCTCCTCCCCGCCGGGAAGGCCCTGTTGCCCCCGGGCCCGCCCTTCTCGGTGACGCCGGTGAGCCCCGGGGCGACGGCGACCGCCGTCGGTCTCCCGCCGTCGTCCCCCCAGCGCAGGGCGGCCACCGTGCCGCCCGCGACCAGCACGGCGAGCGCGGCGCCCAGCGCGATCAGCCGTGGCCTGCGCGGCTTGGTCCGGCCCGCCGCCGCCCGAGCCTCGGCCGCGCTCCGCTCGATCATCCGCCCGATCTGCGGCGACCACCACCAGCCGGCCGGACCGAGGGCCTCCAGGGCCGGGACCAACTCGGCGAGGGTCGGCCGCTCGGCCGGGTCGCGCAGCAGGCAGGCGCCCAGGATGCCGCGCAACTCCTCGGGCACAGCCCCGAGTTCGGTCTCCGCCCGGGCCATCCGGTGCAGCATCGCGGGCGCCGGGGCGTCCCCGTACGGTCCGGTGCCGGTCGCGGCGAAGACCAGGACGGCGCCCAGCGAGAACACGTCGGAGGCGGGGAGGGCCTGCCGGGCGTCGGCCACCTGCTCGGGCGCCATGTAGCCGAGCGAGCCGAGCACCAGGCCGTCCGTGGTGAGCGTCTCCTCGTCGGCGGCGCGGGCGAGGCCGAAGTCGATGAGCTTGGGCCCGCCGTCGGCGACCAGCACGTTGCCGGGTTTGAGGTCGCGGTGCAGCAGGCCCCGGCCGTGCACGTCGGCGAGCGCCGCCGCCAGCCGCAGCCCGAGGTCCGCGACCACGCGTACGGGCAGCGGGCCGCACTCCGCCACCGCCCGGTCGAGGCGCGGTCCGGCGACGAACTCGCTGGCCAGCCAGGGCACTTCGGCCTCGGGATCGGCGTCCAGCAGCCGCGCCACGTACGGGCTCTCCACCGCGCGCAGCGCCTCGATCTCGCGCCGGAACCGGTCCGCCGCCTCGGGGTGGTCCAGCAGGTCGCGCCGGACGGTCTTCACGGCGGCGAGCCTTCCGTCCCGTCCCACGCCGAGCAGCACCTCGCCCATGCCGCCCGCGCCCAGCCGTCCGGCCACCCGGTACGGCCCGATCCACTCCCCCGCCGCCATCGCGCGCCCTCCAGGTCCCCCGAGTCCCCCGGCCGCGCCCGCCGTCGCGGCGGGGCATGCCGATGATTCCACGATTCCACAGAGGCCCGGGCGCCCGTCAGGGTTCCGGGGATCGCGTGAACTGCTTCCTTCCGTACACGAGTTCGCGGTGACCGCACCCGCGCCCGCACCCGAACCCACGCCCGCGCCCGCGCCCGGAGCCCGTACGGCCGAAGAGGCGAAAGCGCGTGACCGCCCCGCCTCCGCCGGGGTTGTCAGACCGTCACCCCGCACCCCGTCACCCCGCACCCTCCGGAGGCCCCACAGATGCGCACCGCCCTCGCCGCCCTGCTCCTCGGCACCGTCCTGTTCCCGGCCGCCGCAGCCGCCTCCGCCCCGGCCGCCGCCGCGCCCTCCACCGTCGCTTCGACCCGCGAGGTCAACCAGGGCTACAGCATCCCCGTCGGCGGCGTCACCGACCTCGGCGCCCTGCCCGTGCTCGGCAGCCTCGGCCTGGACTTCGCCCGCCTCCTCGGCCGGCAGTAGGGTCGTCCCGCGCGGGGAAACGACCGAGCCGCGCGGGGCCGGTACGAGGGGGACGGACGCATGATCGGGGAACTGCTGCCGGACGTCGTGGTGACGGAGGTCGCGTACGGCGATCCGCCGCAGGCCCGGCTGGAGCCCGAGGAGGAGGCGGTGGTGGCCCGGGCGGTGGAGAAGCGCCGCCTGGAGTTCACCAGCGTCCGCCACTGCGCCCGCCTCGCGCTCGGGCGCCTGGGCGTCCCGTACCGTCCGCTCGTCCCGGGCCTGCGCGGCACCCCGAGCTGGCCGGAGGGCGTGGTCGGCAGCCTCACCCACTGCGACGGTTACCGCGCCGCCGCCGTGGCCCGCGCCGGGGAACTGACCTCGGTCGGCATCGACGCCGAGCCCGCGCTGGCGCTGCCGGAGGGTGTGCTGGAGGTCGTCGCCCTGCCCTCGGAGCAGCGGCGGATCGCCGCACTGAGCGCCGCGCACCCGCACGTCCCGTGGGACCGGGTGCTGTTCAGCGCCAAGGAGTCCGTCTACAAGGCGTGGTTCCCGCTGGCCCTGCGCTTCCTGGAGTTCACCGAGGCGGAGCTGACGATCTCCGCCGACGGCACCTTCACCGCCCGGGTGCTCGTGCCCGCCCCGGTCGTCGACGGCCGGCCGCTGTCGGGCTTCGACGGCCGCTGGACCGTCCGGGACGGGCTGCTCGCCACGGCGATCGCCGTCCTGCCCGCGTCCACGCCCTCGTAGCGTGCCTCCGGCATATCCTCGATCCGTGACGGTGACTTATGTGATCGACGGCAGTCGGATCGGCTCGCTCGACGACTTCTGGGACGTGGTGGGCCAGGCCATGGGCGAGGACGGCTACTTCGGCCGCAACCTCGACGCCTTCGCCGACTGCCTGCGCGGCGGCTTCGGCACCCCCGACGACGGCGACTACCTCATCGAGTGGCGCGACCACGAGGTCTCGCGCCGCGGGCTCGGGTACCCGGAGACCGTCCGCCGACTGGAGAAGCGCCTCGCCCACGCCCACCCCACCAACCGCCCGCGCATCGCCGCCGAACTGGCCGACGCCCGGGCCGGCAAGGGGCCGACGGTCTTCGACTGGCTGGTGCGGATCATCGAGGACGAGCACCCGGGCGGCCTGCGGCTGGCCTGACCTGGGCACCCCGGACCAGGGGACCCCGGAGCTGGACACCCCGGACCACAGCGTCGGACCGCATCACGTCGGGTCACATGACGTCCGACAGCCGGACGAACCGGCGCCCCGCCGCCAGCATCCCCGGCACCGCCGCCGCCACTCCGGGGGCGGTGCCGCCGCCCGGGTGGTTCATGTGGCCGATGACGATCGCGCCCGGCCCGGCCCCCGCCACCTCCCGCCGCACCTCGGCGGCGCTCAGGGAGGCGCCGCCGTCCCCGTTCACCGTGAATCCGGCGACACGTTCGCCCAGGTCGGCGACCACCCGGGTGGCCACGTCGTCGTAGTGCGCGGTGCCGGAGCGGAAGAACCGGGGCGGGTGGCCGAGCAGGGCGGTGAGCTTGTGCGCGTTGCCCGCCACCTCGTCGTACACCTCGCCGACGTCGCCGGTGCCGGCGATGCCGTACGCGGAGCGGCCGGTGACGGACAGGGGGCGGTGGACGGCGCCGTGGTTGCCGATCTCGAACAGCGGGTCGGAGGCGAGCCGCTCGAAGATGTCGGGGTTGGCGTCGATCCAGCGGGCGTTCAGGAACAGCGTGGCCGGGACGGCGTGGGCGCGCAGGAAGTCGATCAGGTCGGCGTCGTAGCCGTTGCCGCCGGGGCCGCCGCAGGCGTCGAAGGTCAGGGCCGTCGCCCGTTCGCCCTCGGGCAGTGCGGTCAGCACTCCGGCGACCTCCAGGCCCCAGTCGGTCGGGGCGGTGGCGCCGTAGCGCCGCACCACCTCGGCGCGGGTCGGCTCCTTGGTCGGGGGCTCGCTCGCGGGCGGGTCGGGGGTGGGAGTGGGCGTGGGCGCGGCTGTCTGCGCGGCCGTGGGCGAGGGCGTCGCCGCTATGGAACCCGCCCCCGAAGCCGTAGCCGACGCCGAAGCCGTAGCCGAGCCCGCCGTCGAGGAGGGCGCGGCCCCGGGAGCCGCACCGGACGACCGCCCCGCCCCCTGGCACCCCGCCAGCGCACCTCCGGCCATCGCACCCCCGGCCATCGCCGCCAGCAGCACCCGCCGACTCAGTGCCACACCCGCCTCCACTCTCCGCCGATCACCTGTTCCCCTCCCCTATGAACCGATGATCCGTCATTCGCCGCAACTCCACCCCGCCCCTTCGACCCCTTCACCGGCCCAACC
>NZ_JOCF01000065.1 GCF_000720635.1 Streptomyces sp. NRRL WC-3742 | reverse complement strand
TACTGCAGGGGGGACCCTGTGGGAGAGTAGGACGCCGCCGAACAATTCTTCTGAAAAGCCCCTGATCCGATTCGGATCAGGGGCTTTTCGCATATCCGGACATCTTCGGGCCCCGTCCACCCCGCCGGATGGGGGGTTCAGGGCCCCGGTCCCCTGTGACACCGTCAATATGCCGCTAAAAGAGCCTGCTCAGAGCACGGATCAGCGGAAAACCTCCTCGCGCGACCGTAGTGTCGAAGGGGGAGGGGAACAGGTGTCCGGGGGTGGCTCCCGGACTGGTCCGGATCAAGAATGGTGCTCATGGGACGAGGCAGGCTGCGGATCTACCTCGGGGCGGCCCCCGGGGTCGGCAAGACGTACGCCATGCTCGCCGAGGCGCACCGGCGCCGGGAGCGTGGCACGGACGTCGTGGTGGCGTTCGTGGAGGACCACGGCCGGCGGCGGACCGCGGACATGGTCGCGGGGCTGGAGATCGTGCTGCGGCAGCAGGTCGTCCACCGGGGGGCCAGGTTCTCCGAGATGGACCTGGACGCCGTGCTCGCCCGCCGCCCCGAGGTGGCGCTGGTGGACGAGCTGGCGCACACCAATGTGCCGGGGTGCCGCAACGCCAAGCGCTGGCAGGACGTCGAGGAGCTGCTCGCGGCCGGGATCGACGTGATCTCCACCGTGAACGTCCAGCACCTGGAGTCGCTGGGCGACGCGGTCGAGGGCATCACGGGTGTGCGTCAGCGCGAGACCGTCCCGGACGAGGTGGTGCGGCGGGCGGACCAGATCGAGCTGATCGACATGTCCCCGCAGGCGCTGCGGCGCCGGCTGGCGCACGGCAACGTGTACGCCTCGGAGAAGGTCGACGCCGCGCTCGCCAACTACTTCCGTCCCGGCAACCTGACCGCTCTGCGGGAGCTGGCGCTGCTGTGGACCGCGGACCGCGTGGACGAGTACCTGCAGAAGTACCGGGCCGAGCAGGGCATCGAGGGCGTCTGGCAGGCCCGGGAGCGGATCGTCGTCGGGCTGACGGGCGGCCCGGAGGGGGCGACGCTGATCCGCCGGGCCGCCCGCATCGCGGCGCGCGTCTCCGGTGGTGAACTGCTCGCCGTCCACATCTCCCGCTCGGACGGCCTGGCGGGCTCGGGCTCGCCGCAGACGCTGATCGAGCAGCGCGTCCTGGTGGAGAGCCTCGGCGGTTCCTTCCACAACGTCCTGGGCGACGACCCGGCCGCCGGGCTGCTGGACTTCGCGCGGGGTGTGAACGCGACCCAGATCGTGCTGGGCACCAGCCGCCGGCCCGGCTGGCAGTACCTGTACGGGCCGGGCGTGGGCACCACGGTGACCCGGGAGGCCGGGGACATCGACGTCCACATGGTCACCCACGAGCACGCTGGGCACGGCAAGCGCGCCAAGGTGCCCGTGCGGCGGGTGACGGACCTCGGGCGGCGCCGGACGGTGGCGGGCTGGCTGATCGGGCTGGCCGGGCCGCCGCTGCTGGCGGTGGTGCTGACGGCGATCGGCGGGCTGGGCCTGTCGACGGACATGCTGCTGTTCCTGTCGCTGACGGTGCTGGCCGCGCTGGTCGGGGGCCTGCTGCCCGCCATCGCCTCGGCCCTGGTCGGCTCCTCGGTGCTGAACTACTACTTCACGCCGCCGCTGCACACCTTCACCATCAACGAGCCGCAGAACATCATGGCGGTGGCGATCTTCACGGTGGTCGGCATCTCCGTCGCCTCGGTGGTCGACCTCGCCGCCCGCCGCACCCACCAGGCGGCCCGCGCCCAGACCGAGGCGCGCACACTGAGCGCGCTGGCCGGGACGGTGCTGCGCGGCGCCCCCAACGGGGACGGTGTGCTGACGGCGCTGATGGAGCAGGTGCGGGAGACCTTCGGGCAGGAGAGCGCCGCGCTGCTGGAGCGCCCCGAGCCGATGGGCCCCTGGGTGCCGGTGGCGTCCGCCGGAGCGCGTCCGCCGGAGCGGCCGGACGACGCCGATGTGGACGTGCCGGTCGGCGACAGCCTGGCCCTGGTGCTGCGCGGCCGGGTGCTGCCCGGTGCGGACCGGAGGCTGCTCGGCGCCTTCGCCGCCCAGGCCGCCGTGGTGCTGGAGCGCCGCCGGCTGGCCGGGGAGGCCGCCGCCGCCAGGCGGGAGGCCGAGGGCAACCGCATCCGCACCGCGCTGCTGGCCGCGGTCTCGCACGACCTGCGCACCCCGCTGGCGGGCATCAAGGCTTCGGTGAGTTCGCTGCGTTCGGCCGACGTCGACTGGGACCCGGAGGACGAGGCCGAGCTCCTCGCCGGGATCGAGGCGGGGGCCGACCGGCTGGACCACCTGATCAACAACCTGCTGGACATGAGCCGGCTGCACACCGGCACCGTCACCCCGCTGATCCAGGAGACCGACCTCGACGAGGTGGTCCCGTACGCGCTCGGCGGCGTCGCGCCCGAGTCCGTGCGGCTGGAGGTGCCGGAGACCCTGCCGATGATCCGGGCCGACGGCGGGCTGTTGGAGCGCTCGCTCGCCAACCTGGTCGAGAACGCCGTCAAGTACAGCCCGGAGGGCGTGAAGGTGCTGGTCAAGGCCGAGGCGCTGCGGCGGCCGGGCGGGCCCGGCCGGGTGGAGCTGCGAATCGTCGACCGCGGCCCGGGGGTGCCCGAGGAGGCCAAGGAGCGGATCTTCGCGCCGTTCCAGCGCTACGGGGACGCCCCGCGCGGCGCCGGGGTGGGCCTGGGGCTCGCGGTGGCGCGCGGGTTCGTCGAGGCGATGGACGGCACCGTCACCGCCGAGGACACCCCGGGTGGCGGCCTCACGATGGTCGTCAGCCTGCCCGCCGTCGAGTGGCCCCCGGAAGCGCCCGAGCCGGACGAGGTGCCCGAGCCGATCGTGTCGGTCGAGCGGGTCGAGTCGGACGAGCCGTCGGAGCAGGAGACGGCGAAAGTCGTACCGTCAGTTAGTTCCACCGTCATCGAGTCAGACAGCTCAGACCGCACTGAAAGGCGGAGCCCGTAAATGACCCGGGTCCTCGTCGTGGACGACGAACCGCAGATCGTCCGCGCGCTGGTGATCAACCTCAAGGCCCGCAAGTACGAGGTCGACGCGGCCCATGACGGCGCCGGCGCCCTGGAGCTGGCCGCCGCCCGCCATCCGGACGTCGTCGTCCTGGACCTGGGGCTGCCCGACATGGACGGCGTCGAGGTGATCCGCGGCCTGCGCGGCTGGACGCGGGTGCCGATCATCGTGCTGTCGGCCCGGCACGCCTCCGACGAGAAGGTCGAAGCCCTGGACGCAGGCGCCGACGACTACGTCACCAAGCCCTTCGGCATGGACGAGCTGCTCGCCCGGATGCGGGCGGCCGTCCGGCGCGCGGAGCCCGTCGCGGGGGAGGACGACTCGCTCGTCGTCACCGAGAGCTTCACCGTCGACCTCGCCGCGAAGAAGGTCAACCGGGACGGCACCGACGTGCGCCTCACCCCCACCGAATGGCACCTGCTGGAGGTGCTGGTCCGCAACGCGGGCCGGCTGGTCAGCCAGACCCAGCTGCTCCAGGAGGTGTGGGGGCCCGCCTACCGCACCGAGACCAACTACCTGCGGGTCTACCTGGCCCAGCTGCGCCGCAAGCTGGAGCGCGACCCCTCCCACCCGCGCCACTTCATCACCGAGCCGGGCATGGGCTACCGCTTCGAGGGTTAGAGCCCGACAGGCCGGTTCGGGTCCGTCCCGGAGAGTGACCCCCGGCGGCAGACGCCTGCCGTCGGGGGGCCGGAAACCGGTACCCTTCCGGCATGAGTGGTGACAAGAACGGCGACCAGCCCCAGGGCCGCCTGCGCCGCATGCTCAGCCGGCTGACCTCCTCGACCGAGGAGCTGCAGGCCGAGGAGCTGCGCCAGGAGAGCGCCGCGGAGTCGGGCAGCCGTCCGATCGCCGCCTGCGGCGACCGCGACCTGGTCACCGTCGCGGGCACGCTGCGCACGGTGACGCTCCGCCCGCGGGCCGGGGTACCGGCGCTGGAGGCCGAACTCTTCGACGGCACCGAGGCGTTGGACATGGTCTGGCTCGGCCGCCGCTCGATCGCGGGCATAGAACCCGGTCGCCGGCTCGTCGCCAGCGGCCGGATCAGCCACGCACGCGGGCGCCGCGTGCTGTTCAACCCTCGATACGAGTTGCGTCCGGTCGGACACGGGAGCGAATGAGCGTGAGCAACCAGCCCGGCGGTGACGCCGCCACCCGGCTCGGCCTCGACACGGCCGCCCTCCAGGGGACCGCCGTCCCCGCCCAGGAGGCCCCGGCGCCGCTGACCCCCGAGGAGGAGGAGGCTCGGAGGGCCGCCGCCTCCAAGGAGGCCGCCGACACCGTCCTGAAGGCTTTCGGCGGCGTGCGCGGCATGATCGACATGACGCTGCCCGGCCTGGTCTTCATCGTCACGTACAACCTGACCCACCAGGTCAGCAGTGCCGCCTGGGCCGCGCTCGGTCTGAGCGCCCTGTTCGTGGTGGCCCGGCTGGCGAGGCGGGAGACCATCCAGCACGCCTTCAGCGGCGTCTTCGGCGTCGCCCTGGGCGCCTGGATCGCGATGAAGAGCGGAAAGGCCGAGGACTTCTACCTGCCGGGCCTGCTGTGGAACGTCGCCTACTGCGCGGGCTTCGCGCTCTCCGCGCTGGTGCGCTGGCCGATGATCGGCCTGATGCTCGGTCCGATCACCGGCGAGATGTTCACCTGGCGCAAGGAGAACCCGGGCCGCTTCCGCGCCTACACCAAGGCGACCTGGGCCTGGGTGGTGATCATGGGCCTCAAGCCGGTGATCCTCTTCCCGCTGTACTTCACCCACAACGTCAACCTGCTCGGCTGGCTGAAGGTCGCCCTCGGCATCCCGCCGATGCTGCTGGCGATGTACGTCACCTGGCAGATCCTGCTGAAGGCGCCGCCGCCGATCAAGGCGCAGCTGGAGGAGGACGAGGAGGAGCCGGCCAAGTAGCCGGGCTCCCCGGGGCCACGAACGGGGTCCACGAACGGGATCCACGAACGGGGCCCACGAACGGACGCAGGGCCCGCACCCCTTTTCGAAGGGGTGCGGGCCCTGCCGCGTGCCGTGGGTCCTACTGGCCGCCGGAGGACGACAGGAGCAGCCGCTCCAACTCCTCCTCGCGCTCCTGCGCGGCGACGAAGAGCAGCTCGTCGCCGCCCTCCAGGGTGTCGTCCTTGCCCGGTACCAGCACCCGGCCCTCGCGGATGATGGTCACCAGCGCGGTGTCCTGCGGCCAGGCGACGTCGCCGACGCGGGTGCCGACCAGCTCGGTGTCGGCGGCCAGGGTCAGCTCGACCAGGTTGGCGTTGCCCTGGCTGAAGCGCATCAGGCGCACCAGGTCGCCGACGCTGACGGCCTCCTCGACCAGCGCGGACATCAGGCGCGGGGTGGAGACGGCGACGTCCACACCCCAGGACTCGTTGAAGAGCCACTCGTTCTTCGGGTTGTTCACCCGGGCGACGACCCGCGGCACCGCGTACTCGGTCTTGGCGAGCAGCGAGACGACCAGGTTGACCTTGTCGTCGCCGGTCGCGGCGATGACGACGTGGCAGCGCTGCAGGGCGGCCTCGTCCAGCGAGGTGATCTCGCAGGCGTCGGCGAGCAGCCACTCGGCCATGGGGACCCGCTCCACCGAGATGGAGTTGGGGTTCTTGTCGATCAGGAGGACCTCGTGGCCGTTCTCCAGCAGCTCGCCCGCGATCGAGCGGCCCACGGCACCGGCCCCGGCAATGGCGACCCGCATCAGTGACCCTCCTCCTTCGGCCCCTGCGCGAACGCGGCCTCCACGGCCGTCAGGTCGCCCCGACGCAGCATCACGTGCACCAGGTCGCCTTCCTGCACCACCATCTGCGGCGAGGGCAGCACGCCCTCGCCGAGCCGGGTGACGAACGCCACCCGGGCGCCGGACGCCTCCTCCAACAGGCCGAGGCGCCGGCCCACCCACGCCGGGTCGTACGCGACCTCGGCGAGCTGCACGCCGCCGCTCGGGTCCTGCCACAGCGGCTCGGCGCCGCTGGGCAGCAGCCGGCGAAGCATCTGGTCGGCCGTCCAGCGGACGGTGGCGACGGTCGGGATGCCCAGGCGCTGGTACACCTCGGCGCGGCGGGGGTCGTAGATCCGGGCCGCGACGTTCTCCACGCCGAAGGTCTCCCGGGCCACCCGCGCGGCGATGATGTTGGAGTTGTCACCGCTGGAGACGGCGGCGAACGCGCCGGCCTCCTCGATGCCCGCCTCGCGCAGGGTGTCCTGGTCGAAGCCGACACCGGTCACCCGGCGCCCGTTGAACCCGGCGCCCAGACGGCGGAACGCCGTCGGGTCCTGGTCGACCACGGCCACCGAGTGACCCTGTTTCTCCAGCGCTCTGGCCAGGGCCGAGCCCACGCGGCCGCAGCCCATGATGACGATGTGCACCGGTGCTACCTCACCCGTTCCGTAGGGGTCTTGACCTGCGCAAACACCGATCATCTCCGTTTCCCGCCCGGCTGTTTCCGCGGCGAGTGCTCTGGTGGGGGCCGACCCGGGGGACGCTCCGAACGGCGTCGACGACGGTCGACAACGTCAGTGTTGCCCGCCGGCTCGTATCCGACACGCTAGCCGGTCCGTACATCGCAGTCGCGATGAAGGGGGGTAGCTCCGGCGCAAGCGCTCAGGAGGAACCCCTACGATTCCTTAACGTGCCTATGCCGACTGACCTTCCGAAACGCATCCTGATCGGGCGTGCGCTGCGCAGCGACAAGCTGGGCGAAACGCTCCTGCCCAAGCGGATCGCGCTGCCCGTCTTCGCCTCGGACGCGCTCTCCTCGGTCGCGTACGCCCCCGAGGAGATCCTGCTCACGCTCTCCGTCGCGGGGGCCTCGGCGATCCACTTCTCCTGGCAGATCGGCCTCGTCGTGGCGATCGTGATGCTGGCCGTTGTCGCCTCCTACCGGCAGAACGTCCACGCCTACCCCAGCGGCGGCGGCGACTACGAGGTCGCCACCGTCAACCACGGACCCAACTCGGGCCTGGTGGTGGCGAGTGCGCTGATGGTCGACTACGTGCTGACCGTCGCCGTGTCCACCAGCTCGGGCGTCGCCAACGTCGTCTCCGCCGTCCCGGCCCTGCGCGGGCACGAGGCGCTGGTGGCGGTGATCGTGATCGTGCTGCTGATGGGGATGAACCTGCGCGGCGTGCGCGAGTCCGGCTCCGCGTTCGCCGTCCCCACCTACGCCTTCATGATCGGCGTGGTCGGGATGGTCGGCTACGGGTTCTTCCGCAGCGTCGTGCTCGGGCAGGACATGCCCTCCGAGAGCTCCGGCTTCGCGCTCGAGGCGACCCCGGGCAACGGCTCGCTGGCAGGGTTCGCGATGGTGTTCCTGCTGCTGAAGTCCTTCTCCTCCGGTTGCGCCGCGCTGACCGGTGTGGAGGCGATCTCCAACGGCGTGCCGGCGTTCCGCAAGCCGAAGAGCAAGAACGCGGCCACCACCCTGCTGATGATGGCCTCCATCGCCGTGGTGATGTTCATGGGCATCATCTGGCTGGCCCGCCTCACCCACGTGCAGATGGCCGAGAACCCGGCGGAGCAGCTCGTCGGCTCCGGGCCCGGCTACCACCAGAAGACGGCGCTGGCGCAGATCAGCGAGGCCGTGTTCTCCAACTTCACGCCCGGCTTCTACTTCGTCGCCGCCGTCACCGGCCTGATCCTGGTGCTGGCCGCCAACACGGCCTTCAACGGTTTCCCGGTGCTCGGCTCGATCCTCGCCCAGGACCGCTACCTGCCCCGGCAGCTTCACACCCGCGGCGACCGGCTGGCCTTCTCCAACGGCATCATCCTGCTGGCGATCGCCGCGATCGTGCTGGTCCTGGCCTTCGACGCGGACCCGAACCGGCTGATCCAGCTGTACATCGTCGGCGTCTTCGTCTCCTTCAACATGAGCCAGTCCGGGATGATCCGGCACTGGACCCGGCTGCTGCGCACCGAGACCGACCCGGCCGCGCGCCGCCACATGCAGCGCAGCCGGGCGATCAACACCTTCGGCCTGGTGATGACCATGGCCGTGCTGATCGTCGTGCTCGTCACCAAGATCAGCCACGCCTGGATCGCGATCGCGGCGATGGCCGTGCTGTTCGTGATGATGAAGGGCATCCGCCGCCACTACGACCGGGTCTCCGACGAGCTCCTCGCGGTCGAGGAGGCGGACGACACGCTGATGCCCACCCGGGTGCACGCGATCGTGCTGGTCTCCAAGCTGCACAAGCCCGCGCTGCGGGCCATCGCGTACGCGCGGCTCGCCCGGCCGCACACGCTGGAGGCGATCACCGTCAACGTCGACCCGGAGGACACGGCGGCGCTGCGGCGGGAGTGGCACGAGCGGGGCATCGAGGTGCCGCTGAAGGTGCTGGACTCGCCGTACCGGGAGATCACCGGGCCGGTGCTGGACTACGTGAAGAACCTGCGCCGCAGCAGCCCGCGCGAGGTGGTGTCGGTGTACATCCCCGAGTACGTGGTGGGCCGCTGGTACGAGCACCTGCTGCACAACCAGAGCGCGCTGAGGCTCAAGGGGCGGCTGCTCTTCAAGCCCGGTGTGATGGTCACCTCGGTGCCGTGGCAGCTGGAGTCCTCGGAGCGCCGCAAGCCGCAGAGGGCCTGGTCGGCGCCGGGCGCCGTCCGCCGTGGCGAGCCGCGGGCGCCGAAGGCCGTACAGTCGAAGGATTCAGTGCGCACCGGTTCGCCCGGCGACGCGCCCACCGACCGCAGCAAGGACTCCGATCTGTGACCCGCAACACTCCGTCCCGTTCCTCGGGTTCCTCCTCCGGCAAGGGCAAGGGCGGCGCCCGCCGGGGCGGCTCCCAGCCCGGGCAGGTGGCTCGGCCGCGCTGGGGCCGGCCGGCCCGCCCGGAGGCCACCGACCGCGACGGGCTGACGGCGCGCACCGCGCCGGTCGTGCCGGGGGAGCCGGAGCCGCGCAAGGCCGAGAAGCCGGCGAAGGCCGAGAAGCCGGTGAAGGCGGACAAGGGCGCGAAGGCGGCGAAGACCTCCGCCGACGCGGGTGGCGCCGGGCGCAGGGCGCCGCGCAAGCAGGCGGTCCGGCCGCCGAAGGCGCTGCGGGCGGGCGCCGCCCCCGTACGGCCGCAGCGGCCGCAGGCGCCGTCCGGGGAGCCGCTGGTCGGTGAGCGCTACGAGGTCGAGGTCGGCCCGGTCGCGCACGGCGGCGGGCACTGCGTGGCCCGGCACGAGGGGCGGGTGCTGTTCGTGCGGCACGCGCTGCCCGGCGAGCGGGTCGTCGCGCAGGTGACCGAGGGCACCAGCACCTCGCGCTTCCTGCGCGCGGACGCGGTGGAGGTCCTGGAACCGGCCAAGGAGCGCATCGAGGCGCCGTGCCCGTTCGCGGGCCCCGGCAAGTGCGGCGGCTGCGACTGGCAGCACGTCACCCCGGGCGGGCAGCGCAAGCTCAAGGCGTCGGTGCTGACCGAGCAGCTGGCCAAGCTGGCCGGGCTCACCCCGGAGGAGGCCGGCTGGGACGGCAGCGTCGAGCCGGTCGGCGGCAAGCTGCCCGCCGGGCAGGTGCCGGCCTGGCGCACCCGGGTGCAGTACACGGTGGACGCGCAGAGCGACAAGGTCGGGCTGCGCAAGCACCGCTCGCACGAGGTGCAGCCGATCGACCGCTGTCTGATCGCCGCCGAGGGCGTCACCGAGCTGGGCGTCGAGGCCCGCGACTGGCCGGGCGTCGCCACGGTCGAGGTGGTCGCCGCGTCCGGCTCCTCGGACCGCCAGGTGGTGCTGACCCCGCGCGACGGCGCACAGCTGCCGATCGTCGAGCTGGACAAGCCGGTCTCGATCGCCCGCGTGGACGACCACGGCGGCGTGCACAAGGTGCACGGGCGCTCCTTCGTGCGCGAGCGCGCCGCCGGGCGGACCTGGCGGATCAGCAACGGCGGCTTCTGGCAGATCCACCCCGAGGCGCCGGACACCCTGGTCGACGCGGTCCTGGACGGCCTGGACCCGCAGTGGGGCGAGAGCGCGCTCGACCTGTACTGCGGCGTCGGCCTGTTCGCGGGCGCGCTGGCCGACCGGGTCGGCGAGGACGGCGCGGTGCTCGGCATCGAGTCCTCCAAGCAGGCGGTGGCCGACGCCCGGCACAACCTGGCCGTGCTGGAGAACGTGCGGATCGAGTGCGACCGGGTCGAGACGCTGCTGCCGCGCACCGGCATCACCGCCACCGACCTGATCGTGCTGGACCCGCCGCGCGCGGGCGCCGGGCGGGAGACCGTCGCGCACCTGGCGGGCCTGGAGGCGCGGCGCATCGCGTACGTGGCCTGCGACCCGGCGGCGCTGGCGCGGGACCTGGCGTTCTTCCGCGAGGGCGGGTACCGGCCGGTGTCGCTGCGGGCCTTCGACCTGTTCCCGATGACGCACCACTTCGAGTGCGTGGCGATCCTGGAGCCGGCCGGGAAGTGATCCGGTGAGACGGAGGAGGCGGTCACCCCTGGGGGTGACCGCCTCCTTTCGTATGTGCGGCTAGTCGTTGTGTTCCTCTTCCTCGGCGCGGTGCGGGAGGTCGATGCCGTGCTGAGCGGCGAGCCGCAGGAGCGAGGCGACCCGGCCCTCGTACGCCTGGACGCCGTCGGCGTCCCCTGCGGCCCGGGCCGCGGCGAGGTCCTGCCGGGCCTGGGCGAGCTGCTCGCGCAACTCCTGGTCGAACATGGCTGTCATCTGCCGGCCTCCGCACCGGTCGGTGCCGCTCGGGGAACGCTCAGGAGTGTTCATGAGCGTTCAGGAGTGTTCAGGGTCTCGGATGGTGAAGGACTCTTCAAGTCTCCCGCCTCCCGGGCGGGGCGCGGCCGGGCCCGGGTCGGCTCCGCGGATGTCCCGGGGATGCCCCGGGGATGTCCCGGAGAGGGCAATGCCCGGGTAAAGGATGACGGTCGCAGGGCCGATCGGGCCGCGACAGGGGCTTGACGAGGCAATTCGCCGGGGCGAAGGTAAGCCGCTGACATGTCATGTGTGCCGTTGCACCATCCGTCCCCGGCAGAGGCCGCGTGATTGTCGTCGCGTCGTCGGTTTGTCGTGGGGAGCGGGTGGGGGAGCGTCATGGAGCTGGAGCTGCGGCACCTTCGGGTGCTGTGTGCCATCGCCGACACCGGGAGCGTCGGCCGGGCCGCCGCCCTGCTCGGCGCCTCGCAACCGGCGACCAGCACCCAGCTGCGCCGGATCGAGCGCCACCTGGGGGCGCCGCTGTTCGAGCGGACGGCCGCCGGGGTGGCGCCGACGGGCTTCGGGGCGGAGGTGGTGGCCGCCGCCCGGGAACTGCTCACCCGGGCCGACTGCCTGGGCCGCCGGACGCAGGGCGCCGAACCAGTCCCGCGCGAGCTGCGGCTGGCGGCCACCAACTCGCCGATCCTGCCGGGCCTGGTCACCCGGGCCCGGCACCAGCGGCCCGGGCAGCGCTTCACCCTGTCCTCCGTCTACCGCTCCTCGGACATCGTCGACCTGCTGGAGCGGGGCGAGGCCGACGTGGCCGTGGCGGTGGACTACCCGGGGCGGGAGCTGCGGCACTCCGAGGCCGTCGCGCACCGGGGGATCGTCACCGAGCCGGCCTTCGTCGCGCTGCCCGCCGGTCACCGGCTGCGCCACAACACGGAGGTGGCGCTGGTGGACCTCGCGGGGGAGGAGTGGTTCCTGACCCCGGACGACGGGGCCGGCTGGCACCGGGTGTTCCACAGGGCGTGCGCGGCGGCCGGGTTCGCGCCGGCGACGGTGCACGAGTACCTCGGCGGGCGGCTGGAGCTGCAGGAGATGATCGCCGCCGGGCTCGGCGTCTCCGTCGTCCAGGCGACCACCCGGCCGCTGGCGGAGGTGGTCGTCAAACCGCTGGTGGGGACGCCGATCTGGATGCGGCAGCTGCTGGTGTGGCGGCCGGCCGGGGTGGGCGGGGAGGTCGTGGAGACGCTGTTCGGGGCGGCGGCCGCGGCGTACCGGGACCTCATCGCGGCGGCGCCGACCTTCCAGGCGTGGGCCGCGCGGACGTACCGGTCGTAGCGGGGGCTCCGGGGACGGGCGACGTGTTATGGCCGTCGGCACTGATGTCATATGACCTGTGACATTGTTCTGACAGGTACTCGCTGGCAGGATCACGACCGTTCCCCCCATGCCCCCACGGCACGTCCTCCCCGCGCCTCCCCCCCCAGGAGAAGGGCCCCACCAGTGCGCCATCGGATACCCCTCCCCACCCTGCTGGCCGGCTTCGTCGCCGGCTGCTGCGCCGCCGCGACCCTGCTGCCGGCGGTGGCCTCCGCAGCTCCCGTCCCGTCCGGTACGCCGTCAGCGGGCCCTGCGGCGAAGGCCGATCCGGCCTCCGTCCTCCCCAAGCCGCTGGGGGCCTTCCTCACGGCCTCCCCCTCCTCGGAGGAGCTCGCGCCGGTCGCGGCCCCGCTGCCGCCGGCGCTGCTCGGGCAGGTCGTGATGGGCCAGCCGGCCGGCACGACCGTCCAGACCTCCGCCCGGCCGTCCTCCGCTTCCTCGGCCTCGTCGCCGGTGGCCAAGCCGGCGGCCGCCGCCCGTACGGCTGCCGCCGCCGCGGGTTGTACCCCCGCCGACTTCGGCGGCCGCAGCGGGGCCGACCTGGTCTCGTACCTCACCGGGGCGAGCACGGACTGCGTCAACACCCTGTTCAACGTCACCGGCGCCGACGCGGGAAGCATCTTCAAGGAAGACAAGATGCTCACCGTCACCAAGGCCCTCCAGGCCCAGGCGCCCGGCTACACGGGCGACAACTCCACCGGCATCCTGCAGCTGGTGCTCTTCCTGCGGGCCGGCTGGTTCGTGCAGTCCAACAACGCGGACGCCGTGGGCCCGTACGACGGCGCGCTCACCACCGCCTCGCGTGCCGCGCTGGACGCGTTCTTCGCGAACCCGCACCGCAAGGACGTCAGCGACGCCAACGGCACGGTGCTCAGCGAGGTGCTCGTCCTGACCGACAGCGCCAACGTGCAGGGCAGCTACCTGGACGTCTACAAGCAGGTCCTGAGCAGCTACGACAACTCGTACAACGCCTTCCCGAAGATGCTCAAGGCGGTCAACTCGATGCTGTCCGCGCCGCTGTGGCGCGGCAACTGGAACCCCGACTTCGCGGCCGCCGTCGCCGCGGACCCGAGCGTGGCCACCGCGCTGGGCTCCTTCGCGCTGGGCCACACGGACCTGCTCGGCACGGCCAACGAGTACCTGGACGTCAACGCGGGCAACGACCTCGGCCGGATGGCCGGCGACGGGCCGAAGGTCGAGGCGGCCGTCAAGGGGCAGGTCAAGGCCGTCCTCGACGGCGCGCAGATCACCGGCACCACCGGCCCGCTGTACGTCCACACCGCGTTCAACGCCAACTACTACGACGGCGGCCTGTGTTCGTACTACGGCACCTGCAACCTGCCGGCGAAGCTGACCGCGGCCGTGCTGCCCAACCAGCTGGTCTGCGACAACCGCACCATCCTGACCGAGGCGCTCTCGCCCGCCGACCTCGCCGCCGTCTGCGCCAGCCTGCGCGGTGAGGACACCTTCTTCCACAACCTGGTGAAGGACAACGGCCCGGTCCCCGGCCAGTACGACAAGAACATCACCCTTGCGGTCTTCGCCACCCGGGCCGACTACCTGACGTACTCCTGGGCGATCTTCAACAACTCCACCGACAACGGCGGACAGACCGTCATGGACCCGACGGACCCGAACAACCGGGCCGTCTGCGTGATGTACCAGAAGGCGTGGAACGACGGCTTCACCGCCAACGTGTGGAACCTCAACCACGAGTACACGCACTACCTCGACGGCATCTACGACATGAAGGGCAACTTCTCCACCGAGATCTCCGTCCCGAACATCTGGTGGATCGAGGGCGTCGCCGAGTACGAGTCCTACGCCTACCGCGGCACCACCGACACCCAGGCGATGGAGGAGGCGGCGAAGCACACGTACAAGCTCAGCACCGTCTTCCAGAACACGTACGGCAACTCGGACACCGTGCGCACCTACCCGTGGGGCTACCTGGCCGTGCGGTACATGTTCGAGAAGCACCCGGCCGACATCTACGCCATGCTCGGCCACTTCCGCACCGGTGACTACCAGGGCGGCTACGCGGTCTACAACGGCCTCGGCACCTCCTACGACGCCGACTTCGACGCCTGGCTCGACAAGTGCGCAGGCGGGGCCTGCTACGCGGACGGCCCGACCGCGCTGTTCGGCCAGTCCGTCAGCGGCGCGACCGTCGCCCTGACCGACAAGTCCGTGCAGACCGGCTCCGGCCGGATCGCCTCCTGGCACTGGACCTTCGGTGACGGCACCTCCTCCGGGGAGCGCAACCCGAGCCACACCTACGCGGCCAAGGGCGCCTACACCGTCGCCCTGACCGTCACCGACGACACCGGCCGCACCGCCAGCACCCCGGCGACCGTCACCGTCGCCACCGGCAGCGGCGCCACCACCCCGCCGACCTGCACCGACCAGCGCACCGACGCGCTCGGCAAGAACTGCTCCCGGCCGGGCCTGTCCGCCACCGCCGGCAACGTGGACTACCTGTACGTCTACCTGCCGGCCGGCACCAGCACCCTGAAGATCACCACCACCGGGGGCACCGGCACCGCCTACCTGTACTACAGCGAGTCCACCTGGGCCTCGCCGAGTTCCTTCACCGCCTCCTCGACCAACGCCGGGACCGCGCAGAGCATCACCGTCAGCAACCCGACCGCCGGGTACCGCTACGTGAGCCTCTACGCGAAGACCGACTTCAGCGGGGTGACGGTCAGCACCCAGTTCTGATCCTCCCGTCGTGCTCCGGGGCCGGGTCCGTGGCGGTTCGCCGCGGACCCGGCCCCTTCGCGTGTCGGGGGCCCCGATGACGGGCAGGTAGCCCAGGGGCGTGCGGGAGGTGTGCGGGCGGTGTGCGCGCGCCCTTGTTGTGCTAGCACATCGGCGCTAGCTTGAAGGGTATGGGTAAGAAGCAGCTGAACGTGAGGGTCGACGCCACGACCGCTGAGATGGCCCGGGAACGGGCGGAGCAGCAGGGGATCAGCATGAACCAGTACATCGAGCGCCTGGTCCAGCACGACATGGGCGAGTCCGGACGCGCCTTCGTCGACGCCGCCGCCCAGTTCATGAAGGAGTACGAGACGGCCTTCCTCGCCGAGTTCGCGGAGCCCGGCGACCTCCAGGACGTGCGCCGTTGAAGCTGGAGATCGACCTCTCGTGGCTGCTCATGACCGCGGAGCAGTACACCCCCGGTGACCCGCAGGTCACCGACTACGGCTCGCTGCTCGCGGCCGTCACCCGGCACCAGGCGGAGATCTTCGACATCGCCGTCTACCCCGAACCGCAGGACCGCGCCGCCGCGTTGATGCACCAGCTGATCCGGGTGCCGGCGCTGGAGAAGACCAACGAACTGTTCGCCACCGCCGTCGCGTACGCCTACCTCGTCGCCAGCGGATGCACCGTGGCCACCACGGCCCGCGAGGTGCGCAGCCTGTCCCGGGCGATCCGGGAGGGGCGGCTCGGGGTGTCGGGGGTCGCGGAGAGGCTGGCGGCCTGGGTGGTCGACGAGGCCGAGGGGGAGGAGGTCAGAGGAGGGAGCCACTGCGGAGCATTGGTGACCGACGAGAAGCCGTCGAGGTGCGTGCCCCGGCGGCGACCGCCTGGCGTGATCCGAAAGACACGGCCTAGCCCTGGGGAGCGGGCTCCGCGATGAGGGCCGTCGCGAACGGGCGGAAGCCGATGCGGCGGTAGATCCGGGCGACGTCCTCGTCGGAGGCGGAGAGGAAGAGCGTCCGTACGCCGTTGGCCCGGGCGTGGGCGACCAGGGCGGCCGTGACCGCCAGGCCCAGGCCCCGCCGGCGCGCCGCCGGGAGGGTGCCGACGCCGACCACCTCGGTGACCGCGCCCACCGGGTTGTGCTGGCCGGCGCAGAGCACGACGGGGGCGGCGCCGTCCGTCCGCTCGATCGCGGCGGCCAGGGCGGTGGCGCCCGAGGCGATCCGCCCCGAGGTGCGCTCGGTCCAGCCCTCGGCCGTCAACTTCTCGGCGGTCGCGGCCACTTCGGCCGTCCCCGCGGTGCCGATGGCCGTGCCGGGCTCGCCGAAGGCCAGGTGCGGGACGGCGACGGCGGTCGCCAACTCCGGCGCGTCGAAGGGCAGTACGCGCACCTCGACGCCCTCGGGCAGGGCGGGAGCCGGGGCCGTCTCGTCCTGCGGGCCCAGCACCAGCAGCGGGTGCTCGTGCACCGTCAGCCCCGCCGCCTCCACCGCCGCGCGCAGCTCGGGGTTGTGCTCGGCCACCCACTCGAAGGCTTCCGGGATGCCCAACTCGCGCTGGCGCTCCAGCACGTGGCGGACGTCCGCGACGGTGACGGCCGGGCCGTCGTGGCCGAGGGTGGGGCGGGCGTAGAACGGCCATCCGGTGCCCTCGCGGACGAACAGGGTCAGCGGGCCGAAGTCCTCGGTGCGGGCGCCGCCGCGCGGCACGGCGTCGTAGTAGTGCTCGATCTCGTCCAACAGGGCGCGGTCGACGTCGTGTTCATGATCGGAAGTAGTCACGGACCGTATCCAACCAGGCGCATGGAACGACCGCCACCGCTTTGGCCGGACCGGTCTGACCGGGGATCTTTGGCGTTCCTTGGGGAGTTCTTGGTACGCCTATTGTTGCCGAACGCTTACGAGATCGCGGCGATCTTGCGGGGAGAGCGCGTGGCATGCTGAGGCTTTTCAAGCTGGGGTTTTCAAGCCGGGGCTATTCAGTCCGGGACTCCCGCCGCGCCGCCGGGGAAGGCGGGGCGGAGGGCGTCGAAGCCGAGGGAGAGGGGGGGAAGTCAGGCCCATGAGGCTCTGCTTTCTGGTGGAGGAGCACTACCGGCGCGACGGCATGCCGCTGGACGTGGCGCGCCGGCTCACCGCGTGGGGGCACAGGGTGGACGTGCTGCGCCCCGGCGACTCGCTGATGGCGATCTCCGAGGCCGTCCGGGCCGGCAGCCACGACGCGTGGGTGCTCAAGACCGTCTCCGGCGGCCCCGGGCTGACCCTCCTGGAGGCGGCCGCCGCCGTCGGCCTGACCACCGTCAACGACGTGCGCTCCATCCGGGGCGTACGGGACAAGGCGCTCGCCGCCGTCATCGCCCGCACCCGCGGGCTGCCCGTGCCCGTCACGTACGCGGCGGCGCGCTGGGAGCGGCTCGCCGAGATACCCGCCGCCGAGTACCCGCTGGTGGTCAAGCCCGCCGACGGCAGCTCCGGGCGGGCCGTCCACCTCGTCGCGCACCCCGAGGAGTTGCTCGCGCTCGGGCCGGCGCTCGCCGGGGAGGGGCTGCTGATCGCGCAGCCGTACGTCCCGAACTCGGGGACGGACCTGAAGGTGTACTGCGTCGACGGCGAACTCTTCGCGACGGAACGTTCCTCCCCGCTGCACCCCGGGCAGGGCGTGCGCGAGCGGCAGGTGCCGCTGTCGGCGGAGGTCGCGCGGATCGCGGCGCAGGTCGGGGAGGTGTTCGGGCTCGACCTGTACGGGGTCGACGTGCTGCTCGGGCCGGACGGGCCGGTCGTGGTGGACGTCAACGACTTCCCGAGCTTCCGGCAGGTGCCGGACGCGGTCGCGCGGGTGTCGCGGGCGGTGCTGCGGCTCGCGCGCAGCGGGACGGCGGTGTCGGTGCCCGCCGTCGTGGAGCCGGGCGTGGTGGAGCCGGGCGGCGTGGAGCCGGGTGTGGTGGGGTCGGGTGTGGTGGGGTCGGGCGTCGGGGAGCCCGGTTCGCTGGTGCCCGGACTCGGGGCGTACGGGCGGCTGGGGGCGGCGCTGTGAGGGTCGGGCTGATCGCCGTCGACCCCGGGCATCCGGTGCTCGCGGCGACCGCGGAGCTGCTGGGCCGGCGGGGCTGCGAGCTCGTCCGGGTCGAGGAGGCGGGGGAGGCGGTGGATGTGTGCCTGCTCAAGGCTCACGGGCCGCAGTTCCTGGCGCTGGCACGGGAGTTGGAGGCACGGGGCGTGCCCGTGGTCAACTCGGCGGCGGCGACGGAGCTCTGTCAGGACCGGGTGCTGATGGCGCGGCGTGCGGGGGAGGGCGGGCTGCCGTTCGCCCCGACGGACTTCGTCGGTCGGCTGGGTGAACTCGCCGCTCCCGCTTACCCGTTCGTGGTCAAGAGCCGGCACAGCCGGCGGGACGACCTGGTCGCGCGGGTGGAGGATGCGGCGGGCCTGCGGGAGCTCCTCGGGCGGTGGGCGGAGGAGCCGGTCGTCGTCCAGCCGTTCCTGCCGGGAACGGGGTGGGACCAGAAGCTGTGGGTCGTCGACGGCCGGGTGTTCGCGGCCCGGCGGCGCTCCGAGCTCTGGGCCGCGGCCCCGCCCGCGGCCGGGCCATGGGAGCCGCCGGCCGAGCGGGCGGAGCTCGCGCTGCGGGCGGGCGAGGTGTTCGGGCTCGACGTCTACGGGGTCGACCTGCTCGACGGGGCCGGGGCGCCGGTCATCGTGGACGTCAACGCCTTCCCCGGGATCCGGGGGCAGCAGGGCGCGCCCGAGGCGCTGGCGGGGCTGGCGATGCGGATCGCGGCGTCGGGGCCGGCCTCATCGGGTCCGGTTTCGTCGGGTCCGGCCTTGTCGGGTCCGGTCTCGTCGGGCGTCTAGGCTGGCTGACCAGTGCCTCGGCCCGTACGGTCGGGGTCGGGTTGAACGGCGAGGGAAGACGGAACGTTGCTGCAGGACATCGAGCGCCACCTGGCCTGCCCCCACTGCGCACAGGCCCTCGCCCTGCACGAGCGCACCCTGCGCTGCGCCGCCGGGCACAGTTTCGACCTCGCCAAGCAGGGATACGTCAGCCTCCTCGCCGGTGACGCCCACACCGGCACCGGCGACACCGCCGAGATGGTGGCCGCCCGGGCCGACTTCCTCGCCGCCGGGCACTACCGGCCCATCGCGGACGCGCTGGCCTCGGCGGCGGCCGCCGCCGCTGTCGACGGGGACAGGGACGTGGACGGGGCCGGGTTCGTCGCCGACCTCGGGGCCGGGACGGGGTACTACCTGGCGCAGGTCCTCGACGCCCTGCCCGGCAGGGCCGGGGCCGCCCTCGACATCTCCAAGTTCGCGCTGCGCCGCGCCGCCAGGGCCCACCCCCGGATCGGCGCGGTCGTCTGCGACGCCTGGCGCCCGCTGCCGCTGCGCGACGGCTGCGCCGACCTGATGCTGAACGTGTTCGCCCCGCGCAACGGGCCCGAGATCCGGCGCGTCCTGCGGCCCGGCGGCACCCTGCTGCTGGTCGCCCCGACCGGGCGGCACCTGCGTGAACTCGTCGGCGCGCTGGGGCTGTTGTCCGTCGACGAGGACAAGCAGCGGCGGATCGACGACAAGCTCGGGCCGTATCTGACGCCGGTCGGGCGGCAGGAGGTGGAGTTCACCCTGCGGCTCGGGGCGGCGGACGTGCGCACCGTCGTCGGGATGGGGCCGAGCGCCTGGCACACCGACGCGCGGCGGCTCGAGGATGCGCTGGCGGGGCTCGCCGATCCCGTCGAGGTGACGGCCTCGGTGACGGTCGCGGAGTACCGGCGCTGAGTACCGGTGCTGGGCGTCACCGGTTCGGGTGCCGTCGGGGTGGCGGTGGCCACGTTGGGATGAATCCGGCCGCGTTTTGTTTGTGCCGAATCGTTTCGGCCGACGGGCCGGTGGCGGGCCGGGGCTAACGTCCGACGGGTGAACCGCGACGCCAGCCGGCCTGCCGCGCCGGCCCACCCCCGACCGTCCGCCCCGCAGCCCGGAGGGCCGCCCGACGCCCCCGCGCCGTCCGTACCGCGCCCGACCCTTGAGGGGCTGCGGCTCGCTTCCTTCAAGTCCTACCGGCGCGCGACCCTGCCGCTCGCGCCCCTGACCGTGCTGCACGGGCCCGCCGGGGTCGGCAAGTCCAACGCCCTCGACGCGCTGGCCGTGCTCTCCCGGCTCGCCCTCGGCGAGGAGATCGCCGACTCCTTCGACGGACTGCCCGACCGCCCCGGCCCGCTCGCCACGCCCGTCCGCGGGGGCCTCGACGGGTGCCTCCCGCACGGCGGCGCGGCGATCGGCCTCGGCTGCACCGTCCGCTCGCCGCACGGGGTGATCGAGCTCGACCTCGTCATCCGCCCCGACGCGCCGGTCCGCATCGTCCGCGAGACGCTCACCCTCGACGGGCGGACCCTCGTCGACACCGGCGAACAGGACCTGCGGCGGCGGCGCATCAACGTCTGCTGGCACAACGACAGCCGCCAGGGCGACATCCGGGCGCCACTGCCCAGCGGCAGCATGATCACCGCACAGTTGCCGCTGCGGGTCGCCGGCTCCTCGCGCGGCGAACGCAAGGTCCTCGCCGCCGCCGAGGACCTCCTCACCGCGCTGCGCGAGGTCTTCCCCCTCCACCCCGTGCCCGCCCTCATGCGCGGCTGGGCCCGCGCCGACCCGAACGCCAGGCTGCGCAGCAACGCCGCCAACATCTCCGCCGTCATCGACCGGCTCAGCAACGAATGCCCGCGCCGGTACGGGAAGTTGCTGCGCGCGGCGCAGGCCGCCGCGCCGTACTCGCTGCTCGGACTCGACCTCGACCACCGCGACACGGCGGCCGGGCGGCGGGTCCTCACCGTCTTCGACGAGGGGCTGCGCGGGCGCACCCGGGCCGACCAGGCGTCGGACGGGATGCTGCGCCACCTCGCGTTCGCGGCGGTGCTGCTCACCGGGGCCGGGGTGCTCGACCTCGACGTGGCCGCCGAGGTGCCGTGGGCGCACCGGCAGCTCACCGTGCTCGCGGAGGACCTCGGGGCCGGGCTCTCCACCGAGCAGACCGGATCGCTGCTGCGGCTGGCGCGGGACATGGCGGGGCGCAACCAGCTGCGGGTGGTGGCGGCGCTCCAGGAGCCGCAGGCGGCGCGGGAGGCCGCGTCGGAGGCGCGCGGCGGGGAGGGGGTGGTGCTGGTGGAGTGCCGGCGCGATCCGGCGTCGGGGCTGACGGTGCTGCGGCCGGAGGGGCCCGCCTCCTCGGCCCGGGTACCGGGGCAGCGGGTGGCGGGGGCGGATGGGGTAGACCTGGGGGAATGAGCGAACGAGTGACGGGGCCCGCTGCCTCCGATGGTGCGCCGACCCTGGAGGAACTGCGGCAGCGGCTGGTGGACTTCGCGGCGGCGCGGCGGTGGGAGCCGTTCCACACGCCGAAGAACCTGGCGGCGGCGCTGAGCGTGGAGGCGGGTGAGCTGCTGGAGATCTTCCAGTGGCTCACGCCCGAGCAGGCGGCCGAGGTGATGTCCGACCCGGAGCGGGCGCACCGGGTGCGCGACGAGGTGGCGGACGTGCTCGCGTACCTGGTGCAGTTCTGCACGGTGGTGGGGGTGGACCCGCTGGCGGCCCTCGCGGCCAAGATCGAGCGCAACGAGCACCGCTTCCCGGTGCCGGGGGGCTCTGCGGCCGGCGCCGGTGCCAACCCGAACGTCAACCCGGAGGTCAATCCGGATGTGGGCGATCAACCCTTGTGAGGGACGGAAGTTATCCACACCCCCGGGTTATCCACAGGATTCGCGATGGTGGATGCGGGACCCCGCCGTTTTCCGCACGCTTTCGCCGTGACCACCTGAACCGCCGGTCGGCGGTGACGGTGGCCGACGGAGACGGCGAGCGAGAGGAGCGGTGGCCATGGAGGCGCTGCGACTGATCAAGACGGCCCGGCACGCGTTGGCCGAGGCGAGACACGTACCCGACGTCCTGGCGGAGGCGCGGCAGGCCGCGCTGCTGACGGAGGCGGTCGGTGCCCGGCTGGCGGACCTGGACGACGACGAGCTGACGGGCCTGGGCCAGCAGCTCTCCGAGGCGGGCGCGCACGCGGCGGTCTGCCTGGACCGGTCCGTCGTGCGGGCCGCCCTGGTGAGCGGCGGAAGGGTCGGCAGGCTCACCGAACTCGGCGATCTAGGGCCGGCGTTGGGTGCGCTGGACGGCCTGCTGCGGGACGTCGGGGAGACGCTGGTGGTGCTGGCCTGCGGGGCCGACACCGAGAGCCTCTACTGGACGTGCATCGACGGCGTGGACGCGGTGTCGGACTGCAAGGACCTGGCCGGACGGCTGCGGGAGGCCGCGTGCCGCTCCGGGGCCGGGGTCGGGGAGGTCGCGGCGCTCGGCGGGGCGCGGGCGGAGCGGGCCGACCGGGGGTCACCCTTACTCGTGGTCCGGCTCGGCCCGCCGGGTGAGGACGGGCCGAAGGAGGAGGCGCAGGCGCCGCCGGGTCATCGAGTACCGGGTGAGGCTGGAGCTTCGGAGGTGTCGGTGCCGGCGCGGTAGCCGGCGCTCAGAGGACCGGAGGACTGGAGCTCGGCGAGGTCCGCGGTCACCGAGGCGAGCAGTTCCTGCATCTGCTCCAGCAGACTCTTGGGCGCACTGCTCGGGAGCTGCGGCGTGGCAGACGTTTCGGACATGACGGGACCTCTTCGGATCGGTAGCGCGGTGAGAAACGGCCGGCGGTGGCTCGGCCGTAGCGACGGAGGTGGCTGCTGCCCGGCCACCGCGGGCACACACCTCCGCCGCAGCAACCAACGAACCGTTCCGACAGCGGGTCACCGATCACCACCCGATGCGGTCCAACCCCGGTACGGGGTAAGCCTCCCGGGTGAGCCGGGGTTGCCGTCGGGAGACGGCATCGGTAAGGCGCGCGTGCGGGCGGGGCCCGCAGCGGCGGAGGAGGGTGGCGGGGCGCGCGCGAGGCGCGCGGGTGAGTGGGTGAGCGGGCCGTCCGATGGGTGGCGGGGTGAGTGGACGAGTGGCGGGCGCGCTGGACGGCCTGCGGATGGTGGCTCGGCGCCGGGCATGCACGGCGCCGAGCAAGCCAAGGGGCCTACGAGGCGTAGGCGTTGGGCCCGCGCCGCGAACTCGCGGCGCGGGGCCCTGGGAAAGGCGTGGTGGGTGGCCCCGGGCGCGTGATGCGGGAGCAACACGCGAAGATCCCGCCGGCCCGCGCTACGGCGCGGGCCGGCGGGAGAGCGCAGGAGCCCCGTGGGTGTGCAGCGGGTGTGCGGCGGGTGGGTTGCTGGGCGCTGGGGCATGCCCCAGCGCCCAGCAACCCGGGAGCGGGGCGGGGTGGGCGGGGTGGGGGAGGGGGAGGGGCGGGGAAAGTAGGAGGAGGGCAAGTATTAGCCCCCGCGCCGCGAGTTCGCGGCACGGGGGCAGGGGCAAATATTGGCCCGTCGATGAGGAGGTGAGGGGCAAAGGTTGGACCCCTGGTGAGGAGGAGGGGGTTCGGGGGTCAAAGTTGGGCCCCGGGTGGGGTGGTCAACCGGGTGGCTGGGGTGTTGGGCCGGCGGTGTGGTGGTGTTCAACTGGGCGACTCCTGGGGGTGGATGATCTTGGGTGTGGCGTTGGTAGCGTCGGCGGCTGAGTGAGTGTCAGCGAAGCGAGAGCGCGAAAGAGGGTCATATGGCTCCCAAGACGATTCGCCGTGCCGTCATCCCGGCGGCCGGGCTGGGTTCCCGGTTGCTGCCCCTGACCAAGGCGACGCCGAAGGAGATGCTGCCGGTCGGGGACAAGCCGGTGATCGAGCACACCGTGCGGGAGTTGGTGGATTCCGGGGTCACCGACATCACGATCGTCGTGTCGGGCGACAAGAGCCTGATCCAGGAGCACTTCCGGCCCAACCCGGTGCTGGTGGAGCAGCTGCGCCGGGACGGCAAGACGGCGTTCGCGGACGCGGTGGAGGAGATCGGGGAGCTGTCCCGCAAGGGGCACATCAGCTACCTGTACCAGCAGGGCCCGTACGGCAACGGCACGCCGGTGCTGAACGCGGCGCGGCACTTCGGGGACGAGCCGTTCCTGGTGCTGTGGCCGGACGACGTGTTCGTGGCCGAGGTGCCCCGGGCGCAGCAGTTGATCCGGGCGTACGAGCAGACCAACGCGCCGGTGCTGGCGTTGATGCCGATGGCGCCCGAGGACTCGTACCGCTACGGCGTGCCGGTGGTGAAGGAGGACCTCGGGGGCGGTTCGCTGCGCATCAGCGGCCTGGTGGAGAAGCCGAAGCCGGTCGACGCGCCGTCCGAGTACGCGGCCATCGGCGGCTACGTGATCACTCCGGGCATCGTCGACGAGATCCGCGAGCTCACCCGCCGCTGGCACGAGAAGCCGGAGGACGAGGTGTACCTGACCGACGCCATCAACGTCTACGCGACCCGGCGCGCCGTCTACGGCCAGGTCATCGACGGCACCTGGTACGACACCGGCAACCCGGCCGCGTACCTGCGCGCCCAGTTCGCCGCCGCCCTCGCCGACCCCGAGTACGGGCCGGACCTGCGCCGCCTCGCCGCCGAGCTCTCCCCCGCCGGGGAGTAGGAGGACGGCCTCGGCCGTCGCTCGGTCGGGTGAAGAAGGAAGAGGGGAAGGAACAGAAGAGGAAAAGAGAAAGGCCCGGCTGCCGCGGAAGGCGGCGGCCGGACCCTTCCGAACGTCAGTTGTGCGCGTGCAGGTCGGCGTTCAGGCCGCCCCAGGAGCCGGAGCGGGCGATGACCTCGACCGCGCCGCTCTGCGAGTTGCGGCGGAACAGCAGGTTGTCCTGGCCCGACAGCTCGACGGCCTTGGCCACGGTGCCGTCCGGGGTGGTGACCCGGGTGCCGGCGGTGACGTAGAGGCCGGCCTCGACGACGCAGTCGCTGCCCAGCGAGATGCCGATGCCGGCGTTGGCGCCGAGCAGGCAGCGCTCGCCGACCGAGACGACCTGCTTGCCGCCGCCGGAGAGGGTGCCCATGATCGAGGAGCCGCCGCCGATGTCGCTGTGGTCGCCGACGACGACGCCCGCGCTGATGCGGCCCTCGACCATCGAGGTGCCCAGCGTGCCGGCGTTGAAGTTGACGAAGCCCTCGTGCATCACGGTGGTGCCGGCGGCGAGGTGGGCGCCGAGGCGGACGCGGTCCGCGTGGGCGATGCGCACGCCGGACGGGGCGACGTAGTCGGTCATGCGCGGGAACTTGTCGATCCCGTAGACGGCCAGCTGGCCGCCCTGGGCGCGCACCGCGAGGCGGGCGCGCTCGACCTGGTCCACCGGCACCGGGCCGATGCTGGTCCACGCGACGTTGGCGAGCAGCCCGAAGATGCCGTCCAGGTTCTGCCCGTGCGGCTGGACCAGCCGGTGGCTGAGCAGGTGCAGCCTCAGGTAGATGTCGTGGGTGTCGAGCGGCTTCTCGTCGAGCGAGGCGATGGTGGTGCGCACGGCGACCACCTCGACGCCCCGGCGGGCGTCGGCGCGCAGGGCGTCGGCGGCGCCGATGCCGAGCTCGGCCTCGGCCTGCTCGGCGGTCAGTCGCACGGTGCCGGCCGGGCCGGGCTCGGCGGCCAGCGCGGGCGCGGGGTACCAGGTGTCGAGGACGGTGCCGTCGGCGGCGATGGTGGCCAGGCCGGCGGCCACGGCCCCACTCGGGAGGGAGGAGGAGGTTTCAGCAGTCACACCGAGCACGGTAACCAATGCGGGGGCGCGCTGCCGACCGCGCCCGCCGGCCGGACGCTCCCGCACCCCGCCCGTACCCCGCCCGGGCCGCCGCCGACAGACGCGCAGGTCATGGCGCGGCCCTGCCGGAAAACCCGGTGTCCGGCCGCCCGCCCGTCGGCAATACTCGCTCGGGTGTTCATGTCGATTTCCACCACCGGCAGCACCGAGAGCCCGGCGACCGATCTCGGATTCCTGCTGCACAAGCACCCGGGCAAGGTCCAGCGGTTCATGACGTCGCACGGCGAGGCACACGTCTTCTACCCCGAGGCGGGGGACGAGCTGTGCACGGCGGCGCTGCTGCTGGAGGTCGACCCGATCGCGCTCGTCCGCAAGGGCCGTGGCAAGGGCCGCGGCGGCTCGCCGGACTTCGCGCTCGCCCAGTACGTCAACGACCGCCCGTACGCTGCCTCTTCGCTGCTCGCGGTGGCGCTGCGCACGGTGTTCCGTTCGGCGATGAAGGGCTCCTGCGAGCTGCGCCCCGAACTGCCCGGCCGGGTACGGCCGTTGCGCATCTCGCTGCCCGCCGTGCCGGCCAACGGCGCGGGCGAGGACGGCCCGGTGGCCATGGTGGTCCGGCTGTTCGAGCCGCTGGGCTGGCGGGTCGAGGCCACGGCGATCCCGCTGGACGAGAGCTTCCCGGAGTGGGGCGAGTCCCGCTACGTCCGCCTGGAGCTGGCCTCCGACGCGATACGGCTGGCGGACGCGCTCCACCAGCTGTACGTGCTGCTGCCGGTGCTGGACGGCGCCAAGCACTACTGGGTGGCCCCGGACGAGGTCGACAAGCTGCTCGCTGCGGGCGAGGGCTGGCTGGCCGGCCATCCGGAGCGCGCCCTGATCACCCGCCGCTACCTGTCCCGGCGCTGGTCGCTGACCAGGTTCGCCATGGAGCGCCTGGAGCTGGCCCGCCTGGCGGAGGCGGACGACCGCGAGGTCGAGGAGATCGACAACGCCGTCGACGACCGGCCGGAGGACGAGGTCCAGGAGACCGAGGTCCAGGAGACCGAGGTCCAGGACACCGAGGCCCAGGAGACCGAGGCCCAGGAGGAGCAGGCCCCCAAGCCCCCGTCCCTCGCCGAGCAGCGCCGCACCGCGATCCTCGCCGCCCTGCACGAGACCGGCGCCGCCCGCGTCGCCGACCTCGGCTGCGGCCAGGGCGAGCTGATCGGCGCCCTGCTCAAGGACGCCCGCTTCACCGAGATCCTCGGCGTGGACGTCTCCGTGCGCGCCCTCCAGGCGGCCTTTCGCAAGCTGCGCCTGAACCGCCTGCCCGAGCGGCAGTCGGCCCGGGTGGCGCTGGCGCAGGGCGCGCTGACGTACACCGACGCCCGGCTCAAGGGCTACGACGCGGCGGTGCTCTGCGAGGTGATCGAGCACCTGGACCTGCCGCGCCTGCCCGCCCTGGAGTACGCGGTGTTCGGCGCGGCCCGGCCGAGGGCCGTCGTCGTGACGACGCCCAACGCCGAGTACAACGTCCGCTGGGAGGCCCTGCCGGCGGGCTCCGTCCGGCACGCCGACCACCGGTTCGAGTGGTCCCGCGCCGAGTTCCGCGCGTGGGCGGAGAAGGTCGCCGCCGCGTACGGCTACACGGTGGAGCTGCGCCCGGTTGGCCCGCTGGACGAGGAGGTCGGCGCACCCACCCAGCTGGCCCTGTTCCGCGCCGAAAGCACCGGAACCACCGAAACCACCGGAATTACCAAAACCACCGAAGCCACCGAAGCCACCGAAGCCACCACGCCCGAAGGAGGCGACCCCCGATGACCGACACCGACGACACCACCACGGAGAACCGGGCCCCGAGCCGCCTCCTCCCCGTCACCGACGTCTCCCTCGTCCTGTTGATCGGCACCAGCGGCTCCGGCAAGTCCACCTTCGCCCGCCGCCACTTCCTCCCCACCCAGGTCGTCTCCTCGGACTTCTGCCGTGGCCTGGTCGCCGACGACGAGAACGACCAGTCGGCCTCCGCCGAGGCGTTCGACGTCCTGCACTACATCGTCGGCAAGCGCCTGGCCGCCGGCCGCCTGACCGTCGTGGACGCCACCAACGTCCAGCCGGAGTCCCGTCGGCAGCTGGTCGCGATCGCCCGCGAGCACGACGTGCTGCCGATCGCGATCGTCCTGGACGTCCCGCCGGGCGTGTGCGCCGAGCGCAACCGCTCCCGCCCGGACCGCCAGCTGCCCGCCCACGTGATCCCCCGCCAGAACCGCGAGCTGCGCAGGTCGCTGAGGGGCCTGGAGCGCGAGGGTTTCCGCAAGGTGCACATCCTGCGGGGCGAGGCCGAGGTCGCGGCCGCCGGGATCGAGATCGAGAAGCGCTACAACGACCTGCGCCACCTCACCGGCCCCTTCGACATCGTGGGCGACATCCACGGCTGCCGCTCCGAGCTGGAGACCCTGCTCACCCGCCTCGGCTACGTGCTCACCCGGGACGCCGAGGGCCGCCCGGTCGACGCCGCGCACCCCCAGGGCCGCACCGCCGTCTTCGTCGGCGACCTGGTCGACCGCGGCCCGGACACCCCGGGTGTGCTGCGCCTGGTGATGGGCATGGTCGCGGCCGGTCACGCGCTCTGCGTGCCCGGCAACCACGAGAACAAGCTCGGCCGCGCGATGGCCGGCAGGACGGTCACCGTCTCGCACGGCCTCCAGGAGTCCCTGGACCAGCTGGCGGGTGAGAGCGAGGAGTTCAAGGCCCGGGTCCGCACCTTCATGCGCGACCTGGTCAGCCACTACCTGCTGGACGGCGGCGCCCTGGTGGTCTGCCACGCCGGTCTGCCGGAGCGCTACCACGGCCGCACCTCCGGCCGGGTGCGCTCGCACGCCCTGTACGGGGAGACCACCGGCGAGACCGACGAGTACGGCCTGCCGGTGCGCTACCCGTGGGCGGAGGAGTACCGGGGCCGCGCGATGGTCGTCTACGGCCACACCCCGGTGCCGACCGCGAGCTGGATCAACAACACCATCTGCCTGGACACCGGCTGCGTCTTCGGCGGCAGCCTGACGGCGCTGCGCTACCCGGAGCGCGAGCTGGTGAGCGTCGAGGCCGAGCAGGAGTGGTACGCCCCGGTGCGCCCGCTGGTCACGGACGCGCCGGGCGCCCGCGAGGGCCGTCCGCTGGACCTCGCCGACGTGGCCGGGCGCCGGGTCGTGGAGACGGCCCTGCACGGCCGGGTCGCCGTCCGCGAGGAGAACGCGGCGGCGGCGCTGGAGGTGATGAGCCGCTTCGCGCTGGACCCGAGGCTGCTCACCTACCTCCCCGCGACGATGGCGCCGAGCGCCACCTCCCGCCGCGAGGGGTACCTGGAGCACCCGGAGGAGGCGTTCGCGGGCTACCGCGCGGACGGCGTGCGCCACGTGCTCTGCGAGGAGAAGCACATGGGTTCGCGCGCGGTGCTGCTCGTCTCCCGGGAGGACAAGGCGCTGGAGCGGCGCTTCGGCACCGCCGGCCCGGGCGCGATCTGGACGCGCACCGGCCGGGCCTTCCTCTCCGACGACGGGCTGGCCGCCGCCGCCCTGGGCCGCGTCCGCGACGCGGCCGAGGGGGCGGGCCTGTTCGAGGAGCTGGGCACGGACTGGCTGCTGCTGGACGCCGAGCTGATGCCCTGGTCGCTCAAGGCGGTGGAGCTGCTGCGCCGCCAGTACGCGGCGGTCGGCGCGGCCGCCGGCGCCGCCCTGCCGGAGGCGCTGGAGGCCCTGGAGCGGGCGGCCGGGCGCGGCCTGGACGTCGAGGAGCTGACCGGCCGCCAGCGCCGACGGGCCGCCGACGCGCGGGCGTTCACCGAGGCGTACCGGCGTTACTGCTGGCCGACCGAGGGCCTGTCGGGCATCCGGCTGGCGCCGTTCCAGGTGCTCGCCGCCGAGGGCGCCAACCTCGCCGTGCGCCCGCACGACGAGCACCTCGCCTGGATCGACCGCCTGGTGGAGGCCGACGGCGGGGAGCTGCTCCACCGCACCGGCCGGCTGCTGGTCGACACCGGGGACGAGGCGTCGGTGGCCGCCGGAGTCGCCTGGTGGGAGGAGCTGACCGGCGCGGGCGGCGAGGGCATGGTGGTCAAGCCGCTGGCCTCGCTGGTGCGCGCGCAGCGCGGCGAGGGCCGCCCCGGCGGGCTGGTGCAGCCGGGCGTGAAGGTGCGCGGGCGCGAGTACCTGCGGATCATCTACGGCCCGGACTACACCGGGCACCTGGACCGGCTGCGCGAGCGCGCGCTCGGCCACAAGCGCTCGCTGGCGCTGCGCGAGTACGCGTTGGGCCTGGAGGCGCTGGACCGGCTGGCGGCGGGCGAGCCGCTGTGGCGGGTGCACGAGCCGGTGTTCGCGGTGCTGGCGCTGGAGTCGGAGCCGGTCGACCCGCGTCTGTGACGCACTGACCCCGCCTGTGACGCACTGACCCCGCCTGTGGCGCACCGGACGAGGGGGAGTTCCACCAGGGACTTCCCCTCGTTCACCACCCATCCTGCATATAAATTCGAACTCTCGTATACACTTGCCGCTTCGTTCGGTCCGCCCCGTCACCCCAGGAGCCCGGCATGGCCTTCAACCTCCGGAACAGGCACTTCCTCAAGGAGCTCGACTTCACGCCCCAGGAGTTCCGCTTCCTGGTGGACCTGGCCGCCTCGCTCAAGGCGGCCAAGTACGCCGGCACCGAGCAGCCCCGGCTGCGCGGCAAGAACATCGCGCTGATCTTCGAGAAGACCTCCACCCGCACCCGCTGCGCCTTCGAGGTCGCCGCCCACGACCAGGGCGCCACCACCACCTACCTGGACCCGTCCGGTTCGCAGATGGGCCACAAGGAGTCCGTCAAGGACACCGCCCGGGTGCTGGGCCGGTTGTTCGACGGCATCGAGTACCGGGGCCACGGCCAGGAGGTGGTCGAGGAACTGGCCGAGTACGCCGGTGTCCCCGTCTGGAACGGCCTGACCGACGAGTGGCACCCCACCCAGATGCTGGCCGACGTGCTGACGATCACCGAGCACACCGCGAAGCCGCTGACGGAGGTCGCCCTGGCCTACCTCGGCGACGCCCGCTCCAACATGGGCAACTCGCTGCTGGTCACCGGCGCTCTGCTGGGCATGGACATCCGGATCGTCGCCCCGCGCGCCCTCTGGCCGGCCGAGGACGTGCAGAAGGCCGCGCAGGCCCTGGCCGAGAGCAGCGGCGCCCGGATCACCCTCACCGAGGACGTGGCCGCCGGCGTGGCGGGCGCCGACTTCCTCTACACCGACGTCTGGGTCTCGATGGGCGAGCCCAAGGAGGTCTGGGCCGAGCGGATCGAGCTGCTCAAGCCGTACCAGGTGTCGATGGACACCGTCCGGGCCACCGGCAACCCGGACGTCGCTTTCCTGCACTGCCTGCCGGCCTTCCACGACCTCGGCACGGCGCTGGGCCGGCAGATGTACGAGGCCACGGGCATGAGCGAGCTGGAGTGCACCGACGAGCTGTTCGAGTCGGCGCACTCCATCGTCTTCGACCAGGCCGAGAACCGCCTGCACACCATCAAGGCCGTCCTGGTCGCCACGCTGGGTTCCTGAGAGGGCTGCGGCAGGAGCGGCAGTTACAGCTTCACGCAGGCCACCCGGTCGCCCGCCGCGTGGCGGTCGGCGGGGGTGCCCGCGTGCAGCACCAGCGAGCGCGCCTCGCCCGGCCGGGGCTGCCAGGCCACCGTCGTCGAGGCCGTGCCCTCCCCGTCCGCGTCGGTGCGCAGCACCAGCCGCAGCTCGTTGCGCTCGTTGGCGTACGCGGGGTCGGTGGAGGGCCGCACCGGGTCGACGACGTCCTGGTAGTGCGGCCCGGAGGAGGCCGGGTCGGCCCCGCAGGTGCCGGTGTGCAGGTGCACCGGGAACGTGTGGTCGGCGGCCAGCCCGCGCACCGTCAGGGTGAGCCCGGTGCGCCCGGGCACCGAGCGGTCGGTGACGATCCGGGCGTGCGAACCGTACGGGACCAGGTCCTGCGCGTAGCTGATCGCGGCGGGCGGGACGAAGGCGGTCGCCGGGTCGAAGTCCGCCTCGACGACGGAGACGGGCGAGGCGGCGGGCGCGAGCAGCGCCAGCGGCAGCAGGGCGGCGGCGAACGGAGCGGTCATCGGACGGGCCTTCCACGGGCGGCGGGTCGAGCGTCCCCCTGCCTAACGCCCCCGGGCGGCCGAGGACACCGCCGACGGCCGTCTCGCCCCGCGGGGGAGAGGGGTGCCGACGTCGCCCGGAAGGGGTGGGGCTGCGATGGTGGAGGAGGCGCCATGCACTATGGTTTATCTCGACATCGAGATACCTGGCCCGTAGGATATATCTCGACATCAAGATACTTGCCGAGAGGCGCTCGCCGGCGATGCGGGTGAGGCAAGCCTAAGTAAGGCTGACCTTACCACTGCGTGACGGCCGGATACCGCACGAAGCACCCATGAAGGAGTCAGTCGTGTCCGCGAACAGCTTCGACGCCCGCAGCTCGCTGCAGGTGGGCGACGAGTCGTACGAGATCTTCAAGCTCTCCGCCGTCGAGGGTTCCGAGCGGCTGCCCTACAGCCTCAAGGTGCTGCTGGAGAACCTCCTCCGCACGGAGGACGGCGCGAACATCACCGCCGACCACATCCGCGCCCTCGGCAACTGGGACGCCACGGCCCAGCCGAGCCAGGAGATCCAGTTCACGCCGGCCCGCGTGATCATGCAGGACTTCACCGGCGTGCCCTGCGTGGTGGACCTCGCCACCATGCGCGAGGCCGTCAAGGAGCTGGGCGGCGACCCGGCCAAGATCAACCCGCTGGCCCCGGCCGAGCTGGTCATCGACCACTCCGTCATCGCCGACAAGTTCGGCACCCCGGACGCCTTCGTCCAGAACGTCGAGATCGAGTACGGCCGCAACAAGGAGCGCTACCAGTTCCTGCGCTGGGGCCAGACCGCCTTCGACGAGTTCAAGGTCGTCCCCCCGGGCACCGGCATCGTCCACCAGGTCAACATCGAGCACCTGGCTCGCACCGTCATGGTCCGCAACGGCCAGGCGTACCCGGACACCTGCGTCGGCACCGACTCGCACACCACCATGGTCAACGGCCTGGGCGTGCTGGGCTGGGGCGTCGGCGGCATCGAGGCCGAGGCCGCGATGCTCGGCCAGCCGGTCTCCATGCTGATCCCGCGCGTGGTCGGCTTCAAGCTCAACGGCCAGCTGCCGGCCGGCACCACCGCCACCGACCTGGTGCTCACCATCACCGAGATGCTGCGCAAGCACGGTGTGGTCGGCAAGTTCGTCGAGTTCTACGGCGAGGGCGTCACCGCGATCCCGCTGGCCAACCGCGCCACCATCGGCAACATGTCGCCGGAGTTCGGCTCGACCTGCGCGATCTTCCCGATCGACGCCGAGACCATCAACTACCTGAAGCTCACCGGCCGCGACGAGCAGCAGCTCGCCCTGGTCGAGGCGTACGCCAAGGAGCAGGGCCTCTGGCACGACCCGTCGGTCGAGCCGGTCTACTCCGAGTACCTCGAGCTGGACGTCTCCACCGTCGTCCCGTCGATCTCCGGCCCGAAGCGCCCGCAGGACCGCGTGGTCCTGGCCGAGGCCGCCACCAGGTTCGCCGAGGCGCTGCCGGCCTACTCGGCCGAGGCGTCGAAGCCGACCGCCGTGACCGCCGCCGACGGCTCGACCTACGAGATCGACAACGGCGCGGTCGTGATCGCCTCGATCACCTCCTGCACCAACACCTCCAACCCCTCCGTCATGCTGGGCGCCGCCCTGCTGGCGAAGAAGGCCGTGGAGAAGGGCCTGCGCGTCAAGCCCTGGGTCAAGACCACCCTGGCGCCCGGCTCCAAGGTCGTCATGGACTACTACGAGAAGGCCGGCCTGCTCCCGTACATGGAGAAGCTGGGCTTCAACCTGGTCGGCTACGGCTGCGTCACCTGCATCGGCAACTCGGGCCCGCTGCCCGAGGAGGTCTCGGCCGCCGTCAACGAGGCCGACCTGGCCGTCGTCTCGGTGCTCTCCGGCAACCGCAACTTCGAGGGCCGGATCAACCCCGACGTCAAGATGAACTACCTGGCCTCCCCGCCGCTGGTGGTCGCCTACGCCCTCGCCGGCAACATGAACATCGACATCACCCGCGACGCCCTGGGCCAGGACGCGGACGGCAACGACGTCTTCCTCGCCGACATCTGGCCGTCGGAGCAGGAGGTCGCCGACACCGTCGCCGGCTCCATCGACGAGGCGATGTTCGACAAGGGCTACCAGGACGTCTTCGCCGGTGACCACCGCTGGCAGTCGCTCCCGGTCCCGACCGGCAACACCTTCGAGTGGGACTCCGAGTCCACCTACGTCCGCAAGCCCCCGTACTTCGAGGGCATGGCCAAGACCCCGAGCCCGGTGACCGACATCGCCGGCGCCCGCGTCCTGGCCAAGCTGGGCGACTCGGTCACCACCGACCACATCTCCCCGGCCGGCAACATCAAGCCCGGCACCCCGGCGGCGCAGTACCTGACCGCCAACGGCGTGGAGAAGCGCGACTTCAACAGCTACGGCTCGCGCCGCGGCAACCACGAGGTCATGATCCGCGGCACCTTCGCCAACATCCGCCTGCGCAACCAGATCGCGCCGGGCACCGAGGGCGGCTACACCCGCGACTTCACCCAGGCCGACGCGCCGGTGTCGTTCATCTACGACGCCTCGCAGAACTACCAGGCCGCCGGCATCCCGCTGGTCGTCCTGGCCGGCAAGGAGTACGGCTCCGGCTCCTCCCGCGACTGGGCCGCCAAGGGCACCGCGCTCCTGGGCGTCAAGGCCGTCATCGCCGAGTCGTACGAGCGCATCCACCGCTCGAACCTGATCGGCATGGGCGTCCTGCCGCTGCAGTTCCCCGAGGGCGAGAACGCCGAGTCCCTCGGCCTGACCGGCGAGGAGACCTTCTCCTTCACCGGCGTGACCGAGCTCAACGAGGGCCGCACCCCGAAGACCGTCAAGGTCAAGGCCGTCGGCGCGGACGGGACCAGCAAGGAGTTCGACGCGGTCGTGCGCATCGACACCCCCGGCGAGGCGGACTACTACCGCAACGGCGGCATCCTGCAGTACGTGCTGCGCTCGCTCATCGGCTGAGCCTGAAGTTCAGTAGCTCCTGAAAAGGGGGCCGGACCCGCGACTTCGCGGGCCCGGCCCCCTTTTGCATGCTGCGCCGACCGCGCCCGCCCCCTTGTGCGATGAACGGCGGATGGACTAAACCTCTGTGCAATCTGGTCCAGACCATTATTCGACGACGTCCCAGAGAACGGGTCCGGTATGCCCAATCGCGCCTCAGCCCTGCTCGCCGCCGCCACCGTCGCCGCGCTGCTCGCCGCCCCCGCCACCGCGAACGCCGCGGACGGCGGCCACGGTCACGGCCCGAAGCTGAAGGGCCAGCGGGTCGGCTACTTCACCCAGTGGGGCGCCGACAGCTCCGCCAAGCGCGTCCAGGAGTCCGGCCAGGCTTCCAGGCTGACCGTCATCAACTACGCCTTCGGCAACGTCTCCGCGGACGGCACCTGCTTCGAGTCCAACGACTCCGGCCAGGGCGACGCCCTCGACGACTACCAGCGCCCCTTCTCCGCCGCCGCCTCGGTGGACGGCGTCGCCGACGCCCCCGGCCAGAAGCTCAAGGGCCACTTCAACCAGCTGCGCAAGCTCAAGGCGAAGAACCCGCAGCTGCGCGCCGTCATCTCGCTCGGCGGCTGGAGCTGGTCCAAGTACTTCTCCGACGCGGCCGCCACCGAGGCGTCCCGGCAGAAGTTCGTCTCCTCCTGCCTCGACCTCTACGTCAAGGGCAACCTGCCCGTCCTGCCCGGCTCCCCGGAGGGCGGCGCCGGCGCCGCCGCGGGCGTCTTCGACGGCATCGACATCGACTGGGAGTACCCGGGCGGCGGCGGGGACGCGGGCAACGTGGTGCGCCCCGAGGACGGCCGCAACTTCACCCTCCTGATGCGGGAGTTCCGCCGCCAGCTCGACGCACTCGGCGGCAAGCAGGGCGGCGACAGGCAGGACAGCGAGAAGCAGGGCAAGCACGGCAAGCACTACCTGCTCACCGCCGCCGTCGCCGCCAACGAGACCGTCGCCGACCGGCTCGAACTGCCCGAGCTGAGCGAGTCCGTGGACTGGCTCAACCTCATGACCTACGACCTGCACGGCCCCTGGGAGGGCAAGGGCCCGGCCAACCACCAGGCCAACCTCTACTCCGACCCCTCCGACCCGGAGCCGCGTCAGCGTTCCGCCGACAAGGCCGCCGAGCACTACCAGGAGCGGGGCCTGCCCGGCGGGCAGCTCGTCCTCGGCGCCCCGCTGTACGGCCACGGCTGGACGGGCGTCGCCCCCGGCCAGCGCGGCGGCCTCTACCAGAAGGCCACCGCCTCCGCCCCCGACCTCTCCTACCGGGAGGCCGAGGCCCTGCCCGGCAAGGTCTACTACGACCGCGAGCACGGCGCGTCCTGGAAGTACGACGGCACCACCTTCTACAGCTACGACACCGCCGACGTCCTCACCCAGAAGGCCCGCTACGTGCGCTGGAACGACCTCGGCGGCGTGATGGTCTGGTCGCTGGACGGCGACGACGAGCGCGGCAGCGCGATCGCGGCCCTCGACCGGGGCCTTCGCCGCGACTGACGCGCACCGCTCAGCAGCACCGCACGGAAGCACCGCTCAGCAGCACCGCACGGGAAGCACCGTACGGAGGAGGGGCCCGCCGTACACGCGTACGGCGGGCCCCTCGATCAGTGCGTCAGCCCCGGTCGCAAGCCTGCGCCCGCAGCGCCCGGGCCAGGTCGTCCCGGCGCTCCAGCACCAGGCGGCGCAGCGCCGGAGCCGCCTGCGGGTGCCCGTCCAGCCAGGCGTCGGCCTCGGCGAGGGTCGGCTCGTCGGTCTGGGCGATGGGGAAGAACCCGCCGACGAAGCGGATCGCGATCTCGATGGTCCGCTCGGACCAGATGCGCTCCAGCAGCTTGAAGTACGGCGCCGCGTAGAGCGCGGTGAGGTCCCGGTGGGAGGGCAGCGCGAAGCCCGCGATGTTGGCCTCGACGAGGGCGTTGGGCAGCTCGTCGGAGTCCACCACGGCCGACCAGGCGGAAGCCTTGGCCTCGGGGGTGGGCCGGGCGGCCAGGCACACGGTGTACTGGCGCTTGCCGCCGGCGGTGTTGTCGGCGGCGAGCTCGGCGGCCAGCTCCTCGTCGCTCGCCTGGCCGGAGGCGGCCAGGGCCAGCCACAGGGCCCAGCGCAACTCCTGGTCGACGTCCAGGCCGTCGATGCGGGCGCTGCCGGTCAGCAGGCCCCGCACCAGGCCGAGGTGCTCGGCGCCGCCGGCGGTCTGGGCGAGGAAGCGGGCCCAGGCCAGCTGGTGGTCGCTGCCGGGGACGGCGGCGCGCAGCTCGCGCAGGGCGCCGTCGGCGAGGAGGCGGGCGCCCTCGCCGCGCCAGGCCGGGTCGGCGTACAGGTCGACGGCGGTCTTGGCCTGGGTGTGCAGGGACTGCAGCACGCCGATGTTGCCCTCCTGGCCGGCGAAGCGCAGCACCAGGGCGACGTAGTCGCGGGCGGGCATCAGGGCGTCGCGGGTGAGGTTCCAGACGGCGGACCAGGCCAGCGCCCGGGCGAGGTCGTCGCCGATGTCGCCCAGGCCCGTGCGCAGGGCCTCGAGGGACTCCTCGTCGAAGCGGACCTTGCAGTACGTCAGGTCCTCGTCGTTGAGCAGGACGAGCGCGGGGCGGGTGCGGCCGGCGGCCTCGGGCACGACGGTGCGGGCGCCGGTGACGTCGACCTCCAGGCGCCCGGCGCGCACCAGGGTGCCGTCGGCGTCGCGGTCGTAGAGGCCGATGGCGATGCGGTGCGGGCGCGACACCTCGCCGTCCTGGAGGACGGCCAGCTCGGTGATCCGGCCCTCGGCGTCGGTGGTGACCTGCGGGGTGAGCGCGTTGACACCGGCGGTCTGGAGCCAGGCGGCGGCCCAGGACTTGAGGTCGCGGCCGCTGGTCTCCTCCAGCGCGTCGAGCAGGTCGGCCAGTTCGGTGTTGCCGAACGCGTGGCGCTGGAAGTAGCGGCGGGAGCCCTCGAAGAAGGCGTCCGAACCGACGTACGCCACCAGCTGCTTGAGGACGGCGGCGCCCTTGGCGTAGGTGATGCCGTCGAAGTTGAGCTTGGCGTCCTCGAGGTCGCGGATGTCGGCCGTGATCGGGTGGGTGGTGGGGAGCTGGTCCTGGCGGTAGGCCCACGCCTTGCGCTGGTTGGCGAAGGTGACCCAGGCGGAGGAGTAGCGGGTGTTGGCGCCGATCAGGGCGTAGGCGCCCATGAAGTCGGCGAAGGACTCCTTGAGCCACAGGTCGTCCCACCAGCGGGGGGTGACGAGGTCGCCGAACCACATGTGCGCCATCTCGTGGAGGATGACGTTGGCGCGGTTCTCGTAGGCGGCGTCGGTGACCTTGGAGCGGAAGACGAAGTCCTCCTTGAAGGTGACGCAGCCGGGGTTCTCCATCGCGCCGATGTTGTACTCGGGCACGAACGCCTGGTCGTACTTGCCGAAGGGGTACGGGTAGCCGAACTGCTCGTGGAAGAAGTCGAGTCCGAGCTTGGTGACGCCGAGGATCTCGTCGGCGTCGAAGTGCGGGGCGAGGGACTTGCGGCACATCGCGGACAGCGGGATGTCCAGCACGGTGCCGTCGGCGAGCTCGCGGCTGTAGTGGTCGCGCTCGACGTGGTACGGGCCGGCGACGACGGCGGTGAGGTAGGTGGAGATCGGCTTGGTGGGCGCGAACTCCCAGGTGCGGGCGCCGTCCTCGGCGGTGACGTTCCCGTGGACGGCGTTGGACCGCACGTCCCACTCGGCCGGGGCGGTCACGGTGAAGGTGAACGGGGCCTTGAGGTCGGGCTGTTCGAAGGTCGCGAACACCCGGCGGGCGTCGGCCGGCTCGTAGTGGGTGTAGAGGTAGGTCTCGCCGTCGGCCGGGTCGACGAAGCGGTGCAGGCCCTCGCCGGTGCGGCTGTAGGCGCAGTCGGCCTCGACGGTGAGGACGTTCTCGGCGGCGAGGCCGTCCACGTGCACCCGGGCGCCGTCGTAGGCGGTGGCGGCGTCGAGGGCGCGGCCGTTGAGGGTGACGGAGCGGACGGCGGGGGCGAGCAGGTCCAGGAAGGTGCTCGCGCCGGGCCGGGAGCAGCGGAACCTGACGGTGGTGGTGGAGCGGAAGGTGGCGGCCGCCGGATCGGGGGCGGAGGTCACGTCGAGGCGGACCTCGTAGCCGTCCACGGCCAGGATGCCAGCCCGCTGCTGGGCTTCCTCACGGCTCAGGTTCTTGCCCGGCACGGCGGTACTCCTTTGTCCGGCTCGCACGGTGGTGCGGGGGTGGGTGGTGCGGTCCCGCGCGCGGTGTCGTCGTGTGGTCCGTGCGCGCAGGGGCATCCTTTCACGAGCCCCCTCGTCGGTACCATTGCACAGCCCGCGCAGCGGGCCCGCCCGGACATGCGTACGCGAGGGCCCCGGAAGCCGGTGCTTCCGGGGGCCCCGGGGCGTGAGCCGAAGGACGCGCCCCAGGTCAGGCGGCCGCGTCGCGGCGCTGCTTGAGGACGCCGAAGGCGCTGAGCAGGGCGACCAGCACGGCGGCCGCGTACAGCTGCTCCCGGTTGCCCTCGGTGGTGGTCATCAGCGCGAGGATGCCGACGACGGCGGCCAGCGCGACCCAGGTGAGGTACGGGTAGCCCCACATCCTCACGGTGATCAGCTCGGGGCTCTCGCGCTCCAGCCGCCGGCGCATCCTCAGCTGGACGAGGCAGATGAACAGCCAGACCACGAGGATGGCCACGCCGGTGGTGTTCATCAGCCAGGTGAACACGGTGGCGGGCCAGAACTTGGCGGCCAGCACGGCGCCGAAGCCGAACAGGCAGGAGGCCAGCACCGCCCGGCGCGGCACCCCGCCGGAGACCTTGGCCAGCGCCCGGGGCCCCTGGCCGCGGCCGACCAGCGAGTACGCCATGCGGGAGGCGCCGTAGATGTTGGCGTTCATCGCGGACAGCAGCGCGATCAGCACCACCGCCTGCATGATCGCCCCGGCCCCGGGCACCCCGAGGTGGCGCAGCACGGTGACGTACGGGCCGTCGGCGGCGACGGCCGGGTCCTTCCAGGAGACCAGGGTGACGACCAGGGCCATCGAGCCGATGTAGAAGATCGCGATGCGCCACACGGCGGTGCGCACCGCGTTGGCGACGTTGCGCTTGGGGTCCTCGGACTCGGCGGCGGCGATGGTGACGGTCTCCAGGCCCCCGTAGGCGAAGACGGAGGCGAGCAGGCCCACGATCAGTCCGCTGACGCCGGTGGGCAGGAAGCCGCCCTGGCCGGTGAGGTTGACGGTGCCGGGGGAGCCGGGGCCGATGACCCCGGCGATGCCGAGGCCCCCGAGGACGAGGAAGGCGACGATCGCGGTGACCTTGATCGCGGCGAACCAGAACTCGAACTCGCCGAAGTTCTTCACGGCGGTGAGGTTGCTGGCGCAGAAGAAGGCCATGAACAGCGCGACCCACACCCAGGAGGAGACCCCGGGTATCCAGCCGTTGACGATCTTCCCGGCGGCGGTGGCCTCGGCGGCGACGCCGCAGCAGAGCATCACCCAGTACATCCAGCCGGCGGTGATCCCGGCCCAGGGGCCGATCTCCTTCTCGGCGTGCACCGAGAACGAGCCGGAGGCGGGCCGGGCGGCGGACATCTCGCCGAGCATCCGCATGATCAGCATGACCAGCAGGCCGGAGAGGGAGAAGGCCAGGATGATCGCGGGGCCGGCGGCCGCGATGCCCGCGCCGGAGCCGACGAACAGGCCGGCGCCGATCACCCCGCCCAGCGCGATCATCGACAGGTGGCGCTGCTTGAGCCCGTGGCCGAGCTGCGGGCCACCGGAGGCCGGGTCGGCGTCGGTGGTCCCGGGTGCCGGGGGCGCGGTGGTGGGGGCCATAGGCGTGGAACTTCCAGACTGTGCGGAATGCGACATGAGTTGTCCAATATCCGGGGGCACCCCTGTCCATGCCAAGGAGCTCGCCCCCGGGCCCATCATCCGGACCGGGCGTTCACGCACCGTGATGGTTCGGATGCCGAGCGTCCCTTTCGGCCCGGACCCGACAACGCCCGCGGTCGCGTGTTTGTCCGAATCCGTGCCGTTCGGGGAGTGGATCACCGCGTAGGTTCACAGGTGTTCACTCACCTGGACCTCACGCCCCACGGAGGAAACCCGATGGCCACAGCCGCCACCCCGACGCCGCACCGCGCCGTCCTCGCCGACCTGCTGCCCGCCGCCACCACCCGCCTCGGCGCCCAGGCCCGCGACCTGGCCCTGGTGGCCGGCGGCGCCGCGCTGACGGGCCTCGCCGCCCAGCTGTCGGTCAACGTGCCCGGCTCGCCGGTGCCGGTCACCGGCCAGACCTTCGCCGCCCTGCTGGTCGGCACCGCGCTCGGCGCCCGCCGCGGCGTCGCCTCGCTCGCCCTCTACCTGCTGGCCGGCATGGCGGGCCTGCCCTGGTTCGCCGCGGGCGCCTCCGGCTGGGCCATGCCCTCCCTCGGCTACGTGCTCGGCTTCGTCCTCGCCGCCGCCCTCACCGGCGCGCTGGCCCGCCGCGGCGCCGACCGCACCCCGCTGAACACGGCCGTCACGATGGCCCTCGGCAGCCTGGCGATCTACGCGGTCGGCGTCCCCTACCTGGCCGTGTCGCTGCACGTCTCCCTCGCCCGCGCCGCCGAGCTGGGCCTCTACCCGTACCTGGTCGGCGACGCCCTCAAGGCGGCCTTCGCCGCCGGCGCCCTCCCGCTGGCCTGGAAGCTCCTCGGCAAGCGGTAGCAACCACCGGCCCTTGTCGGGCCCGGGCGCACGCGCATGCCACACTCGTGCCATGCGCGTGTACCTGGGCTCCGACCATGCCGGATACGAACTGAAGAACCACCTCGTGGAGTGGCTCAAGGGGGCCGGCCACGAGCCGGTCGACTGCGGGCCGCACATCTACGACGCCGAGGACGACTATCCGCCGTTCTGCCTGCGCGCCGCCGAGCGCACCGCCGCCGACCCGGAGGCGCTGGGCATCGTGATCGGCGGCTCGGGCAACGGCGAGGCGATCGCCGCCAACAAGGTCAAGGGCGTCCGTGCGGCGCTGGCCTGGAGCGCGCAGACCGCCGAGCTCGGCCGTCAGCACAACAACGCCAACGTGATCTCCATCGGCGGCCGGATGCACACCGAGGACGAGGCCACCAAGTTCGTCGAGATCTTCCTCAACACCCCCTACAGCGGCGAGGCCCGGCACACCCGCCGGATCGAGATGCTGACCGAGTACGAGACCACCGGCGAACTGCCGCCCATCCCGGCCCACCACCCGCAGGGCTGATCCTCCCCCGTCCACCCCGGCCGGCCGCACCCCGTGCGGCCGGCCGTCGCCGTTCCTGTGGGATCGGACACAGGGACCGTCCGGCGCACGCCCCCGCACGCCGGGCGCGCACGGGGCCCGCGAGCTCCGTACGGCCAACCGGCGCACGCTTCCTGACGGGGCGCCCGCCACCACGGCGAACGGCCGAAACCGGCTGAGCTCCCCGGGCCCCCGTCCGTCCGCCCGCCCCCGGCCCGTCGACGCGGAGCCGCACCGTGGATAGGGTCGGACCCCATGGCTGGCAGACCGCCGGGCGCACCGCCCCAGACGACTGCGACGAGGCCCGGCGCCGCCAAGGCGTCCGAGTCCGTGACGGCCCGGTTGCGCAGGACGCTGCGCCGGGCCCGCCGAAGGCTGCGCACGGCCGGGGTCGACTACTTCCGCGGCGGCGCCGCCGACTGGCCCGTGCTCTGCGCGCTCGCCCTGCTCGTCCCCCTGATGATCCTGCTCAACATCTGGCTCCCGGACTGGGCCCCGCCCACCGCCCTGGTCCTGCCGATCCTGGCCGGCGCCCTGCTGCTGCGCCCCGGCAGCCTGGTGGTCCTGTACGCGCTGGCCGCGCTCGGCCTCTCCGCCGAGTCCGTGATCCACACCGGCCAGCGGGTGGCCAGCGACAACCCCGAGGCGTACGTCTACGGCGTCACCCCCGGCGCGGCCCTGGTCGTCGGCGCCGCCGGCGTCGGGGGCCTGCTGCTCGCCCAGTTCCGCGCCCGCGTCGGCGTGCCCTGGTGGGGCGGCTCCACCATGCTCTTCGACCTGCGCGAACGGCTGCGGGTGCAGAGCCGGGTGCCCCGGCTGCCCGACGGCTGGCACGCGGACATGGCGCTGCGCCCGGCCGGCGGCCAGTCCTTCTCCGGGGACTTCGTGGTCGCCGCCCGCACCGGCCCCGGCCAGCGGCTGCTGGAGGTCGTCCTCGCGGACGTCTCCGGCAAGGGCATGGACGCGGGCTCCCGGGCACTGCTGCTCTCCGGCGCCTTCGGCGGCCTGGTCGGCTCGCTGCCCGCGCACGACTTCCTGCCCGCCGCCAACGGCTACCTGCTGCGCCAGTCCTGGGAGGAGGGCTTCGCCACCGCCGTCCACCTGGTGCTGGACCTCGACACCGGCGAGTACGAGCTGCTCTCGGCCGGGCACCTGCCGGGCATGCAGCGCCTCGCGGGGGAGGGCCGCTGGGAGGTCAAGGAGGCCGAGGGCCCGCTGCTGGGCATCTACGACGGCGCCAAGTTTGAGGGCGTGCGCGGCCGGCTGGGCCGCGGCGACGTGCTGATGCTGTGCACCGACGGCATGGTCGAGGCCCCCGGGCGGGACCTGACCGAGGGCATGGACCGCCTGATGGGGGAGGCCGACCGGCTGGTCCCCGGCGCCGGTCGCGGCTCCGGCGTGGGCGCGGCCGGCGCGCTGATCGAGACCGTCGCCCGGGACATCAACGACGACCGCGCGGTGCTGCTGCTCTGGCGGGACTGACGCACCGTTCCCCGTCCTGTCCCGCCCCGTCCCGGAGGCGAGCGGGCGAGTAATCGCATGTGCCATCGGCAGTTGTCAAGCCCCTTGGCCGATCTTCGGCCAAATCGGACGGGCCGTCGGCGGACCGGACCAGTGGCTTCCGCTCCCCGCCCGTCACCGCTCCGGGGCCGCTCAGACCGCCCCGCCGACGATTCGTCAGAACGGACCGGCTATCGTCCCGGTCGGCGGAAACTCGTCTCGCATCGCAGGATGTCGGCGTTGGGCTGACTGTCAGACCTTTACGCAATCGGCACGGTCGACCACACTGAGTCCGGGCGGGACTGTTCAGGATTCGGGGGGTGGGGGGTGACACGTGCGACAGGGCAGAAGACGGTTGGGCGTGGCCTCTCGCACCGGCGGTGCGCCGGACGGTCCGCGATTCCGCCTCGGGACCGTCGGATCGGCCGGGGTCCGGCATTCGCAGGTGTCGCCGGGCGGTGGCACCACGCTATGAAATCGAGGAAGTGAGTCCGGGTGGCACTCTCCGTCTCCGCGCTGGTCCTGTTCGCGATCCTGTGCATCATCTTCATCCGCAACAAGCAGATGAAGATCGCGCACGGCATCGTGGCCGCCCTGTTCGGCTTCATGCTGCACGAGACCACGGTCGCGGGCTCGATCACATCACTGCTGCAGAACCTGTCGCACAGCATCTCCAACATCACCGGAGGCTGACGGCCGGGTCGGACCGCGCCCGGACCCCAGGGGGACGGGGGTCAGGGCGTGTCTACCGGCCGGCCCGTCTGGTCTCCCGCCAGCGCGCGAACAGGCCCCGGGGGCGTACCGCCGGGGCCGTCACGACCGACGGCCGCGCGACCGCGGCCGGGGCGACGGGCTCCTCCGGCGTTGCCCGATCGGCCGTCAGCAGCACGAACAGCCGTGCCCAGCACAGCCGTTCACCGCGCGGCCAGTCCAGCGCGCGCAGCGCCGCCGACGCGGCCTCCGAGACCTCGCCGCCCACCCTGACCTCGGCCACGTCGTCGCCCGCCTTCCCGCCCAGGAAGAGCTTGACCCCCACCGGCCCCGGCCCGGCGATCTCCGCCCGCAGCGCGGGCGCCAGCGCCGGCAGCACCCGGTTCTCGGCGAGCCAGGTCGCCAGGTGCTCGTTGCCGAAGCCGAACACCGCCGCCGGCCCCTGCACCGCGTGCCAGCCCGGCAGTTCGGGCACGTCCGTGTGATCGGCGTGCACCCCGCGCCCGTCGGCGAGTTCGACCAGCACCGAGGCGGTGGTGGTCGCCCACATCTTCACCGCGTTGGCGAGCTTCTCCTCCTCGGTCTTGCCGAGGCCGGCCGCGCAGTCCCAGACCACGGGCGCGTCCGCCCGCCCCAGGTGCAGCACGAAGCCGAGGTCGACGTGCCCGGCGCCGTCGTCGCCCGGGTGCTCGCGCACCGCCACCGCCGTGGTGCCGGGGCCGCGCACCACCTCGCCGTCCACCGTGAACTCCTGGCCCAGGCGCGCCATCTCCCGCACCACACAGCGCTGTATGACGGCCAGTCGCTCCTCGGGACGCACCGGGACTCCTCCACCTAGGGAGCGCGGCGGGTCCAGGCCCGTTCGAACCGCACTCGAACGGGCCGAGGCTATCGGCCCGGACCCCCGCCGGGAAACCACACGGCCACCAGCGGCCTCCGGTCGCGAAAGTGTCCGTTATGCCCCAATTTGGGGAGCGGAACCCCGCACCACGGCCCGCCCGGAGAGCGACATGCCCCGCACCGCCCCAGCACCCCCCGCGCCGCTCGTCCGCCCGGACGGCTCCGGCCTGGTCGCCGAGATCGAGGCGTACCTGGCCTCGCTGCCCGCCCCCGCGCGCGCCCCGGCGCCCTACGCGGCGCCCTTTGCCGCGCCGTACGTCTGCCCGTACGGCAGCGCGCCGCAGCCCTGGTGGGCCGGCCACGCGCAGCCCCGCGCCACCCTGCTGGACCGGGCCCTGCGCCGCCCGCCCCGCCCGGTGCCCGTCACCGCCGCCGACCACCTGCGGCTCGCCTCCCGCTACCTCGTGGCCCACGGATGGCTGCAGGGCGCGATGTGGGACGAGCGCGGCCGGGTCTGCCTCCTCGGAGCGCAGGCCGCTGTCCTGGCCCACGGCTACGGCACCCCGGCCGTGGTGCGCACCGCCCGGGCGCAGCTGATGGAGGTGCTGCACGCCACCGGCCACCCGGTGGCCTCCCCGGACGCCTACAACGACCACCCCGCCACCCGGCAGGCCGACGTCCACCAGCTGCTCGACCGCACGGCCGCCCGCGCGGCCTGGCTGGGGCTGTGACCGCGTTCGCGAACGCGAACGGCCCCGGTGCGAAGTGCACCGGGGCCGTCGGGTGGAGCGGGCGACGAGAATCGAACTCGCGTGACTAGTTTGGAAGACTAGGGCTCTACCATTGAGCTACGCCCGCACGATCCACCAGGCGTCACCGCCCGGAAGGTCTGGGACAGCGTACCTGGTCCCACCGCCCTCGTGCACACCGCATTTGCGCGAATGCCGCCCCGGCCCACCCCGGAATAAGTCCACGAGCCGTCCCTACCCGGCGTGTACGCTTCCTCTCGGCACCACGGGGTGTGGCGCAGTTTGGTAGCGCGTCCGCTTTGGGAGCGGAAGGCCGTCGGTTCGAATCCGGCCACCCCGACAGTGCGGCAGGGTCTCGTCCGTCCGGGGCGGGGCCCTGTTCTGTGTGGGCGCTCCACGACGACGGTACGACGGCGGGTACGGTGGCGCCTGGCGTCCGCCTTTCGTGGTACCGGTAGGATGGGGCGCTGGCGGTAGTCCCTGTGGCGTCCACCCAGGTCAACCGCACGAGGGCGAGGAGTCAAGCTCACCGTCCACCCCCACGGGAGATGCAGCTCCAACCGCCCATCGCCCGTCTCGTCCGACCCTCCCGTACCGGCTCCGGCCGTGCGGCGGGAGCGGGCGTAGACAACCCGACCGCAAGCCCCTAGGAGACCTAACCGTGAAGAGCGCCGTCGAGACTCTGAACCCGACCCGGGTTCGACTCACCGTCGAGGTGCCCTTCGAGGAGCTCAAGCCCAGCCTCGACGCGGCGTACAAGAAGATCAACCAGCAGGTCTCGGTCCCGGGCTTCCGCAAGGGCAAGATCCCGAACCGTGTCATCGACCAGCGCTTCGGCCGTGGCGCCGTGCTGGAGGAGGCCGTCAACGACGCCCTGCCGCGCTTCTACACGCAGGCCGTCGACGAGGGCAAGATCGAGGTCCTCGGACAGCCCGACATCACCAACATCGAGGGTGTCGAGAAGCTCGCCGACGGCGGTGACCTCAAGTTCACCGCCGAGGTCGACGTCCGCCCGGAGATCACCCTGCCGGACTTCTCCTCCATCGAGGTGACCGTCGACCCGATCGTCGTCGCCGACGAGGACATCGAGAAGTCGCTGGAGCAGCTGCGCGAGCGCTTCTCCTCGGTCAAGGACGTCGAGCGCGCCGCCGCCGAGGGCGACGTCGTGGTCGTCGACCTGGTGGCCAAGGTCGACGGCGAGGTGCCGGAGGACGGCACCGCCACCGGCGTGAGCTACGAGATCGGCTCGGGCCGTCTGATCGACGGCATCGACGAGGCCGTCGTCGGCCTGTCGGCCGGCGAGGAGAAGACCTTCGAGACCGAGCTCAAGGGCGGCACCCAGGCGGGCCAGACCTCCGAGGTCACCGTCACCGTGACGGCCGTCCAGGAGAAGGAGCTGCCGGAGCTGGACGACGAGTTCGCCCAGCTGGCCAGCGAGTTCGACACCCTCGAGGACCTGCGCGCCGACTCCCGCAAGCGCCTCGAGCGCATGAAGGAGTACGACCAGGCCACCCAGGCCCAGGAGAAGGTGCTCGACGCCCTGCTCGCCCTGGTCGAGATCGAGTTCCCGGAGAAGCTGCTCGCGGACGAGATCCAGACCCGCAAGCACAACCTGGAGCACCACCAGCTGGAGCCGATGGGCCTGAACCTCGACACCTACCTGGAGACCCAGGGCAAGTCCCGCGAGGAGTGGGACGCGGAGATCGAGGAGCAGGCGAAGAAGGGCATCAAGACCCAGTTCGTCCTGGACCAGATCGTCGCCGACGAGGAGCTGGGTGTTAACCAGGAGGAGCTCACCGAGCACCTCATCCGCCGCGCCGCCGGCTCGGGCCTCACCCCGGACCAGTTCGCGCAGCAGGTCGTCCAGGGCGGCCAGGTGCCGATGCTGGTCGGCGAGGTCGCCCGCGGCAAGGCGCTCGCCACCGTGGTCGAGGCCGCCAAGGTCGTCGACACCGAGGGCAACGAGATCAACTTCGACGACGAGGACGAGACGGCCGAGACCGTCGAGGCCCCCGCCGAGGCCGAGACCGCCGAGGTCGAGGACGCCGCCGAGGAGAAGACCGAGGGCTGAGTGCCCCGGTAGCCCCCGAGGCTCACAGCGGGCCCGGACGCCGTACGGTGTCCGGGCCCGCTGCCGTCCCACCCCGCGCGTGCGACCCTGCGCTCACAGCGAACAGTTCTGCGTGAGGGATTCTGCGGCCCCGCCTGCGCGTTAGGGTCCTTGGACAGCAACAATCACGACGTGATACCCGGAAGCTGTGCGACACCGCGGGAGCCGCCGAGCGGCTCCCCAAATCGACTGAGCAGGTGCCTAAGTGACGTTCCCGCAGATGCAGATGCCTGGCCCGCTGGCGCCGCACGCCGCCGCTGGTGACGTGCTCGGCGGCCTTGGCGACCAGGTCTACAACCGGCTGCTGGGCGAGCGGATCATCTTCCTCGGCCAGCAGGTCGACGACGACATCGCCAACAAGATCACCGCCCAGCTGCTCCTGCTGGCCGCGGACCCGGACAAGGACATCTTCCTCTACATCAACTCTCCGGGCGGCTCGATCTCGGCCGGCATGGCGATCTACGACACCATGCAGTACATCAAGAACGACGTCGTCACCATCGCGATGGGCATGGCCGCCTCGATGGGCCAGTTCCTGCTGACGGCGGGCACCCCCGGCAAGCGCTTCTCGCTGCCGAACGCCAACATCCTGATGCACCAGCCCTCCGCGGGCCTCGGCGGCTCCGCGACGGACATCCGCATCCAGGCCGAGCAGCTGCTCCGGACCAAGAAGCGCATGTCCGAGCTGATCGCGCACCACAGCGGCCAGACCTTCGAGCAGATCACCCAGGACTCCGACCGCGACCGCTGGTTCACGCCGGAGGAGGCCAAGGCTTACGGTCTGATCGACGACATCATGCACAGCGCCGCGGACGTCCCCGGCGGCGGCGGCACGGGCGCCTGAGCCTCGGCCCGGCCCACGACACCACCGTCCCAACGCCCCGGAGGACAAGGACCCCCATGAACATCCCCAGCCTGTCGGCCGCCAAGGCCCGCGTCGAGGACATGCGCGCCGAGGGCCGCTACATCGTCCCGCGTTTCGTCGAGCGCACCACGCAGGGCATCCGCGAGTACGACCCGTACGCGAAGCTGTTCGAGGAGCGCATCATCTTCCTCGGCTCGCAGGTCGACGACGTCTCGGCGAACGACATCATGGCGCAGCTGCTGTGCCTGGAGTCGATGGACCCGGACCGCGAGATCCAGATGTACATCAACTCGCCCGGCGGCTCGTTCACGGCCCTGACGGCCATCTACGACACCATGCAGTACGTCAAGCCGGACATCACCACGGTCTGCATGGGCCAGGCGGCCTCCGCCGCTGCCGTGCTGCTCGCCGCCGGCACCCCCGGCAAGCGGATGGCGCTGCCGAACGCCCGTATCCTGATCCACCAGCCGTACACCGAGACCGGCCGCGGTCAGGTGTCGGACCTGGAGATCCAGGCCAGGGAGATCTTCCGGATGCGCGAGCAGCTGGAGGAGATGCTCTCCAAGCACTCCAACAAGTCGGTGGAGCAGGTGCGCGACGACATCGAGCGCGACAAGATCCTCACCGCCGAGGAGGCCGTGGAGTACGGCCTGGTCGACCAGATCATCTCGACCCGCAAGACCTCGCTGACCTCCTGAACGTCAGCACCTTCCGCGAAGGGGCGCGCACCCTGGTGTGCGCCCCGCCGCGGTTCGGACGGACTCTGCAGACGGCATCTGTTCGGTATCAATTCGCCCAGGGCGTAGGGCAGACCCGGCGAAGAGGACGGAATCCCGGGCCCGGCAGAGTACCTTCGGATAGCGAGACCGATCGCCGTCGGGCGTCGACGGTCCACAGCACCAGGCCCCGGAACCCCTGCGGGGCCCCTGGCGAAGGGGAAGCACCTCGTGGCACGCATCGGAGACGGTGGTGACCTGCTCAAGTGCTCATTCTGCGGCAAGTCGCAGAAGCAGGTGAAGAAGCTGATCGCCGGCCCAGGCGTGTACATCTGCGACGAGTGCATCGACCTGTGCAACGAGATCATCGAGGAGGAACTCGCCGAGACCTCCGAGGTGCGCTTCGAAGAGCTCCCGAAGCCGCGTGAGATCTACGAGTTCCTCGACCAGTACGTGGTCGGCCAGGACCTGGCCAAGAAGGCGCTGTCGGTCGCGGTCTACAACCACTACAAGCGCGTCCAGGCCGGCGAGGCGGGCCGCAGCGGTGGCAACGGCCGCGAGGACGCCATCGAGCTGGCCAAGTCGAACATCCTGCTGCTGGGCCCCACCGGCTCCGGCAAGACCCTGCTGGCGCAGACCCTGGCCCGGATGCTGAACGTGCCGTTCGCGATCGCGGACGCCACGGCGCTCACGGAGGCCGGGTACGTCGGCGAGGACGTCGAGAACATCCTGCTCAAGCTGATCCAGGCGGCCGACTACGACGTCAAGAAGGCCGAGACCGGGATCATCTACATCGACGAGATCGACAAGGTCGCCCGCAAGAGCGAGAACCCGTCGATCACCCGGGACGTCTCCGGCGAGGGCGTGCAGCAGGCGCTGCTGAAGATCCTGGAGGGCACCACCGCCTCGGTGCCGCCGCAGGGGGGCCGCAAGCACCCGCACCAGGAGTTCATCCAGATCGACACCACCAACGTGCTGTTCATCGTCGGCGGCGCGTTCGCGGGCCTGGAGCGGATCATCGAGGGCCGCGCGGGCGCCAAGGGCATCGGCTTCGGCGCCAACATCCGCTCCAAGCGGGAGTCGGACGCCAGCGACCACTTCCGCCAGGTCATGCCCGAGGACCTGGTGAAGTTCGGCATGATCCCCGAGTTCATCGGCCGTCTGCCGGTGATCACCAGCGTGCACAACCTGGACCGCGAGGCGCTGCTGCAGATCCTCACCGAGCCGCGCAACGCGCTGGTGAAGCAGTACCGCAAGCTGTTCGAACTCGACGGCGTGGAGCTGGAGTTCTCGCGGGACGCGCTGGAGGCGATCGCCGACCAGGCGATCCTGCGCGGCACCGGCGCGCGCGGCCTGCGGGCCATCATGGAGGAGGTGCTGATGTCCGTGATGTACGAGGTCCCCTCGCGCCAGGACGTCGCCCGCGTGGTGGTCACCGGGGACGTCGTCTCCAAGCACGCGATCCCGACCCTGGTCCCGCGCGACATGATCAAGCGCGAGCGCCGGGACAAGAGCGCCTGACGCTCCCCCCACGTGGAAGCACGTGGCAGCACGTGGAAAGGGCCCCGCACCGACCGGTGCGGGGCCCCTTCCGTTCGTCCGTTACTTCGCGATCTCGGCGGTCGCGCGCAGGTCGCGGGTGTCCGCGGCGAGCGTGTCGAGGTTCGGGTTGACGCCGTTCTCGGCGTCCGTGTTCATCACCATGACGAGGCTGCTGGTGTCGGCCCAGGCGCAGATGCCGATCTTGGTGTCGCCGTTCTCGACGAGGGTGCCGCACTCCATGTCGCCGCCCTTGGGGCCGGCGTCCACGCTGTGGCGGCCCTCGATGGTGGAACCCTTGGCGGCCACGCCGTCGAACGCCTGGTTGAGCTGGTCCTTCGGGTTGAGGATCTTGCCGTAGGCGCCGGCCACGATCATCTTCGGCTGGGACTGGGCGTCCTCGTACAGGGCGGCCACGCCGGTGGGGGACCAGTTGCCGTCGCCCTTGCCGAGGCTGTCCGTCATCGCCTTCTCCATGGCGGCGGTGACGGGGGAGTCGTCGTTGCGCTTCATGTCCTTGAAGGCGGCCGGGAGGACGACCTTCTGGGTGCCGGCGTTGCTGACGGCGTCGTAGGCGAAGTAGGCCACGCCGCCGCCGCCCAGGAGGACGACGGCGCCGCCGATGCCGAGGGCGATCCACAGGCCCTTGCGGGACTTCTTCTGCGGCGGCACGGGGGCGTACGCGCCGCCGTAGCCGGGGTAAGCCTCGGCGCCGGGGGCACCCGGGGCACCGGGGTAGCCGGGCTGCGGCTGGGGCTCGCCGTAACCCGGCTGGGGGGCGCCGTGGCCCGGCTGGGGGGTGCCAGCGGGGTAGCCCGGCTGCTGCGGGGCGCCGTAGGGGTTCTGGTCGGACACGCGAGTCCCTTTCTGGGGAATGACGGGATTACTTCGCGACCTTCATGAGGTCGCGTATCGCCCGGGTCTTGTCGGCCGCCTGGGAGGGGGTGAGCCCTTGGGTGGCGCCTGACATGAAACTGACCCGGCCGTACGTGGAGTGGTCGGCCCAGACGCAGACGACCGGACCGGGCTTGCCGAGGGAGTTGGTGGCGCCGCAGGCGAGGCGTGCGGAGGAGCTCCGGCCGTCCCGCGCGGGGTAGTCCGTCAGGGACGTGGTCCAGGTGAGGGAGCCGGCGCTCCTCTTGGCCTCGTCCATGACCACGTCCGGGTCGTTGAGCTCGCCGAAGAGGCCCGCCACCACGATGTAGTCGCTCTTGTCGGAGCCCTTGTCGAAGGCGACGCCGAGGGTGTGCAGGTTCTTGCCGTACACCGCCACCTCGGGTTTGCTGACGTCGGTGCTGTCCTCCTTGACCAGGCCGCGGTCGTAGCCGTTGCCGATGGTCTGGGGCGCGACGAGCTTGTACGTGCCGGGCTTGTCGTCCGCGCCGCCGCCGAGGTACTTCCAGGCCGCGAACCCTCCGCCGCCGAGCACCAGCGCGCCGATGACCAGCCCCACGACCAGGCCGCCCCTGCCCTTGCGGGGCGGCGGCGGGTAGCCCGGGTAGCCGGGCTGGGCGGGGTAGCCGGGCTGGCCCGGGTACTGGGGCGGGCCGTACGGAGGCTGCTGCGGGTAGCCGCCTCCGTAGCCGGGCTGGGGCTGCGGCTGGCCGTACGGGGGCTGGCCCCCGTACGGAGGCTGGCCGCCGTAGGGCGGTTGCCCCGGCGGATACTGCTGCCCCTGCCCGTACATCTGCCCGTGCCCCCCCGCCGCTCGCGCGGCCCTCCGCGGTCGCGAATAGTTCCGTACACTTCCCGATGATCGGACCAGTGCGCACGGCACGTTATCGCACGGGGGCGACGGCGGAGCCGCTCGTGCCGGGCTCCGGACCGTACCGAAAGCGGTTCGTGACCCACGCCTCCGTTACGTAAACTGTGCGTCGTGACCGACACGACGAACCAGCGCCCCGTGAGCACCTTTGCCGGGGACGATGCGGCAACCCTCCCGACGACCTACACCCCCGCGGACGTAGAGGGCGAGCTGTACGAGCGCTGGGTGGACCGTGGCTACTTCACCGCGGACGCGACGAGCGACAAGCCCGCCTACACCATCGTCATCCCGCCGCCGAACGTCACCGGCGCCCTGCACCTGGGCCACGCCTTCCAGCACACGCTGATGGACGCGCTGACCCGCCGCAAGCGCATGCAGGGCTACGAGACGCTCTGGCTGCCGGGCATGGACCACGCGGGCATCGCCACCCAGAACAAGGTCGAGCAGCAGCTCGCCGAGTCGGGGCTCTCCCGCCACGACCTGGGCCGCGAGGCGTTCGTCGAGAAGGTCTGGGAGTGGAAGCGCAACTACGGCGGCCGCATCCTCGGCCAGATGCGTCGCCTGGGCGAGGGCGTCGACTGGTCGCGCGAGCGCTTCACCATGGACGAGGGCCTCTCCCAGGCCGTCCAGACCATCTTCAAGCGCCTCTTCGACGACGGCCTGATCTACCGCGCCGAGCGCATCATCAACTGGTGCCCGCGCTGTCTGACCGCGCTGTCCGACATCGAGGTGGAGCACGAGGACACCCCGGGCGAGCTGGTCTCGATCCGCTACGGCGACGGCGAGGACTCGATCGTCGTGGCCACCACCCGCGCCGAGACGATGCTGGGCGACACCGCCGTCGCCGTCCACCCCGAGGACGAGCGCTACCGCCACCTCGTCGGCCGGACCATCAAGCTGCCGCTGACCGACCGTGAGATCCCGGTCGTCGCCGACGAGCACGTGGACCCGGAGTTCGGCACCGGCGCCGTCAAGGTGACCCCGGCGCACGACCCGAACGACTTCGCCATCGGCCAGCGCCACGACCTGCCCAACCTGACGGTCATGGACGAGCACGGCGCCATCACCGTGCACGGCCCCTTCCTCGGCATGGACCGGCTGGAGGCCCGCTCGGCCGTCGTCGGCGCGCTGCGCGAGCAGGGCCGCATCGTCGCCGAGAAGCGCCCGTACATGCACGCCGTCGGCCACTGCTCCCGCTGCCACACCGTGGTCGAGCCGCGGCTGTCGCTGCAGTGGTGGGTCAAGGTCGAGCCGCTGGCCAAGGCCGCCGGCGACGCCGTGCGCGACGGCAAGGTGGAGATCCACCCGAAGGAGCTGGAGCGCCGCTACTTCGACTGGGTCGACAACATGTTCGACTGGTGCATCTCGCGCCAGCTCTGGTGGGGCCACCGGATCCCGGTCTGGTACGGCCCCGACGGCGAGGTCGTCTGCGTCGGCCCCGACGAGCAGCCGCCCACCGGCGAGGGCTGGCACCAGGACCCGGACGTCCTGGACACCTGGTTCTCCTCCGGCCTGTGGCCGTTCTCCACGCTCGGCTGGCCGGAGAAGACCGCCGACCTGGAGAAGTTCTACCCGACCGACGTCCTGCTGACGGGCCACGACATCATCTTCTTCTGGGTCGCCCGGATGATGATGTTCGGTCTGTACGCGATGGACGGCGAGGCGCCGTTCAAGACCGTCGCCCTGACCGGTCTGGTGCGTGACGAGTTCGGCAAGAAGATGTCGAAGTCCTCCGGCACCGCCGTCGACCCGCTGGACTGGATGGACGCCTACGGCGCCGACGCCGTCCGCTTCACCCTGGCCCGCGGCGCCAACCCCGGCGCCGACGTGCCGATCGGCGAGGACTGGGTCAAGGGCTCGCGCAACTTCTGCAACAAGATCTGGAACGCGACCCGCTTCGCGCTGATGAACGGCGCCACCGTCGAGGGCCCGCTGCCCTCGCCGGAGGAGATGACGGCGGCCGACCGCTGGATCCTGTCCCGGCTGAACGCCACCGTCGCCCAGGCGGACGCGCTGTACGACGGCTACGAGTTCGCCAAGGTCTCGGACGCGCTGTTCCACTTCGCGTGGGACGAGGTCTTCGACTGGTACGTCGAGCTGTCCAAGACCACCCTGGCGGCCGGTGGCGCGCAGGCCGACGCCTCGCGCCGGGTCCTCGGCGAGGTCCTGGACCTCACCCTGCGGCTGCTGCACCCGGTCGTCCCGTTCGTCACCGAGACCCTGTGGACCAGGCTCACCGGCGCCGAGTCCCTGGTCGTGGCCGAGTGGCCGAAGGACAGCGGCTTCCGCGACGCCGCGGCCGAGGGCGAGATCGCCACGGTGCAGCAGGTGGTCACCGAGGTCCGCCGCTTCCGCATCGACCAGGGCCTCCAGGACCGCCAGCGCGTCCCGGCCGTCCTGGAGCTGGACGGCACCGCGCTGGCCGCCCACGAGGGCGCCATCCGCTCGCTGCTGTGGCTGACCCCCGCCGGGGAGGGCTTCGCGGCCAGCGCCTCGCTGCCGGTGGCCGGTGCCACCGTCGCCCTGGACCTCTCCGGCACCATCGACGTCGCGGCCGAGCGCAAGCGCCTGGCCAAGGACCTCGCGGCCGCCGAGAAGGAGAAGGCCCAGAGCACGGCCAAGCTCGGCAACGAGGCGTTCCTCGCCAAGGCGCCGGACGCGGTCGTCGCCAAGATCCGGGGCCGTCTGGAGGCCGCCGAGGCCGACATCGCCCGGATCACCGCCCAGCTCGCGGCGCTGCCGCAGGGCTGAGCCCGTACGAACCGCCCCGAGGGGCCGCTTTCCGCGACGAGCGGAGGGCGGCCCCTCGGGCGCTTTCGGGGGCGCGGATTTTTCGTCGCACCCACGGCTACGCCTAATAGAGCAGCAACATTGCTCCCTTCCGGCGAATATTCATCCTGGATCGGGTGAGGTCCAATTCCGCTCGAATCGATTCCGGTCTTGCCCGCGCGCGTTCGCGGAAGTTTGCAGGACGGATGTGTACGGTGTGCACGGAGTTTCCGCGGAGGGTTTCCGCGGTGGGATTTCGCGGAGCGTTCTGCCGAGCGACGGACGGGAGGGCACGGCGTGGTGGTCACCGAGGAATTGGTCGACGAACTGCCTGCCGAGGCGGTCGAGGAGGCCAAGGCCAGGGCGGCGACGCTGCTGCTCGCCTTCCGGCACGGCAACCAGCTCGCGTTCGACCACGAGCTGGACCTGCTGCTCGCCGACCACGCCGCGCGCGAGGTGACCACCCTGCTCACCTGGATCGCGGCCGAGGCCGTCCGCAAGGCGTACGCCCCCGAGGTCGGCGACAAGGTGTTGCGGGCGATGGCCCGCCGGGCCCCGGCCGAGGCGGGCGAGGTCCTGGTGGACGAGGAGACGGCCCACGCCGCCCAGTTGATCGAGGCGGTGGCGGTCGGCGAGGTGGCCGAGGTGCGCTCCCTGGTCGCCGCGACGGCGGACACCACCTACCTGCTCGGCGGGCTGCTGCAGGGCGTGGCGATGATGCTGCCGCTGCTGCCCGAGGGCGAACTGGCCGAGATCACCGCCGAGTTGCGCCGCCGCCACGGCGGCGGCTGCGGCCAGGTGCCGGAGGCCCGGGCCGGGAACTGACCGGCCCGGAGCCCCCTTCCCGCCGGGGTTACGGCATGGCGTGCAGATGGCTGCCGATGCTGCCGGAGACCGGGTTCCCGGCACTGGCGTCCCAGTTGGTGGACCAGGTCATCGCGCCGCCGATGCCCGGCCAGGTGGTGTCGGGCTTGTAGGAGCCGCAGTCGGTACCCCTCGCCAGGCAGTCCAGCGCGGAGTTCACCACGCCGGCGCCGACGTAGCCGCCACCCGCCGCGCTGGTGGAGGCCGGGATCCCGAGGCCCACCTGGTCGGGCCGCAGTCCGCCCTTGAGCTGGATGCAGGCCAGGGCGGTGAGGAAGTTCTCGGTGCCCTGCGAGTAGACGTTGCCGTCGCAGCCGTTCATCGCACCGGAGTTGTAGTACTGCATGTTGACGATGGTGAGGATGTCCTTCACGTTCAGCGCCAGCTTGAAGTACTCCATGCCGGTGGACTGCATGTCGATGGTCTGCGGCGCCATGGTGAGGACGAACCCGCTGCCGGCCCGCGCCGCCAGCGCGTGCAGGGCCTGGCCCATGTAGGTGGAGCTGATCCCGTTCTCCAGGTCGATGTCGATCCCGTCGAAGCCGTAGGACCGGATCAGCGACCAGGCGCTGTCGGTGAAGGCGGCGGCCGAGGAGGAGTCGCCCACCCAGACCGTGCCGTTCTGCCCGCCGATGGAGAGCACGACCTTCTTCCCGGCGGCCTTCTTGGCCGCGATGTCGGCCTTGAACTGGGCGTCGGTGTAGCCGCCGAGCCGGGAGGAGAGCTTCGGGTCGAGGGTGAAGCCGAGCCCCCCGCGGGTGGCGGTGGCGTCGGCGAAGGCGACCGCGATGATGTCGTACGCGGCGGGGACGTCGCTGATCCTCTGGACGGCGGCGCCGTTGTCGAAGTTCTGCCAGTAGCCGGTGAGCACGTGCTTGGGCAGGCCCGGCGGCTTGGTGGAGGTCGAGGTCGCGGTCGGGCTGGGCGAGCCGGTGCCCGTGTCGGTGGCGGTCGGGGACGGGCTGGGGGAGGCGGTGTCCGTCGCGGTCGGGCCGGGGGAGGGTGGGGTGCCGCCGGGGCCGACGAGCGAGACGTCGTCGGCGAGGAAGGCCGGCTGCCCGTACCAGCCGTGCACGTAGACGGTGATGCTGGTGGTGCTCGGGCCGGTGGTGAAGCCGGTGCTCAGCCGGCTCCAGCCGCCCGAGGGCGTCCAGGTGCTGGGCTCGCCGCCGCCGGTGCCGCGGGCGCCGAGGTAGACGTAGCTGCCCTGCACCCAGGCGCTCAGGTCGTAGGTGGAGGAGGGCTTCACGGCGACGGTCTGGGTGCACTCGCCGGTGTCGCTGTTGCCCGGGGTGGACTGCAGGGCGTACGTGCCGGTGTGCGCGGTGGCGCTCTGGACGGTGCCGGCGGTGCAGGTCCAGCCGCTCAGGCCGCCGGTCTCGAAGCCGCCGTTGGTGATCAGTTCGCCGTCGGCGGCGTGGGCGCCGGTGTCGGCGACGACGAGCCCGGCCAGGCCGATGGCGAGCGCGCTCGCCCCGGCCAGCAGGGAGTGGACGGCGCGTGGGCGCCGGTGTCGGGCAGGAGGCATGACTCCATCTCCAGTGGGGGAGGCCCGGCGGCGTCCTCGTGGGGGTGGAGCGCCGTCCGGGGTGTCGATGGTGCGCTTGCGGGAGCTACCGACAACTCAAGTCCCTGTCGGGAAAGGAGACTTGCCTCACAAAATGGAGTAGACCAATTCTGCTGTCAAGAGGGCCGCTACGCGGCCTGCGGCAACTCCTGCCGCTGATCGGCGAGCGCGGCGGTCAGCGCGGCGATGCGGGCCGAGGCGAGGCCGTCGCCGTACGGGCTCGGGGTGGCCGCGAGGCGGGCGAGGCGCTCGGGGGCGTCGGCCAGCCACTCGCGGGCGAGCGCGCCCAGCTCCTCGCCGGGCCGCACCAGCGCGGCGAACCCGGCCGTCACCGCCTCGGGGCGCTCGGTGGAGCGGCGCACCACCAGCAGGGGGCGGCCGAGCACGGTGCACTCCTCCTGGACGCCGCCGGAGTCGGAGACCAGCAGGGCGGCGTGGCGCGCCAGGCCCAGGAAGTCGCCGTAGCCGACCGGGCCGGTGACGGCGAGGCGCTCCAGCAGGCCCTCCAGGCCGAAGCGCTCGACGGCGGCCCGGGTGCGCGGGTGCATCGGGAACAGGACGGGCGTGCCGGCGCGGGCGATGCGGTCCAGCTCGGCGAGGACGGCGCCGAGGGCCTCGGCCGTGTCGGTGTTCTCCGGGCGGTGGACGGTGGCCAGCACGTACGCGTCGGGCGCGAGCCCGTGCGCGGCGAGCAGCGCGGCGCGGGTGGCCTCGTCGGGCAGCCGGCGGCGCACGACCTCGACGACGGTGTTGCCGGTGAGCTCGATGCGCTCCTCGGCGAGGGCCTCGGCGCGCAGGTTGGCCGCGTTGTCCTCGGTGGCGGCGCAGAGCAGGTCGGAGACGTGGTCGACCATCACCCGGTTGTGCTCCTCGGGCATCGCGCGGTCGTGGCTGCGCAGCCCGGCCTCGACGTGCACCAGCGGGATCTCGCGGGCGTTGGCGGCCAGCGCGCCGGCGAGGGTGGCGTTGGTGTCGCCCTGGACGACGACGGCGACGGGGCGGTCCTCGGCGAAGGCGGCGTCCAGCTGGCCGAGGGACTGGGCGATCTGGCCGGCGCGGGGGCGGCCGCCGACGCCGGTGAGCAGCTCGGGCCGGGGCAGGCCGAGGTCCCGCAGGAAGCGGCCGGACATCGCCTCGTCCCAGTGCTGGCCGGTGTGCACCAGGCGGGTGGCGTCGCCGAGCTCGTGGATCAGCGGGGCGAGCTTGACCAGCTCGGGGCGGGTGCCGAGGACGACGGCGACGCTGGACGGGGGCAGGCACAGGCTCATGCGGGGCTCCGGGTGGCGGCGGGGTGGCG
>NZ_JOCF01000064.1 GCF_000720635.1 Streptomyces sp. NRRL WC-3742 | reverse complement strand
GGCGGTGGAGGTGCGGAGGGTGTCGGGGTCGAGGGTGCGCGGGGGCGGGGCGTCGGGGGCGAGGGCGAGCGGGGGCCGGTCGGCGGCGGCGAGGAGGAAGTCCTGCGTCGCGGCCGCGTCGCCCGGCCCGGGCCGGCAGGCGGCGGTGGCGCTGCCGGGGACGGCGTACGGGGTGGTGCGCAGGCCCGCGGCCCGCAGGCCGGACTCGATCGGCCAGAGCCCGTCCTCCTTCCCGCCGCCGCGGACGGCCAGGCGCCCGCCGGGGGCGAGGAGCCGGGCGGCGAGGCCGTAGAACTCCTGGGAGTGGAACTTGACCGGCCCGCCGTCCGCGGGGGCCGGCAGGTCGGCGAGCACCACGTCGTACGGGCCGTCGGCGGCGCCGCGCAGCCAGGCCATCGGGTCGGCGGCGGTGGCCCGCACCCGGGGGTCGTCCATGGAGTGCCCGCCCAGGGCGGCGAGGCCCGGGTCGGTGCGGGCGAGTCGGGGCAGGGCCGGGTCGGCGTCCACGAGCTCGACGGAGCGGACGCCCCGGTGCCGCAGCACCTCCCGCAGGGCGAGGCCGTCGCCGCCGCCGAGGAGCAGGACCCGGGCGTCCGGCCCGGCGGCCATCGCGGGGTGGACCAGGGCTTCGCTGCCCCGGTACTCGTCGGGCCCGCAGACCGCGAGCCGCCCGTCCAGGTAGAGCCTCAGGGGGCCTTCGGCCGGGCCGGTGAGCACGATCTCCTGGAGGCGGCTGCGGGTGGCGTAGCGCACCTGGTCGCCGTAGAGCGCGTGCCGGGCGGCGCGTTCGATGCCGTCGGAGCCCGCGGCGGCGGCCGCGAGCAGCGCGAGGACGAGGGCGCAGCCGGCCCAGAGCAGCCGTCGTATCCGGGGGGCGGGTTCCTCGCGGAACAGCCAGAGCACCACGGCGGCCCCGGCGACGGCGTTGACGGCGCCGGTCAGGAGCGCGCCGTCGCCCGGCCCGAGGGTGGGCAGGATCAGGAAGGGGAAGGCGAGGCCCCCGATGAGCGCGCCCACGTAGTCGGCGGCGAAGAGGTCGGCGACGGCACGGCCGGCGTCCTCGCGCCGGATGCGCTGTATGAGGGTCATCAGCAGGGGGATCTCGGCGCCGATGAGGATGCCGATGAGGCAGGTCAGGCCGACCATCGCGGCCTGGTAGCGGCCGATCCAGGCCCAGCAGGAGTAGAGGGCGAGGACGGAGAGGCCGCCGGTGAGGGCCAGCGCGCACTCGACGAGGGCGAAGGCGGTGGCGGGCCGCCGGGTGAAGCGCTTGGCGAGCAGCGAGCCGAGGCCCATCGCGAACACCATGACGGAGAGCACCACCGAGGTCTGGGTGACGGTGTCCCCGAGCAGGTAGTCGCCGAGCGCGACGAGTTCGAGCTCGTACACCAGCCCGCAGGCCGCGCAGACGAACGCGGCCAGCAGGACGGTCAGCCGGGCGAGCCGGGGGTGTGAGCGCAGCCGGGACCGACGGCGGGCGGGCAGGGGGACGAGCCCGCGCCCGGGCCGGGGAGGGGTGCCGTCGTCGAGGTCCACTCCCGCGTGGGCGGGGGGACCGGCCGGATGGTTGATCACGAACAAACGCTAGGGGACGTGCGGGACGGATAGCTGCGCCCATTCGACGGACAGTGCGGGCCGCTCGGTTGACGAACCGTTCCTGCGTGCGAACCGGGGGCGGTCGATGCGTGGGCTATGACCGGATCGGGGGTGCCGTCCCGGCTCTCGCGGATCATGCCCCCGACACCACGAGCGAGGAGCGGGTGCAGACCAGCTGCCCCTCCTGCGGGTAGGCGTGCCAGGTGCGCCAGAGGAGCCGGTCGGTGCCGCCCTGGGTGACCAGCGCGGTGAAGGCGCTCGGGTCCCCCGGGAAGACCCCGGCGAGGCCCCGCGGATGGCCCTCGACCAGGGCCAGGATCTCCTGGGCGCGGGCCGCGAAGTCGTGCGGCGGCATCACCTCGATCCTGGCCGCGAACTCGTACTCCCAGCCGCCGATCTGCTTGGCGACCCGGGCGGGCAGCGGGGTGCGGCGGCCGGGCAGGCAGGCGACGGTCTCCAGGCAGTTGCCGGGGCCGGCCTCGATGACCACCTGGTGCGAGGCGCCGAGCAGCCGCAGCTGCAGGGTGCCGGAGGCGCCGGGGTTCCCTCGGCCGTCGAGTCTCAGGTCGCGGACGGCGAGCGCGGGCAGCGGGTCGCCGCCGAGGCACCAGGCCAGGTCACCGGCCCGGGTGTCCGTATAGGAGGTCTGCAGTGTGGTGAGCATGCTCGGCTCCGCGTTTCAGCTCCGTGCGCGCCCGCCGAGCAGCAGCGACTTGGCCTAGGCGATGGCGAGGCTGTTCGTGGCTGTGCGGCCCTGGGCGCGGCCGACCGTGGAAGGAAGGATTCCGGCTGGAGAGTCAGCAGCAGGGAAGCACGAATACACCGGGCCCGTCGGCGATTTACCCATCTTTGTCAAGCATTCACCGTTTCGAGCACATCCGGTTCCCCGCTCTGATCGACCCGGTGTGCGACTCTGCACCGCGCGCGCTCCTGCGACCGGTTCACGCGCCGTGCGCTCGGGGTGCGCGCCTCCCTCGCACTCCACGCGCCACCCTCCCCCGCCGGCCGGGCGCGGGCCCCGGACGGCCCTGCCGGAGAGATCGCCAGATATGCCTCCGGGGCATCGAACCCGCAGGTCCCTCACGGCAGTTGAGCCATGATCAGAACGGACGTCGGGCCAGAATTGCTCCCCTTCAAGGGGGCGCGCAGACACCAGCGCGCGCCGGTCGCGCGCAACGCGCTACCGGACCAGCCGTCCGGTTTGCAGCGAACCGGGGCCGGGCTCCTGAAGTCGCGGCTCGGGCGCGGCTCGGGCGCGGCACGTCCGGGAGTTCGGTCACAGGGCGTCGAACCGCCGATCACTCCCGAATTCCGGTTCGCTCGATGCGTAAGGGCCGCCTTTCCGGAATTCCTTCCGGAAAGGCGGCCCGCCGCAGGCCCCCAACCAGCCGTCGCCTCAGAGCCGCTGGAGGCGGGTCACCGCCTCGGCCAGGACCTCGTCCTTCTTGCAGAAGGTGAAGCGGACGAGGCTGCGGCCGGCGTCGGCGTCGTCGTAGAAGACGGCGTTGGGGATGGCGACGACGCCGCAGCGCTCGGGGAGGGAGCGGCAGAACTCGATGCCGTCCTTCTCGCCGAGCGGGGTGATGTCGGTGGTGATGAAGTAGGTGCCCTCGGGGGTGAAGGCGCGGAAACCGGCGGCGGTGAGGCCGTCGAGCAGCAGGTCGCGCTTGCGCAGCAGGTCGGCGCGGAACTGTTCGAAGTAGGTGTCGGGCAGCCGCAGGGCTTCGGCGACGGCGTACTGGAAGGGGCCGGCGCTGACGTACGTGAGGTACTGCTTGGCGGTGCGGACGGCGCTGACCAGGGCGGGGGCCGCCGTCACCCAGCCGACCTTCCAGCCGGTGAAGGAGAAGGTCTTGCCGGCGGAGGAGATGGAGACGGTGCGTTCGCGCATGCCGGGCAGGGCGGCGATGGGGTGGTGGACGGCGGTGCCGAAGACGAGGTGCTCGTAGACCTCGTCGGTGACCACCAGGAGGTCGTGCTCGACGGCGAGTTCGGCGATGGTGCGCAGTTCCTCGGCGGTGAGGACGGTGCCGGTGGGGTTGTGCGGGGTGTTGATCAGCAGCAGGCGGGTGCGCGGGGTGATCAGGGCGCGCAGCTCATCCAGGTCGGGCCGGAAGGTTGGGGCCCGGAGAGTGAGCGGGACGCGGACGGCGCCGGCCATGGCGATGCAGGCGGCGTAGGAGTCGTAGAAGGGCTCGAAGGCGATCACCTCGTCGCCCGGCTCCAGCAGGGCGAGCAGGGCGGCGGCGATGGCCTCGGTGGCGCCGGCGGTGACCAGCACCTCGGTGTCGGGGTCGTAGGTGAGGCCGTGGAAGCGCTGCTGGTGCTCGGCGACGGCGGTACGCAGCTCGGGGATGCCGGGGCCGGGCGGGTACTGGTTGCCGCGGCCGTCGAGGACGGCGTCGGCGGCGGCCTCGGCGATCTCGCGAGGCCCGTCGGTGTCCGGGAAGCCCTGGCCGAGGTTGATCGAGCCGGTCCTCACCGCCAGGGCGGACATCTCGGCGAAGATCGTCGTGCCCATCCCGGCCAGTCGGCGGTTCAGCAGCGGCCTCGTACCCATGCGAAAGGCTCCTCACGGCTCGTCGTCGAGGTCATCATCGGGCCGCGGGGAAGCCGGGGACAAGCAAGCCGGGGGACAAGCAGGCCGGAGACAGGCAGCGCGGACGGGAACGGCCCGCCGCCGCGTCGATCGCGGTGGCGGGCCGTTCCGCGCGAGTGCGGAGAGGAGGGGGAGGCTCAGGACTCCTCGGTGCCCTCGGGGGAGCCGTCCTCGCCGTTCTCACCCTCGATGTCCTTCTGCAGGCCGAGGCGCTCCACGATCCACTGCTCGAAGCCGACCGCGGCCTGGGTCCAGTTGGCGGTGGTGGTGACGAAGTAGTCCAGGTTGACGCCGGTGCCGACGATCATCTGGGCCTCACCGATCAGACGGACGACGCCGTCCTCGTGGGTGTGGGTGTAGATCTTCGGCCAGAGGGTCTCGCGGTTCCACTCGTCGATCAGGTCGAGGATCTCGCCCTTCTGCTCCAGCGGGTACGAGCGGTCGTAGAAGGAGCGGACCGCGAAGAGCTCCTTCTGGTCGCCGCGGAACATGTAGTAGACCCGGAAGCCGTCCCAGGGGGCGGTGAGGTCGCCCTCCTCGTCCACGACGTGCTTGAGCTGCATCTGGTCGAGGAGCTGGGTCACCAGGTTCTGGTCCGGGACGATGATCGGCGGCGGGCCGGCCGGCCGCTCGCCCTGGCCGCCGGGCTGGCCGCCGCCCTGGGGCAGGCCGAAGGACGGGATGGACGACGGGTCGATGCTCATTGGGGGTCCTCATTCCTCAGTGCACGTGGTGGCCGGCAATGAGAGGCCGCCCTTTCCACCTCCCATCCTGCCTCATTCGGGGCCTGCCTCACAGGGGCCGCCGGGCTCGCGTCGATCTTCGCGCGCGGGCCGGCGCGGGGGTTTTCCGGGCGCGATCGGGGGCCCGTGGGCGGGGGCGTTCCGGGTGTTCGGGGCGGAATCGGTCACGCTGGGTGCCCAGCCGGGCGCGGGCCGGGCCGGGAGTGAGCCACGTCACGCCCCGGGCCCGACGGTTCGCCTGCCGAGCGATTCGGATGCGGTTAGCGTGCGACGGAACTCGCTGTCGGTAACACCCGTTTCGCAAGGGCGAGTTGAGAAACACCTACACAAGGGGGAAGAGACGTGGACAGGCCGTTGGTCGATGAGGGGGTATCGCTGGGGGCGCTGCTGCGGGGCATACGGCTGGACCGGGGCATGACGCAGGAGCAGCTGGGGGAGGCTTCGGGGTTGAGCGTCCGCTCGATCCGTGACCTGGAGCGGGGGGTGTCCTGTCCCAGGGTCTCCACGCTGCGGCTGCTCACCCAGACCTGGAACCTGCCGGACTCCCAGGGCGCCGAACTGCACCGCCTGGCGCGCAGCTGGCGGGACCGCACCCGCAGGCGTGAACCCAGCGTGATGGCCGACTAGGGGTTGCCGTACGGGCCGCCGCCCCTGCGTGGAGCAGGGGGCGGCGGCCCGTACCGAGGGTGCTCCTGCGGCTACTTCTCGAGCGGCCCGCGGCTGCGGACGGTGAGGCGGTCGCCCTCCTCGCCCCGCTCGACCAGGACGGTGTCCCCGTCGTGCACCCGGCCGGAGAGGATCTCCCGGGCCAGCTGGTCGCCGATCGCGGACTGCACCAGCCGCCGCAGCGGCCGGGCCCCGTACGCCGGGTCGTACCCGGTCAGGGACAGCCAGTCGCGGGCGGCCTCGGAGACGTCCAGGGTGAGGCGCCGCTCGCGCAGCCGCTCGCCGAGGCGGGCGATCTGGAGGTCGACGATGCGGCTCAGCTCGGCGGTGCCCAGCGGGTCGAAGACCACGATGTCGTCGAGCCGGTTGAGGAACTCCGGCTTGAACGCGGCCCGGACGGAGTCCAGGACCAGTGCCTTCTTCTTCTCCTCCGGGGTGGCCAGGTCCACCAGGTACTGGCTGCCCAGGTTGGAGGTGAGGATCAGGATCGTGTTGCGGAAGTCCACCGTCCGGCCCTGGCCGTCGGTGAGCCGGCCGTCGTCGAGCACCTGGAGCAGCACGTCGAAGACCTCGGGGTGGGCCTTCTCCACCTCGTCCAGCAGCACCACGCTGTACGGGCGACGGCGGACGGCCTCGGTGAGCTGGCCGCCCTCCTCGTAGCCGACGTACCCGGGCGGGGCGCCGACGAGCCGGGAGACGGAGTGCTTCTCGCCGTACTCGCTCATGTCGATGCGGACCATCGCCCGCTCGTCGTCGAAGAGGAAGTCGGCGAGGGCCTTGGCGAGTTCGGTCTTGCCGACGCCGGTGGGGCCGAGGAACAGGAAGGAGCCGGTCGGGCGGTCGGGGTCGGCGATGCCGGAGCGGGTGCGGCGCACCGCGTCCGAGACGGCCTGGACGGCCTCGCTCTGGCCGATCAGGCGCCTGCCCAACTCCTCCTCCATGCGCAGGAGTTTGGCGCTCTCGCCCTCCAGGAGGCGGCCGGCCGGGATGCCCGTCCAGGAGGAGACCACGTCGGCCACGTCGTCCGGGCCGACCTCCTCCTTGACCATCGAGGCCGACGCATCCTGGTCCGCGGCGCGCTCCTGGGCCTCGGTGAGCTCCTGCTCGGCGGCCGGGATCTCGGCGTACATCAGCTTGGACGCCCGCTCGAAGTCCCCGTCGCGCTGGGCGCGTTCGAGGGCGCCGTGCAGGTCGTCGAGGCGCTCCTTGAGCTCGCCGACGTGGTTGAGGCTCTTCTTCTCCTGCTCCCAGCGTGCCGTCAGCACGCTCAACTGCTCGTTCCGGTCGGCGAGGTCGCGCCGCAGGCGGGCCAGCCGGTCGACGGAGGCCGGGTCGGACTCCTTCTCCAGGGCCAGCTCCTCCATGCGCAACCGGTCGACGGAGCGCTGGAGTTCGTCGATCTCGACGGGGGAGGAGTCGATCTCCATCCGCAGCCGGGAGGCCGCCTCGTCGACCAGGTCGATCGCCTTGTCGGGCAGGAAGCGGGAGGTGATGTAGCGGTTGGACAGGGTGGCGGCGGCGACCAGGGCGGCGTCCGCGATCTGCACCTTGTGGTGCGCCTCGTACCGGCCCTTGAGGCCGCGCAGGATGGCGATCGAGTCCTCGACGCTGGGCTCGCCGACCAGCACCTGCTGGAAGCGGCGCTCCAGGGCCGGGTCCTTCTCGATGCGCTCGCGGTACTCGTCGAGCGTGGTGGCGCCGACCATCCGCAGCTCGCCGCGGGCCAGCATCGGCTTGAGCATGTTGCCCGCGTCCATCGCGGAGTCGCCGCCGGCGCCCGCGCCGACCATGGTGTGCAGCTCGTCGATGAAGGTGACGACCTGGCCGTCGGACGCCTTGATGTCGTTCAGGACGGCCTTGAGCCGCTCCTCGAACTCGCCGCGGTACTTGGCGCCCGCGACCATCGCGCTGAGGTCCAGCGCGACCAGCCGCTTGCCGCGCAGCGACTCCGGGACGTCCCCGGCGACGATGCGCTGGGCCAGGCCCTCGACGACGGCCGTCTTGCCGACGCCGGGCTCGCCGATCAGCACCGGGTTGTTCTTGGTGCGGCGGGAGAGCACCTGGATCACCCGGCGGATCTCGTGGTCGCGGCCGATGACCGGGTCGAGCTTGCCGTCCCGGGCGGCCTGGGTGAGGTCGGTGCCGAACTTCTCCAGGGCCTTGTAGGTGCCCTCGGGGTCGGGCGAGGTGACCTTGCCGCTGCCGCGGACGTCCTTGAAGGCGGCGAGCAGCGCCTTGGGCGTGGCGTCCTGCCGCACCAGCAGCTCGGCGACCGCGCCGCCCTCGGCGGCCAGGCCGACCATCAGGTGCTCGGTGGAGACGTACTGGTCGTCCAGGTCGTCGGCGCGCTTGCCGGCCTCGGTGAGCACCGCGAGGGTGTCCCGGGCGAGCTGGGGCGCGGCGACGGTGGAGCCCATCGCGCTGGGCAGGGCCGTCAGCTGGCGGCGCGCCTCCGCGTCGACCCGGGCGACGTCCGCGCCGACCGCCTCCAGGAGGGGCCGGGCGATGCCCTCGGGCTGTTCCAGCAGGGCGATCAGGATGTGCACCGGCTTGACGTCCGGATTGCCGGCCGAGCCGGCCTGCCGGATCGCGGCGGACAGGGCGTCCTGCGTCTTGGTGGTGAACTTGCTGGCGTCCACTGCTGGGGGGCCTCCTCGTCGTCCTTCACTCGGTTGCTACGTACAGCATGCACTACCTTGAGTCTATTCCGCTCAACTTTGAGAGGTCGGGCTCAGGTCGGGCTCCTCCGGCTGCTGCGGGTCAGCGACAGCAGCTCCCGGGCCGGCCCGCCCGGCCGCTGCCCCTGCGGCCAGACGGCGCGCAGCGGGCGCCGCAGGTCCAGCCCGTCCGCCAGCGGCACCGCGACCAGCCGGCGGGTGGCCAGCTCCTCCGACACCACCAGTTCGCTCAGGCAGACGGGCCCGGCGCCCGTCATCGCCGCCGCCTTGAGCGCCGTGGTCGAGGCCAGCTCCATCCGGGGCAGCGCCGCGCCCCCGTACGGCGCCAGCGCCGCCTCCAGCACCTCCCGGGTGCCCGAGCCCGGCTCGCGCAGCACCAGCGGGGTGGCGGCCAGCTCCGGCCCGGTGAGCGGGGTGCGCCGCCGCGCCCACGGGTGGCCGGGGGCGACCACGACCACCAGGGAGTCCGCCGCCACCACCGTCCCGGCCAGGCCCGCCGGGACGGTCGGGCTCTCGATGAAGCCGAGGTCGGCGTTCCCGGCCAGCACGTGCTCGGCGACCCGCGCCGAGTTGGCCGTCCGCAGCGTCACCGCCGTCCCCGGGCTGACCTCGGCCAGGGCGAGCAGCCAGCCGGGCACCAGGTACTCGGCCACGGTCAGGCTGGCGACGACCCGCAGCTTGGCGTCCCGCCGCCCCCGCAGCGCGTCGATCCCGGCGTCCAGCGCCTGCGCGGCCTCCACCACCTGCCGGGCCCACTCGACCACCAGCCGGCCCGCCTCCGTCGGCGTGGAGCCGCGCGGGGAGCGGTCCAGCAGGGGGACGCCGATCTGGCGCTCCATGCCCTTGATCCGGGCGCTGGCGGTCGGCTGGCTCACCCCGAGCTCGGTGGCCGCCCGGCCGACGCTGCCCAGGCGAGCGACCGCGAGCAGGAGTTCCAGGGCGCCGAGTTCGGGGACGTGGGGGGAGAGGGCCATAGGTGCAGGCTATGTCCTCATAGAACGCCGGGCGCTACCGGAGACGGGGCCCGGCGGCGACGGTGGAGACATGTCCACTTCGGCCGCGCACCCCCTCCGCCTGCCCCTCCGCCCCGCCACCCGCGCCGGCCTGCGCGGTCGCTTCGACCTCGCCCAGCTCGGCCCCAACTGGTACGCCGCCGTGATGGGCACCGCGATCGTCGCCAACGGCGCCGCCGCCCTGCCCGTACGGGTACCCGGGCTGATCGGCTTCGGCGAGGCGATGTGGGCGCTCGCCCTGGCGGCCCTGCTGGTGCTGGTCGCGGCCCGGGCCGTCCACCTCACCCGGCACCGGCAGGAGGCCGCCGCTCAGCTGCTGGACCGCCCGGCCGTCGCCGTCTTCTACGGCTGCCCGCCGATGGCCCTGCTCTCGGTGGGCCTGGGCACGATGCTGGTCGGCTCCCGGGTCATCGGCACCGGCCCGGCGATCGCCCTCGACGCGGTGCTCTGGAGCCTCGGCACCCTGTACGCGCTGGCGGTGGCCGCCGGCATCCCGTACCTGATGATCACCCGGCACCCGGTCTCCGCCCTGGAGGCCAACCCGACCTGGCTGCTGCCCGTGGTCGCCCCGCTGGTCGCCTCGGCCTGCGGCCCGGTGCTCGTCCCGCACCTGCCGGCCGGGCGGGCGCAGGAGGCCATGCTGTACGGCTGCTGGGGGCTGTTCGGGATCGGGCTGCTGGCCACGCTGGTGATGCTGCCCGTGGTGTTCACCGGGCTGTTCCACAGCAAGCTGCCCACCCTGGTGCTCACCCCCTCGCTGTTCCTGGTGCTCGGGCCGCTCGGCCAGTCCGTCACCGCCGTCCACCAGCTCTCCGACGCCGCCCGCCCGGTGCTGCCGGCGCTGGCGCCCGCCATGGCGGCCCTCGCCGAGCTGTACGGCGTCGCGGTGATCGCCGTCGCGATGCTCTGGCTGGCCGTCGCGGCCGCCGCCAACCTGCGCGCCCGCCGCGCCGGGATGCCCTTCGCGATGACCTGGTGGGCGTACACCTTCCCCGTCGGAACCTGCGTCACCGGCGCCTCCGCGCTCGCCCGGCACACCGGCTTCGGCGGTTTCACCGGGCTCGCCACCGGGCTGTACGTGCTGCTCCTCGCCGCCTGGGTGGCGGCGGCCGGCGGCACGGTCTCGGGCCTCGTCCGCGGCCGGCTGCTGGCCCGCTGAGGACCGTGCTCGCGGGCCCCGCCCGGAAGCCGTTCCGGCGGGACCGATTGCAGGAACCCGAAGCTGCATGAATGACCGTGAACGGCCAATCGGCTGCGCTGATGCGGAGCGTCAACGCCCCTTCACCGGGGCCTTCTTCACCCGAATCCAACCGGCCGACCGGATGGTTCCGGGCGCCTCCGGGTGCAGATAACTGCAATTGCGCGAACATGCACTCGAGGGGCACTTGTTCACCGGCCGTCACACTGTGAAAGTGGAGTCACGCCAAGCCGACCGGGCACCGCAGCCCGACGGTGGCGGCTTGCTCTTCGGAACTGACCACCGGTGCATCGTCCCGTGCCGGTGGAACGGGGGGGAAGAGCGCCGGGCCCGGGTCCATGTGTGGTGATGGACTCGGATCCCGGAGCCATCGAGGTGTTGCTGCTCCACCTCGAAGGAAGCGCCTTGGCCTGGCGTGGTGATGGCGGCCCCCGGGGGCCCCGGTGTGCGACGGCACCCGGGCCCGGGGGTCCGCCCTCAGCCCGGTACCGTGATCACACCCGGTGGGCCGGGCCGCAGACGCACCTCGGTCTCGGACACCCCCGCCGGCGGAAGACCATCGTCGGCGGGCACCTCCCGTCGGCGGCACCGCCGACCGACGCGAACGGGGGCGGCACCAGGGGAGAGGCGTCCGGCAGGGAGTGTGCGACGTGACGGCGGAACCGGCGGTCGCGCCGCACCACCAGGGGCCCGAGGGGGACGAACCCGACGAGGCCGCCCGGCAGCTCTACTACGACGTGCTCGCCGAAGGCGGCCGCATCAGCGCCGCCGCGGCCCAGGACGCCGACCAGACCGCGCTGCGCCAGCTCCTCGACCTCGGCCTGCTCAGCCCCAACGCCCTCAACGACGGCTACACCGCCGTCAGCCCCCGCTCCGTCAGCGACCGGCTCGGCGCCGAACTGCGCAGCGAGGCCACCCGGTTGCTCGTCCGCGCCGAGAGCCTCCCGCACGCGCTCGACGGCCTCACCCGCGCCTACGACGAGATGGCCGAGCGGCCCGGCCGCCCCGGCGAGGCCGTCTACGTCGAGGGGCACGTCCACATCCGGCAGCGGATCGCCCAACTCGTCTCGGACTGCCGCACCGAGGTCCTCACCGCCCAGCCCGGCCGGCGGCCCAGCGAATCCCTGCGCGTGGCCCGCCTCCAGGACGTCCGGCTGCTCCAGCGCGGCTGCGAACTGCGCACCATCTACCAGCCCGTCGCCCTCACCGAACCCGCCGCCCTCGCCTACGCCGAGGAGGTCACCCGGTACGGCTCGCAGCTGCGCGTCCTGGACGAGCCCTTCCCCCGGCTGATCATCCTCGACCGCGCCGTCGCCGTCGTCCCGGTCGAGGACGACGACAACGTGGCCGCCTTCATCAGCGACCAGGCCGCCGTCTCCTTCTTCGTCGGCGCCTTCGAACGGGACTGGGTCCGCGCCGACCCCGCCGAAGCCGCCGCCGCCCTCGGCCACGGACCCGCCCCGGCCGTCCCCGACCGGGTCGGCCGCCTCCTCGTCCGGGGCCTCACCCAGAAGGCCGTCGCCACCCGGCTGGGCCTGAGCGAACGCACCGTCGCCGCGCACATCTCCCGGCTGCGCGACCGGTACGGGGCCCAGACCCTCTTCCAGCTCGGCTGGCTGATGAGGGGCTCGCGCGATGACGGCTGACGCCCGCCTCCGCCGGTCCGCGCGCCTCCGCCGGTCCGAGCACTGCCGCCGGGCCGCCCGCCGCCGGTCCGCGCGCCCGTTCCGGCCCCCGCGATGACCCCCGCGATGACCGCCGACGAGCCACGGAGGCGACAGCGATGACCCAGAACTCCGCAGACACCGAGGGGGGGAGGCCCGCGATGACCGACGAACCCGGCCCGGCCGAGGGCGCCCTCTACCTCGCCGCCGTCCGCCGCGGCGGACGCCTGCGCCCCGAGGACCTCGGCCCCGAGGACCGCCCCACCCTGGCCGCCCTCGTCGCCCGCGGCCTGCTCACACCCACCACCAGCGGCTGGACCGCCGCCAGCCCGCGCGCCCTCGGCGACCGCCTCGGCGGCGAGCTGCGCACCCGCGCCACCCGGCTCCTCCAGCGCGCCGAGCACCTCCCCGACAGCCTCGCCCCGCTCGCCCTGGCGTACGACAGTGCCCAGCCCCCGGCCGCCCCCGCCGTCCGCTCCGTCCACCTCGACGGCGACGACGCCATCCGCGGCCGCATCGCGGGCCTCATCGCCGACTGCCGCGAGGAGTTCCTCTCCGCCCAGCCCGGGCCGCGCCCCGTCGAGGCCATGCGCTCGCACCTGCCCCGGGACCTCGCCCTGCTGCGACGGGGCTGCGCCATGCGCACGCTGTACCAGCCCGTCGCCGCCACCGAACGCCCGGTGCTGGAGCAGATCTCCCTGCGCACCGGAGCGGGCGCCCAGATCCGCGTCCTCGCCGAACCGTACGCGCGGATGATGCTCTTCGACCGGTCGACCGCCGTCATCCCCGCCGGCGAGGGCAGCAACAGCGCCGTCTTCCTCACCGACCAGGCCACCATCGCCTTCCTGATCACCCGCTTCGAACGGGACTGGACCCGCGCCACCCCCGTCGAAGGCCACCTCGGCCCCCCGCACCCCACCACCGTCCGCGTCGGCCGCCTGCTCGCCCGGGGCCTCACCCAGCGCGTGGTGGCCGTCCGGCTGGGGCTGAGCGAGCGCACCGTCGCCGCGCACATCGCCCGGCTGCGCGAACGCTACGGCGCCCAGACCCTCTTCCACCTCGGCTGGCAGATGCGCGGGGCCGGCGATGCCTGAGTCCCCCTCGCTCGCCGCCGTCCTCCCGGACACCGCCGCCCGGGCGCTCTACCTGGCCGTCCTGCGCGAGGGCGGCTTCGTGCGCGCCGCCGACCTCTGCGAGGAGGACGCGCCCGCCCTGCGCCGGCTCGTCGACCTCGGGCTGCTCGTCCCGCAGCTGCTCGACAACTCGTACAGCGCCGTCGACCCGAGGCCCGTCGCCGACCGGATCGGTGCCGAAATCCGCCGCACCAGCGCCCGCCTCCTCGCCGAGGCCGACCGGATCCCCGAGCAGATGCGCGACCTCGCGCACGCCTACGACACCGCCCCCCGGCGCGAGGTCCACCGAACCGGCAGCCGGATCGTCACCGGACGGGCCGAGATCCGGCACACGCTGTCCCAACTCGTCCACGCCTACCCCAACGAGAGCCTCGCCGCCCAGCCCGGGGACGCCCGCCGCCCCGACCTCCTCGACGACTCCCTCGACCGCACCCGCCGCTACCTCGCGGGCGGCGGCGTCCTGCGCTCCCTCTTCGAACAGACCAGCCGCACCGACCCCGCCTCGGTGCGCTACGCCGCGGCCGCCACCCGGCTCGGCAGCAGCATCCGGGTGCTGGACGGGGCGTTCATGCGCTTCCTGGTCTTCGACCGCACGGTGGCCGTCCTCCCCGCCTCGCCCGACTACGAGAGCGCCGCCGTCGTCGACGACGCACCGACCGTCGCCTTCGTCGTCGACACCTTCGAGCAACTCTGGCGGCGCGCCGAAGGCGTCAACTGGGCGTCCCTGGAGGACGGTTCGACCGAACCCGTCAGCCAGACCCAGATCGCCCGCCTCCTCGCCCGGGGCCTCACCCAGCGCGCCGTCGCCACCCGCCTGGGCCTGAGCGAGCGCACCGTCGCCGCCCACATCGCCCGCCTGCGGGAACAGCACGACGCCGAGACCTTGTTCCAACTCGGCTGGCAGATGCGAGGGGACCAGTCATGACCGACCGAGGCTTCACCCTGCCCGACGCCCCCGCCCGGGCCCTCTACCGGCAGATCCTGCACGCCGGCGGCCGCATCCGGATCGCCGACATCCCGCCCGAGGACGCCGAGACCGTCCAGTCCCTGCTGGACCTCGGCCTGCTGAAGCCGTACGTCTCCGACGGCTCGCTCAGCGCCGTCAACCCGCGCTCCGTCACCGCCCGCGTCGGCGCCGACCTGCGCGCCGCCGGCACCCGGCTGCTGCGGCAGGCCGACGAACTGCCCGACCTCCTCGGCGACCTCGTCGCCGCCTACGACTCCGCCCCGCGCGACCACGGCTGCACCGGCTCCACCCACATCGTCGAGGGCGCCGAGAACATCCGCCACCGGATCTCCCAGCTCTCCGAGGACCTCCTCCACGAAGCCCTCTCCCTCCACCCCGGCGGCGCCCGCCCGGCCGACGCGGCCGACGACATCCTCGACCACGCCCGCCGCTTCCTCGGTCTCGGCGGCTCCATCCGCACCCTCTACGAGTCCGGCGCCCGCTTCGACCCCGGCACCGTCCTGCTCGCGGCCCGCCTCACCGAACTCGGCTGCCACATCCGCGTCGCGCCGTTCGCCCTCCCCAAGATGATGGTCTTCGACCGCACCGTGGCCGTCATCCCCGCCGGAGCCGACGCCGCCGCCTTCGTCGAGGACCCGGCCACCGTCGCCTTCCTCGCCGAGGTCTTCGAGAACTACTGGCGCCTCGCCGAAGGCGTCAACTGGTCCGCCCTCGCCGACACCCCCACCGACCTCGCCACCCCCGAACAGGTCGGCCCCCTCCTCGCCCGGGGCCTCACCCAACGCGCCATCGCCACCCGCCTCGGCCTCAGCGAGCGCACCGTCGCCGCCCACATCGCCCGACTGCGCGAGCTCTACGACGCCGAGACCCTCTTCCAACTCGGCTGGCAGATGCGAGGCACCCGCAATGGCTGAATCCGCACTCGACCTTCCCGACCCGGGGGCCCGCGAGCTCTACCGGGCGATCCTGCGGGGCGGCGGCCGTCTGCGGCCGGAGGAGGTGCGGGCCGAGGACGAGCCGGCGTTCAGGCAGTTGGTCGCTCTCGGTCTGCTCGATCTGCGGATCGCCGACCACTCGTACAGCACGGTGAACCCGCGGGTGGTCAGTGAGCGCCTCGGCGCGGACCTGCGGGAGAGGAGTGCCGAACTGCTCGTCCGTGCCGCGCTCGTGCCCGACCTGCTGGACGACCTGGCGCAGGCGTACGACGCCGCCCCGCGGCGGGCCGAGCCGGTCGGCGGGGTGCAGCGGGTGTCGGGCACGGGCGAGATCCGGCACCTGCTGAGCCAGTTCGCCCGGGACTATCCGCACGAGGTCCTCACCGCCCAGCCCGGCAAGGTCCACCCGCCCGCGCACCGCGCCGACTCCCTGGCCCAGACGCGCCGCTACCTCGCGGGCGGCGGCTCGATCCGTACCCTGTACGAGCCGCAGGCACGGTTGACGCAGGAGCACATCGAGTTCGCCGTGGAAGCGACGAAGGTCGGCTCGCGCATCCGCATCCTGAACGCCCCGTTCACCCGCGCGCTGATCTTCGACCGCACCGTGGCGGTCATCCCCGCGGCCCCGGACAACTCGGCGGCCGCCGTGATCGAGGAGCCGGTGATGGTCGCGTACATGGTCGACGTCTTCGAGCAGCAGTGGCGCCGGGCCCAGACGGTGGACTGGGAGGCCCTCACTGCGGGGCCCGCCGCCCCGGTCGTGCACGAGCAGGTCGGCCGCCTCCTGGCGCAGGGGCTCACCCAGCGGTCGATCGCCTCCCGCCTGGGCCTGAGCGAGCGCACCGTCGCCGGCCACATCGCGCGGCTGCGCGAACTGTACGACGCGGAGACGCTGTTCCAACTCGGCTGGCAGATGCAGGGGACCGACCGTGACCGGGCTTCCTGACGCCGCGGCCCGCGAGCTCTACCGGGCGATCCTCCACCAGGGCGGCCGTGTCCGGCTCGGCGAGATCCGCCCGGAGGACGAGCCGGCGGTCAAGGAGCTCTCGGACCTCGGCCTGCTGGTGCTGCGGATCGCGGACGGCTCGTACAGCGCGGTGAACCCCCGGGCGGTCGGCGAGCGGCTCGGGGCGGAACTGCGCGAGGAGAGCGCCCGGTTGCTCGCCCGGGCGGCCCTCGTCCCGGATCTTCTCGACGACCTGGCCCAGGCGTACGACACGGCCCCGCGCCGCACGGAGGCGGCGGGCGGGATCCGCAGGGTGGCCGGGCCCGAGGAGATCCGCCACCTGCTGTCACAGATCGCCAGGGACTACCCGCACGAGTCGCTGGCCGCCCAGCCGGGCGGGCCCCGGCCGCCCCAACACACCGCGGACACCCTGGCGGTGAGCCGTCGCTACCTCGAGGCGGGCGGTACGGAGCGGACCATCTTCGAGCCGTCCGTCTGCGGCGATCCGCACACCGTCGAACTCGCCCGCGAGTCGACCCGGATGGGATCCCCGATCCGGGTGCTGGAGGGGCCGTTCACCAGGACGCTGATCTTCGACCGGGCGATCGCCCTGGTCCCGGCGTCGGCCGACAACGCGGTGGCCGCGGTGGTGGAGGATCCGGCGCTGGTCGGCTACCTGGTCGGCGTGTTCGAGCAGCAGTGGCAGCGGGCGCAGATCGTGGACTGGGAGGCGCTTGCCGCCGGCCCGACCGCGCCGGTCGTGCACGAGCAGGTGGGCCGCCTCCTGGCGCAGGGGCTCACGCAGCGGGCGATCGCCACTCGGCTGGGGCTGAGCGAGCGGACGGTGGCCGCTCACATCGCCCGGCTGCGTGAGCTCTACGACGCGGAGACGCTGTTCCAACTCGGCTGGCGGATGCGGGGAGCCCGGACGACGGGGGAGTCCGGGAGGTGACTTCCGCTCAGCCGGTCGCGGCGCCGGTCGGCCAGTAGCCCTGCTGCTGCCGGGGGACGGCGAACTGCTCGCCGGGCGCGGTCCAGAAGCCCTCGCGGAGCGAGAGCGCCATGCCGGCCCAGTCCAGGGCGGTCTCGACGGTGTGGTTGAGCGCCTCCTGCGACCAGGTGTCGTCGAAGACGAGCGGCAGGACGGGGGCGACCTGCTCGATGGTGGCGATCAGCGGGTTGTGGGTGATGGCCTCGTCGACGAGGAGGACGATCGGCTTCCGCAGCGCCGACGCCCATCCCAGCTCCAGGCTCACCCCGGCCGACAGCGGCGCGCCGACGTACGCGAACACGAGGTCCGCGGACTGCAGCGCCCGGAAGTCGGACGGGACCCGGGGCTCCGGCGCACGGCCGGCGACGGTCCAGGCGTCACTGTGGTGCGCGCTGTACACGGCGGCACCGCTGCGGAGGAGAGTGGTGCGCAGCGTCGTCAGCCGCGTCCGGCTGGCGAGCGTGACCACACTGTCGGCGGGCCCGGTCAGCCGCATCAGCGGGGCGGCCAGGAACACACGTGCACGACGGCCCTCAGGGGCCTGGCTGTCGTGGTGACGCAGGTAGGGCTCAGACATGTGTCGACTCCGGGGGAGTGGCTGACCGGGTTCACCAGGTCCGGTGGTTAAAGCGCGGGTGATGTCGAGGCCCTTGTCGGGCACTCGGGGAGCGGGTAAAGCTTTTTTGAAGGTACATCGGCAAGTGTGGTGAGCTTGCCGGGACCATCGGAAGCGAACTGATCGTCCATCGTTACCAGCGGCCCAGTCCACTCCTGCAGCGTGGCATCTCCATGCCTGGCATGGAGATGACGCACTCCCGGGAAGGGGGGCTATGGCGCGACGGTGATCGCTGCGGCATTATGTGGGGCGGTTGATGAAACGTTGTCTTTGCTCTGACGCTGTTCCCCTGGAAGGTGTGATCGCATGCTTCGCACGATTCGTAACGCTCGCGTCGCGGTTGCCGTGGCTGCCCTGGCCGGTGCGCTGGCCGTCGGCGCCTACCTCCAGCTCGGCGCGGGCACCCCTGCCGACCAGGGGACGCAGACGACTCAGCAGGCGCGTACGGTCCAGGAGATGGACAGCAACTGGAGCTGAGGTTCCGGCCGTTGCGCGGACCCGTACGACAACGGTGCCGGGGCGTGGACCGTCCCGGCCGGGGATCGACCTCTAGTTGAAGCCGTCGGGGCGCTCGTGGTGGGCGGCCCGCGCCAGGACGTATCCCAGCTGGAAGAGCGAGTCGACCTGGTAGTCCTCCCGCATGTCGGCGATGTGCCGAGCCAGGGTGCGCTCGCTGATTCCGAGACTGCGGGCTATCACACGGTGACTGGTGCCCTTGAGCAGAAGGTCGATGATCGTCTGCCGTAGGCTCGACACCACCTGCTGGGGGACGATCCGGTCACCGTCGAATTCCAGGGCGCGATTCCAGTTCCGGTCGAAGATCTCCGACACGAAGAAACTGATGATGGCCCGGTCGTGGATGAAGGCCGCGGTGCTCAGGTCGTCCGCGATGGGGATGATCGCGGTCCGGCGGTCGACGATGATCAGTCTGGCGTAGGGTTCGTCGAGGGTTCTGACGTGTCCGCCGGCCTCGGTGATGGCGAGGACGTAGTCCCGAGTGGCCGCGTGGTACCTGGTGCTCGGGTGGTAGATCGTCCGGGTTACCGCACCCCGTTGGAGCAGGGCGAGATCACGGTCGCGGCTGCGTTCGAGCATTTCCGGAGGGCGGGGCCCGCCGGGCTGCGCGGCCAGGAACTCCTCGGTGCACGCGTTCGTCAGTTGGCTGAGCCGTTGGTTGATGAGCGCTTTTCCCTGAAGGTATTCGATCGTTCCGCCGGATTGCTTGGGAGCGTGGAACGCCGCGGCCAAATCCTTCAGGTCCCCCGGGAGGTCCTCCGCCCGTGACAGCAGATCGAGAGCCTTGCGCTGCCACGACGAGATGAGGCTTTCGGAGAGTTGCTGCGGGTCGGTGGCGGTGAGCACATCGGGTTCGTCGGTGTCGGGCACCAGCAAGCCGATATCGAGGAGTTCCTGCAGGTGCTTGGCCTCGGTATTGCTTCTCTCCTCGCATGACAGCCGACCGTGATTCTCGATCACCCGGAGATAGAGTTCCCGGGCGTCGACGGAGAGAACACCGAGCCCGCCTGATGTGAGCCCCGGTTCGGCCGTCTCGGTCATTTTGCGGCTCCCTGGTGTTTGTTCAGAACCGGACGAGGGCTGAGCGGTGCGATTCCCGCTGGGATCATAGGGGTCTTTCACGGGGATCAGCAGCTGATGGGCGAACTCGGCATACGGCTGCAGGGAGCACTCTCTCACCAAGACACCAGCCGCCGGCACCCCCCGGACAGGAGGGAACCGGCGGCTAGGGGGCGCTCGGTCAGCGCTTGGGGCGCCAGACGACGAGGGCGCTGGAGTGGGGGGAGGGCGGCTGGTAGGGGACGAGGTCGCGGCGGTAGGAGGCGTGGACCGCGGCCTCGCGCTGCTGGAGGGCGGCGGCCGCGCCTTCGAGGGAGTCGACGAGTTCGGCGACCCGGGCCTGGAGGGCGGCGACCTGGTTCTCCAGCTCGATGATCCGCTTGATGCCGGCCAGGTTGATGCCCTCGTCCTGGGAGAGGCGCTGGACCTCGCGCAGCTGCTCGATGTCGCGGGCGGAGTAGCGGCGGCCGCGCCCGGCGGTGCGGTCGGGGCTGACGAGCCCGAGGCGGTCGTACTGGCGCAGGGTCTGCGGGTGCAGGCCGGACAGTTCGGCGGCGACGGAGATGACGTACACCGGAGTCTCCTCCGTGAGCACGTACTGCGGCGCGGCCGGGGCCCGGCGGCGGCGCGGGCCGTCGCCGGGCAGGCCCTCGCCGAGGCCGGGGCCGATCGGGCCGCTGTCGGGGGTCATCGGGTTCGGGGACATCTGGTCGTCACGCTCCCTTCGCCGCCCGGAACAGGGCGGCTCGCGGGTCGTCGGAGGCGGTGGCCTCGCGGTACTGCTCCAGTGCGTTCAGGGCGTCTCCGGTGACGCTCTGCGGCACCACGACCTCGACGGTGACGAGGAGGTCGCCGCGGGTGCCGTCCTTGCGGGTGGCGCCCTTGCCGCGGGCGCGCATGGTGAGGCCGTTGGCGCTGCCCGGCGGGAGCTTGAGCTTGACGGCGGGGCCGCCGAGCGTGGGCACCTCGATGGTGGCGCCGAGGGTGGCCTCGGGGAAGGTGACCGGGACGGTGACGGTCAGGTTGTCGCCCTTACGGCCGAAGACGGCGTGGGGGTCGACGTGCACGGTGACGTAGAGGTCGCCGGGCTGTCCGCCGCGTTCGCCCTGGGCGCCCTTGCCCTTGAGCCGGATGCGCTGGTCGGCCTGGACGCCGGCGGGGATGCGCACCTGCATGGTGCGGGCGGAGCTGGCGCGGCCGCTGCCGTGGCAGTCGGTGCAGGGGTCGTCGACGATCATGCCCCGGCCGCGGCAGTCCTTGCAGGGCTCGGAGAGCGCGAAGGCGCCCTGGCCGCGGCTGACGGTGCCGGCGCCGACGCAGGTGGGGCAGACCCGCGGGGTGGTGCCGGCCTTGGCGCCGGTGCCGTTGCAGGTGCGGCAGGGGGACTGGCTGGTCATCCGCAGGGGGACGGTCGCGCCGTCGACGGCCTCCTCGAAGGAGAGCGTCACCTCGGTCTCGACGTCCGCGCCTCGCCGGGGCTGGGCCTGCCGGGTGCCGGTGCGGTTGAACAGGCCGCCGAAGACGTCGCCGATCCCGCCGCTGCCGCCGCCGCCCTGGGTGCCGCTGAACAGGTCGCCGAAGTCGAAGCTGTAGCTGCCGGTGCCCGGGCCGCCGCCGGCGCGGAAGCCACCGTTGGCGAAGAGGCTGCGGGCCTCGTCGTACTCCTTGCGGCGCTTCTCGTCGGAGAGGACGTCGTACGCCTCGGAGATGTCCTTGAACCGCTCCTCGGCCTTGGCGTCACCCTTGTTGGCGTCGGGGTGGAACTCGCGGGCCAGCTTGCGGTAGGTCTTCTTGATCTCGGTGGCGGTGGCGTCCTTGGGCACGCCGAGGACCTTGTAGTAGTCCTTCTCCACGTAGTCCTTACCGCTCACGGCTTGAGCCACCTCCCGAGTCCATCGTCACAGTGCTGTCAACAGTCAAGTGGGAAAGGGCTGTTGACAGCGCGCTGCGGAGTCGGCCGGGGTTACCGGCGTACGACTCCGCAGCGCACAGGTTGTCAGCTGTCACCGTTTGTCAGCTGTCCGAGCCACCGTCGGCCTTGTCCGCGTCGGCGGACTTCGCCTCGGAGTCCGGGGCGGAGGTCGTGGTGGTGCCCGGCTGGGGCTCCGCGACGGCGACCATGGCGGGGCGGATGATCCGCTCGCCGATGCGGTAACCGGGCTGGAGGATCTGCACGCAGGTGTCCTCGGTGACGTCCGAGGAGTAGCTGTGCATGAGCGCCTCGTGCATGGTCGGGTCGAAGGGCTCGCCCTCCTTGCCGAACTGCTGGAGGCCCAGCTTGGCGACGACCGTCTCCAGCGACTCGGCGACGGACTTGAAGCCGCCCGTCACCTCGCCGTGCTCGCGGGCGCGGCCGATGTCGTCCAGGACCGGGATCAGCGACTCCAGGATGTTGGAGATCGCGATCTCGCGGACGGTCAGCCGGTCGCGCTCGACCCGCTTGCGGTAGTTCTGGTACTCGGCCTGGAGGCGCTGGAGGTCGGCGGTGCGCTCTCCGGCCTCGCGCTTGGCGGCGGCCAGCTCGTCGGTGCCGCCCTCCGAGCCGGCACCGGCCGCAGCGGCCTCCTCGGCGGCCTTGATGACGGCCTCTTCGGCGGCGGAGTCGTCGCCGGGCTTGCCGCCCTGCGGCTTGTCCGTCATGCCGACGCACCGCCCTTGGGCTTCTCGTCGTCCACGATCTCGGCGTCGACGACGTCGTCTTCCTTGGCCTGGGCCGAGTCGCCGGCCGCGGCCGCACCGGCGGGGGCGTCGGCGTTGGCGTAGAGCGCCTGGCCGAGCTTCTGCGCGGTGGTGGAGACCTTCTCGGAGGCTTCGCGGATCTTCGCGATGTCCTCGCCCTTGAGGGCTTCCTTGAGCTCGCCGATGGCGGTCTCGACCTCGGTCTTGACGTCGGCCGGGAGCTTCTCGGTGTTGTCGGCGATGAACTTCTCGGTCGAGTAGACGAGCTGCTCGGCGGAGTTGCGCGTCTCGACGGCCTCGCGGCGCTTGTGGTCGTCCTCGGCGTACTGCTCGGCCTCGCGGCGCATGCGGTCGACCTCGTCCTTCGGCAGCGAGGAGCCGCCGGTGACGGTCATCTTCTGCTCCTTGCCGGTGCCGAGGTCCTTGGCACCGACGTGCATGATGCCGTTGGCGTCGATGTCGAAGGTGACCTCGATCTGCGGCAGGCCGCGCGGCGCCGGCGGCAGGCCCGTGAGCTCGAACATCCCGAGCTTCTTGTTGTACGCGGCGATGTCGCGCTCGCCCTGGTAGACCTGGATCTGCACGGACGGCTGGTTGTCCTCGGCCGTGGTGAAGATCTCGGAGCGCTTGGTCGGGATCGTGGTGTTGCGCTCGATCAGCTTGGTCATGATGCCGCCCTTGGTCTCGATGCCGAGGGACAGCGGGGTGACGTCGAGCAGCAGGACGTCCTTGACCTCGCCCTTGAGGACACCGGCCTGGAGCGAGGCGCCGATGGCGACGACCTCGTCCGGGTTGACGCCCTTGTTGGCGTCCTTGCCGCCGGTCAGCTCCTTGACGAGCTCGGCGACGGCCGGCATGCGGGTCGAGCCGCCGACGAGGACGACGTGGTCGATCTCGGACAGCGCGATGCCGGCGTCCTTGATGACGTTGTTGAACGGGACCTTGCAGCGCTCGAGCAGGTCCGTGGTCAGCTGCTGGAACTGGGCGCGGGTGAGCTTCTCGTCCAGGTGCAGCGGGCCCTCGGCGGAGGCCGTGATGTACGGAAGGTTGATCGAGGTCTCCATGGAGGAGGACAGCTCGATCTTGGCCTTCTCGGCGGCCTCGCGCAGACGCTGCAGGGCCATCTTGTCCTTGGACAGGTCGACGCCGTGGCCGGACTGGAAGACCTTGACCAGGTGGTCGACGACGCGCTGGTCCCAGTCGTCGCCGCCGAGGTGGTTGTCACCGTTGGTGGCCTTCACCTCGACGACCCCGTCGCCGATCTCCAGGAGGGAGACGTCGAAGGTGCCGCCGCCGAGGTCGAAGACCAGGATGGTCTGGTCGTCCTTGTCGAGGCCGTACGCGAGGGCGGCAGCGGTCGGCTCGTTGACGATGCGCAGGACGTTCAGGCCCGCGATCTCGCCGGCCTCCTTGGTGGCCTGGCGCTCGGAGTCGTTGAAGTACGCCGGGACGGTGATGACGGCGTCGGTGACCGTCTCGCCCAGGTACGCCTCCGCGTCGCGCTTCAGCTTCTGCAGTACGAAGGCCGAGATCTGCTGCGGCGTGAAGTCCTTGCCGTCGAGGTTGATCTTCCAGCCGGTGCCCATGTGGCGCTTGACCGACCGGATGGTGCGGTCGACGTTGGTGACCGCCTGGCGCTTGGCCACCTCGCCGACCAGGACCTCGCCGTTCTTGGCGAAGGCGACGACGGACGGCGTGGTCCGCGCGCCCTCGGCGTTCGTGATGACGGTGGGCTCGCCACCCTCCAGAACGCTGACGACCGAGTTCGTCGTGCCGAGGTCGATGCCGACCGCGCGTGCCATCGTTGGTACCTCCAGGAAAGAGTTGAGCTTTACGGACTCAAGGATGCACGACTCGACGAGCGGCGTCAACAGGTATGAGTGCCAGTCGCTCAACTTTACTGAGCCCTTATCTCCAGCCCCGGTCGCCGTCGTGGCGCGGGTGCACTCGCGTGACTGCCGCCATAGCTTGGGAATCTTCTGGAGAACCGTTGCCGACCGGTAATGTCCGGGCCGTCGGCCCGGCAAGTTACCGACCAGTACACTCAGTTCGGAAAAGTTCGGGACCCGAGTTCGGAAACCGAATACCCCGAGGGACCGTTGGCCCGCCAACTGCCCTCCAAGCCGCAGGAGGACGGAGAGCCGATGCAGCTAGCAGCGATCGTCATCTCGCTGGTCACCTTCGTGATCGGCACCGCGCTCGCCCTTCGTGCGGCGTGGCACATCTTCAAGGTGGTGACGACCGGCGCCGCGGACTCCACCCGCTTCGGCAAGCCCGCCCAGCGCGTGAAGACCGTCGCCATCGAGTTCGTCGGCCACACCAGGATGAACCGCTGGGGGATCGTCGGCATCGCCCACTGGTTCGTCGCCGTCGGCTTCTTCAGCCTGGTGCTCACCATCGTCAACGCGATGGGCCAGCTGTTCGACGCCGAGTGGGAACTGCCGATCATCGGTCACTGGATGATCTGGCAGCTCTTCGTCGAGCTGGTCGGCACCCTGACCACCCTGGGCATCGTGACCCTGATCGTGATCCGGCTGATGAGCCTGCCGTCCCGGTCGGGCCGCAAGTCCCGCTTCGCCGGCTCGATCGCCTGGCAGGCGTTCTACGTCGAGTACACGATCCTCGGCATCGGCCTCTGCATCATGATGCTGCGCGCCCTGGAGGGCGCCCTGGCCGGCGTCGACTCGTACGGCCCGGAGCACCTGGTCTCGTACCCGATCGTCTCCGCGCTGAGCGGCCTGTCGCACGGCACGCTGGAGAACCTGGTCTACCTCTTCGCGATGCTGAAGATCTGCATCTCCTTCGCGTGGGCGATCACCATCGGCCTCAACCCCTCGATGGGCGTGGCCTGGCACCGCTTCCTGGGCTTCTTCAACATCTACTTCAAGCGCGACGAGAACGGCGGCACCGCCCTCGGCGAGCTGCGGCCGATGACCAGCAACGGTCAGCCGATCGACTTCGAGGACCCGGCCGACGACGCCGTCTTCGGCGTCTCCCAGGTCGAGCACTTCTCCTGGAAGGGCATCCTCGACTTCTCCACCTGCACCGAGTGCGGCCGCTGCCAGTCGCAGTGCCCCGCCTGGAACACCGGCAAGCCCCTCTCGCCGAAGCTGCTGATCATGAGCCTGCGCGAGCACGCGTACGGCAAGGCCCCGTACCTGCTCGCCGGCGGCGGCAAGGACATGGAGGGCAACGAGCAGGCCACCGCCGAGCAGCTCGCCGGCGTCCCGGCGGCCGCCCTGGCCGAGGCCGAGCGCCCGCTGATCGGTACCGCGGAGGAGAACGGCGTCATCGACCCGGACGTCCTGTGGTCCTGCACCACCTGCGGCGCCTGCGTCGAGCAGTGCCCGGTGGACATCGAGCACATCGACCACATCGTCGACATGCGCCGCTACCAGGTGATGATCGAGTCCTCGTTCCCGACCGAGGCCGGGACGATGCTCAAGAACCTGGAGAACAAGGGCAACCCGTGGGGCATGGCCACCAAGGCCCGCCTGGACTGGGTCAAGGAGCTCAAGAAGGAGACCGGCATCGAGGTGCCGGTCATCGGTCAGGACATCGAGCCGGCCGAGGTCGAGTACCTCTACTGGGTCGGCTGCGCCGGCGCCCTGGAGGACCGGGCCAAGAAGACCACCAAGGCGTTCGCCGAGCTGCTGCACACCGCGGGCGTGAAGTTCGCGATCCTCGGCAAGGAGGAGTCCTGCACCGGTGACTCCGCCCGCCGCCTGGGCAACGAGTTCCTCTTCCAGATGCTCGGCGCCCAGAACGTCGAGACGCTGAACGCCGCGCTCGAGGACGCCCCGGTCAAGCGGATCGTGGCCACCTGCCCGCACTGCTTCAACACCATCGCCAACGAGTACCCCCAGCTGGGCGGCCACTTCGAGGTGATCCACCACACCCAGCTGCTCCAGCACCTCATCGACGAGGGCAAGCTGATCCCGGTCAACCCCGTCGAGGGCCTGATCACGTACCACGACCCGTGCTACCTGGGCCGCCACAACAAGGTGTACAGCCCGCCGCGCGAGATCATGGACAAGGTCCCGGGCCTGCGCCAGCAGGAGATGCACCGCCACAAGGAGCGCGGCTTCTGCTGCGGCGCCGGCGGCGCCCGGATGTGGATGGAGGAGCGCATCGGCAAGCGGATCAACACCGAGCGCGTGGACGAGGCGCTGTCCCTCAACCCGGACATCGTCTCCACCGCCTGCCCGTTCTGCCTGGTGATGCTCTCCGACTCCGTCAACGGCAAGAAGAACGAGGGCGCGGCCAAGGAGCACCTCAAGGTGGTCGACGTGGCCCAGCTGCTGCTCGACTCGGTGAAGGCGACCCCGCCCGCCGAGACCGAGGAGCCTGTGACGGCGGACGCTTAGCCGTCCCTGTTCGACGGTTCTGCAACAACTGCCCGGCCCGGAGGACGCCGCCAACGCGCCTTCCGGGCCGGGCATTTCGGCGTCCTGGGCGGCCTGCGGCAGTACGGCGGGGGTACGGGGAGTGACGCTGATCGCACAACCGCCGGACGGGCATTCGGTTCGAAGGAAATACAGTAGGCGCCGGACCGGCCGCACGCCGGCCGACGCGTGCCGGGCCGAGGCCGGCCGGGAGCACACCACGACGGAGGTATCGGCCCACCCAGGGCCGGGCCGCGGAGAACCAAGGGGAACAGCGCAGACCATGACCGAGGCGATCATGCTGGTCGGTGGTAAGGGCACGCGACTGCGTCCGCTGACCACCCACACCCCCAAGCCCATGCTGCCGGTGGCCGGCGTCCCGTTCATCGCGCACCAGCTGGCCCGCGCGGCGGCCGCCGGTGTCACCAGGGTCGTGCTGGCCACCTCGTACCTGGCCGAGGTGTTCGAGGACCACTTCCAGGACGGCACCCCGTACGGCATCGAGCTGGTCTACCTGACCGAGCGCGAGCCGCTCGGCACCGGCGGCGCGATCCGCAACGCCGCCTCCGGCCTGACCTGCGGCCCGGACGAGCCGGTGCTGGTCTTCAACGGCGACATCCTCTCCGGCGTCGACATCGCCGCCCTGCGCGACGGCCACGTGGCCGCCGGGGCCGACGTCACCCTGCACCTCACCCGGGTCGAGGACCCGCGCGCCTTCGGCCTCGTCCCCACCGACGGGGACGGGCGGGTGCTGGAGTTCCTGGAGAAGCCGGAGACGCCGGAGCAGATCGTCACCGACCAGATCAACGCCGGCTGCTACGTCTTCACCCGCTCGGTGATCGACCGCATTCCCACCGGCCGGGAGGTGTCCGTCGAGCGCGAGACCTTCCCCGAGCTGCTCGCCACCGGCGCGCTGCTGCGCGGCGTCGTCGACACCTCGTACTGGCTGGACCTCGGCACCCCCGGTGCCTTCGTGCGCGGCTCGGCCGACCTGGTCCTCGGCAAGGTCGACTCCCCGGCCGTCCCCGGCCCCACCGGTGACGCCCTGCTGCTGCCCGGCGCCACCGTCCACCCGGGCGCGGTGCTCAGCGGCGGCACCGTGGTCTCCGAGGACGCGGTGGTCGAGGCCGGCGCGATCGTCGAGGGCAGCGTCGTCCTGCCGGGCGCCGTGATCGGCCCGGACACCCTGGTCAAGGACTCCATCGTCGGCGCCTACGCCACGGTCGGGGACCGATCGGCGCTGGACGGCGCCGTGATCGGCGACGGCGCGATCGTCGAGTCGGACAACGAGCTGCCCGCCGGCATCCGCATCGCCTGCGGCACCCTGCTCCCGGTCGGCGCCGTGCGCACCTCCGCCGGCCCCGGCGGCTGCCCGGCCGGCACCGCGGCTGCCGCGGCCGTACACGGACCGTCCGTGTCCGCCCAGCGGTAGCAGCGGTACAGCGGTAACGGGGCAAATCCGGCCCCGTTCGTCTCAGGCTCGCTGCAAACCGGCCCCGGCTCCGTCCGGGGCCGGACGCGCGTCGGCCCCGGCGGGTACCTTCGGACCGTGGCTGGTAATCGATACGACAGCGGACAGGGCGCCGACCCGCGCGGCGGATGGACGCCCCCTCCGCCGCCGCCGGCGCCCGGGGGGAACGCCCACGGGCGGGCGGACGGGCCGGAGTACTTCACGGCCCCGCACCCGGGCACCGGCCCGGCAGCCCACGGGGGGCCGGGGGGAACGGTCGGCGACGGGTACGGGCAGGGCGAGTACGGACAGGGCGGGTACGGGGGGTACGGCGGCTCCGACGGGGGCGGCCACGAGGCCCACGACCCGTACGCGGCCGACCAGCCCGGCAGCACCCGCGCCTTCCCGACCGGCGACCCGTACGGGCAGGAGCAGCCGTACTACGACGAGGGCGGCTACGGGCAGGAGCAGCCGGCTCCGTACGGCCCCGGTGCCGGCGCTCGCCCCGGCCCCGGCCAGGACAACGTCGCCGTCTACCGCGCCGGCGGCCAGTCCTCCCCGCGCGCCACCGGCCCCCGCCCGCAGTGGCGCGAGCTGCTGTTCGGCATCGTCCGCACCCCGACCGCGATCTTCGACCGCACCCGCGACCACCAGGTCTGGCTGCCCGCCCTCGTCGTCTCCCTCCTGTACGGCGCCCTCGCCGTGCTCGCCATCGGGCTCACCCGCGACGACATCGTGGACTCCACGTTCGGCGTGGCCCTCACCGGCATCGCCGTCGGCGCGGTCAGCTTCACGATCGTCGGCGCGGTCTTCGGCGGCGTCACCTACGCCCTGGCCCGCCAGCTCGGCGGCGACGGCCCGTGGCGCTCGACGATCGGCCTGGCCGCGCTGATCGGCTGGCTGACCGACGCCCCCCGGCTGCTGCTGGACCTGGTGCTGCCCTCCGGCAGTGCCTTCGTCCAGGCCGTCGGCTGGGCCACCTGGGCGCTCTGCGCCTACCTGCTGACCGCCATGGTCCGCCGGGTGCACGACCTGCCCTGGGGCAAGGCGGCGGGCGCCGCGGGCGTGCAGCTGCTCGCCCTGCTGGTGCTGATCAAGCTGCCGACCCTGGGCTGAGCGGCTGCGGGCAGAATGGGGGCGGGCCCCGGTCACCGGCCGGGCCGCCCGCACCCTCCCGCAGTCCACACCCACCGGAGCCAGGCATGACCCTCCCCACCACCCACGTCAGCTTCCCTGCCGGGGCGGTGAGCGGCGAGTCCCCGGTGCTGGCGGTGCACCCGCTGGCGGACGGCCGGTACGCCGTCGTCACCGAGGCCACCCCGTTCCACCCGCTCGACCACACCTGGCCCGACCAGCCGGCCGACCACGGCGTCCTCGCCGTCGACGGCACCGAGTGGGCCGTCGTCGACTGCCTCACCGGCGCGGTCGGCCCGGACGGCGGTGGCCTCCTCGTCGGCGCGGACATCCCGGTCCGCCGCGGCGACGAGGAGTGGTCCTGGCTGGTCCTGCACGTCCTGGACACCGACCCGGGCGCCATCGCCGGCCGCACCGCCGCCCTGGCCGTCGACGCCGAGCGCCGCGCCGCCCTCAGCGCCTCGCACAGCGGCTGCCACCTGCTCGCCCTCGCCCTCAACGCCGCCCTCGCCCCGCGCTGGCGCAAGGACCCGGGCCGCTCCGACGCCTTCGGCCACCCGGACTTCGACAGCCTCGCCATGGCGAGCTCGGTGATGGACACCGCGGCCAGCACCGACACCTACCGCCTCGGCAAGTCCCTCAAGAAGAAGGGCTTCACCGCCGACGCCACCGAGGACCTCCCCGCCCTCGCCGACGCCCTGCCCGCCCTCACCGAGGCCGTCAACGAGCGCCTGGCCGCCTGGGTCGCCGCCGACGCCCCCGTCCGCATCGACGTCCCCGGCCCCGAGCTGACCGCCCGCCGCCAGTGGCACTGCGAGCTGCCCGAGGGCGCCGCGCAGATCTTCTGCGGCGGCACCCACCTGCACCACCTCGGCGAGCTCGCCGAGCTGCGCACCGAACTGCGGCTCTCCGAGGACGGCACCGAACTGATCGCCGTCACCAGCCCCGAGCGGGCCTGACCGCACACGCCGAGGGCGGCCACCCCGATCGGGATGGCCGCCCTCCGTGCGTGCTCCGTCTGTCCTCAGACCTTCGAGTCCTCAGATCTTCGAGCGGTGGAAGTTCAGGTACGAGCGGGACGGCGTCGGACCGCGCTGGCCCTGGTAGCGCGAGCCGTACCGCGCCGAGCCGTAGGGGTGCTCCGAGGGCGAGGACAGCCGGAACAGGCACAGCTGCCCGATCTTCATCCCCGGGTACAGCTTGATCGGCAGTGTCGCGACGTTCGACAGCTCCAGCGTCACGTGCCCGCTGAAACCGGGGTCGATGAAGCCCGCCGTGGAGTGCGTGAGCAGGCCCAGCCGGCCCAGGCTCGACTTGCCCTCCAGCCGCGAGGCCACGTCCTCGGGCAGCGTGATGACCTCGTACGTCGAGGCCAGCACGAACTCGCCCGGGTGCAGGATGAACGCCTCGTCCCCGTCCGGCTCCACCAGCCGGGTCAGGTCCGGCTGCTCCTCGGAGGGGTCGATGTGGGGGTACTTGTGGTTCTCGAACACGCGGAAGAAGCGGTCGAGGCGCACGTCGATGCTCGACGGCTGGATCATCGCCGGGTCGAAGGGGTCGACGACGACCCGACCCAGGTCGATTTCGGTCCGGATGTCCTTGTCAGAGAGCAGCACGCCTCGAGGTTACGTGCACGACGGGGCCCCGGACGAATCCGCCCGGGGCCCCGTCCCACTCCGTGTCGTTCTCAGGCCAGGAACTCAGCGGCCTCCAACCGCATCGCCCTCGCCAGCTGTGCCGTCGACAGCTCCCGCACGTCGGCCAGCACCGAACTCCGCATCCGTCCGCACTGCGGGCACCTGATCAACCGCCCCGGCCCGAGCCGCCCGGGCCCGAGGTTCTGCATCGGGAACGTGGTGGTGCTGAACAGGTGCCCCTCGGCACAACGAACGACGGCGCGCTGATCCATCGATCCCCTTCCCATCCCTAACCCAGTACTCACCCGTACTCACGCGCCCCGGCGGACCAGGCCCCGGGACAGCGTCACATTAGGGGATGTTCCGGACATTCCACACCATGGCTCGCCGCCCCGCCCCCACCCACCGGAGCACCTTCACGCGGCCCAAACAGTACGCCCCAACCCACCCCCCGCCCGGCTCCGCCACGACCCCCGGCCACCTGTGCAACCACAGTCTCGGATGGGGTACAGTGACACCGGAATGAGCGGTCCCTGACGGCTCATCAGGCGGGCGTAGTTTAATGGTAGAACATGAGCTTCCCAAGCTTAGAGCGCGAGTTCGATTCTCGTCGCCCGCTCCAGCAGTAAAGGCCCAGCTCAGGGGCATGATCCCCGAGCCGGGCCTTTCGTGTTTTTGGGCTCCCGTGCCCCCTGCGTGTCTCTACGGCTGGTCGGGCGGTGTCGTGCCCCGGCCGAGAGCATCGTTGATCGCGGTGTCCATGCCGTCCGCGATCTTCTTGTCCCGCTCGCTGGTCGCGTGCTGGTAGATCAGCGCAGCCCGGACGGAGGCGTGCCCCATGCGGGCCATCAGCTCCTTGAGGCTGGCCCCGGTGGCGGCGGCCAGGTTGTTGCCGGTGTGCCGCAGGTCGTAGAAGCGGAAGCCCGGCATGCCCGCCTTGGCGCGAGCCTTCCGCCAGATTCGCCCGAAGGTGGTCCGGCGGAACGGGGCGCCCTTCTCGCCGACGAACAGCAGGCCCTCATCCCCCTTCTCGGCGAACAGCTCCAGGTGCAGCCGCACATCCGGCAGGACGGCGGCCGGGATGGTCACGACCCGCTTGCCCGCTTCGGATTTGGTGTCGCCGAGTGCCCGTCGGCCGGTGTTGAGTTCGGGGGCGGCGAGCCGGACGCGGACCGTACTTGCCAGGAGGTCGATGTCCTTGCGCCGCAGCTCGGCCAGTTCCTCCGGGCGGAGCGTCGTGAAGGCGGCGAGCAGGACCATGGCGCGCCAGCGCAGCCCCACGTACTCGGCCAGCTCGTAGACCTTCTCGATGCTGGCGACCCCGCGTTCCTCGGCGGACTCCTTGCCCGCACCCTTGATCCGGCACGGGTTCCGGCGGATCAGCTCGTCGTCGGTCGCGGTGGCCATCACTGACTTGAGCAAGCGGTACGCCTTCGCGGCCGTGGTGTGCTTGCCGGTGGCCCGGAGTTCGGCCCGCCAGGCACGGACGAGCGGAGGCGTGATCTCGTCCAGGTCGAGGTCACCGAAGTTCGGCTGGAGGTGCAGCCGCAGCAGCCGGCGGTACAGCTCCAGGGTGGTCTCCATCAGGCCGCGCTCGGTGATCCACGCGTCGGCGTACTTGCCGAAGTTGACCGCCCCGGCGTCGGGGTCTCGCCAGTCCTTCTTGCGGATGCTGGTCTGCATCTCGGCAAGCCAGTCGTCCGCGTCGGTCTTCGTCTCGAAGGTCTCGGGCGCCGGCCGAAGCATGCCGGTCGGGTCGAGGTACCGGGCCTGGAAGCGACCGGAAGGGAGCTTGCGGATTCGGCCGAACTGCCGTCGCTTGCTTGCCACTTAGGCCACCACTCGCAGTCGACGAGACCGGGGCTGCACGGTGTTCGCGGCCACGTACTCGGACAGGGCTGCCTCCGTGATGCGCACGTGACGGCCGACCTTGACGAAGGCGATCCGGCGCTCGGCGACCAGGCGTCGGGGGAACCGCTCCCCGCTGGTCTCCCAGGTGCCGAGGCGTTCAGCTACCTCCTTGATCGTCAGCAGGTGACCCATGCTGATTCCCCCTCTTCTCGCGCGAGTTGTGCGCGCATCTCCTGCCGGTCGGTGGTGTGGCGTTCGTACAGGTCCCGGGCGATGGTGGCGGCGAGCATGGACTCGCCCGGGGAGTTCCCGGCGCCGGCGAAGGCCCAGTGGGCGACGACCAGGGTCTCGGCTTCGGGCAAGTCGTCCAGATCCGGGAGGCCGGCGGCGAGGAGGCGTTCGCGGAGTTCGGTGCGGGCCTGGTCGGCGCGGTAGTCGGCGCGGACCTGTCGCAGGGCGCCGAGGGTGGTGGAGTAGGTGGGGGACTTCGACGAGAAGTGGCCCCGGAAGCCGAGCATGTGGGACCAGTGCGCGAGCAGGCGGCCGGGATAGTGCGGGTCGAGGTCCCAGCAGGCTTCGATCAGGCGGCGGGTGTGGTCGGGCAGGTCGTGCCGGTCGAGTTCGTGGCGTTCCAGGAGGCGGCGGTCCACGGTCTCGGTGGTCTCGGCGGACTTAGTGGCGTACTTGGCGATGTAGGAGGCGACGGCCCGTTCCGTGATCTCCCCGCTGGCGAAGGCGCCGATCGGGCGGACGTCGACCTGTGTGCCCCATTCCAGGACGCGGGCGGGCTGGTCGCCCCCGGCGGCGACGGGGAGACCGGCGCGGCGGGCGGCGGCTCGGATCGCGGCGTCCAGCAGGGCGACGGTGGCCCAGGCGGGCGGGGGCGTGTCGGGTCCGCCGGGGCCGTCGATGCGGATGACGGCGTGGAAGTGGACGGCGCCCCGGCGCTGGTACTCGGCGACCTTGCCGAACGAGATCTTCGCCTGCTCCTTGAACTCGTACTGGTACAGCCCGGCCATCTTCGCCATGGTCCGGAACAGGTAGACGGTGAAGCGGCGCCACAGGTCCGGGGCGTGGTTGTTCCACAGGACCGCGTGCCCGTAGTCGTACTTCTCCGGGTCCAGCGGCGTGCCGAGCATCGGTGAGCCGGAGGGGTGGGCGTGGCCGCAGCGGCAGGTGCCCGTGTCGGGCCGGTTGTGGACCGGGCCGAACGAAGGGGCGGTGAGGGTCGCGAAGACCCGGGGGTGAGAGCGGACCGTGTCCGGGACTCCCTTGGTGGTGTCGCCGGCGAGTCCGGCGCGGATCAGGTGAAAGGTGTCCGCCGAGTAGGTCCGGGCACACGAGGGGCAGCGGGAAGCCCGGCGGTTGCCGCAGGCGACCTTGAGGCGTGCGCCGGGTTCGTGGTCAGTGGAGTAGCGGTGCCAGACGGCGCCGGTCGGGGCGTGGGTGAGGGTCCGGAAGCCCTGGAGGTGCATCGGGTTGGAGCAGCCGCCGGTGCGGCGGAGCTGGTCGTGGAGGCGGGGGAGGTCTCCCCGGGAGGTGAGTCGGGCCAGGTCGGCGAGGGCCAGCCGGTTCGCCGCGTCCGGGAGAGCAGAGATGCGGGTCATGCGGCGACCTCCGTGGAGGTCAGGAAGGCGTGCGCGATGTGGGCCGTGTAGGCCGGCGGAATGGCTTCGCGCAGCCCGTCGCGGCTGGCCCAGGGCATCCCCATCACGTCGCGGGCGAGGGGGACGTTCGAGAAGTTGCCGACGATGTGCATGAACTCGCCGTCGTGCACGGGGCGGCCCATCTTGGCGTTGGGCGCGAGGTGACGGGGGTGGTGCAGGTGCGCGACCGGGAACGAGGTCTCGAAGAGCCGGTGCCGGTAGGTGCGAAGGCCGAACATGGTCCCGCACAGCTCGACCGGGTCCAGGAGCGGGGCGCCGGGGACGTTCTCGATGACGTACGGGCGCCCGATGGCGGCGAGGAGTTTGCGCAGCGGCTCGACCAGGTCGGGGTGGTCGTTGCCCCGGATCTTCTGGGCGTTGGTGTACCGCTGGCAGGGCGGGGAGGCGTGGATCAGGTCGAACTCGGTGCCGTGCTCAGCGAGGTAGGCCAGCGCGTCAGCCTGGTGGAAGGCAAAGGGATAGCGGGGCTGAGGGGCGGTGTCGATACCGGTGACGTTGAACCCGGCGAGGCGGTAGCCCATACCGGCACCTCCCTGGCAGCAGAAGAGGTCGAGGACGCGAAGGCCGTTGGCGGTGCGCGCGGGCAACTGGTGGGTCACGGGAGTTCACCTCCTGCGAGGGCCCCGGAGCCGGGCTGGTCGGCTCCGGGGCGGAGCGGCTCAGGACGGGTTGGCGGGCTTCTGGTGGCGGTTGAGCCACTGCTCGGCGCAGACCTTGTGGACGGGCTTGCCACGGTCGGAGCGCAGGTTGGTGGGCCTGTCGCAGACGCCGCAGGGGGCGGGCTTGGGGGCCCAGTGCTTGGAGTCGCGCCAGTCGAGGAGGGCCATCGGTCAGGCCGCCTTTGCGATGGCGAGCGGGCGGGTGACGGTGCCGGTGCCGTGGCAGGTGTGGCAGTTGACCGGGATGGTGGCGCGGGAGCCGTTGCGGAGGCGGACGCCGGTGGCGATGGCGACGGAGGCGAAGCCGGAGCAGTTCGGGCAGATCCGGTTCGGGGTGTGGTCGTGCTGCGGCATGATGGTGGTCTCCTTCGTGGGCTTCGGTTCGGGAAGGGGTTGCGGCCTCGGGGCGGCGGGATGCTTGGCGGCGTGTTGCCGCCCCGGGGCCGGTCTTCTGATCAGCGGCGGCGGGTCGTGCGGCCGTCGCGCTTGTGCGCGTACATGTCCCGGTCGGCGGAGCTGAGCGCGTCCGTGAGCGAGACGACCGGCAGCTCGGCGACGCGGCAGATGCCCACCGAGGCGGAGGCCGGGAGCGTGAGGCCGGCGTACGGGACCGGCTGGTTGAGCGCCGCGCGCAGTTCGGACAGGCGCGCGGGGGCGTCCAGGGCGACGACGGCGAACTCGTCCCCGCCGAGGCGGGCCGCGATGCCGGTACGGCCGCACCAGGCGGACAGGCGGCCGGCCGTCGCGGTGAGCACGACGTCGCCGGCAGCGTGGCCGTAGGTGTCGTTGGTGGCCTTGAAGTCGTCCAGGTCGATCAGCAGCACCGAAGCGCGGTCCGGACAGCGTTGGGTCAGCCGGTGGGCGCGGGCGGTGAAGCCGTCGCGGGTGTGGAGCCCGGTGAGCGGGTCGCGGCGAGCGGTGGCGAGGCGACGGTTCAGCCAGGCGCTGTGGGTGGTCCATCCGATCAGCGGCACAGCGGCGGCGAAGGCCGTGGGGAGATCCATGGTGGTCCTCCGTGATGGGCGGGCGCGGACGAAGGGGGGTTGCGATCGCCGGGGCGGCGGGATGCTGGCGGCGTGTTGGCCGTCCCCGGGGAGGTCAGAGGCCGAGGCGCTGGGCGCGGGCGGCGGCCCGGTCGAGCAGCTGGTGGATGTCGGCCTGGCGGGTGGTGGGGCGGTCGTTGTACTCGTCCGGGGAGCGGACAGGGCGGCCGGTGGCGTGCAGGATCTCCATGAGCTGCACGCGGGCGGTGGTGACGGTGCAGGGGGTGCCGTAGCCGTGGGCGAGGACGGCGGCCTGGGCGCCGAGGAGGCAGACGCGGCCGGCGGAGTCCCACATGGCGCCCTGGAGCCAGCCGAAGGCGCCGATGTAGCGGGAGGCGAGGCGCAGGTGGCCGGCGGCGCTCACCGGCACCGGGCGGGCCGGGCGGTGGGTGAGCCGGTCGAGGAGTGTGAGCCGGGGGACCGGGTAGCCGGCGTTCCAGGGCTGGACGGTGGAGCCGAGCGGCGAGACGTACGGGACGGCGATGCGCGCCGGAGCGGGCAGGGAGGCGAGGTACGCCTCGATCTCGGCGACGAGGCCGGAGCCGTCCACGGTGACCAGCGGCGGCAGACGGACATTGGTCTTCATTGTCAACTCTCCTGTCTCTCTTACTACTTGGTGGTGGTCTTGTTGATGACGGAAACGCCGTCGTGGGTGGTGTTGTCGATCAGCGGGGCGGCGGAGGTGTCGGCGAGGTAGAAGCCGAGGAGGACGAGCACGGCGACGGCCCACCAGCGCAGCCGGAGGTGCCGGACGATGAGCCAGGCGACGATCGCGAGGACGAGCAGGAGCGGGAGGTGGATGTTCACCTGGTGTGCCCTTCAGGCGAGTTCGGCGGCGAGCGCCGAGGCGAGCGGGTCTTGGACGCCAAGGAGGGTGCGGAGTGCGGCGGCGTCGATCGGCGCGCCGGTGCGGGCCCGGTGGTCGGCGGCGACCTTGCGGGCGTGATCGAGGAGGAAGGCCGGGACCGTGGGCGCGGTGGTCGGCGTCGGGACCGGCGCGGGAGCCGGTTCGATCGCCGGAACGGGCGCGGGGGCCAGGACGGGGATCGCCTCGACGGGCGGTTCGGTGACCGACTCGACGGCCGGGACGTAGAGCGGCTGGGCGTCGTCGGTCTCGGTGCCGTCCGGTTCCGGCTCGACCACCAGGGGCTCCTCAGCGGGAGCGGGGGCCGAGTGGGCGAGCAGCATGCCGCCGAGGAACGCGGCGGCGGGCCAGCCGGCGACCAGGACACGGAGCCAGGACGGAGCGTTGCCGAGGTCGAGCAGTCCGGCGGTGCCGACGTTGGCGCCGAGCGAGGCGACCAGCGCGACGATGAACCAGCACCAGGCGAGCCGGCGGGCGGTCCCGGAGCGCATCCGGCGCCAGGCGGCGACGAGCAGCAGGTCGACGGAGACCGGGTAGGCCCAGGACTTCCATCCGGCCTGTCCGGCGGCTTCGGCGAGGTCGTGCAGGTGGGCGAAGGAGAGTGCGGCGGCGATCACTGCCTGTGCGAGTACGGCGTCCAGCTTGGGGAGTCGGCGCATGGCGGGCCCCGTCAGAACTGGTTCTTGTCGAGGGAGAAGAACAGGACCGCGCCCTCGGTCAGCTCCGGCCGCAACCTGGTCAGCCGGGCGATGGCCAAGCTGAAGATGTCGGCGCGGCTCATACCGGGCTCAGGCGTGATGGTGTCTGCGAAGGTGCCGAGGGCGGTCGCTGCGGGCGTGGTCCGCTGCATCGTGAGGACGCAGAGGAAGGTGTCCTGCTGCATTGCTGTCTCCTGAGAGAGTGCGGCCGGGCGGGGCCCTGATGGCTTGCCGCCCAGGCCAGCGGTTGGCGTTAAGCGGGGGTGGCACCGGTGCCGAGGCAGTCGAGGCAGGTGGCCTCCTGCTCGGCGACCGGGCGGCGGCGGGCGCCCCGGCCGGCGTAGACGGTCTCGGTGGTCTGGCCGGTGCCGTTGCAGGGGCCGCAGGGCACGGGCTTCGGCTTCGCGGTGCGCTTGCGGGCGGCCACCGGGGTCACCCGCTGTTGCGCTGGGCGCGGTCAGCGGCGGCGCGGGCCTCGCGGGCGATCTGGGCGGCGTCGCGGTCGTCCGGGTTGGCGTTGGCGATGCGCGCCAGGAGGTCGGCCTTCTCGGCGAGCAGCGGGCCGGTGTCGGCCCTGTTCTCGCGGGTGGCCTTGAGGTGGCCGAGGAAGGCGCCGATCTCGGCGATGGACGGCTTGCGGGACATGGCGGTTACTCCTCGTCCGAGTCGGCGGAGCCGTACCAGGGGCAGTCGCGTTCGTCGTGGTCGATGCCGGTCTCGGCGCCGTTCTCGTCGCCGCAGTGTTCGCAGAACATGGATCTCCTGTGTCAGGGCGTGGTGGGGTAGGGACTTGGCGCGAAGCGGTCGCGCGGGCCGTTGGTGTGAGGTGCTGCTACTTGCCGAGCGAGACGGGTACCAGGGCGGGCGGCGTCGAGGGCATCGGCGGGATGACGACCGGGCTGGCGACCTGCGGACGGAAGGCCGCCAAGCGGTCCAGGTGGGGCGTCAGGTGCGCGAACTCGGCGCAGCGCTGGGCGACTTCGGTGAGCGAGCGGTACGGCGTGCGGATCTCGGACCACGCGCCGGAGGTGTCGCCGGCGACGGCCGTGCCGGGCATGTCCGGGCTGATCTTCGTGGCGGCGAGGACGGCGGCGTCGGAGATGTCGCCGAGCCCCATCTTCGCCGTCTCCAGGTCGTTGACCCGGTGGACGGTGCGGCCGGTGAGCTGGGAGCGGAGCAGGGTCGCGCCCTTGCCCAGTTCCGAGCCGAAGCGCTGACCGGAGATCTCCAGGAAGATGGCGGCGGCGCGGGCGAGTTGGGCGAGCCGGATGAGCGCCGTGACGATCTGGTTGCGGCGCTCCTCATCGGCCCTGCTGGCCACGAGGAACAGTTCGGCGATCTCGTCCACCAGGACGACGATCGGCACGGGCCGGATCTTCTCGGGCAGGCCCCAGATGTCGGCGGTCAGGTCCTCGGCCGCGACCGAGCCGGGAACGCCCTGGTGGTCGCGGATGAGGTTGTACCGGTCGTCCATCTCGACCAGCAGCGCGAGCAGCAGTCCGAGCGCCTCACCCTGGTCGGTGGCCAGAGCGGACAGGCGCGGCGCGAAGGGGCGCTGTTCGACGCCGCGCTTGCAGTCGATGCCGACCAGGGCGACGGGCTGCGGGGCGAGGCCGTGGATCAGGTTGCGGGTGTGCATCGACTTGCCGGACTGGTTGGCGCCGAGGTTCAGCTCGTTCGGAGCCTGCCGGTAGTCCCGGTAGTGCACGGTGCCATCGGCCCGCAGCGCGACCGGAACCCGCAGCAGAGCACGGGACTTGGCCATGGCCCGGCGGGGCATGCGCACGTTGCGCAGCACGTCGAAGCCGACGATCCGCAGGTCCACGATGCCGGGCTTGACCTCCGAGACGTGGACCGCGTGGACCTCCCAGGCGTGCCGCAGGCGCTCGGCGGCGTCGACCAGGTCCGTCGTCTGCTGGCCACGGGCGAGCCGCAGCCGGAGCCGGAGGCCGGTCGAACTCGCCTTCATGCCACGGATCTTGGGCATTGCGGGCCCGGCCGGCCGGTTGGTGGCGGACGAGGCCATGGCGCGCCAGAACGAGGGTTCCACGGTCAGCCCGCAGGCTTCCATGACGTTCTCGTAGTCGTGCCGGACGCGGTAGACGGTCCTCGGGATGCCGACCGTCGCCCAGTAGGCCCGGGGCATCTTGGCCTTCGCGTAGAGCGTGCCCGAGCCGACAGCGGCGGCGGGGACGCTCAGCTCCAGGAGCGCGGTCGTGAGGGCGTCCACGACGATCAGCCGTTCGCGCCGGCGAGGACCGGGGCGGAGACCGTCACGGCGTCGGCCCGGAACGCGATCCCGGAGCGCTTCTGGCCGTTGAACTCGCTCTCCCACGGCCGGGCGATGAGCCGGGTGAGGCTGACCAGCACGCCGGGCGCCAGGCCCTCGGGGATGCCCGGCTGCGGCACGGTCAGGGACAGGATGTCGGCCTCGCCGTTGGCCACGAACGTGACGTCCAGGGTGACCAGCGGCACGCCGGTCTCGGCGTCCATGGCCATCTCGCCGGTCTGACGGTTCTTGAGCTTCGGGCGGGGCGCCTGGGCGACCATCACCAGGGCGCCGGTCGTGTCGACGGGGATGAAGCGCATGAGCTGGGCTCCTTCATCTTCGGCGGCCCCAGAGAGGGGCAGCCGGGGAAAGGTGGCGGCGTGTTCAGCGGCACCCTGCTAAGGGAGGGTTACCACCTGGGGTCGAGCCCCTCCGAGTGCTAAGGGGGGCTTACCACTAGACTGGACCCGCCTGGCCAGAGTGTCAAGCCCCCCTTACCATTGGCCGCATGAGAGTTGCTCCGCATGTCGGATGGGAGAGGCCGGGCCATGATCGATGAGGTCCGTCGCGTTGCAGCCATCAAGGACCACCGCGTCCGGGTCAAGGCGTCTGTGGAGTTGATGGAAGAGCTGCAAGCGGCGGTAGTCGAGACCTCCCGGATGCGAAAGGAAAGCATCGCCTGGCTTCGACAGAACGGCCTCTCCATGGCTGAGGTCGCGAAGCTCATGGGAGTCAGCCGCGCACGCGTCGCCCAGTTGAAGGATGCGGGCCCGCCGGCGGAGCGCGCGTTCCTCGGCGTGGACCGGGTGAGCGTGGCCGTGCCGCAGCGGCCCGGAGAGCGAGAGTACGTCGCAGTCGAGGACAGCGCGACCGGGCAGCAGCTGATCAACCTTGCACACCGGCTCCAGCTCGACGGCGAGCTTGAGTACATCCCCACCACCGGGGCGATCGACCTGGACCGAGACGGGTTGGTCGTCGTGTGCGGGCCGAAGACGTCGCCCGTCACCGCCGCTGCTCTGGCGGCTGATCCACGACTGTCGTTCGAGACGCTCGCGGACGGCCGATGGGCCCTGATCGACCGCGAGAGCGGCAGGACGATCACGTCGCCCACCGATGACCCTGACGAACCTCGGCTTGCGGACGTGGCCTACCTCGGGCGCCTGCCCCGGCCGGACGGCGCTGGATTCTTCCTGCTGGTCGCCGGCGTACACGCAGTCGGATCACTTGGGGTCGCGCACTACCTATCGGGCCACATCGCCGAGCTGTACGAAGAGGTCGGGGACCAGCCGTTCTCCATGGTCATCGGCTGCGACTACGAGGCCGGCACCAAGCGCGTACTCACCAGCCAGGCCCTAACCGGTGCGCTCCGACACGAGGGAGCCTGACGTGCTGGTGTCGGTCGCGTCGGCCCCGAACCCGGGTCGGATCAACGAGGACTTCGCCGTAGTCAGCCCGGAGACTGTCGTCCTCCTCGACGGGGCCGGACTGCCCAGCGGTATGGACACCGGCTGCATACACGGTGTGCCGTGGTTCGTCCGGACCCTTGGCACGAACATCTCTAAGCACGCCATCGAGCGGCCGGCGGCGCTGACCGAGTGCCTGGCGGACGCGATCGAATCGACGGCTCAACTTCACGCTGGCACGTGCGACTTGGGCAACCCCATGACGCCGACGTCCACGGTGGCCATCGCGAGGGCCCGAGGGGGCACCTTCGAGTGGTTGGTGCTCGCGGACTCGACCATCGTGATCCGGTCTGATGGGCTCGACGCAATCTCGGATCACCGGGTGTCGGAGGTCACTAGCCGGCAACGAGCGGAGATGGCAACCGACTTGGAGCACCTGGAAGAGCGCAAGCGGCGGATCGCCCTGGCCTTCGCACAGCGCCAGCTCATGAACACCGACGGCGGCTACTGGGTTGCCGCTACCGATCCGAGCGCGGCCGTGTGGAGCCTGACCGGCGAGACTCCGCTACCAACCGTGCGAGCTGCAGCGGTTCTGTCAGACGGTGCGGCCCGAGCCGTCGACGACTTCGCGGTGATGGGTTGGCCCGAGTTCATGAGCCGACTGGAAGCGGACGGCCCGTACAACGTCATCGACCACACACGAGAGCTCGAACGATCAGACCCGCAGAGGCGATGCTGGCCCCGCACGAAGTGCCACGACGACGCCACGGCGGTGCTCATGCAGCGGGAGCTGGAAGGCCCAATTGGCAGGCGGTGAGCTATCTCCAGGACGTGGGCGCCAACGCCGCGCAGGCCCAGGCGGGCGGGTGTGGGATGAGGTTAGGTAGCAGGGTAGTTGGGGTGAGGTAGAGGGGTGACTGTTACAAGTTTCGCTACTGGTTCAAGGGCGCGCACAGCGCGCCAGCGCGCGGCCCTGCCGCTCGCCGTCGCTCCTGTCTGCGCCCCGCTTCGGCGGCGGCCGGCCGCGCACGTCGAGCGTGCGGCCGGGGATGCCGATGGTGAGGGAGCCCGCCGGGCGGACAGCGCGGGTCAAGGCGTGAGGCTCCGCCGGGCCCTCCTCGGAGGGGACCTGGGGCAGGCGCACGGGTGCGGCTTCGACGGGGTGATCGTGGGGGTCGCGGGAGGCCCCCACCTCGACCGGACACCCAAGGGCGTACCCGGAACCCCCAGGGGCCGCCAAGGCCAAGCGCAAGCGTCACCGGGTGAGCCTTGGCGGCCCCTGGAGAACCCGGGAGCGGCGAAGCTGCCCGATCGAGGAGGGGACCACCCGCTCAGCCCGAGCCATGGCCGGCGGCCAAGACCGCTCCGCAACCCGGGACCACCGGTTGCCGTCCCGATTGGCGGACCTTGCCGGAGAGGGTGTGCGATGCAGACCGCGCGTACGTCACTGGCGGCGGCTATCGCGGTCGGCAGCGCGAGGCTACTGTTCTCGAATCTGCAGGTCAGGGCGCCTAGCCTGATGGCAGCAAGATGGCCATAGTTGGCGGGGCTGGCGATGGGGGCCGAGCCGTTCGATCAAGTGAATGTGATGTAGGTCACACTCGCTTGCTGTGCGTCGCCTTGCTGTCGGCGCTACAGTGAAACCACTCCTCCCCGCCGTCCGGGTTCGTCCCGCACTGGCGGGGATTATCTTTTTCCGGGGCAAAGTCGCCCCGCTCGGGAGGGGTGCATGGCAGATCGGGTGGTTGTCTTCTTCGACTACCAGAACACGTACATGGGGGCGCGCCGCACGTTCCACCAGCGGTGGGACCCGTGGTCATGTGGCCAGTTCGACCCTGTGGCATTTGCGCAGCATGTTGCCCAGGACAGCAAGTATCCGCGTGTGCTGACCCAGGTCCGCATCTACCGGGGCCTGCCAGATGCGACGAAGCAGCCGGGACCGTATGCTGCCGCCCGTCGTCAGCATGCATCATGGCAGCGTGATCCCCTGGTGCACCTGGTGACGCGCCCGCTCAAGTACCCGCAAAACTACCCGAACCACCAGACCGGCGAGCGTCCGCAGGAGAAGGGCATCGACGTTCAGCTCACGCTCGACTTTGCGGTCATGGCATCCAGGGGACAGTACGACATCGGGATCATGGTGTCGACTGACACGGATCTGAAGCCGGCCCTGGAGTTCGTCGCGGACCTGACCCGCACAGAGGGAAAACCTCGCGCCGAGGTGGCGGCCTGGTCGGCAGAAGGGCAGTACTCCCGTCGCCTGGCGATCACAGGAAGGCCGCCTCTGTACTGCCACTGGGTTGGGGAAGACGTTTACAAGGGGCTGAAGGACACCACCGACTACACCATCGGCACGTAGTCATGGCTGCGTCCCCTGCAAGGCATGTTGCGCCGTGCCCCAGCCGTGCCCCTAGGGGCGGGAACTGACGGTAAGTCGCGGTCAAAGCGAGCCGGCCCGAACGAGACTTGGGAGCGCCCGAGTTTGCCAAAGTGCCTGGTCAGAGCCTCTTGGAGTCCGATCGGTTGGCGAGATTCCCAAGCTTAGAGCGCGAGTTCGATTCTCGTCGCCCGCTCCATACCGAAAGCCGCAGGTCATCTGACCTGCGGCTTCTGTGTTGTCCGGGCCGGGTGGGCCCGGCCGGTTGCCGGGCGGGCGGGCTCGGGCGGAGGTGGGGGTTACGCCTCGCGGGGG
>NZ_JOCF01000063.1 GCF_000720635.1 Streptomyces sp. NRRL WC-3742 | reverse complement strand
TGGTGCCGTTGACGGAGACCGTCAGCTTGTCGTACGCGGTGGTGCCCGTCTCGGCGGTGTCGATGTGCAGCCAGAAGCTCAGCGTCGCCTTGCAGCCGGTCGGGATGGTCACCGTCTGGGAGAGGGTGTCGGTGTGGGTGCTGCCGTAGCCGTTCATCCACGACTTCCAGGAGCCGCTGTGCGCCGCCTGGGAGGAGCTGTTGTCCACGACGCCCGAGCTGGCCGTCCACGGGGCGGCCGTGCCCGTCTCGAAGCCCTGGTTGCCGAGCAGCTGCGCCGGGGTGCAGTTACCGCCGCCGGGAGGGGTGACCGTCCAGGAGAAGCTGGTCGTCCCGGTCTTGGCCGCCGAGTCCTTCACCGTGACGGTCACGTTGGAGGTGCCCGCGGTGGTCGGGGTGCCGGTGATCACGCCGGTGTTGGCGTTGATCGCCAGGCCGGCCGGCAGGCCCGTGGCCGAGTAGGACAGCGGCGCGGTGCCGCCGGTGGCCTTGATCTGCAGGTTGACGGCGGTGCCGACACCGGTGGACTGGCTGCCCGGGTTGGTGACGGAGACGCCGCCCGGGTTGGGCAGCGAGCCGACGTTCACGGCGGCCCAGGCGGTGGCGACCGCGTTGTACTCGGCGCTGTTGGCGCCGTACAGGTCGGTGGCCGCGTCCAGGGTCGCGGTACGGGCGCCGGCGTAGTCGGTGGTGGAGGTCATGTGCGCGGTCAGCGCCTTGTACCAGACCTGCGCCGCCTTGTCCCGGCCGATGCCGGAGACGGTGATGTTGTTGGCCGTCGGGCTGTTGTAGCTGACGCCGTTGATCACCTTGGCGCCGCTGCCCTCGGCCAGCAGGTAGAAGAAGTGGTTGGCGACGCCGGACGAGTAGTGGACGTCCAGGTTGCCGACGCCCGAGTACCAGGAGTCGGCCGAGCCGCCGTCCTTGGAGGGCTTGTCCATGTAGCGCAGCGGCGTGCCGTTGCCGTTGATGTTGATGAGCTCGCCGATGAGGTAGTCCGGGTTGTCGGCGGGCAGGTTCGCGTAGAACTCGACCATCGTGCCCATGATGTCCGAGGTGGCCTCGTTGAGGCCGCCGGACTCGCCCGAGTAGTTCAGGTTGGCGGTGGCCGAGGTGACGCCGTGGGTCATCTCGTGGCCGGAGACGTCGAGTTCGGTGAGCGGGTGGGTGTCGCCGGAGCCGTCGCCGTAGGTCATGCAGAAGCAGCCGTCGTCCCAGAAGGCGTTGACGTAGCCGGTGTCGTAGTGGACCCGGCTCATGGCGCCGACGCCGTCGTTCTTGATGCCGTTGCGGCCGAAGGTGTTCTTGTAGAAGTCCCAGGTGGCGGCCGCACCGTACTGGGCGTCCACGGCGGCCGACTCGCGGTTGCTGGCCTGGCCGTTGCCCCAGGTGTCGCTGGACTTGGCGAACAGGGTGCCGTTGCCGGTCGTCCCGTTGTTCATGTCGGTGGTGTACTGGCCACCGCGGGTGCCGTCCTTGAGCTGGAACTGCGAGCCGCTCTGGGTGGTGGTCAGCGGCACGTTGCCGACGAAGACGCCGTTGCCGGAGCCGCGCTTGATGCCCTCCGTCTTGCTCAGCACCGCACCGGTCTTGGCGTCGGTGACGACGTGCAGCGCGCTCGGCGTGCCGTCCGACTCCTTGCCACTGATGACGGTCTCGTAGGCGAGCTTCGGGGTGCCGTCGGCGGCCCAGACGACCAGGCGCGGGGCGGCCTGGAGGGTGCCCTGCTCGGCGGCCAGCGCGGCCTCCTGAGCCTTGGGCGCGGTCAGGGCGGGGGTGGTGTCCACGCCGGCGAGGTTGGCCTCGCTGGCCTTGGTCACGTTCTTGGTGGCGCCGGAGGGGTCCAGGTGGACGATCAGGTCGCCGCCGAGGACGGGCAGTCCGGCGTACGTGCGCTCGTAGCGCAGGTGGCGGGCACCGTTCGCGTCCTGGACGACGTCCTTGGTGACGAGCTTCTCCTGGCCGCTCAGCCCGAGCGCCTGGGCGAACCCGGCGGACTGCTGGTTCGCGGAGGAGATCAGCGCTGCCCGGCTGGTCTGCTGGTTGGCGACGGCGGTCGGGGCGTCCGGGGTGGCGGCCTGCGCGATGACCGGTATGCCGGTGACCAGCAGCGCGGTGGAAGCGGCCAGGACGACCGCCGCCTTCCGGGCGTGGGCGTAACGTGACATGCGGACTCCTTTTCCGACCGGTGCCGGTTCGCACACGGTGGAGAGACGCTGGGCCGCGGGGTTGCGGCGCAGTGGGGGCCCCCGCCGGGGTACACGGCGGAGGTGCGGCGGTGCTGTGGCGCGGTGGGAATGCGGCGGTACGGACGAGCTGCAGGGTCGGTCGCGCTGCACCTGAACTGGAGCGGCTGCTCCGGGAGGTGGGGCCCCCACGTCTGCAGCCGGACGAATCGTGGCAGTAAACGGCGCGTCAATGACAGATGCATGCCACTGATTGGCCGGTTCATTACCGAAACCGTATGCACGACTGTTCATCAGTTGTGTTACCGCGGGACCAACTTGTGAACACGGTTTTCATGCCCCCGATGAAGTTCGATCACCGCCGAAAGTCACTGACCAGCACTCAGGGGTGCGGTTCGTACCGCTGGGTAGGGCGGGCTTACCGGCGGCTGCGGCACTGCCGTGCCGCAGCCGTGCCACGGCCGTGCCATCGGCGATTTCCGGCCATCTGGTGGCGAGAACGCTACGGGCCCCGCACCGCCTGAACGGCGGTGCGGGGCCCGGTGGTTGCGATCGTGGGCGATCGACCCGGCTACCTCTGGACGAAGACCGCCACCGTCCGGCCCGGCACGGTGAACGTCCCGGTCGCGGCGTCGAAGGCGGCCGCCTTCACCACCGCGTCCGCACCGCCCGCCTGGACGGGGTGCAGCGCCTGGTCCGTCCCCCGCAGGCCCGGAACCGCCTGCGTCTGCGCGGTGGGCGTGGCGTTGAAGACCGCGGTGACGCCCTTCTCCGCGCCCGCCAGGCCCGTGCCGTCCAGGTGCAGGGTGATGACCCCGGGCGTCTCGCCGGGCGTTCCGGAGAGCGGGTACGACAGCCGCTGCTGGACCTCGGCCAGGGTGGGCAGGGCGAACAGCGGCGAGGACTGCTTGATGCGCAGGAACTCCCGGTACTGCGCGGAGGTGGCCCGGATGTCGGTCGCGCCCACGGTCAACTTCGGGTTCCCCAGGAGGAGTCGGGCGGTCGGCCACATCTCCTGGTTGTCCTTCGCCATGGGCAGCCCGCGGCCCCAGCCGTTCCCCTGCGACGGGTCCCAGTGGATGGCGTTGAACCAGTCGCCGGAGTCGTAGGCGTTGGAGTCCAGCGACTTGGAGCGCAGCAGGTCGCTGCCCGCCTGGGCGAAGCCCACGCCCTGGGTGAGCGCGGTCAGCGACAGCCCGAGCGCCTGCATCCGGGCCCGGTCGGCGGGCGCGGTGGCCGTCGGCAGCTTGTACGCGAGCGCGTCGAACAGGTCGGTGTTGTCGTGGGCGTCCACGTACTCCACCGACTCGCCCGGCCTGGCCGCGTACCCGGTCGGGGAGCCGTTGTAGTCGACCTGGGCGCCGGTGACGGCCCTGCCCGAGCTGTCGGTGAAGGAGTAGCCGGCCAGGTTGCCCGCCAGCCCGACCTTCAACTGGTCCATCTGGTGCAGCAGTCGGGCCTTCTGCTCCTCGGGGGTGCCGTTGGCCGCCGAGCCGTTGGGGTCGGTGAACAGGCCGGAGGAGAAGCCCTGCTGCGGCGCGGAGTTCAGCATGAAGTTGCCGCCGCGGGCGGCGTCGCGGAGCCGGTCGTCGAAGGTGGCGATGCCGGTGCCGGCCAGGTTGAGCTGGGTGGCCTGTTCGAAGCGGGCGTTGTTCGCGACGACGCCGAAGTTCCAGCCCTCGCCGTACAGGAGGACGTTCTTGCCGTCGACGCCGTCCGAGGCCGGGGTCATCCTGCGCAGCGCGGACTGCACGTCGAGCACGGTGGACTTCGGGTCGATGCCCATCAGGTCGAAGCGGAAGCCGTCGACCTGGTACTCCCGGGCCCACAGCGACACCGAGTCGACCACCAGCCGGTTCATCATGGCGTGCTCGGGCGCGGTGTCGGCGCAGCAACTGTCCGTCGTCACGTTGCCGTTGGCGTCCAGGCGGTGGTAGTAGCCGGGCACCACCTTGTCCAGCACCGAGTGGTCGGCCTGGCCACTGGCGGCGGTGTGGTTGTAGACCACGTCCAGCACCACCCTCAGCCCGGCGGCGTGGATCGCCTGCACCATCCGGCGGAACTGCAGGGTACGGGCGGTGCCGTTGGGCTCAGTGGCGTACGAGCCCTCCGGCACGTTGTAGTGCAGCGGGTCGTAGCCCCAGTTGTACGCGTCGTCGGCGGCGACGGCCGCCACGCACTCCTGCTGCTTCGGGCCGTCCGGGGGAAGGGACTTGAGGTCGCAGGCGGGCAGCTTCTGCTCCGCCCGGTTCTCGCGGACGGTCGCGAGGTCGAAGGTCGGCAGCAGGTGGATCGTGGTCACCCCGGCCCCGGCGAGTTCGCGCAGGTGCCGCATACCGGCCGAGTCCGATTCGGTGAACGCCAGATAGGTGCCGCGTTCGGCGGCCGGGACGGTGGAGTCCTCCACCGAGAAGTCCCGGACGTGCAGTTCCTGGATCTGCTGCCTGCCCGGCGGTACGGCCTGGGGGCGGGGCTGGTCGTCCCAGCCGGCGGGCTTGAGCTCCTTGGCGTCCAGGTCGGCGACCAGGCTGCGCCGGGAGTCGGTGGAGAGGGCGACGGAGTACGGGTCGGTGACGGTGTTGACGACCGTCTGCTGTACCGAGGGCGCCCAGACCTTGACCTGGTAGAGGTAGTACTTGCCGTCCAACTCGCGCTTGTCACGGACGAGTTCCCAGACGCCGGTCTCCTCGTCCTGCGTGAGCGGCAGGGTCTTCGGGCTGCCGCCGGTGGCGGAGTCGAAGACCTGGACGGAGACCTGCTGCGCGGTCGGCGCCCAGAGCGAGAGCGCCACCTTGCCGTCGTAGTAGGCCGGGCCGAAGTCCACCTTTCCGGTGCGGCGGGCGTACAGGTCGTCCAGTACGCCGGGGATCTGGACGCCGGTGGCGGCCAGCGCGGCGCCGTTCGGGAGGTGCTCGGTGAAGAGCAGTTGGCCGCGCAGCGCGGCCGGGACGCGGGCGGTGTCCCTGGCGTCGAGGGTGAAGGCCCGGTAGCCGGACAGGTGCGGGTACTTGGCCTTCTGCGCGTCGGTGAGGCCGCCGGGCACGGGGCTGAGCCGCAGCCAGTGGCCGGGCCTGGTCAGCACGCCCTTGTCGGCGCGGATGCCGCCCTCGGGGTCGTAGACCAGTTGGGCGCTCGCGCCGCCGGCCAGGGCCGCGTCGGTGGCGCCGTAGCCGGGCGGGACGACGACCGTCCGGGCGTCGATCCACTGGGCCTTGGCGGTGGAGAGGTCCAACTGCGAGGCGGAGCCCGGGTTCTGCGGCAGCAGGTAGCCCTCGCGGCCGCCGAGGATCCACACCTCCCGGCCGTCGGCGGTGAGGTTCAGGGACTGGTCGGCGGGAAGGTCCTTCTCGTCGCCGCGGTGCAGGATGTAGCTGAGGCTGGTCGCTCCGGGGGCCAGCGGCACCTCGAAGACGGCGCCGAAGGCGTCGCGGCGCACCGGCGTCAGCGGCTTGCCCCAGTCGGTGGGGGTGGCGGCGCCGGTCCAGTCGTGCAGGCCCCAGCCGTCGTAGTTGCCGTCGGCCCGGTTGTAGTGGAGGACGGCGGTGTTGGCGGGCTGGCTGTTGGGCGGGCCCGGGTTCGCGGTGCGGACGGTGGGATCGCCCTGTTTGAGCCACACCTCGCCGGTGGCGCCGACGTCGAGGTGGCGGTCGGCGTCGACGTCCTTGACGCCGTTCCTCTCCACGACGAAGCCGAGGTCCGAGGCGCCCGGCTTGAGCTTCACGTACGCGAAGGCGCCGTACGCGTCCCGGCCAGTGAACGGGTGCCCGGCGGGCCACTGGGTGCCCTCGCCGTCGGCGAGGTCGCCCCAGGCGTAGAGGTTCCAGCCGTCGTAGTCGCCGTCGGTGCGGTTGTAGTGGACGACGGCGTACGGGCGGGAGCCGGCGGTGGGCACCGGCTTGGGGGCGGGGGTGCCGGTGGTGAAGCTCGCGGTGGCGGAGCGCAGGTGGCCGGCGGGGTCCTGGACGACGGCCTTGTAGCGCACCACCGTTCCGGGGGCCGCGGCGCCCAGGTCCTGGGTGACGGCGTACTTCCCGTTGTCGGCGGTGCCCAGGGTCTGCCAGGGCCCGTCGCCGATCTGCGCGGCGAAGCTCACCCGGTTGAAGCCGCCGTCCGTCTTCGCCCCGACGGTGACGAGACCGGTGGAGCCGTCCGCGGGCGGCTGCACCGACAGCTGCGGGGCGGCGGCGCCGGAGGCCACCTTTGCGTTCGCCCTGAACACCACGGAGGACAGCGCCGGTACGGTCACCGTCACCCTGCGGTCGGCGCCGGAGGTCAGGGTGGAGCCCGCCGACGGGTAGATCCGGTCGAAGCCCGTCCCCGCCGAGAAGGTGTCCAGGGTGACGGTCTTCGCCTCGGCCGCGTTGTTCACGGCCACCAGGTACTCGACCTGCTGCCCGGCGTCGATCCGGGAGAAGGCGTACACGCCCGCGCCGTCGGCGGCGTACCGCTCGATCTGCGCGCCGTCGGCCAGCGCCGGGTTCTCGCGCCGCAGTTCGGCCAGCGAGGCGAGGCCCTGGTAGAGCCCGCCGCCCTGCCCGTACCGGTCGGCCGGGCCGGAGGGGCCGCCGAGGACGCGGTCGGCGTTGTAGGAGGCGGTCCTCGAGGCGAACATGTCCTGCCGGGCGTCCTTGTCGCCGCCCGCGCCGGTGAAGCCCTGCTCGTCGCCGTAGTAGACGACGGGCTGGCCGCGGGTGAGGAACTGCAGCTCGTTGCCGAGCCGGTCCTTCCTCAGCAGGGTGGCCTCGTCGGCGCCCGGGTTGTCGGCGAGCAGGAAGGAGCCGAAGCGGCCCATGTCGTGGTTGCCGAGGAAGGTGGGCAGCTCGTAGGCGTCGGTGTCGGCGCTGGTGTAGCGGTAGTCCTGGGCGTACACGTCGGCGAGGGCCTTGGCGGTGCCGCCCTGGGAGACGTACGAGCGGGCCGCGCCCTGGAAGGGGAAGTCCAGGGTGGCCTGGAGCTTTCCCTTGGTGACGTAGGGCGAGGTGACGGCCGGGTCGCCGGAGTAGACCTCGCCGAACATGAAGAACTTCCTGTTGCCCTGCTCGGCGGCGAACTCCTTGAGCGCGGGCGCCCACTGCTGCCAGAAGGCGAGGTTGACGTGCTTGACGGTGTCGATGCGGAAGCCGTCCACCCCGGCGTCCTTCACCCACTGCTGGTAGACCTTCTCGAAGCCCTTCACCACCCGGGGGTTCTGGGTGTCGAGGTCGTCCAGCCCGCTGAAGTCGCCCTCGGTGGCGGACTCGCCGACGAAGGTGGAGTCGCCCCGGTTGTGGTAGAGCGACGGGTCGTTGAGCCAGTCCGGGCTCTTGGCCTTGGCGTCGGCCGGGGTGCGGAGGACCGGGGTGTAGGGGAAGGAGTCCCTGGTCAGGTTCGGCCAGGGGGCGCGCGCGTCGGCGACGGCCGTCTCGTCGACGGGGTTCCCGTCCGCGTCGAGCGTCGGGTAGGCGCCCGCGGAGCGGTAGGTGTGCTGCTGCTCCGCGTAGTCGACGACGTCGGCGGTGTGGTTGGTGATGACGTCGAAGAAGACCTTGAGGCCGCGCGCGTGCGCCTTGGCTATCAGCTCCTTGAGCTGCTCGTTGGTGCCGAAGTGCGGGTCGACCTGGGTGAAGTCGGTGATCCAGTACCCGTGGTAGCCGGCCGAAGCCTGGTCCCCGGTGCCCTGCACCGGCTTGTTCTTGAAGATCGGCGCCATCCAGATCGCCGTGGTGCCCAGGTTCTGGATGTAGTCGAGCTTCTGGATCAGCCCGGCGAGGTCGCCGCCGTGGTAGAAGCCCTTGTCGGCGGGGTCGAGGCCGTTCTCCAGCCGCCCGCCGGTGATGCCGCCGGTGTCGTTGGCGGTGTCGCCGTTCGCGAACCGGTCGGGCAGGACGAAGTAGAACTGCTCGCGGCTGAGGTCGTGGCGCCCGGCGGTGGCCGCGAGCGCGGCGTCGGAGGGCGGGGCGGGCGGGGCTGCGGCCAGGGCCGCGGGGGCGCCGCCGAGGCTCGCGGCGGTGAGGACCGCGGAGAGGGCGGCGGCGAGCAGCGCGGCCGTACGGCCGGATCTGCGGCGGGGGGTGCTCGGCGGAGGGCGGAGCGGCGAATCGGCCACTGAGGGGCTCCCTAGGGGGGAGGGGCGGTCGGGTTGCCTGGAAGCTAGCGGCCTGCAATATGTTTCAGCAAGATGCAGAAACGGTTTCCTGCCGGGAAAATGCAGGCCGACAGCGGTCACGGCCACCCCGATTACGCGCCCGGGGCGGTCGGCGTGACAATGGGACGTATGCCAGTCCCACCGGTGAGCACCAGACCCGTCCGCACCCCCTACTCCGGTGGGAGCCACCCCCTAGGACAGGCTGTACGCCTCAAGGGGGACAGCTGGTGAAGAATCCACTTCCGGAGGATGAGCGGACGGCGACGAGCCGTCTGGCAGACTTCTCGTCCATGGGGGAACCGACCGAGATCCAGCAGGGCGACACCGTGCGCGCCGAAGCGGCCCACGGTGGCGGTTCCACAACGGCGACGGCCACCTCGGTCCGCGTGCCCGAGGGAGCCACCCGTGCCGCCCAGTCCCGTACCGCCGCGCTGCGCAGCCGCATCCGCGACCAGCGCCGCTCCCCGGCCAGGCCCCGGCTCTGGATCGAGCTCGCCCTCATCGGTGTCAGCTACTGGATCTACTCGGTCGTGCGCAACGCGGTTCCGGAACAGGAATCGATAGCCCAGAAGCACGCGAGCTGGATCTGGAGGCTCGAGCAGAACCTCGGCATCGCCGTCGAGCGCTCGGTCAACCACGCCATGGACGGCGTCGGGTGGCTCATCACCGGGATGAACTACTACTACGCGACGCTGCACTTCGTCGTCACCATCGGTGTGCTGGTCTGGCTCTACCGCAGCCACCCCGGCCGCTACGTGGCCGCCCGCACCGTGCTGTTCGTCACCACCCTGATCGCCCTGGTCGGCTTCTACTCCTTCCCGCTGGCCCCGCCCCGGCTGATGACGGACGGCGGCTTCGTCGACACGGTGAAGGACCACGGCACCTGGGGCTCCTTCGCCTCCGGCCCGGCCGCGCACGTCTCCAACCTGTACGCGGCGATGCCCTCCATGCACATCGGCTGGTCGATGTGGTGCGGCCTGGCGATCTTCTTCCTGGCCCGCCGCAGGTGGGTCAAGGTGCTCGGCCTGATGTACCCGGCCGCCACGCTGCTGGTCATCGTCTCGACGGCCAACCACTTCTGGCTGGACGCGGTCGGCGGCGAGATCTGCCTGGCCGGGGGTTTCCTGGCCGCCCGCTGGCTCTACCACGAGTGGGTCTACAAGCTGCCGCAGGTGCCCGCCCGGGAGCAGGCCGAGGCGCCGATCACCGTGCCCGAGCAGTGGAGCGAGCCGGCGGTCAGCAGCGGCCGGCGCTGAACGTACGAAAAAGCTGAACATACGAAAAAGGGGCCCTTCTCCGTCCGGAGAGGGGCCCCTTCGCATCGCTCAGCTGTACCCGTAGAACAGCCGGTCCACGACCGCCCTGGCCCGCCGGGTGGTGCGCCGGTAGTCGTCCACCAGCTCCCCGCTGTGCCCGGCGCCGTACCCGAGGTAGCGCGCCACCCCGGCCAGCTCCCTGGCCTCCCCGGGGAAGCTGTCGCCCGGCCGGCCGCGCACCAGCATCACCGCCGAGCGCACCCGGGAGGCCAGCAGCCAGGCCGCGTCCAGCACCCGCGCGTCCGCCTCCTCGACCAGCCCGGCCGCGACGGCGGCGGCCAGCGCGGCCCTGGTCCGGGTGGTGCGCAGGGCCGGCACCTCGTGCCCGTGCCGCAGCTGCAGCAGCTGCACCGTCCACTCCACGTCCGCCAGCCCGCCCCGGCCGATCTTGGTGTGGGTGGTCGGGTCGGCCCCGCGCGGCAGGCGTTCGGCCTCGATCCGGGCCTTGATCCGGCGGATCTCCATCAGGTCCCGCTCCGGCACGCCCGTGCCCGGGTAGCGCAGCGGGTCGATCAGCCGCCGGAACCGCTCGCCCAGCTCCTCGTCCCCCGCCACCGGCTCGGCCCTCAGCAGCGCCTGGCTCTCCCAGGCGTGCGACCAGCGCCGGTAGTACGCCTCGTACGAGGCGAGGGTGCGCACCAGCGGGCCGCTGCGCCCCTCCGGCCGCAGGTCGGCGTCCACCAGCAGCGGCGGTTCGGTGGAGGGCGCGGCCAGCAGGGTGCGCAGTTCGTTGCAGACGGCCTGGGCGGCCCGGGCGGCGTCCTCGTCCAGGGAGCCGAGCAGCGGCTCGTGGACGAAGAGGACGTCGGCGTCGGAGCCGTAGCCCAGCTCGTGGCCGCCGAAGCGGCCCATCGCGATGACCGCGATCCTGGTCGGCAGGCCCCCGTGCTGGGCCTCCCAGCCCGCGACGCAGGCGCGCAGGGCGCCCTGGAGGGTCGCGGCGTTGAGCGAGGTCAGCGCCTCCCCGGCGAGGTCCAGCGCCTCGGACGGGTCGTCCGCGAGCCGCCCGAGCACGTCCGCGGCGGAGGTGCGGAACAGCTCCCGGCGCCGGACCGACCGGGCGGCGGCCACGGCGGCGGCGGTGTTCCCGGCCCGGCCGACGGCGGCCAGTATCTCCGACTCCAGAGCCGCCCGGCCGCGCGGCGCCAGGCCCTGCGGGTCGCCCAGCATGGCGACGGCCTCGGGGGCGCGAAGCAGCAGGTCGGGGGCCAGCCGGCCGGCCGAGAGCACCCGGGCGAGCTGCTCGGCGGCGGCGGACTCGTCGCGCAGCAGCCGCAGGTACCAGGGGGTGCGGCCGAGGGCGTCGGAGACCTGGCGGAAGTTGAGCAGCCCGGCGTCCGGGTCGGCCGAGTCGGCGAACCAGCCGAGCAGCACCGGCAGCAGGGTGCGCTGGATCGCGGCCTTGCGGCTCACCCCGGAGGCGAGCGCGCTGAGGTGGCGCAGGGCGGCGGCCGGGTCCGTGTAGCCGAGCGCCTCCAGCCGGGCCCTGGCCGCGTCCGGGGTCAACCCTGCGGCGCCGGGCGGCAGTTCGGCGACGGCGTCGAGCAGCGGGCGGTAGAACAGCTTCTCGTGCAGCCGCCGCACCTCGACGGCGTGGCGCCGCCACTCGCGGCGCAGCGCGGCCACCGGGTCGGTGCGGGTGTCGCCGTTGATCAGCGGCGCCAGCGAGCGGGCCAGGCGGCGCTGGTCCTCGTCCCCGGTGGGCATCAGGTGGGTGCGGCGCAGCCGGTAGAGCTGGATGTGGTGCTCCAGCGAGCGCAGGAACCGGTAGGCGGCGTCGAGCGCGGCGGCGTCCGCCCGGCCGACGTACCCGCCTCGGGAGAGCGCGGCCAGCGCCTCCAGGGTGTTGCCGCTGCGAAGCGCCTGGTCGGTGCGGCCGTGCACCAGCTGGAGCAGCTGCACGGAGAACTCGACGTCGCGCAGCCCGCCGGGGCCGAGCTTGAGCTGGCGGTCCAGTTCGGTGGCGGGGATGGAGTCGATCACCCGGCGGCGCATCTGCTGCACGTCGGCGACGAAGTTCTCCCGGGCGGCGGCCTGCCAGACCATCGGGGCGAGCGCCTCCACGTACGCGGCGCCGAGCTCGGCGTCCCCGGCGACGGGGCGGGCCTTGAGCAGGGCCTGGAACTCCCAGGTCTTGGCCCAGCGCTGGTAGTAGGCGAGGTGGCTGGCCAGGGTGCGCACCAGCGGGCCGTGACGGCCCTCGGGGCGCAGGTTGGCGTCCACCGGCCAGATGGTGCCCTCGCCGGTGGTGTCGGCGCAGAGGCGGGTGAGGGCGGCGGCGAGCCGGGTGGCCGCCTTGACCGCCTCGTGCTCGTCGACGCCCTCGCGGGGCTCGGCGACGAAGACCACGTCCACGTCGGAGACGTAGTTGAGCTCCCGGCCGCCGCACTTGCCCATCCCGATGACGGCCAGGCGGCAGGCGGCGGCCGCCTCCGGGTCCCGGTCGGCGGCGAGGTCCAGGGCGGTCTGGAGGGTGGCGCCGGCCAGGTCGGCGAGTTCGGCGGCGGTCTGGGCGAGGTCGGTGGTGCCGGTGAGGTCGCGGGCGGCGACGGCCAGCAGGCAGCGGCGGTAGGCGATGCGCAGCGCGTCGGCGGGGTCGTGGCGGTGGTCGCGGACGCCCTCGGCGAGGGCGCGGCGGAAGTCCTCGGGGCCGGGGTGCATGTCGCGCAGCTCGAAGGTGACGAGCACGTGCCAGTCGTGCGGGTGCCGGGCCAGGTGGTCGCCGAGGGCGGCGGAGACGCCGAGGACGCCGAGCAGCCGGTCGCGCAGCGGCTTGGAGGTGGTGAGGGTGTCGCGCAGGGTGTGGCGGTCGGCCTGGTCGGACGCCTCCAGGAGGCGGGCCAGGCCGAGCAGGGCGAGGTCCGGGTCGGCGGTGGCGCCGAGCGCGTCCAGCAGCACGGGATCGTCGGCGAGGCCCTCCAGCCCGGGGCCGTCCAGCAGCCGCACCGCCTGCGCCGGGTCGGTGAACCCGCGCCTGACCAGCCGCATCTCCGGCCGGCTCACCCGGCCGCCGGTCCGCTGATCCTCCACCGCCATCGGCCCCTCCATCCCGTCTCCCCCCAGCAGGCTACGCGCCCGCGCGACCCCGTGCCGGGCGTGACCACCAGCCGGGCGGGCTCGTTCACCCGGCGCCCATCCTCCACCTCACTCCCCCTTCCTCCCCACCCCAGTTACGCTCCGGAGCCGCCCGATGCCCAGCCGCCTGCCCTCGCTGACCGGGCTGCGCTTCTGGGCCGCCCTGCTCGTGGTGCTGTACCACCTCTCCCGCAAGGTCGGCGAGGTGCCGCTGCTCAGTCCCCTTGCCTGGTACGGGCGTTCGGGCGTCACCTTCTTCTTCGTCCTCTCCGGCTTCGTCCTCGCCTGGACGTACGACGCCTCCCCCGCCTCCCCCACCCGCGCCGCGGCCTTCGCCCGCCGCCGCTTCGCCCGGATCTGGCCGCTGCACGCGCTGACCACCGCGCTCTCCCTCGGCGTCGACGCGGCGATCGGCGCGGCCCTGCCCCTCGCGGCGGCGATCTGGTCGCTGGCCCTGCTGCACACCTGGGCGCCGGGGACGGTGTACGGGGGCAACCCGGCCTCCTGGTCGCTGGGCGCCGAAGCCTGGTTCTACCTGCTGTTCCCGTACCTGCTACGGGTGTTGAGGCCCCGCCCGCGCACCTGGCTGCCCCTCGCGGCGCTCTGCGCGGCCCTCGGCCCGGTCCTGTGGGCGGCGGGCGCCCTGCTGCCGTCCGACCCGGTGCTTCGCGGCTTCCTGCTGGACTACCTGCCGCTGACCCGCACCCCGCAGTTCCTCCTCGGCGTGGTCACGGGCCTCGCCGTACGCCACGGGCTGCCGTGCCACGGGCCGCTCCCCCGGCTGCGGCTCGCCCCGGCCGTCCTCGCCGTGGCGGCCTGGCACCTGGCGCTGCTCCCCTGGCACGCCGCCGTGCCCGACGCGCTCTGGTACGGCCCGTACAGCGCCGCCCAGTTGGTGCCCGCGCCGCTGTTCGCCGCCCTGCTCGCGGCCGCCGCCGCGCGGGACGTACGGGGCTCGGCGCCCCGCCTGCTGGCCGGGCGGACGGCGGTGCGGCTCGGCGAGTGGTCCTACGCCTGGTACCTGGTGCACGAGATCGGCCTGCGCTGCTGGCTGGCCCTCCGGGGCCGCCCCGCGCCGGGCGCCGACACGGCGGCCGTCTGGCTGCTGCTGGCCGGGGCCTCCCTGCTCGCCGCCGGCGCCCTGTACGGCCGGGTGGAGCGCCCCTGCGAGCGGCTGCTGCGCGGGGCGGCCCGGAACGCGGCGGCGCCGCTGCCGCGAGTGGTGCGGCAGCGGCGCCGGGAGGCTTCCCGGGACCAGCGGGATCAGACCTCCGTGGAGCCGTCCAGGTTGACGTAGGAGTAGAACACCCCGATGTCGTAGCCGTCCTTCTGGGTGTTGAAGGTGGCGGTCAGGTCGGTGTCCCCGTTGCGCAGGAACGGCGAGATGTCCCAGCGGTTGGAGTCGTAGCCGAAGTTGTTGCGGTTGTACGGGTTCCGGGCGAACTGGTCGGCCGGGGTCAGCTCCTCGATGGTGGAGTTGAACGCGTCGTTCGGCGCGTGGTTGACGTCCTCGAACAGCGTCGAGGGCCCGTTGGTGGACTTGACCGACAGGGTGTCGCCCGTCCACTTGAGGTCGCCGTCGTAGACGACGAAGCCGAGCTTGCCGCCGACCGGTCCGCTCTGCGGGGTCTGCAGCCCGCTCAGCTTGATGTCCAGCTGCGGGCTGTCGGGCAGTTCGACCTGGAAGCCGTCCCACAGGTGGATGTGGCGCATCGGCTTGCAGTCGTTCTGGTACGCGACGACGATCGTCCAGCCGCCCCAGCTGTGCGGCTTCACCACCGAGTCCATGTTGGCGACGGTGTAGGTGCCGTTTCCGGCGTTCTTGACCAGGTCGGTGATGTCGGCGGACGCCTGGTAGCTGCTCTCCACGTCGGTGGTGATGTAGCCGATGGACGGCTGGTCGTTGGCGATGTTGCGGTACTGCTTCTCGCCCGGGACCTTCAGGTACACCTCGTCGATCTGGCTCTCCGGGAGCACGGTGTCACCGATGCCCCGGGTGCCGCCCCAGTACAGCCGGGCGTACTTGACGTTGGAGCCGTCGATCAGCCCGAGGTCCGCTGAGCTGGCGGAGTAGATCGGGTCGCCGAGCGGGCCGATCGTGCCCGGGTCGATGTTGATGTACTTCATCTCGTACTTGTTGTTGATCGGCATGGGCCCGAGGCCCTTGCGGGCGTCCTCGCAGGGCACCTGTGCCGGGTCCAGCGGCGCCTTGGTCTCGTCACAGGTCATCAGCGAGTTGCTGATCCGGGTGATGGAGCCGTGGAAGTCGCCCTGGAAGCGGGTGGTGAACGGCAGCCGGTTCTCGGAGATGGTCTCGGCGCGCGTGTGCGGCTTCGAGGAGCCGGAGCCGCGGGCGTCGGCCACGGTGGGGGCGATGAGGAGCTGGCCGGCGACGGCGACGAGCGCGGCGCCCGCGACGCCGGTCCGGCGGGCGAGCAGACGGGCGGCGGCGGCGCGGCTGACGGTGGAGGAGCGCATGGTGCCTCTCGGGGACGTAGCGGACGAAGCCCGCCAATCGGACCACGACGTTCCGTCACATCATCGTCACAAACCGCCATCGGAGGAACGATTCGCCTCAGATCCACCCAGACGGAGGGGTCCGCCGTCACCCTCCCGGACGACGACGGACCCCGACCCGTTTACGCGGAACCCGCCGCTACAGCACCTGCAGGTTCTTGCGCAGCTCGAAGGGCGTGACCTCGGAGCGGTACTCCTCCCACTCCTGGCGCTTGTTGCGCAGGAAGAAGTCGAAGACGTGCTCGCCCAGGGTCTCGGCGACGAGTTCGCTGCGCTGCATCAGGTCGATGGCCTCGCCGAGGTTCTGCGGCATCGGCTGGATGCCCAGGGCGCGGCGCTCGGAGTCGGACAGGGCCCAGACGTCGTCGTCGGCGCCGGGCGGGAGCTCGTAGCCCTCCTGGATGCCCTTGAGGCCCGCGGCGAGGGTGACGGCGTAGGCGAGGTACGGGTTGCAGCCGGTGTCCAGGGAGCGGACCTCGATGCGGGTGGAGCCCTGCTTGCCGGGCTTGTACATCGGCACGCGGATCAGGGCCGAGCGGTTGTTGTGGCCCCAGCAGATGTACGAGGGGGCCTCGCCGCCGGCTCCGGCGGTGCGCTGGGAGCCGCCCCAGATGCGCTTGTAGGAGTTCACCCACTGGTTGGTGACGGCGGCCGTCTCGGCGGCGTGGCGCAGCAGGCCCGCGATGAAGGAGCGGCCCACCTTGGAGAGCTGGTACTCGGCGCCGGACTCGTGGAAGGCGTTGCGGTCGCCCTCGAAGAGGGAGACGTGGGTGTGCATGCCGCTGCCGGGGTGCTCGGAGAACGGCTTGGGCATGAAGCTGGCGTGCACGCCCTGCTCCAGCGCGACCTCCTTCATGACCAGGCGGAAGGTCATGATGTTGTCGGCGGTGGAGAGCGCGTCGGCATAGCGCAGGTCGATCTCCTGCTGGCCGGGGGCGCCCTCGTGGTGCGAGAACTCCACCGAGATGCCCATCGACTCCAGCATGGTGATGGCCTGTCGGCGGAAGTCGTGGCCCACCCCGCGCGGGGTGTGGTCGAAGTAGCCGGACTGGTCGGCGGGGATCGGCGGGGTGCCGTCGCCGGGGAGGTTCTTCAGCAGGAAGAACTCGATCTCCGGGTGGGTGTAGAACGTGAACCCCTGTTCGGACGCCTTCTCCAGCGTGCGCTTGAGCACGAACCGGGGGTCGGCGTAGGAGGGCGAGCCGTCCGGCATCAGGATGTCGCAGAACATGCGGGCGGTGCCCGGGGTCTCCGAGCGCCAGGGCAGGATCTGGAAGGTCGTCGGGTCCGGCTTGGCGATCATGTCGGACTCGTACACCCGGGCGAACCCCTCGATCGCCGACCCGTCGAACCCGATGCCCTCCTCGAACGCCTGTTCCAACTCGGCCGGCGCCACCGCGACCGACTTGAGGAACCCGAGAACATCGGTGAACCACAGCCGGACGAACCGGATGTCACGCTCCTCGAGCGTCCGAAGCACGAACTGCTGCTGCTTGCCCATGGGGACAGTCTCACCTCTGCTCTTTACGCTCGTGTTACGCCCGGAAGGCCGCCGAAAGCCCCCACCGAACGCCTGACCCCATCATGGCCGATCGCCGCCCCGCCCGGCAGTGCCGACCCCCCGGAACCCCCGTCCAGGGGCCCCTGGCGGGACATTGCGTCAGATCGACGATTACACTTCGAGCCATGCCCAATCTCCGTCTCGCCCTCTGTCAGACCGACCCGTGGGTCGGTGACCTCGCACGCAACGGCGATGAGGTGGTGCGCTGGACCAGGCAGGCCCTGGAGGCCGGTGCGCAGCTGGTCGCGTTCCCCGAGATGGCCCTGACCGGGTACCCGGTGGAGGACCTCGCGCTGCGGCACTCCTTCGTGGAGGCGTCCCGCGCCGCCCTGGTCGAGCTCGCGGGGCGGCTGGCGCGGGAGGGGCTGGGCGAGGTGCCCGTCGTGGTGGGCTACCTCGGGCGTTCGGAGCACGCCTCGCCGCGGCTGGGCCGCCCCGCAGGGTCCCCGCAGAACTGCGCGGCCGTACTGCACCGGGGCGAGGTGGTGACCCGCTTCGCCAAGCACCACCTGCCCAACTACGGGGTCTTCGACGAGTTCCGCTGGTTCGTCCCCGGCGACCAGCTGCCGGTGCTGCGGGTGCACGGGGTGGACGTGGCCCTGGCGATCTGCGAGGACATCTGGCAGGACGGCGGCCGGGTGACCGCCGCCGCCGAGGCCGAGGCCGGGCTGCTGCTGGTGATCAACGGCTCCCCGTACGAGCGCGACAAGGACGACCAGCGCCTGGAGCTGGTCCGCCGGCGCGCGGTCGAGGCGGGCTGCGCCCTGGCGTACGTCAACATGGTCGGCGGCCAGGACGAGCTGGTCTTCGACGGCGACTCGATCGTGGTCGCCGCGGACGGCGAGGTCCTCGCCCGCTCCCCGCAGTTCGAGGAGCACCTGATGGTCCTCGACCTCGACCTTCCGGCCGCCAGCAGCGACCACACGGACGGCCTGCTGCTCGCCGACGGCCTGCACCTGGTGCGTACCGAGCTGGGCGGGGAGCCTGGGGAGCCGGCCGAGCGGCTGAGCGCCGAGGTCGCGCCGAGGATCTCCGACGAGGCGGAGATCTGGGCCGCCCTGGTGTCCGGTACCCGGGCGTACGTGGAGAAGAACGGCATGCGGTCGGTGCTGATCGGCCTGTCCGGCGGCATCGACTCGGCGCTGGTGGCCTCGATCGCCGTGGACGCGATCGGCGCGGAGAACGTGTACTGCGTCTCGATGCCGAGCCGCTACTCCTCCCAGCACTCCCGGGACGACGCGGCCGAGCTGGCCCGCCGCACCGGGCTGAACTTCCGCACCGTGCCCATCGCCCCGATGTTCGACGCCTACATGGCCGCGACCGAGCTGACGGGCCTGGCCGAGGAGAACCTGCAGTCCCGGCTGCGCGGCACCCTGCTGATGGCGGTCTCCAACCAGGAGGGCCACCTCGTCCTCGCCCCCGGCAACAAGAGCGAACTGGCCGTCGGCTACTCGACCCTGTACGGCGACTCGGTGGGCGCGTACGGCCCGATCAAGGACGTCTACAAGTCGCTGATCTTCCGCCTGGCCCGCTGGCGCAACGAGGAGGCCCTCCGGCGCGGCGAGGAGCCGCCGATCCCGGAGAACACGATCAGCAAGCCGCCGTCCGCCGAGCTGCGGCCGGACCAGGTGGACACCGACTCGCTGCCCGACTACGACCTGCTGGACGAGGTGCTGACCCGCTACATCGAGGGCGACGAGGGCCGGGACGCGATCGTCGCGGCCGGCTTCGACCCGGCGGTGGTGGACCGGGTGGTCCGGCTGGTCGACACCGCCGAGTACAAGCGCCGCCAGTACCCGCCGGGCCCGAAGATCTCGGTGAAGAACTTCGGCCGGGACCGCCGCCTGCCGATCACCAACCGGTGGAGGCGGGGCTAGTACCGGTAGGTGGCGGCCACCGGGAGGTGGTCGCTGCCGTCCCGGGGCAGGGTGCGGGAGTCCACCGGGGTCAGCCCGCCCTTGCTCATGATCTGGTCGATCCGCGCCATCGGGAAGGCGGCCGGCCAGCTGAACCCGAAGCCGTCCCCGGCGGCGCCCTGGGCCGAGCGCATCTGCGAGGTGACGGGCGCCAGGCTGCGGTCGTTCATGGTGCCGTTGAGGTCGCCGAGCAGCAGGACCTTCTTCACCCGCTCGGCCTGGATCGCGTTCCCGAGCGCCTGCGCGCTGACGTCCCGCTGGTCGACGGTGAAGCCGCCCTCGGCCTTGAGCCGGACGGAGGGCAGGTGCGCCACGTACACGGCGAGCGGGCCCTGCGGGGTGGTGACCTCGGCGCGGAAGGCCCTGGTCCAGCCCATCCTCAGGTCCACCGGGGAGACCTCGCCGATCGGGTACTTCGACCAGAGCCCGACCGTGCCCTCCACCGCGTGGTACGGGTAGGCCCCGGCGAGCCCGGTCTCGTACGAGCGCAGCGCCGAACCGGCCAGCTCCTGGAGGGCGACGATCTGGGCGCCGGAGCCCACCAGGCCCCGGATCGTGCCGGGCACGTCGGTGTTCCCGGCGGCGACGTTGTGGCTGACCACCGTCCAGTCGCCGTGGCCGCCGCCGCTGCGGTCGGTGACCAGGCCCCCGAACAGGTTGGCCCAGAGCGCGGCGGGCAGCAGCAGGGCGAGCAGCGCGGTGGCGGAGCGGCGCAGCAGCGCGGCCGCCAGCAGCACGGGGACGGCCAGGCCCAGCCAGGGCAGGAAGGTCTCCAGCAGGCTGCCGAGGTTGCCGACGCCGTTGGGCACCTCGGCGTGGAAGGCCAGCAGCAGGGCGACGAGGACGGCGAGGGCGGCGAGCAGCAGGCCCCGCCGCCAGGTGGTGGCGCCGCGCCGGTCGCGGCCCCAGTGGCGCAGTCCCAGGAAGCCGCCGCCTCGGGCCGGTGGGGCCGGGGTCCGTTCCTCGGTCGTGCCCGCCTGCGCCATCCGTGGCTCCCGTTCGCTCGTGCCGTCCGCCGGTCCGGCCCCGTCCGTACGGTGCGCGGACGAAATGCCGGACTGGTGCCGGTTCGATCGGATTCCCGGCTCAGCCTATGCCGGGACAGACGTGGGGCCCCGCGGTGAGGGTTCCGGCGCGGCCGGTTCCGTGAGCGAGGCCACGTCGGCGAGGGTGCGCGTCAGCGGGTCGGCGGGTCAGCGCGCCGGCAGGTCAGCGCGCCGGCGCGTCAGGAGGGCGGGGCGAGGCCGTCGAGGAGGGAGTCGACCATCGTACGGGCGAGGTCGGGGGCCTCCAGGTCGGAGTCGTCCCAGAGGATGGCGCGGTAGAGGATCGGGCCGAGGATCAGGTCGCCGAGGAGCTCCACGTCGAGGTCGGAGCGGAGCACGCCCTCCTGGACGGCCTGGCGGATCAGGGTCAGCGCGGCCTCGCGGCGCGGCTTGATCACCCGTTCGCGGTACGCGGCGTACAGCTCGGGCTGGCTCTGCATCTGGCCGAGGGCGGCCTTGAGCACCCAGCGGGTGCGCTTGGCGAGGCCGCGGCGGCGCATGTAGTCGACCATCTCGACCAGGTCCTCGCGCACGCCCAGGCCGCTCGGCTCGGGCGCGGGGGCCTCCAGCCGGCTGACCACGTCGACGAGCAGGGCCTCCTTGTTGGGCCAGCGCCGGTAGATGGTGGCCTTGCCGACGCCGGCGGCGGCGGCGATGCCCTCGATGGTCAGGTCGGACATCATCGTGCCGGCGGCCATCATGCCCTCGACGGCGGTGAAGATGGCCTGCTCGGCGGCCTCGCTGCGCGGCCGCCCGCGCCGTCCCGCACCGGCGGCGCCGCAGTCCCGCTCGCCGCAGTCGGGGGCCTGGGGCCCGGCCGTCGGGGTGTCCGTCTTCATTCCCCGGTACTCTCCCTCGCTCTGCCCGGGCGCTGGGGCCCGTCCTGCCGCCGATGGCCCCGCCGGCCGGACGGCGTCCGGTCGACAGGGCCATTGTCACTCAGTCCGCATGTGCTTCGCCGCTGGTCAGGCGTCCGCGGCCGCGGCCTCGCGGGCCTGGCCGTCCTGGACGGAAGCCTGGCCGTCCTGGGCGGACGCCCGGTCGGCCTGCGGCGGCACCTGGCCGGCCGGGCCGCCGGGGGCGGCGGTGCGGCGCGGCAGCAGGAACCAGGCGACGAGCGCGCCGACCACCGAGATGGCCACGGAGAACCAGGAGACGACGTGCATGGCGTGCATGAAGGAGTCGAAGGCGGGGGCGATCAGGCCCTTGCCCTTGTCTCCGAGATGCTCGGCGACGGCCATGGTGGCCTCCAGCGACTCGCCGGCCTTGTCCCGGTACTCGGGCGGCAGCTGCTGGAGGGTGTCGGACATGCCGTCGCGGTAGACGGTGGAGAGCACCGCGCCCAGGACGGCGACGCCCAGCGAGCCGCCGACCTGGCGGAAGGTGTTGTTGACGGCCGAGCCCGCGCCCGCCTTCTCGCGCGGCAGCGAGCCCATGATGGCGACGGTGACGGGCGGCATGACGTGCGCCATGCCCGCGCCCATGACCAGGCCGAGGATGATCAGCACCCAGATCGGCGAGGTCGCGCTGATCACGCCGTACCCGACGAAGCCGAGGGCGACGAGCATCATGCCGGCCGCGGCGGTGGCGGCGACGCCGAGGCGGTCGACGACCAGGCGGGCCCGCGGGGCGAACACCAGCTGGGCGGCGGCCATCGGCAGCATCAGCATGCCGGCCTGGAGGGCGCTGTAGCCGCGCACGCTCTGGATGTAGAAGACGCCGAAGAAGGAGACGCCCATCAGCGCGAAGAAGATCACGCCGACGACCACGACCGAGGCGCTGAAGACCTTGTTGCGGAACCAGCTGATGTCCAGCGCGGGGAAGCGGGTGCGGCGCTCGAACAGGACGAAGGCCACCAGGGCGGCCACACCGATCAGGGTCGGCAGCCAGGCTTGGACGTCGGTGAAGTCGGCCAGCTCGCCGCCCTTGATGATGCCGTAGATCAGCGCGACCAGGCCGATGATCGACAGCAGCACGCCGACCGGGTCCATCCTGCCGGGGTTCGGGTCCTTGGACTCGGGCACCAGGATCGCCATCGCGACGACGGCGACGATCACGATCGGGACGTTGACCAGGAAGACCGAGCCCCACCAGAAGTGCTCGATCAGCAGGCCGCCGGTGATCGGGCCGATGGCGATGGCCAGGCCGACCGCACCGGCCCAGATGCCTATCGCCTTGGGCTGCTCGGAGCGCTCGAAGACGTTCATGATGATCGCCAGCGTGGCGGGCATCGCCAGCGCGCCGCCGACGCCCATCAGGGCGCGGTAGCCCACGAGTTCACCGGGCGAGCCGGCCATCGCGGAGAGCAGCGAGGCGATGCCGAAGACGACCATGCCCGCCAGCAGCGCGCGCTTGCGGCCGAAGCGGTCGCCGAGCAGGCCCGAGGTGAAGAGCAGCCCCGCGAACACCAGGGTGTACGAGTTGATCGCCCATTCCAGGTCGCTCTGGGTGGCGCCCAGGCCGACCGGGGCCGGGGTCGCGATGGTCTTCATCGCGACGTTGAGGATCGAGTTGTCGAGCACGACGACGAGCAGGGCGAGCACCAGGGTGCTCAGGATCGCCCAGCGGCGGCGGTGGATGGCTTCCGGTACCCGTGGTGGCGCGGCTGCGGTGGTCATTGGTCTTCCCCGTCCGGTTCGGTGGTGCGGTGTACGGGGCGGTTCCGAGCCGTGTGCGTCTCGTATTACCCCCGGACGTCAGCCTAGCCCCATTTTCGATACGAGACGAATCCGTTTCATAAAAGCTCCGGTGTGTCCCGGATCGCACCCGTGCGTGCTCCCCCCTCTTTGCGGCCACGCCGGGGCGTGCAAGCATGGAGGTGATCCGGGGACGCCGCACGGCGCCACGAGACGACAACCCTTCAGGAGTCCGTTCGATGAACGCTTCTTCGCCTTCGCCTGCCCAGAACCAGGCGTCGACCACCTCCCTCTACGGCGGGGTCACCAACCGACGGGTCACCGTCCGCGACCTCGCCGCCGCCAAGCAGCGCGGCGAGAAGTGGGCCATGCTCACCGCCTACGACGCCCTCACCGCCGGGGTGTTCGACGAGGCCGGCATCCCCGTCCTGCTCGTCGGCGACTCGGCCGGCAACTGCCACCTCGGCTACGAGACCACCGTGCCCGTGACCATGGATCAGATGGTGATGCTCTCCGCCGCCGTCGTCCGCGGCACCAAGCGCGCCATGGTCGTCGCCGACCTGCCCTTCGGCTCGTACCAGGAGTCCCCCGCGCAGGCCATGCACAACGCCGCCCGGCTGATGAAGGACGCCGGGGTCGGCGCCGTCAAGCTGGAGGGCGGGGAGCGCAGCGCCCGCTCGATCGAGCTGCTGGTCGAGGCCGGCGTCCCGGTGATGGCCCACATCGGCCTCACCCCGCAGTCCGTGCACGCCTTCGGCGGCTACCCCGTCCAGGGTCGCGGCGACGAGGCGGCGCACCAGATGCTGCGCGACGCCAAGGCCGTGCAGCAGGCCGGCGCCTTCGCCGTCGTCCTGGAAGCCGTCCCCGCCGAGCTGGCCGCCCAGGTCACCGAGCAGCTGGCGATCCCGACCGTGGGCATCGGCGGCGGCGCCGACACCGACGCCCAGGTGCTGGTCTGGACGGACATGGCCGGCATGACCGCGGGCCGGGTGCCCAAGTTCGTCAAGCAGTACGCGAACCTGCGCTCCGTCCTCGGCGACGCCGCCCGCGAGTTCGCCGAAGAGGTCCGCACCGGCGCCTTCCCGGCGGAGCAGCACACCTTCCACTGACGGCCCCGTCGCCGCTTCGGCCCCGCCGAAGCGGCGACGTCACCCTCGGAAGCGGGCCCACCGCTGAGCCGCCCTGCTCAGCCCGGCCGTCCACGCGTCCGGCTCGCTCCCCGCGATGTCGGCCCACATGCGGGCCTGAGCCTTCGCGAAGACGTCCAGCAGTGCAGGATCGCCGAGACTCCAGGCGGGAATCCTGGCAGCCCAGCCCTCCGCCGAAGCCGGGCTGTGGCCGCCCGCGGCGATCAGCCAGATCACCCAGAGAGCCGGGTCGATCCAGGCCGCGCCGCGCGTGGCCCACGCCCAGTCCACCAGAACCGTCCGTTCTCCCTGAACCAGCACGTTTTCGCTGTTCAGGTCCGTGTGCAGCAGCGCATCGCCCGCGAACCGGGCCGCCGACTGCGGCTCGTCCACATACGCAGCCCATCGCTGCTCCGCCTGACGGAGTTCGATCCGGGGGCACGGGACACGGCCGAGCCGGGTCAGCACGTCAACCATCGACTCCAGGTCCCCGACCGCTTTGTAGTCGGCGTGCCGGGCCCGGATGTGCTCGAACGCGAGCAGGCTCCATCCTTCGACTTCCATGTGCCACAGCACCGTCGGCGCGAGGCCGTGCAGGGACGGGTTGATCTCCGCCTCGCGCTGCTGTGTCCACACACGCGGGTGGCTGAGCCGCATGCCCTTGACGAAGACGCTGCCCTCTTCGGTGGCGAGCCTGACGGCGATCTCGGAGTTGAACCCGGCCGAGACCGTCTCCGCCCGAAGAATCGGACCTCCAAGCCGTACAGAAACAGCCTGGTGCACGGCTGCGGGCAGATCCGCCCAGTGGATGCGCGTGGTGGTCACGACCTACAGGCTCCCAGAATCAGCCCGGAGGCCGACCGCATCGACGCGGTCGGCCTCCGGGGGCGTGCTACCGGTACGGGTTGTCGTCGCTGCATCCGGGGAGGGCGTCGGCCCCGAAGTCCTCCATGTCGTCGACGAACCTGATCTCGTCGTCGTCGCTCTTCGTGCGGGTGGTGGTCATCTCGACCATGACAGCGGTCATCCTGTGGTTCCTTTCCGGCCGTGTTGGCAGTAGGTGTTCAGTGGTGCCTTCGCCTCCTGGTACCGCTTGGCCAGTGGCCTGCACACCGAGCAGTTCTCGGAGAGCAGGCAGCCGGAGCAGCCACCGGTGCGAAGCATGAGGCGGTCGGCGATCGTGCCGAGCCGGGCGAGACCCTGGACGCCTTCGGCCAGGACGTCGATCTGTTCGTCGCGGCCGACCTTGCAGATCGAGGCCCGTCCGTGCGGGTCGACGTGGAGGAAGGTGTGTCCCGCGTTGCAGCCCGTGAAGCGTTCGAGGGGTTTCAGGTGGGCCGGGGACTGGGAGGCGAGGGACTCGGCGCCGCCGTAGATCGTCGGCGACATGTGGGTGTACTCCTTGAACGGCAGCCCGAGCCCGTTGGCCAACTCGCGCATCCGGTCGTGCTCGTGGGCGTTCTGCGCGGTGACGATCAGCGCCAGTCGCAGGGGCAGACCGGCCTCGACGCCGGCGGCCAGCCCCCGGGTGACCCGCGCGAAGGCGCCTCGGCGACGGGTGAACGCGTCGTACGTCTCCGGGGTCGCGCCGTAGAGGGAGACGGTGACCCTGTACGGCCTGCACGCAGCCAGGGCCGCCAAGGTGGCGGGGTTCGACAGACGGGTGCCGTTGGTGAGGACCTCGATCATCATCCCGAGGTCGTGCGCGAGCCGGCACGAGGCGGCGAAGTGGGGATCGATCAGGGCCTCGCCGCCCGTGACCTGGAGCCACAGCACTCCGGCGTCCCGCAGGGTGCGCAGCAGGCGGCGCTTGCCCTTCTCGTCCAGCCATGTGGGACTACCAGGTGCACCTGCCGCCCGAGTGCCGGCTGTCGACCGACAGCCTCTGGGATGGGGCGAGCATGCACCAACTCGCCCAGACGCCTGCCCCCGGCCGGGAGAACAAGACTCCCCGGATCGCCCCCGCCACGATGGAGGCCCTGCTGGCCTGGAGCCTGCGGATGATCGAGGACATCGGTCCGGACATCGTCGCTGCCCAACACGAGTTCCAACAGCTCGAAGCGAAGACCCACCCTCGCCAGGCAGACTTCCACGGACTGCCCGTCCGCCAGCGCGTGGAGATCTCCTCGCCCGCGCCGAAGCCGAGGGAGCCGCTCTTCCGGGGATACAAGCCGACGACGGCACGTATCAGCTGAATTGGCGTCATCTCTCCCGACTCCTTGGCATGAAGCTGACCACCTCACAGCCGAAGGTGCGCCAGACAGTCGTGGACAGCGGCCTCCCGATCGCCCGAGGCTCATTCCTGGGGGAAGTTTGCGGCCTCATCGACGGGCACGCCTGGCGCGAGCATCCCATCACGGTCAAGGAGCTTCCCGAGCTGGTCTCGCACCTGGCCGCCGCCTGTTTCGTGGTGATCAGCTACCTCTCCGGCATGCGGCCGGGCGAGGCGCTCAACCTCAGACGCGGCTGCCGACGACGCGACGAGACCACTGGACAGCTCTTCGTTGACGGCCGTCACGGCAAGGGGGCCGGGCGATCTCCCCGCCCGAGCGCGGGCGAGGACGAGTGGGGCCGCTCGTGGGTCGTCGTGCAACCGGTCCACGACGCCATCGCCATACTCGAATCGCTGTCCGACTCCCCGTTCCTCTTTCCTTCCAGCCTCGTGTCCGCCCACGCACGCCGACCCGCCCATGAGCATGCCCGTGTCGCCCGATATATGACCCGTGACCTGGACAAGTTCATCGGCTGGCTGAACAGCAGCTTCCGACGGTCAGCCGGTCGTCCCGGCCGACCCGACCCGCAACATCCACCCGTCCAGGTTCAGACGGACTTTGGCCTACTTCATCGTCCGCAGGCCCCGCGGCCTGATCGCGGCAGCACTTCAGTACGCACACGTCTCAACCAAGGTCACCTTGAGCTACGCGGGGCAGGCGAACGCCTCCTGGCTGGAGGACGTGGCCGTCGAGCGGCTGGAGTTGATCGTTGAGCAGAGCGAGCGGGACTGGTCGCTCCTGGAGCAGGGCGAACGAATCAGCGGCCCGGCAGCTCCGGAATACAGGTCGAGGGTGGCGCGTGCCCACCGGTTCGCCGGTCGTGTCGTCAACCGCGTCCGCAACGTCGAGCGGCTGGTCTCCCAGGTCGACCCCAGCATCCACCATGGCGACGGCATGACCTGTGTCTGGCAGGCGGAGACAGTTGCATGCCGCAACGCCCGGATCGCCCAGGGGCTGCCGGTCGGTGACGCACCGATCGAGGCCGAGTGCCAGTCGACCTGCCAAAACCTCGCGTACACCGACCGCGATGTCGCCCAACTACAGGAAAGGCTCTCTGCGTTGGAGGCGGCGGTTGCCGACCCACTCGCCCCTCATCCGCTTCGGGATCGCGCCAAAGCCCAGGCTGTTCAGGTCCGCAAGGTCCTGCACCGGCACGTAGGCACCGCTACCACCAGGGAGAACAGCGAATGACCCGCAAGCCCCGCGATCGCGAAGCCGAGCGGGCGGCGCTCCAGGCTGCCGCAGAACGGCTGCTGGCGGGTACACCGCTGCGGTCGGCCAGCGGCAAGCTCACCGGATCGGAGCTGATCACCGAGTCGGGGCTTCGCCGCGATGTGGTCTACGGCGATCACAAGGACCTCGTGCACGAGTTCCAGGCCCGGGTGAAGGCACAGAGCTCGGCACCTGCCGCTGTGGAGAAGGTCCACGAGCAGAACAGGCTCCTGAAGGAGGAGATCAAGGCCCTCAAGGCAGACCTAGCTATCGAACGTGAGAAGAGCAAGGTCCTGACGAAGATCGCCGTAGAGCTGTCGCTGGAGTTGGACCAGGCAAAGCAGGAGCTCGGCAGCGCATCGGCAGTTACCCCCTTGAGCCGCAGCAGGTCATCTCGACCATGGTGTGGCGGGGGCCTGGGGGAATCCGAGGCCCCCGCCACACTCTCACCACCTCAACGGGCGATCAGCTTGCGGACCGCGTCGCTGACCTCGGGCAGCTCGCCGGGGAGTGCCCACTGGTGGGCGTCGTGTTCGGTGAGGACGACCGGTTCGGTCTTCTCCACGGTGACCGCGAAGTTGAACTGGCGGGTCGTGCCACCGCGGCTGTTCTGGTAGTCGAAGTGCCCGATGTAGCCGCTGACCTGGTCGACGGTCAGGCCGGTCTCCTCGGCGGTCTCCCGGTACATTGCGTCCAGGATCGTCTCCCCGGTCTCGACCGTTCCGGAGGGGATCTCCCACATCCCGCCCATGTAGTCGTCGGGGTTGCGCCGTACGAGCAGGACCCGGCCGTCGTGGTTGATCACGGCGGCCGCGACGAAGCCGGTGATGCCGGCGGCTTCAGCGTCGGCCGCCAGGCCAGCCACGAACTCGGGGGAGGTGACGGTCACAGAAGCTCCTTGTGATGGTCGCTGATCTTGATGGCCGCGCGGACGTACTGCTCGGCCAGTTCGAGATCCTGTTCACGATGCCAGACCGGGAGCTTGATCGTGTGCGCGTGAGCCTGCTCCGCGACCGGGAAGTCACCGCTCGTGTAACGGCGGTGGGAGTGCGGGTGCCCCGGGAACAACGGTCCGGGGTGCTGGTACAGCGGGAATTGGTTGAGCGGGCAGGTGGAGCCCGGGCGGTCGAACTCGGTGGCGCCCTCGGCGACCAGCGCCTGGTGGAACCGCTCGATCGGCAGCCCGCCGAGCTCGTCCGGCCGGTAGGTGAGCGTCAACCCGTACCAGGACGGGACCACCCCTTCGGGCATGCTGGTGACCTCCAGGCCGGGTACCCCGGCGAGTGCACCGGTGAGGTAGCGGGCGATCTCCGCCCGTCCGGCGAGGTAGCCGTCGAGGCGGGTGAGCTGGTCGTGGGCGATGGCGGCGGCGAGCGGGTGGATGCGGAGCTTGAGGCCGGCCCCGGTGACCGCGTACCGCGCGAGCGGATGGCCTTCCGGGATCTCCGACTTGGCCCGCTTGTTGTAGTGCGCGAGCGTGATGACCCGGTGGTAGGTGTCGTCGTCGTCCGTAAGGACGAACCCGCCCTCGCCGCCGGACAGCGGCTTGGGTCCGTTGAGGGAGAACGCCGAGGCCAGGCCGAAGGTGCCGACCTTCTGCCCCGCGATGCTGGCGCCGTGGGCGTGGGAGCCGTCCTCCAGTACGAGAAGGTCGTGCGCGTTCGCCACGGCGACGATGTCAGTCATGTCGGCGGGCTTGCCCCACAGGTGGGTGACCATGATCGCGCGGGTGCGCGGGGTGATCAGCTCCTCGACCCCGTTCGGGTCGATGTTGCCGTCCGGCCCGGTCTCGCAGAGCACCGGCACCGCACGGAGATGGAACAGCGGGGAGGCGGTGGCGTGAAAGGTCCAAGCCGGGACGATCACCTCGTCGCCGGGCTTGATCCTCGCGGCCCAGTAGGTGGCGTGCAGAGCGGCCGTGCCGGAGCTGGTGGTGACCGCGTGACGGACGCCGAAGTACTCCTGCAGTCCGTCCTCCAGCTCGGCGACGATGCCGGACCGGCCGGGGATGGAGATCGACTCCTCCAGCTGGGCGGCGACCTTGGCGCGGGTGGTGTCGTCGATCGGCGGCCAGCTGAAGTGCGGGCCAGTGGCGGTGACGGCGGGCTTGCCGCCGAGCAGGGCGAGAGGGCTGGTCACAGCATCTCCTTCGGGTCGATGTAGCGCCCCGCTGCCTTGGACCGGTAGCAGGAGGCGATGAACGCGGCGTGCGCGAGGTGCTGCTCCGGTCCGGAGGTGTTGGGCCTCTCGCCGTCCAGAACCCGGCAGAAGTAGTCGATCTGCGCGGCCGACGCCGAGGCCGGGGCGTGCGGGCGGGTCAGCTCCTCCACGACCGTGCCGCCCAGGTCAAGGCGCTGGACCTGGCCCTTGGTCAGCAGCACCGAGCCTCGGGTGCCGACCACATGCAGTCGCTCAGTCTTCGGGGCCACCCACCTGGACAACAGCACCGAGCCGTACAGGTCGCTGCCGTAGCCGAGCTGGATGACGGCGGTGTCCTCCGCGTCGTACCCGCCGCCGGGGACGGCGGTGGTGGAGAACTCCGCGATGACCCGGCTGGGCAGGCCGAAGTACCACAGCAGCAGGTCGATCAGGTGGTAGCCCATGTCGATGATGCAGCCGCCCCCGGCCTGCCGGACGTCCCCGCGCCAGCCGCCACCGGGGTCGTCGGTGTGGAAGGTGTACTGACCGTCGATCAGGAACGGTGTGCCGATCTGGTCCAGCAGCCCGGCGACGCTGGCATAGATCGGGTTGAACCGCCGCTGGAGGGTGACCATCAGCTCGACCCGCCCAGCCTGGCAGACCTGGACGAGGTCCCGGGCCTCCTGCACGCTGGTGGCGAAGGGCTTCTCCTTGAGGACGTGAACGCCCCGGTCGGCGCACTCCTGGACGACCTCCCGACCGGCGTGATGCGGGACGGCGACGACCACGAAGTCCGGCTTCACGGCGTCCAGCAGCTCACCGGCGCGGGTGAATCCCGGGACCTGGAGCCGGTCTTGTCGCTCGCGCAGGGTGTCGGGGTTGCTGTCGCAGACGGCGACGAGCTCGGCCTTGCTGGAGGCGAGCAGGCCGGGCAGGTGGTCTTCGAGCGCCTGGTGGCCGAGGCCGATAACCGCAGCTCGTCGTTTCATGCGCGGACTCCTTCCGCTTGGTGACGAAACTTGTCGGTGCACGACGAGTAGAGCCCAACTCACGGTCACCAACCAGGCGTTGTCCGTAGTCCCGGGGTAGTCCCGCCCGTACGCGCAGTAGGCTCACGGTCACCGTCGATGATGGGATTGGCCCCGTGGACGACCAGATCCGGCACCCCCTCGCGTACGCCCGCGCGCTTCGCGGCTGGTCCCAGACCGACCTCGCGGCCCGCATCCACCACGCCGCTCGGCACCGGCCCGAGGGCCTTCGCTCCGGCACCGACAAGGCCGCCGTCAGCAAGTGGGAGAACTGGCGCAAGACGCCCAGCATCGAATCCCAACTCCTGATCGCCGAAGCCTTCGACGTCCCGATCGCCGACCTGGAAGCCTTCGAGTGGCCTCACTGGCTGCCAGGGCAGGAACAGCCCGTTCCACTCGGGTCGGCGTTCACCGTCCTCGCCCTTCGAGATGCACAGAGAGCCGCTATGGACCACCGCCGACGCACCTTCATGACCTTCAGCGCGCTCGCGCTGGCCGGGCTCTCCACCCAGTGGACCGCCCTCGAACCTGACCGGCTCACCGCCGCCCTGAGCGGCAAGCACGTCGATGCCGAACTGGTCGACTGGCTAGAGGACACCTGCGCCAAGCTCACCGCGCTGCCCACCGAACAGCGCCAGCACACCGCGAAGCTGATGGACGCCCAGCTGGACACGGTCACCGACCTGCTGGAACAAGGCCGCTACACCGAACCCGTCGGCCGGCGACTCCACCTGCTCGCTGCCTCCCTGGCCAGCACCTGCGGGTGGCATCACTTCGACCAGGGCCAGCACTTCGCGGCGGGCAAGCTCTGGAACGCGGCCCTCACCAACGCGCACGCCGCCCGCGACCGCGACTTCGACGCCGGCGTCCTCTCCGACTTCGCCTACCAGTCGATCTGGCTCACCCAACCCGGCGCCGCCGTCGAACCGCTCAGCCAGGCTCTCATCCACACCCAGCACCCCACCGCCCGCTCCCTGCTTCACCTCCGCCGGGCCCGCGCGCACGCCGCCCTCGGCGCCGCCTCCGACTGCCACCGGGACCTGGCCGCCGCCGAGAGCGCGCTGCTGACCGACAGTCCCGACCCCGCCCCGGCCTGGTGCCGGTGGATGAGTACGGCGGACCTGGCTGTCGACTCCGGCCAGTGCATGCTCGACCTAGGCCGCACCGAGGAGGCCCACGCCCGTATCGGCGAGGGCATGAGCCTGCTGCCGCGTTCCCGTGACAAGACGCGGGGGATCTTCCTGACGTACGAGGCCCGTAGCCTCTTGCAGGCCCGCGAGGTCGAACAGGCCCTCGCTGTCACGAATCAGTCGCTCGACCTGGCGACCCGGATCGGCGCCGAACGGTGCGTCACCTTGGTACGCGAGCTCGCTCCGGCGTTCAAGCCCTACCGCCAGGTTGATGGCGTCGCCGACCTCATGGACCGCCTCAAAGCGAGCTGACGGTACGGGTCCAAAGCCGACACCTTTGAACCCGACACTCAATTTGCCTAATGAATGCAGCCGAGGTCGCAGCCCAGGTTGATCTCCCAGCTCGCCCGGCCGTGACCGTACGGCGGGGCGTCGCGGATCAGGACGGCGTCACTCGCCGACCGGATCACCAGGTCGACACCCCAGCGGGCGCGGACGGCCCTCGCCAGCCACAACGGAAGGTCGGCGCCCGAGTCGTGGGCGAGTTCCAGATCCCGGAACCGCCGCTCGGACAACGTGAGGCCCTCCAACCGGCCCGGCCGCAGGACGACGAAGCCGTTGAGGAAGGGGCTCGCGATCAGGTCGTGCACTTCCCCACCTCCCGGCTCAGATGGGCCGCGGCGGCGGCCTTCGTGTAGAAGCGCCTGATCCGGTCCGACGAACCCGGAACCCGCAGGTAGTCGTGCCGTTCACGGTCGTAGATGCCCCAGCACTCCAAGAGGACAAAGTGAGGGCTGCGGGAGTCGATCACCCGGACCTCGTACCGGGGCTGATCGCCCTGCCCGGGCGCCACTTCGCACCACACCACCTTCTCGCCCTCCTCCGGGTACCAGCCCCAGGAGTGGGCCAGCGCCTCGACGAGCAGGAGACCGCGCCCACCAGAGGCCAGATCGTCGGCGCTGGTTCGCGTCGGCGGCAACGGGCTCCCGTCAGCGACCTCCACGCGCACACGAACGCCGGTCCACCGAACCACGACGCGGCAACGCTCCCCGACATGCTCGACGGCGTTGGCGAGCAACTCACCGACACACAACTCCACGTCTCCCAACGCCTCGTTCGACAGAGGGAGGTTCAAGGCCAGGACGGTCTGCCCGACCTCACGGCGGGCCGGGGGTACTGCGGCAACACCGGCTTCGATGTCCAAGGTGCAGAGCACCGGCGCTGTCGGGGTGTTCAGCGGAGTCATGGTTGTTCCACTCCAAGCCGAGGTCTCGGCGATCGCACGCCTCTTCGGTGCGGCGTTCGTGCGCCGCACCACCCAGGAAACAAGGGTGAGTTGGGGCAAACCAGAGCAGTCCGGGTGCAGTTCTGGTGCATACTCGATGCACCACGAGCTCTGACCTGGATCAATGCATCAGCAGAGCGAAGGGCAGTGGCATGAAGGCCACCAGGCCGCATCTGGCGCGGCGCCGGAAGGCACTCGGCTGCAGTCAGGACGGGTTCGCCGAAGCACTCGACGTCGACCGGTCCACGGTCAGCCGTTGGGAGCGTGGCGACTCCGAGCCGCAGCCGCACATCCGGCCCAGGCTCGCCAGGCTGTTGAAACTCTCTGTTGTGGAACTCGACGGTCTACTGGAGTTGCACCCGACCGGTGCTGCTCCGGCGACATGTGAACCGCAGATCGCGATCATCGCCCCAACCGGATCCGCAGTCTCGCGGGCTCCGACCGAGACTCAGCGCAGGCGGCTCTGCGAGACAACGGCGGATCTGCTGCAACTGGCAGGCGAGATCTTCTTCGACGGAAATCGCTACACCGATGCCGCGCAGTGCTATGCCCTCGCCGTCAGCGCCGCTCGGGAGGCCAGTGCCTATGACCTCTGGGCGTGTGCCCTGGCCCGGCACGCTTTCATCGGCCTGTACGAGAGGCGGTTCGCCACGACGGTGCCCATGTTGAAGGCGGCTTCGGAGCTGGCCGGGCACGGGAATCGTGAGCTCTCGACCCGCCACTGGGTGGCGGCCGTTCAAGCCCAGGCGTTCGCCGGCTTGGGAGACCTCGACTCGTGCAACAGGGCGCTGGATCTAGCAGGTCAGGTCCACTCACTGGCAGGACAGGTTCACAACGGCGGCTGGCTGCGCTTCGACGGCTCTCGGCCGGCCGAGGAACGGGGCACCTGCTACACCCGGCTCGGGAGACCCGATCTTGCGGAGGGAGCCCTGGTCGAGGCATTGGACCAGCCGCTCTCGGCACGCCGCAGGGGGAGCGTTCTCACTGATCTCGCCATACTCGGGATTCAACAGAAGGACAGCGATCGCCTACTGTCGTATGCCGGTGAAGCCCTGTTGCTTGCCCAGCAGAGCGGGTCGGGGTACGTCGGCCGCAAGTTGAGGGAGCTTCAAGGGCGCCTCGAACCGTTCGGCGCCGACCGGCGGATCTCGGCCCTGAGCAGTCAGATCGCAAGCCTGCCTGCGATTCCGACCTGAACGGACGATGAGAGGCCTGAGGATGGAGCACGAGGACGGCCGGATCTTCCGCGAGGCGTGGATCGCCGGGGTGAGCGGCACTTTCCGGGTGACCCGAAGCCGGGGTCCATCACGCCCTGGGAGGAGACTCCGGACTGGGAGCGTCAGTCCGCGGCCGCTGTGTTCGGTCAAGTTCGTGACTTCATCACCGTGAGCGGCGGGACGACGGCCAAGCTCAGCCGCGAGCAGAAGGGCCGCTTCGTCGCCCTGTGCTGGATCGCTCAGATCTACAAGCACATCGCCGACCCCAAGCCGGGCTATGTCGCCGACTGGGACGCCCTGCCGGACTGGCAGAAGGAAACGGACGCCGACATTTTCGAGGACATCGAGCGAGTGCTCTGACTTCAAAATTGATTCTTGTTTCAGGGGCGCCTCCTCGATCGAGGAGGCGCCCCTGTTTTTCCGAATCTCTTCTGGGCGCTGAAATGATGTGTGCCCGAGAAGCGCCCTCAAGCGGTGACAGCCGGGTGACAGCGGCCTGACAGGGGGCCCGGCGGCGTGACAGGGGGGCGACAGGCGGGGCGGGCACCTTGGAGGCATGACAGGAATCGCCACCGCCCCGAACACGCGGGGAACCACCGGGAACGCCGTCGAGGTGCAGGGGATCGTCAAGCACTTCGGCGAGACGAAGGCTCTCGACGGGGTCGACCTCACCGTCCGCGAAGGCACCGTCCTCGCCCTGCTCGGCCCCAACGGCGCCGGCAAGACCACCCTCGTCCGCGTCCTCTCGACGCTGATCAAGCCGGACGCCGGCACCGCGTTCGTCGGCGGCTACGACGTGCTGCGCCAGCCCAAGCAGCTGCGCCGCACGATCGGCCTCACCGGCCAGTACGCCTCGGTGGACGAGTTGCTCTCCGGCTACGAGAACCTCTACCTGATCGGCCGCCTCCTCGACCTCCCCCGGCGCGAGGCCAAGGCCCGGGCCGCCGAGCTGCTGGAGCGCTTCTCGCTCACCGAGGCCGCCGGCCGGATCGCCAAGACCTACTCCGGCGGCATGCGCCGCCGCCTCGACCTGGCCGCCAGCATGATCGGCCGCCCCCGGGTGCTCTACCTGGACGAGCCCACCACGGGCCTGGACCCGCGCACCCGCAACGAGGTGTGGGACGAGGTGCAGCGGATGGTCTCCGAGGGCAGCACCGTGCTGCTCACCACCCAGTACATGGAGGAGGCGGAGCAGCTCGCCGACGAGCTGACCGTCATCGACCGCGGCAGGGTCATCGCCAGCGGCCGCGTCGCCGAGCTCAAGGCCAAGGTCGGCGGCCAGACCCTCCAGGTCCGCCCGGTGCACCCGGCCGAGCTGCCCGAGATGGCCCGCTGCCTGTACGAGTCGGGCGTCACCAACGCGACGTACTCCCAGGACACCGGGCTGCTCGCGGTGCCGATCGTCAACGAGGAGCACCTGACCGCCGTCATCGGGGTGCTCGGCGGGCGCGGCTTCGCGATCGCCGGGATCGACACCAAGGTGCCCAGCCTGGACGAGGTCTTCCTCGCCATCACCGGCAAGCCCTCCGCCGACCGCGCCACCGCCACCGCCACCGGCCACGCCAAGGAGACCGTCGCATGACCGCCGCCACGCTCGCCCCCGCCCACGCCCGGGGCGACGAGTCCCGGATCGGCCTGGCCGCCAACCTGCGCCACGTCGGCGCGCTGACCAGGCGCAACCTGATGAGGATCAAGGCCGACCCGGAGTCGATGTTCGACGCCGTGCTGATGCCGATCGTCTTCACCGTGCTCTTCGTCTACGTCTTCGGCGGCGCGATGTTCGCCGGGGACCAGGACGCCTACAAGCAGTACATGATCCCGGGGCTGATCGGGCAGACCGGGATGACCCTGGCGCTGGCCGTGGGCACCGGCCTGAACAGCGACTTCCAGACCGGGGTGATGGACCGCTTCCGGACCCTGCCGATCGGGCGGGCCTCCGTCCTGCTGTCCAAGATCGTGGCCGAGTCGCTCCGGGCCCTGCTGTCCACGGCGATCCTGCTGACCTTCGGCTTCCTGCTCGGCTTCGAGCTGAAGACCGGTGTGCCGGAGCTGCTGGCCACCGTCGGCCTGTCGATGGTGTTCGGCATGTCGATCGTCTGGATCTCGATGCTGCTGGGCATGGCGCTGCGCAGCGCCCAGGCCGTCCAGGGCGTCTCCATGCTGGTGCTGCTGCCGATGCAGTTCGGCAGCTCGATCTTCGCGCCGACCGACACCATGCCGGGCTGGCTGCAGGCGTTCACCAAGGTCAACCCGCTGTCCGCGCTGGCCGACGCCTCCCGGGCCCTGCTCAACGGCCACGGGGCGGTGGCCCACCCGGTGATGGTGGTGGTGATCTGGTCGGCGGTCTCGACGGCGATCTTCGCCCCGCTGGCGGTGGCCCGGTTCCGCAAGCGGACCTGACCCCCTGTGAACCTCCGTCGGCCGCCTCACGGGGGTGTGACCGACGGGATCGGCGGGCGGCCCGGGACAGGCCGCCCGCCGGAGGTACGGCCGGCCGGTGAACCCTGGGGACGGGCACCGGTCGGCCCTTCGTCGTTCCCGGGCAGACCCCGGGCGCCTCGACGGGCCGTCAGTCGAGGATCTCCGCCAGCAACTCCTGGGTCTGCCGGTGGTTCAGGACGGAGCCCTCCGCGCGGACCGCCTCGAAGGTCCCCTCCCCCAGCCGGGCGCGCAGGCCCGCGATGGCGCGGTCGCGCTCGTGCCGCTCCAGGTAGCCGCCCTTGGGGCCCTTCATCCCGCTCTGGGCGCCGATCAGGAGCGCCGCCGTCCGGGCCCGCTCATCGTCCTCATGGGCCTCGGCGAGGGCGCGCAGTACCCCGATCACGGCCGGGACCAGCATCACCGTCATCTGCTCCGCGAAGCCGGAGACCGAGTCCACGCTGCGGACCAGCCGCCAGCCCTCGCGCAGCAGCGCGAAGCCGGTGTCGGCGTCGCCCGACCGGGCGGTGACCCAGCCCTTCGCGGTGGTCAGCAGTCCGGCCGTCAGGCCCGGGGCGAAGAACCCGACCCTGGTCACCTCCAGCGACTCCAGCTCCGCCAGCGCCTCGGTGAACTCGCCGCGGTAGGCGTGGATGCCGCACAGCGTCAGGTGGCCGAGCAGGACGGCGCCCACGGTGGCCTGGTCCGCCGCCGGCCCCGCCAGCCCGGCCATGGTCTCCCGGATCATCCGCTCCCCGGCCGCCATGTCCCGCTCCACCAGGACACTGGCCAGCTGCACCCGCAGGATCGGCACCTCCTGGGGCGCGCCCAGCCGCTCGGCGATCTCGATGGCCCGCTCGTACGCGGCGGTCGCCCCCTCGGTGTCTCCCCGGTTCGCCAGCGCCTCGCCGCGGGCCGAGAGCGCCTGGGAGATCCCCCAGAGGTTTCCGGCCCGCTCGAAGATCTCCAGCGAGCGGTCGAGGTCGCGCAGGCTCTGGTCCTGCCCGTCGGGCCAGTCGTTGAGGGCCTTGGCCCGCACCTGGAGGACGAAGGCCAGGTCGTGCGGCTTCCCGTGGATCTCGCTGCCGCGCACGGCGTCGTCCAGGAGGTCCCGCATCAGCTCCAGCCGGCCGGCCAGGAACGCCGCGAACACCCGCATCAGCGCCGGGAAGCGGTAGGACTGCGGCAGCTCCGGCCCGTACACCTCCAGCAGGCGGCGGGCGAGGCGGACCGCCTTCGGGTCCCCGAGCACCTCGAGGTTGCCCTCGAACAGCCCTATCAGCCGGAACATGGCCAGCAGGCGGCGGGCCTCCTCGACCACGCCTGCGGGCATCGGCAGCTCGTACTCCAGGACGTTGCGGTCCAGCGGCACCGGTGTCGGCGCGTCGTCGGCGAACGGGTCGCCGCCGAGCGCGGTGACGGCCTCGTACCAGCCCCGGGCCTCCCGGGTGTAGCCGCGCAGCCCCCAGTACCAGGCCAGGCCGAGGACGAGGACGAGCGCCTGCTGCTCGTCGCGCAGGTCGATCGCGCGGCGCAGGGCGGCGCGGATGTTGTCCTGCTCGCGGTCGAGCACACCGAGCCAGCGCAGCTGCCCGTGGCCGTGGACGGCCTGGTCGGCGCTGGCGACGACCGTACGGAAGCGGTGCAGGTGGCGGGCCTCGGTCGCGGCGCGCTCGGCGGGGGACTCGGCGAGGCGCTCGGCCGCGTACTCGTGGATGGTCTCCAGCATCCGGTAGCGCGGCAGGCCACCGCCGTCGTCCAGGTCGGCGACCAGCAGGGACTTGTCGACCAGGGAGAGCAGCACGTCGGCGACGTCCTCCGGGGCCACCTCGGAGTCGTCCGCGCAGACCGCCTCGGCGTCCTCCAGCTGCCAGCCGCCGGTGAACACCGCGAGGCGGCGCAGCACCGCGCGCTCGCGCTTGCCCAGGAGGTCCCAGCTCCAGTCGACCACCGCGCGCAGGGTCTGCTGGCGCGGCAGCAGGGTGCGGCTTCCGGCGGTGAGCAGGGCGAAGCGGCCGTCGAGCCGGTCGGCGATCTGGCGGGCCGTCATCACCCGCAGCCGGGCTGCGGCCAGTTCGATGGCCAGCGGCAGCCCGTCCAGGCGGCGGCAGATCTCGGCGCACGCCTGCGGGTCGCTCTCCGGGTCGAAGCCGGGACGGGCGGCGGCGGCGCGCTCGGTCAGCAGCCGCAGGGCCACCGGGTCGGGCAGCGGCTCGACCGGCAGCACCGTCTCGCCGGGCACGCCGAGCGGCTCCCGGCTGGTGGCGAGCACGGCCAGGCCCGGGCACTCGGCGAGCAGGACGGCGACGAGCTCGGCGGCGGCCTGGATCAGGTGCTCGCAGTTGTCGAGGACGAGCAGCATCCGGCGGTGGCCGCAGTGCTCGACCAGGCGGCGCACCGGGTCCTCGGGGCGCTTCTCCATCACCTCGGAGACCACGCTGGTGTGCAGCACCAGGTCGCGCAGGCCGAGCGCGGCGACCACGGCGGCGGGGACGGCCTCCGGGCTCTCCAGCGGGGCGAGTTCGGCGATCCACACGCCGTCCGGCCAGGCGCCGCCGGGCTGTTCGGCGCGGCCTGCCTCGACGGAGAGGCTGGTCTTGCCGGAGCCGCCGGGGCCGATGAGGGTCACCAGCCGACGGTCCGCCAGCAGGCTCCGTACGGTGGCGAGATCGGCCTCGCGGCCGACGAAGCTGGTCAGCCGGCCGCGCAGATTGCCCACCGGGCGCGGGGGCTTGGGCGCGGCGGGCGGTTCGATCCGCCGGCCGACCGGCCCGCCGGCGGGGAGCGGCTCCTCGGCGCCCGCCCTCTCGGCGCCCGTCTTCTCAGCTCCCATCCTCTCGGCGCCCGCCCTCTCGGCGCCCGTCATCTCGGTGGAGGCGAGCAACTCGGCGTGCAGGTCCTGGAGTTGGCGCCCAGGGTCGACGCCGAGCTCCTCGGCGAGGGCGTGCCGGGTGCGCTCGTAGTGGCGCAGCGCCTCGGCGGTGCGGCCGCTGAGGTGCAGCGCCCGGAGCATCAGCTGCTGCAGCGGCTCGTCCGAGGGCCGGCGGTCGCAGAGTTCGGCGAGTTCGGCCACCAGGTCGGCGGCGCGGCCGAGCTCGAGGTCGGCGGTGATCCGGTGGCGGCGGGCCTCCTCCCGCTGGGCCTCCAGGCGGGCGGCCGGGCCGGAGCGGTCGGGCAGGTCGGCCAGGGCCGGGCCGCGCCACAGGGCGAGGGCGGCGCGCAGCCGCTCGGCGGCGAGGGCGTGGTCGCCCGCCTCGAGGGCCCGGCGGCCCTCGGTGCCCAGCCGCTGGAACTCGGCGAGGTCGGTGGCGGAGGAGGTCAGCCAGTAGCCGGCCGGGCCGGAGCCGACCTCGTCACGGCCGATGGTGCGGCGCAGCCGGCCTACCAGGGTCTGCAGGGCGGCGGAGGCGTCCTGCGGCGGTTCCGCCTCCCACACCTCGTCGGCCAGGACGTCCGCCGGGACGGGCCGGCCCTGCCGCAGGGCCAGTGCGGTGAGCAGGGCGCGCAGCCGGGCGCCGCCCAGCGGCACCGGTGTGCCGTCGTCGTGGTGGGCCGTGGTGGTGCCGAGGATGCCGTAGTGCACCGGACCATTCTGGTCGATCCGCGGGCATGCGGGCGCACAATTGTGCGTGCCCCTCGTCGCGGGCGGAACCCGGCGGGGGCCTCGGACGTTCACCGGGAACGGCTTGTCCGGCCCCCACGCCGCCCGGCATGATCGAACCCGACCCCCGTCACCCCGCACCCGGAGCCCCCAGAGATGACCTTCGCCTCCACGCAGCGCTCCCGCAGCGAGGACCGCCGGATCAGCCCGGTGTTCTGGGTGCTGCTCGCCGTCCTCGGCACCTCCGCCTGGGCCGTGTCCACCGGCTACGGCAACCTGCGCTTCGGGGTCTTCCTGTTCGTGGTGTCCGGCTGGGTCGTCTCGCTGTGCCTGCACGAGTACGCCCACGCGCGCACCGCGCTGCACGGCGGCGACATCAGCGTCGGCGCCAAGGGCTACCTCACGCTCAACCCGCTCAAGTACACCAACCTGCTGTTCAGCATCGTGCTGCCGATCGTGATGGTGATCCTCGGCGGCATCGGCCTGCCCGGCGGCGCGGTGTGGATCGAGCGCCACCGCATCCAGGGGCGGCTCAAGCACAGCCTGATCTCGGCGGCCGGGCCGCTGACCAACCTGGTCTTCGCGGCGGCGCTGCTGATCCCGGTCGGCGCGGGCTGGGTGACGGGCCTGGGCCTGGTCTCCGCGATGTCCTTCCTCGGCCTGCTGCAGATCAGCGCCGCGCTGCTGAACCTGCTGCCGGTGCCCGGCCTGGACGGCTACGGGATCGTCGAGCCCTGGCTGTCGTACCAGACCCGGCGCGCGATCGAGCCCTTCGCGCCGTACGGCGTGATCGCGGTATTCGCGCTGCTGTGGCAGCCGCAGGTGCGCAGCGTCTTCTACGACGCCGTGTACGGCGTGATGGACCTGTTCGGCGCGAACGGGGCCTTCGCGAGCTTCGGCTACCAGCTGTTCCGCTTCTGGACCCAGGTCTAGGCCGTGTCTTTCGGCTCACGGCCCAGCCCTGCTGGGATCTAGCCCTGCTGGGCCGCGGCGGACGCCTCGAGGATCCTGGTCCGGCGGCGGTTGAGCCAGATCACGTTGCTCGCCACGCCCGCGAGCAGCGGCCACAGCACCAGGCCGAGCCAGAACGCGTTCAGCGCCGAGATCACGGTCGCCGCCAGCGCGAGGACGACGACGGTCAGGGCGAACAGGGACGTGCGGGGCATGGCGGGGGCTCCTCGGGCGGGGGTCGGCCGGGTCGATCGGCCGGGTCACGGCCGGGACCCATTGTCGCCGACCTCACCCCCGGAGCCCGTCCAGGGGTGAGGCCGACACACCCCGCGGGTGTCGCACGTCCTGTCACACGTCGGTGATCCGCAGCCCCGCGTGGGCCTTGTAGCGGCGGTTGACCGAGATCAGGTTGGCCACCAGCGCCTCCACCTGGTGGGCGTTGCGCAGCCGGCCCGCGAAGACGCCCCGCATGCCGGGGATGCGCTCCGCCAGCGCCTGCACCACGTCGGTGGCAGCCCGCTCCTCGCCGAGCACCAGGACGTCGGTGTCGATGCGCTCCACCGACTCGTCCTGGAGCAGCACCGCCGAGAGGTGGTGGAAGGCGGCCGTGACCCGGGAGTCCGGCAGCAGGGCGGCGGCCTGCTGGGCGGCGCTGCCCTCCTCCGGCTTGAGCGCGTAGGCGCCCTGCTTGTCGAAGCCGAGCGGGTTGACGCAGTCGACGACGATCTTGCCCGCCAGCTCCTCGCGCAGCGCGCTCAGCGTGGCCGCGTGGCCGTCCCAGGGCACCGCGACGATCACCACGTCGCTCTCCCGGGCGACGGTGGCGTTGTCGGCGCCGCGCACGCCGAGGCTTCCGCCGCCGAGCTCGGCCGCCGAAGCCTCGGCCCGGGCGGCGTCGCGGGAGCCGATGATCACCTGCTGGCCGGCCCTGGCCAGCCGCAGGGCCAGGCCCCGGCCCTGGTCGCCGGTGCCGCCGAGAACGCCGACCACCAGCTGGGAGACGTCCGGGAGTTCGCGGGCGGAGGGCTTCGGGGCGTTTGTCGCTGAATCGAGGGAAGTCATGGCCCGATCCTCCCAAACCCCGTGCCGGGCGCGACATCCTGGGCCGCATGGACGCGCTCAGGGTCACCGCACTGCGGGAACGGCTGGCCGGAACCGGCTGGCTGGAGACGGTCGGCGGCTTCGCCGGCTCGCTGCGGCGCTCGGTGGAGCGGCGCGGCGCGGGCGATCTGCTGCTGGTCGGCACCGAGGCGTACGAGCCCTGGCACCTGGCCGCCCACCTGGAGGACGAGGCCGCCTGGTCGGCCGTCCCCCGGCTGGCGCCCACCCTGCTGCGCCACCGTCCGCCCGCCGGCGCCCCCGCGCACCTGGCGTACGGCCTGGGCCGGCTCGCCGCGGCCGGGCGCGGGGCGACCGTCCTGGTGGTGGCCCCCTCGACGGCGGGCGTGCCGCTGCTGGAGCGGGTGCAGGACGCCCGGCGCCAGGGCGCGACCGTCCTGGCGCTGGACGGCGCGGCCCCCGGCGAGCCGGGCGACCTCGGGGGCCTGGCGCACGAGCGGCTGGGGGTGGGCACCGCCGCCGAGGAGCCCTTCGACCTCGCCCAGCACCTGGTCAGCGCCGCCGCCGGGGAGCCGCCCGCCCGCCGGTCGGCGCTCGGCAGGCTCGCCGAGGTGGCGGGGCGGCTGACGGCGGGGCCGGCGATCAGCCGCTGGTGAGTCAGTAGTTGGTGAGTCAGTGGTTGGCGAAAAACCCGTTGCGGGCGGCGGAACCGCCGTCCGAGGATGGTCGTTCGTGAACGACGACGAACCGCCCCATACCGGTCGCCTGCGCACGACGCTGCGCTCCCTCGCCCCGGACCTGTCCCCCTGGCGCGCCTCCCGCGACTTCCGCCACCTGTGGATCTCCGGCTGCGTGACCAGCTTCGGCAGCTTCCTGACCTTCGTCGCCGTGCCGATGCAGATCAAGGAGCTCACCGACTCCTCGTTCGCCGTCGGCCTGATCGGCGCCGTCGAGCTCGTTCCGCTGATCGTCTTCGGCCTCTGGGGCGGGGCCCTGGCCGACGCCCTGGACCGCCGCAAACTGGTGCTGCGCTCCGAGGCCGCGCTGGGCCTGCTCGCGGGCCTGCTGCTGCTCAACGCCCTGCTGCCGCACCCGGTGCTCTGGCCGATCTACGTCGTCGCCGCCCTGGTCGCGGCCTGCGACGGCCTCCAGCGCCCGGCCCTGGACTCGCTGCTGCCGAGGCTCGTCGCCCACGAGCACCTGAGCGCCGCCTTCGCCCTCAAGTCGCTGTACCACAACGTGGCTTCGATCGCCGGACCGGCGCTGGCCGGTGTGGTGGTGGCCTTCTCCGGGGTGCAGACCGCGTACGCGCTGGACGTGCTGACCTTCGCCGTCTCGCTGCTGCTGCTCGTCCGCATCAAGGCCGTACCGCCCGCCACCGGGGCCGAACGGCCGTCCGTACGGGCCGTGTTGACGGGCATCCGGTACGCGTGGAGCCGCAAGGATCTGCTGGGCACCTACGCGATCGACGTCTGCGCCATGCTGTTCGCCTTCCCCGTGGCCGTCTTCCCCTTCCTGGCCTCGGAGTTGGGCGCCGACTGGGCGCTCGGCCCGATGTACGCGGCCTCCGCCGTGGGCGCCCTGCTGATCGGGGCGACCAGCGGCTGGACCTCCCGGGTCCACCGGCACGGCCGCCTGCTGGTGGTCGCGGCCGTCGCCTGGGGCGCCTCGATGACGCTGGCCGGGCTGACCGGGAACATCTGGGTGGTGCTGCTCGGCCTGGCCCTGGCCGGCGGCGCGGACGAGATCAGCGGGATCGCCCGCTCCACCATGTGGAACCAGTCCATCCCGGACGAGGTCCGAGGCCGGATGGCCGGCGTCGAGCTCCTCAGCTTCTCCGTCGGCCCCCAGCTCGGCCAGGTCCGCGCCGGCACCATGGCCGGCCTCGTCGGCGCCCGCGCCGCCGTCTGGACCGGCGGCCTCGCCTGCGTCGCCGCCGTCCTCGCCGTCGCCGCCGCCCTGCCGAAGCTCCTCGCCTACGACGAGAAGTCCTCGTACTGGACGTACTTGGGCTTTCGGCCGGTGCGGCGAGAGTGCGTGCCGGGCGTCGCGACGGGGCGAAGGTTGCCTGACGCGGCACTAGGGCTGCTTCGGGCCCTCGTCGTTCCAGCGCGGGTCCTCGCGCCACTCCTCGTTGCGTTCGGCGGCCGTCTCCAGGGCGCGGGCGGCCTCCTCGGGGGTGGAGTAGGGGCCGAGGCGGTCCTTGGCGGGGCACTCGGGGCCCTCCTCGACCTTGGCGTGCTTGATGCAGTAGAACCACTCGCCCGGCTTGCCGGTGGTCCTGCGGTGGAATCCGAGGGGCATGGCGCTCTCCCGTCCAGACATAGGGGTCGCTACCGATCATTCCCCGGCGCGAGCCCCTCCGCACACCGCCCGGGCGGCCCGAGCGTCACGACTAGACTCGCCGCCATGGCTCTCGAACCCGGCATCCAGTCCCCCACCCGCAAGGTCCCGGCGCACATCGCGCGCCCCGAGTACGTCGGCAAGCCCGCGCCGACGCCGTACACCGGGCCCGAGGTGCAGACCGCCGAGACGATCGAGAAGATGCGGATCGCGGGCGGGATCGCCGCCCGGGCGATGGAGGAGGCGGCCAAGCTGATCGCCCCCGGCGTGACCACGGACGAGCTGGACGCCGTCGCCCACGCGTACATGTGCGACCACGACGCCTACCCGTCCGACCTCGGCTACCGGGGCTTCCCCAAGTCCGTCTGCACCTCGATCAACGAGGTCATCTGCCACGGCATCCCGGACTCGACCGTGCTGCAGGACGGCGACATCGTCAACATCGACGTCACCGCGTTCATCCACGGGGTGCACGGCGACCTCAACGCCACCTACCTGGTGGGCGATGTGGACGAGGAGTCGCGACTGCTGGTCGAGCGCACCCGGGAGTCCCTCAACCGGGCGATCAAGGCCGTCAAGCCGGGCCGTCAGATCAACGTCATCGGCCGGGTGATCGAGTCCTACGCCAAGCGCTTCGACTACGGCGTGGTGCGGGACTTCACCGGACACGGCATCAACACGTCGTTCCACTCCGGCCTGATCATCCCTCACTACGACAGCGAGCGGGCCACCGAGGTCATCAAGCCGGGCATGACCTTCACCATCGAGCCGATGCTCACCCTGGGCACGTACGACTACGAGATCTGGCCGGACGGCTGGACGGTCGTCACCAAGGACCGCAAGCGCACCGCCCAGTTCGAGCACACCCTGGTGGTCACGGCGGACGGCGCGGAGATCCTCACCCTGCCGTGACCCCACCCGGTGGGCGCCCTAGCCGATGATCCACTGCTCCTCGGCGACGGCGCCCGTCTCGGTGCAGGCGTCGGTCAGCACGTCGAGGACGCGCAGCGGGTCCGGCAGGGGCAGGTCGGGCCCGCGCAGCCAGCGCACCTGGGAGCCGTCCGGGAGGGCGGCCGGGGGCAGCAGGGTGTACGAGCCGCGGCAGTGCCAGCGCATGCCGGGGTGCTCGGAGTCGGTGTCGGGGGTGGAGTCCAGCGCGCTGTCCCACCACTCGTCCTCGTCCTGCGGGGTGCGGGTGGTGGTGAAGAACAGGTAGCGGTCCTCGCCGACCGCGGCGACCGGGCCCTCGACGCCCAGCGCCGTCAGCCGTTCCAGCGCCAGCCGTCCGGCCTCCGCCGGGACGTCCAGCACGTCGTGGACCCGGCCGGTGGCGGTGACGAAGTTGGCCTGCGGGTCGCGGGCGAGCCAGCGGGAGACCTGTTCGGGATCGGTGGTGGCCTGCGTCTGCCAGGCGAAGGAGACCGGGTGCCGCGCCGGGGCCGGACAGGCCACCCGGTCGCAGGAACAGCGGTATCCGGCCGGGTGGGCGGCGGGGGCGACGGGGAAGCCCGCGCGCACCGCGCCGAGCAGCTGGTCCAGCCGGGCGGCCGGCCCGTCCGCGTCCCCGGTCCGCTGACGATCACGCTTCTGCCACCAGGTCGTCCACCTGTTGCCGGCTTCCATCGGGCCCCTTCCGCGCAACTGCCGTGCCCCCGTGCGAGACGGCGTTCGACGTACCACTGGAACGCAACGCACGGCACCCGCCGGTGCTTCCCGAAGCGGTGCTCGGCCCTGCTGTCCGCGCCCCGCCGGCCGCTGACCGGGGTCACCGGACGGCCGACGCCCGGGTCTCGGTACGCCTGTCGCGGCAGCACGCTGTCCGCGCCGGTGACGGCCGGAGGGCGCGCCGACGCGCGCCCCGCCCGGCCCGTACGGGCCCGCTGACCCGGGGTGAACCCCGAGGGCGTAACAGGAAGGATAAGGGTGCGCGGCGCCTCCGGATGACCGGGGGCGGTGCCTCTCCGGTCACACTCCCTCCCCCCGAGCTCCGCGCCGGCTCCCCCCGAGCCCCACGGGGCCTTCGCGTTTCGCGCGGGATGAGACCCTGGAGGGGTGAAGAGTGTGGACACCGAATTCGTGGGCGGCCCCCTGGACGGGAAGGTCCTCCCCATCCCCCTGGGCCCGATGCTCGGTGTGCCCAAGAAGTACAAGGTCCCCGTCCCCGCGCACGGCGACTCCCCCGAGCGCACGCTGGTGTACGTCCGCAGCAAGCAGGTGCGGGGCCTCAGCTGGTTCTGGCGCTACGAGTACGACGAGGCCGCCTCCGGCTGACACCGCCGATCCCCGCTGACACCCGCTGACACCCGCCGATCCCCGCTGACACCCCGTCGGACCCGTTCCGGGGTCAGTCGTCCTCGGCGAGGATCAGGTACAGCTTCTTGCGGGCCTCGGTCAGCACCGCGAGCCCCTTGGTGCGCTGCGCCTCGGTGCCGGTGGTCATGACCTGCCGGATCGCCTGGTCCACGGCGGCCAGCGCCTGGCCGACCTCCTGGACGGCCGCCCAGTCGACCTCCCGGCCCGCCTCGGCCCACGGCTCCGCCTGACCGGCGTCGGCCTCGGCCCGGCCCGCCTCGGTGAGCGAGACCAGCCGCTTGCCGCCGACCGTCTCCGAGGTGATCAGGCCCTCCTCCTCCAGCAGTTGGAGGTTCGGGTAGATCGAGCCGGGGCTGGGCCGCCAGGCCCCGCCGGTCCGCTCGGCGATCTCGGCGATCATCTCGTAGCCGTGCATCGGCCGCTCCTTGAGCAGCGCCAGCAGCGAGGCGCGCACGTCCCCGCGCCGCGCCCGGCCGCCCCGTCGCCCGTGCGGTCCCCCGCGCCGGCCGCCGTGCCCGCCGAACCCGTGCCCGTACGGGCCGCCGCGGGGCGGGCCGAAGCCGCCGAACGCCTCGCGTCCGTCGAACCCCTCCCCGGGCATCCCCGTCATCCCCCGGAACTCGGGCCCCGGACCGCGGCGCCTTCCGCCGCGCGGGCCCTCTCCACGAAATCGCATTCCTGAGCGCACTGCGCCCACCTCCCGTTTTCTCGTACGGCTCGTTCAGCTCGTACAGCTCTTCCCGAAACAGTCGAGTCACTGTCTCGATAGCTCGACGATATATCGGTGAGCGCTCGCCGTCAACGCTACCGATATGTCGTCGATCCGCGCGCCGCCGCCGCGCAGCGGCTACGGTGACGGGCATGGCCGGTGAAAGAGATCTCGCGCTACTCCTGCGCGGCATGCGCCCGTTGCTGAACCCCGGGCGGTACGTCTACTGCACGCTCCCCGCGAAGGTGCCCGCCGGAATGCGCCCGGTGGTGACCGTCGCCGAGCCCGAAGGGGTCACCGTCGTGGTCGCCCAGGAGGAGGCGGACGCGCTGGGCCTGCGCTACGAGTACGTCGCCGCCTGGATCACCCTGCAGATCCACTCCGCCCTGGAGGCCGTCGGCCTCACCGCCGCCGTCGCCACCCGGCTCGCCGAGGACGGCATCAGCTGCAACGTGGTGGCCGGCTTCCACCACGACCACCTCTTCGTCAACGCCGACGACGCCGACCGCGCCGTCCGCGCCCTGGAGGACCTCTCCACCCGCTCCGTCTGAGTGGCCGCCCGCCGCTCCCCCTCCGACACTGGGACCAGCCGCTGCACCCACTGGAAGGGAAGCACCCCCGATGGCCACCTGCGTCACCTGCGGGAACGACTACTGGCTCGCCTTCGAGATCAAGACGATCACCGGCGACACCTACACCTTCGACAGCTTCGAATGCGCCATGGAGAAGCTCGCCCCCCGCTGCGAACACTGCAACGTCCGCATCGTCGGCCACGGCGTCGAAGTCGCCGGCATGTTCTTCTGCTGCGCCAACTGCGCCCGCGTCAACGGCGGCCTCGGCACCCAGATCCGCGACGCCATCGGCGCCCACCCGGCGTAAGGGCGTGAAAAAAGGCCCTCCGGCCCGCGCGAGGTGCGCGGGCCGGAGGGCCTTCGATCGTTCAGAAGCGTCCAGGGGGCGGAAGAGTCGGCCTGTACGCCGGGTTCTGTCACCCGGGTCGCTTGCGCGGCCCGGGGAGACGGCCATCCATCTAGGGCTGCCGTTGCCGACAGCCTCGTGCGGTCTACCCGCGAATTCGGGCGAGCAGCCCTCGAACATCCGCGCACGGCGCCCGAGGGCACCGATCTTGACCTTGCTCCAGGTGGGGTTTACCTAGCCGGCCGGGTCACCCCGGTCGCTGGTGGTCTCTTACACCACCGTTTCACCCTTACCCACGCGCCTGAGCGGTGGGCGGTCTGTTTTCTGTGGCACTGTCCCGCGGGTCACCCCGGGTGGGCGTTACCCACCACCCTGCTCTGTGGAGCCCGGACGTTCCTCGGCGGGTCTGGGACCCGTCGCGACCGCCCGGCCGGCTCTTCCGCCGTAGTGGTCATCGTAGCCGCTCGGGCGGGGCCTGCCGTACGTCGGGGCGGGCGACGGGAGGCTCGCCGCCGAGGCGGGCGGCGACCCGGGCGGCGGTGGCGGTGGCCCAGGGGGTGGTGGTGAGCAGGCCGAGGGCGAGGACGGCGGCGCCGAGGCCGACCAGGATCCACCAGCCGGCGTGGCTGGCCGGCGCGAAGCCCGTCGCCATCGGGCCGACCACGGCGGAGGTGACGACCGTGCCGATCACCGCGACGCCCAGCGACTGGCCGACCTGGCGGCTGGTGGAGGCGACCGCGGCGGCCACGCCGGCCTGGGCGCGGGGCATGCCGGAGACGGCGGCGTTGGTGATCGGCGCGTTCACCATGCCGAAGCCGAAGCCGAACAGCGCGTACGCGGCCAGCAGCAGCGCCGCCGGGGAGTCGGCGGTGAGGCGGGTGAGCAGCAGGCCGCTGGCGGCGAGGCCCAGGCCCGCGGCGACCAGCGGCAGGCGCGGGCCCCAGCCGCCGACGATCCGTCCGGACAGCGGCGCGCAGACCAGCATCATCCCGGCCATCGGCAGCGTCCACAGGCCCGCCTCGACCGGGCCGTAGTGGCGGACGTCCTGGAGGTAGAGGGTGTTGAGGAAGAGGAAGCCGCCGAGCGCCGAGAAGGCGCAGACCGCGGTGACGGTGGCGCCGGTGAACGGCGCGCTGGCGAAGAAGCGGGGGTCGACCAGCGGTTCGGCGACCCTGCGTTCCCACAGCGGGAAGGCGATCAGCGCGGCAACGGCGGCCGAGGCGAGGACGAGGATCAGCGGGGAGGTCCAGCCGTTGCCGGGGCCCTCGATGATGGCGGCGGTGCCGCAGCCGAGCAGGACGACCATCAGCAGCTGGCCCACCGGGTCCAGCCGGCGCGGGCGGGGCGAGCGGGACTCGGGGACGTAACGGAGGGTCAGCGCCATGGCCAGCAGGGCGACCGGAACGTTGATCAGGAAGATGGACGGCCAGCCGGCGCCGTCCACCAGGAAGCCGCCGACCAGCGGACCGAGCGCCATCGAGATGCCGACCACCCCGCCCCAGACGCCGATCGCCCGGGCCCGTTCCCTCGGGTCGGTGAAGGTGTTGGTGATGATCGACATCGCCACCGGGTTGAGCATCGAGCCGCCGACCGCCTGCACCGCGCGGAAGGCCACCAGCCACTCCAGGCTCGGGGCGAGGCTGCACAGCAGGGAGCCGAGCGCGAAGCAGGACAGGCCGATCAGGAACACCCGGCGGCGGCCGAAGCGGTCGGCCACCGAACCGAACAGCATCAGCAGCGAGGCCAGGACCAGGGTGTAGGCGTCGATGATCCACTGGAGCCCGGAGGCGGGGGCGTCCAGGTCCTTCTGGATCGAGGGCAGGGCGATGTTCACGACGGTGTTGTCCAGGCCGACGATGAACAGGCTCAGACAGCAGATCGCGAGGACGAGGAAGCGGCGGCGTGGGGTGGCGGGAGCGTCGGGCACAGGCAGATCCTCCCACTCCCGTCCGGTTCAGACGGCGGCGAAGCGGACCGTCCGGGTGGCCGGGTCGGCCGTCGTCAGCCGGACGTCGATGACCCGGCCGAGCGGCAGCGCCGCGCCCGCCGGCGCACCGTCGCAGCGGGCCCGGACGGCGGGCTCGCGCAGCTGGACGGTGCCGGTGCCGGGCCGCTTCCCGTCCACGTCGATCACCACCGCCGAGAAGCCCTCGCCCTCCCGGCCCGCCAGCAGCTCCGCCTCCACCAGGTCCACGCAGGCCCGTTCGACCTCGGCGGCCCTGCGGTCCCCGCTCGCCATCAGCGCCGGTACGGCCGGCAGCGCCTCGCGCGCCCAGGCCGGCACCTCCTCCCCCGCCGCGACCGCCGCGCACACCTCCTGGGTGAACCGGTCGCCGAGACGGCGCAGCGGAGCGGTGCAGTGCGCGTACGGCGCGGCGATCGCCGCGTGGCCCGGGTCGGCGGGGGCGGGCAGGCCCCGGGACTCGTCGAACGCCTGGTAGCCGGCGCCGCGCAGCAGGCCCGTACAGGCGTTGAGGAAGGCGGCGTCGAGCGGGGCGTCCGGGTCGAGGGAGCGGATCAGCTCCGGGTACGGGAGCGCCTGCGGCCAGTCCACGTCCAGGGCGGCGGCGATGCGGCGCAGCCGCTCGTACGCGGCGGGGGGCGCGGCGGGCAGGGTGCGCAGCAGGCCGATGCCCGCGTCGAGCATCATCTCGGCGGCGGCCATGCCGGTGAGCAGGGAGATCTGGGCGTTCCAGCCGTCCGCGGGGCTCGGGGCGCGGTAGCCGAGGACGTAGCCGTGCAGGGTCTCCTCGACCTCCTGCTCCGGCACGGGCAGGCTCACGCCGCCGCGTTCGCGCTCCCGCTGCTCGCGCAGGCCCCCGACGGTGGCGAGGAGGGCGAGCTGCTCGTCGGCGCCGCCGAGGTCGACGGCGCGCTGTACGGCGGCGTAGTCCAGGCGGCGGTGGGAGCGGACCATGGCGCGGCGCAGGTCGGCGAGGACGAGGGCGCCCTCGGCGTCGAGGTCGAGCTGCCACAGCAGGGCCGGGCGGGGCTCGCCCGGGCAGCAGGCTGGCGGCGTCCTCGGAGATCCGGGCGGGGTGCAGGGGGATGCGGTGGTCCGGGAAGTAGAGGGTCTCGACGCGGCGGCGGGCCTCGGTGTCGATGGCGCCGCCGGGGTGGACGAAGGCCGCGACGTCGGCGATCGCGTAGTACACCCGGAAGCCGCCGCCGGGGCGGTGGGTGAGGTGCATGGCCTGGTCGAGGTCGCGGGAGCCGGGCGGGTCGACGGTGAACAGCGGCAGGTCGGTGGCGTCCAGCTCGGGCGTCCGGGGGCGCTCGGCCGCCTCCTCCGCCTCGGCCAGCACCGCCTCGGGCCACTCGGTGTGGATCTCCAGGCGGGTGCGGAGCTCCGCGAGCTCGGTGTTGATCCGGGCGGAGTCGGCGGCCTTGACGCGCAGTTTTCGGCGAGGCATGGACGCCAGCGTAGGGCGAATCGGGTGATTCCGGACGGAGGCGCGGACGCTTACGCGCGGACCTTACGCGCGGATGCGGACCACCATCGCGGCGCGGCGGTCGGCGCGGGTGGGCCGGGGGTCGGTGAGGGCTTCGGGGAGCTCGGACTGTCGGACGTCGAAGGCGAGTTCGGTGGTGTCCGACCCGGCCGGCGCCTCCGTCACCCGCACCCGGCCCGCCATCACGGCCTCGGCGGCGGCGCGCACGGCGAACTCCAGCGCCTGCCGCGTCTCGGCGGGCAGGCCGGCGGGCAGCCGCACGGGCAGGGACTCCTCCACGGCGTCGTCGTCGCCGGGCACCAGGTTCAGGGGGCGCAGGGTCATGGCGTTCACTCTCCTCGCTAGCTCACGGTAGTGGCGCGGGGGTGCGCGGCCCAACGGGTTTGCCGGGCGTAAGGGCTCGTACGGTGGGGGTGGGTGACCGTGGACGAAGGGGGTTTCCGGGCGATGGACGTGGTCAGGGCGGGCGGGGTCGCGGTGTCGGGAGCGCTGGCGGTGGTGGGGGCGCTGCACGGGGTGTGGGCGGTGACGCCGTGGCCGCTGCGGACGCCGGAGGAGTTCGCGGACGCGGTGGTGGGAGCGGGCGAGGGGGTGCCGCCGGCGGCGGCCTGCCTGGGGGTGGCGGGGTTGCTGGGGGCGGCCTCGTACCTGGTGGCGGCGGAGGCCGGGGTGGTGCCCGCCGTGGGGCCGGCGCGGATGCGGCGGGCCGGGGTGCGGGCGGTGTCGGCGGTGATGCTGGCGCGCGGGGTCGGCGGACTGACGCTGTTCGGGACGGTGGTCGAGCGCTCGGAGCGGTTCCGGCGGCTTGACCGGCGCTACTACTCGCCGCTCTGTCTGGCTCTGGGGGCCGGCGCGGCGGCAGTAGGGTGGCGGGGTTCTGCTGCCACGAATTGTTGAGGAGCCGCTGTGCTGGTGCTGTTGCCGCCGTCGGAGGGCAAGGCCGCGCCCGGGGACGGTGCGCCGGTCGCGCTCGGCGCCCTGTCGCTGCCGGGGCTGACGGCGGCGCGGGCGGCGGTGCTGGACGCGCTGGTGGAGCTCTGCCGGGGTGACGAGGACGCCGCCGCCGGGGTGCTGGGGCTGACGCCCGGGCTGCGGGGCGAGATCGCGAAGAACGCCGGGCTGCTCACGGCCGGGGCCCGTCCGGCGGCCGAGGTGTACACCGGGGTGCTGTTCGACAACCTCGGCCTGGCCACCCTCGACGACGCCGCCCAGGACCGGGCGGCGCGCTCGCTGCTGGTCTTCTCCGGTCTCTGGGGCGCGGTGCGCGTCTCGGACCGGATTCCGTCGTACCGCTGCTCGATGGGCGTGAAACTCCCCGGCCCGGGGGCGCTCGGGGCGTACTGGCGGAGCGCGATGGCGTCCGTGCTTCCGGAGGTCGCGGACGGGCTGGTGCTGGACCTGCGCAGCTCCGCGTACGCGGCGGCGTGGAAGCCGGCCGGCGAGGTGGCCTCCCGTACGGCGACCGTCCGGGTGCTCCAGGAGCGGGACGGCAGGCGCACGGTGGTCAGCCACTTCAACAAGGCGACCAAGGGCCGGATCGTCCGGGACCTGCTGACCGCCGGGGCCGAGCCGAAGACGCCCGGCGAGCTGATGGACGCCCTGCGGGAGCTGGGCCACCACGTCGAGCTCGCGGCCGAGGGCACGGCGCGCAGGGCCTGGCAGCTCGACGTGGTGGTCACCGAGGTGCACTGAGCCGAACCCGAGCCGAAGCCGAGCCGAGAAGGCTTACCGCAGGTGCGAGGTGTCGTTCAGCAGCCGCAGCGAGGCGTTGCCGTCCGCGTAGTACTGGACGGCGCAGATCGAGGCGGCGGACAGCTCCATCCGGAACAGCGAGTCCGGCGGGGCGCCCAGCGCCAGTCGCACCAGGGTCTTGATGGGGCTGACGTGCGAGACCACCAGCACCGTCTTCCCCGCGTACCGGGCGAGGATCTTGTCCCGGGCGACACCCGCCCGGTGGGTGAGGCTCGCGAAGCTCTCGGTGCTGCCGGTCGGCCTGGCCTTGGTGGAGCCGAGCCAGGCCGTCAGGTCGTCCGGGTGGCGCTGCTGCACCTCGGCGAAGGTGAGGCCCTCCCAGTCGCCGAAGTCGACCTCGCGCAGCCCGTCCTCGTAGCGGACGTCCAGGCCGAGCCGGGCGGCGACGATCTCGGCGGTCTGCCGGGTGCGGAGCATCGGGGAGGCGACGACGGCCTGGACGCTGCCGCGCGCGGCCAGGGCCTCGGCGGCGCGCTCGGCCTGCCAGCGGCCCTTGTCGGAGAGCTCCGGGTCGCTGCCGCCGCTGCCGGAGAAGCGCTTCTCCGGGGTGAGCGGGGTCTCGCCGTGGCGCAGCAGGACGAAGGTGGTGGGGGTGCCGAGGTCGGCGGGGGCGGCCCAGCCGGCCTTGGGGGCGGCGGTCTCCGGCTGCGGTTCCCCGGGCACCGCGACGGGCTTTCGGGGCTCCCACTGCCGCCCGGCCTGCCCGGCGTCCATGGCCTCGTTGGCGAGCCGGTCGGCGTCCTTGTTGCGCTCGCGCGGGATCCAGCCGTACGTGACGCGGCCGCCGGGGAAGACCTCGCGGGCCTCGGCGGCGAGCGGGCGCATGTCGGGGTGCTTGATCTTCCAGCGGCCGGACATCTGCTCGACGACCAGCTTGGAGTCCATGCGGACGTCGACGCTCGCCTCGGGGTCGAGGGCGTGGGCGGCCCGCAGGCCCGCGATCAGGCCCCGGTACTCGGCCACGTTGTTGGTCGCGTGGCCGATGAACTCGGCGGCCTCGGCGACGACCTGCCCCGTGTCCCCGTCCCGGACCACCGCGCCGTAGCCGGCCGGCCCCGGGTTGCCCCGGGACCCGCCGTCCGCCTCGACGACGAAGCGCGCCGCCACGGGATCAGGCGCCCGAGTCGGCGGTGCGGACCAGGATCCGCGAGCAGTTCTCGCAGCGGACGACCTTGTCGGCCGGCTCGGCCTTGATCGCGTTCAGCTCGGTGATGGAGAACTCGGTGCGGCAGCCCTCGCAGCGGCGCTGGTAGAGGCGGGCCGCGCCGACGCCGCCCTGGGTCTCGCGCAGCTTGGCGTAGACCTTGAGCAGGTCGGCCGGGATGACGGCGGCGACGGCCTCGCGGTCGCGCCGGACCTTCTCGGCCTCGCCGTCGATCTCGGCGAAGGCGGCGTCGCGGCGGGCCTCCGCCTCCTTGAGCACGACGGTGGAGTGCTCCAGGCGGGCGCCCAGCTCCTCGACGCGGGTCCTGGCGCTCTCCTGGCGCTCCATGATCTCGAGCACGACCTCTTCCAGGTCGCCCTGGCGCTTGGCCAGCGAGCCGATCTCGTGCTGGAGGTTCTCCAGGTCCTTCGGCGAGGTGACCGCGCCGGAGTCCAGGCGCTGCTGGTTGCGGGCGGAGCGGGCGCGGACCTGCTCGACGTCCTGCTCGGCCTTGATCAGCTCACGGGTGGTGTCGCCCTGCTGGGCCTCGGCGGCGACGACGAGGTCCTTGAGCGCGGTGTGGTCGGCGGTGACCTTCTCGATCTCGGCGTGCTCGGGCAGTCCCCGGCGCCGGTGGGCCAGCTGGTCGAGCTTGGAGTCGATGGCCTGGAGGTCGAGCAGGCGGATCTGGTCGGCGGGCGCGGCGTTCAAGCGGAAGGCTCCTGTGAATCGGGTCAGGCGGGGAAGGACATGGGGGCGTGCGCGGTCCACGGGTCGGTGACCAGGTGGGACACCTTGGTCTCGACCGTCCAGCCGCGCTCGTCGGCGGCGGCACGCAGGGCGCGCTCGGCGAGGGTGAGCCAGGGCCACTCGGTGGCCCAGTGCGCGGCGTCGAGCAGGGCGACCGGCGCGGCCTCGGATGCCTCCGAGGCCGGGTGGTGGCGCAGGTCGGCCGTCAGGTAGGCGTCGACGCCGGCGGCCCGTACGTCGGCGAGGAAGGAGTCGCCGGAGCCTCCGCACACCGCGACCCGGCTCACCAGCCGGTTCGGGTCCCCGGAGACGCGCACGCCGGCGGCGGTCGCGGGCAGGCCCTCGGCGACGCGGGCGGCGAAGGCCGTCAGGGTCAGCGGGGGATCCAGCAGGCCGATGCGGCCGCTGCCCCGGCGGCCCAGCGGGTCGGTCGGGTCCGGCACCAGCGGGCCGGTGACCTCGAGGCCGACCGCCTCGGCGAGGGCGTCCGAGACGCCCGGGTCGGCGTGGTCGGCGTTGGTGTGCGCGACGTGCAGGGCGACACCGTTGGTGATCAGCGTGTGCACCACCCGGCCCTTGAAGGTGGTGGCGGCGACGCTGGTGGTGCCGCGCAGGTAGAGGGGGTGGTGGGTGACCACCAGGTCCGCGCCCCACGCCACGGCCTCGTCGACGACCGCCTGGACGGGGTCGACGGCGAAGATCACGCGGGCGACCTCGGCCTGAGGGTCTCCGCAGACCAGGCCGACGGCGTCCCAGGACTCCGCCCACTGCGGGGGGTAGACCTCTTCGAGGGCGGCGATGACGTCGGACAGTTTCGGCACCAGTCGAGACTACCGTGCGCGTGGGGGCGGTCGGGCCTCGGCCGATTCCGGGGGACTCGGGCGGACGTCGTTCGGACGCGGGTGCCCCGCGCGTACGGGTGCTCGGCGGGGCGCGGGGAGGGGCGTCAACCTGTGCGCGGGGGTGCCCGCCGCCCGATGCGCACAGTTACGTGCTCGTACGAATTCGAAACCACCCCCGGATCACCCTTACGAGTGAAGTGACCGGATCTGCGTTGAGCCGCCGATTCTCTCGAAACTAACTTCTGTCCTGCGAACGGAAGTTGCCGCGGACTCCTGGGGGCCCGGACCCCCGGGCCCCCAGGGCTCGCGTCCGGCAGCCGAGACGACGAAGGGACGGGTCATGAACGTGGCCACCACCCTGGCCGCCCAGGCCCTGCGCCGCCTCGGCTTCGGCTTCGCGGGCGACGGCAGCCACGCCGCCTGCCTCGCCTCCGCCGCCGACGGCGGCTGGTTCGTGGAGAGTTGGCGCCTCCCTGCGGACGGCGGCCCGGCCGTCCCGGCCGCGCTGCCGCTGGCCGGCCACCGCTCGGAGAGCCTGCACGCGCAACTGGTCGCGCTCGCCGACGGCTCGGTGCTGGTCTGCCGGCACGACGGCGACCGGCACGACCTCGTACGCCTCTCCTACGGCGAACCGGCCGCCTTCGAGCAGCAGTTGGCGACGCTGCGCATCCCCGGGCTGCGTCTCCTCCCGCTCCCGGCGCCCACCCCGGCCGACCCCCACGCCCCCGTCGCCGTCGCGCTCGGCAGCGACACCCGCCCGGCCACCACCGCCTGGCTGATCCGGACGGACGGCAGCGCGCCCGAACCGGTCGCCGAGATCCCCGGGCTCCACGGCGGCGGCACCTGGCTGGACCGCACGGGCGCCCTGCTCGCCCTGGACCGGATCGGCGACGGCCTGGTCCGCAGCGTGGCGCTCGACCTGCGCAGCGGCGTCACCACCCCGCTGCTGGAGATCGGCGAGCGCAGCAACGACCGGCTGGTCCTGTTCGACCCCGACAGCCGCTTCGCGATGGTCCGCAGCGACGCCCCCGGCACCGACCGGCTCGGCTGGGGCGTGCTCGGCGGCGGCGAGCCGCTGCGCTTCCCCGAATGCCTGCACGTGGCGGGCATGTTCCTGCAGCCGGTCGCGCTGCGGCAGGCCGCGGACGGCCCCCGGGTGGCGGTGCAGATCGACCACGGCGCCGCCTCCGCGCTCGCCCTGTGGCGGCCCACCCTCAACCGGCTGGACCGGCTGCCGGTGCCGCCCGGCCGGCTCGGCGCGGTCGGGCACTGGAGCGGCGCCGGGCTGCGGATGCCGTACTCCTCGCCCGACCACCCCGCCGCCCTGGCCACCCTGGACGTGGACGCGCTGCTCTCCCACGGCCCCGCCCCGGCCGCCACCGGGCCGATGCCCCTGCCGCTCCAGCTCGCCCCGCTCGGCTCCGGCCTTCCCGGCCCCTGGCGGAACACCGTCCCGCCCTGGCAGCCCGGCGGCGTGCGCACCGCCGCTGCCGCCCGTACCGCGCCCGCCGGCTGGCGCCTGGACGGCAGCACCCCGCCCGGGGACGGCGGCCGCTGGCGACCGGCGCAGAGCCTCGAACTCGCGGGCCCGGCAGGCCCGTTGGAGGCCGTGGTGTACGGCGGGGACGCCTGGCTGAGCAGCCCGCACCTCGTCCTGGCCCTGCACGGCGGCCCGGCGGACGCGTGGCGGCTGGAGTTCGACCCGGCCCTGCAGCGGATGGCCGCCGAGGGACTCGCCGTGGTTGCCCCCAACCAGCGCGGCTCCACCGGCTACGGCGTCGCCCACGCCCTGGCCATCCGCGGCGCCTGGGGCGGGCCCGACCTCGACGACGTCCTCCACCTCCTGGACGGCATCGCCGGGCAGCGGGCCGCACTCGGCCTCGAACCCCCCGCCCTCTTCGGCGTCAGCTACGGCGCCTTCCTCGCCCTGCTCGCCTCCGCCCACGCGCCCGCCGAGCACGTGTCCCGCTGCGCGGTGGTCGCCCCCTTCCTGTCCGGCGCCCGCCTGCTCGCCGAGGCCGCACCCCCCGTACAGGCGCTCACCACCCGCCTCGGCGGCGGCGACCCCGTCACCGACGGCCGCGGCCCGCGCGACGTCCTGCAGCTCGCCCACCGCATCGGCGCCCCCCTGCTGATCGTGCACGGCAACCACGACCAGGTCGTACCCGTCACCCAGTCCCGCGCCCTGCGCCACGAGTTGCTCCGCATCGGCCGCGTCGAGGGCGAGGACTTCCGCTACGTCGAGGCAGCGGGCGCGGGCCACGAACTCCTCGCCGAGGAGGGCGGAGCCGTCCTCCACGAACTCCTCGCCACCTTCCTCCGCACCGCCCGCCCGGGCTGAGCCCGCGGCCGTGAGGCCCAGCCGGTGACACGCCCTTTCAGGCTCCGCCGGGGCTGTAGGGCGATCTCGATAGGATCTCGTCCGGCCCGGCCGTTATGGTGTCCGGGTTCGCCGGCCGCTCCAAGGGCCGCGATCACCGGCTGCGGGCGCGTACCGAGCGCCCGCTCGGGGACCTGGCCGTGCGCGCCACAGCGCCGGTCGGGCGCCGATGACCTGCACCCATCCGCACGAAACACGGGGACGATTCCGAATGTCCGACACCCTCACCCACGCCGACGAGAAGACCGCCGAGGACACCGTGGCGCACGGTCGCCACCGTGGCGGCTCCGCCGCCGACGACAGCCCCCAGTCCGACCCGCACGGCCGGCACCGCGCCGCCGACCACCGGGGCTGAACCGGGAGGCACGTGCGAGGGCCCGTCGGGACTGTGGTGTCCCGACGGGCCCTCGCACGTTCAGCCCAGGGTCACGACCGTCCGCAGCGCCTCGCCGCTGCGCATCTGCGCGATCGCCTCGTTCACGTCCGCCAGCGCCACCCGGTGGGTGATCATGCCGTCGAGGTCGATCCGCCCGGCCCGCCACAGGTCGACGACCAGGGCGATGGTGCGCGCCACCGTCGCCCCGCCGTACAGCGAGGGCAGCAGGCGCTTCTCGTTGAAGAACAGCTCGCCCATGGTGAACTGCGCCAGGTCGTCCTGCGCCCCCGCGCCGATGACGACCACCGCGCCGCCGCGCCGGGCCGCGTCGTAGCCGGCCCGGACGGTGGCCGAGCGGCCGACCGCCTCGAAGACGTAGTCGAAGCCGCCGCCGGGCAGGGACTTGGCGAGGGCCTTGAGCTCCTCGGGCGCGACGGCCTCGGTGGCACCGAAGGCCAGCGCCCGCTCGCGCCGCGAGGCGACCGGGTCGACGACGGTGATCCGCGCGGCGCCGCACACCCTGGCGCCCTGGACGGTGGCCACCCCGACCCCGCCCGCGCCGATCACGGCGACGGACGAACCGGGCTCCACCCGCGCGGTGTTGACGGCCGCGCCGATGCCCGTGGTCACCCCGCAGCCGATCAGCGCGGCGACCTCGTACGGAAGGTCGGCCGGCACCTTGACGACGGCGTCGGCGGCGACGACCACCTCCTCGGCGAACGCCCCGGTGCCGTAGAACCCGGACGCCTGCGTGCCGTCCTCCGCCAGCTGGAAGCCGGGCGCGCCGAGCCGCCGCAGGCTGGCCACGCACAGGTGGCCCCGGCCGGCCCCGCAGTGGGCGCAGCGGCCGCAGGGGGCCATCCAGCAGAGCACCACCCGGTCCCCGGGTTCGAGGCCCGCGACGCCCTCGCCGACCTCGACCACCTCGCCCGCGCCCTCGTGCCCGGGCACGAACGGCGCCGGCTGCGGCAGGACGCCGCTCATCGCGGACAGGTCGGAGTGGCACAGGCTGGCGGCACGCATCCGCACCCGTACGGTGCCCGGGCCGAAGCCGACCGCCGTCACGTCCTCGCGGACGTCGAGGATGTCCTGGCCGGTCTTGTGCAGGACGGCTGCGCGCATGGGGCTGCTCCCGGGGGTGCCTGGTGTGCGTCGGGCGAGGGTCGGGCCGATTCTGGCACGCCGCCCGCGCACGGACTAGAACGCGTTCCAGTCACCGGAAACGGCAGGACGCCAGGACATGTGTCGGCCGCGACTGCCATGATCACCGTCGTGACCGAGCCCAGCTCCCCCGTCCTCCCGGCCCCGGCCGACGCCGCCGCCGCCGAGCCCTGCCCCCGCTGCGGCGCGGGCCTGACCACCGACCCGCGCTTCGCGTTCTGGTGCCCGACCTGCGACTGGAACGTCGGCCCCGAGCGGCCCGAGCCCACCCGGCACGAACGCGCGGCCGCCGCCCGGGCCGACCGGCTCCACCGGGAGCTCGCCGCCGGGACCTCCCCCACCGCGCGCCGCGAGTGGCTGCTCGCCTCCGCCGCGGCGACCCTGGTCCACCTCTCCACCGCCGCCCTGTTCCTCGGCTCGCTGGCCCTGCTCGTCGCCGGCAACACGGTCCAGCGCTGCCTGGGCGGCGTCCTGCTGGTCTTCGCGGTCGTCCTGCGGCCGCGGTTCGGCCGGGTGCCCCGCGGTGAGGGCGTCCTCGATCGCGAGCAGGCGCCCGCCCTGTACGGCCTGGCGGACCGGGTCGCCGCCGAGGTCGGCGCCCCGCGCGTGGACCTCATCGTCCTCGACGACGACTTCAACGCCTCCTTCGGCGTCGTCGGGCTGCGCCGCAGGGCCGTTCTGACGCTCGGCCTGCCGCTGTGGGAGGCCCTGGACGACCAGCAGCGCATCGCCCTGCTCGGCCACGAGTTCGGGCACCGGGTCAACGGCGACAACCGCCGCTCGTTCTGGCTCGGCACCGCGATCTCCACCCTCGCCACCTGGTACGACCTGGCCCGCCCGGGTCGGCTCCACCTCGGCGTGAGAACCCTGCTCGTCCGGGTCGGCGAGATGATCGCCGACCTGCTGCTCAAGGCCCTGGCCTGGCTGCTGCTGCAGGCCGTCCAGCTGCTCGACGGCCTCACCTCCCGGGCCGGCCAGCAGGCCGAGTACCTCGCGGACTCCCTGGCCGCGCGCACGGCCGGCACAGAGGCCGCCCGGGGCCTGCTCACGACCCTGCTCCTTCGCGGCTCCGCCGAGGTCGCGCTCACCCGGGCCCGCTCGGGCGGCGGCCGGGGCCCGCGCATCGTCCGCCGCCGCGGCGTACGGTCCGCGGAGACGGCTCGCACCGACGCCCCGAACCCGGACCTGCTCTGGGAGCGGATGCGCGAGCACCTCGCCTCCATCCCGGCCGTGGAGCGCGACCGGCTACTGCGCTGGAACACCCTCGACCGCACCGCCGTGGACGGCTCCCACCCGCCGACCCACCTGCGGCTCGCCCTGCTCGGCCACGGCCCGGAGCAGCCCGCCGCCGTCCGGACCGGGCCGGAGGAGGCCGCGGCCGTCGCCGCCGAGATCGCCCCGCACCGCGCCCGGATCGCCGCGGCCCTGCTCGCCGGCTGACGGCCGGGACCACCGGGACCGCCGGGACGGCCCGGACCGCCCACCGGCGCCGCGCGCCGCTACCGTCGAGTAGGGTCCGAGCACGTCCGTCCACCGCACGATCCCGAGGAGCACCGCATGTCCGACCTGCTGGAGAGCGCCCGCCCGGCGCCCGAGGTGCTGGCGGCGTTCGAGGCGGCCACCGGGTTCATGCCGGTGGACGAGGGCCTCGCCCTGTACGCGGCGGCGGTGGAGGCGGCCCGGCGCACCGGGCTGCCGGTGCTGGAGATCGGCACCTACTGCGGCCGCTCGGCGATCCTGCTCGCGGCGGCGGCCCGGGAGGCGGGCACCGTCGCGCTGACCGTCGACCACCACCGGGGCTCCGAGGAGCAGCAGCCCGGCTGGGAGTACCACGACGCGACGCTGGTCGACCCCGAGGTCGGGCTGATGGACACCCTGCCGCGCTTCCGCCGGACCCTGCACGCCGCCGGGCTGGAGGAGCACGTGGTGGCGCTGGTCGGCCGCTCGCCGAGGATCGCCGCGCTGTGGGGCCGCCCGGTGGGCCTGGTGTTCATCGACGGCGGGCACACCGACGAGCACGCGACGGGCGACTACGAGGGCTGGGCCCCGCACCTGGCACCGGAGGGCCTGCTCGTGGTGCACGACGTCTTCCCCGACCCGGCGGACGGCGGCCAGGCCCCGTACCGGGTGTACCTGCGGGCGCTCGCCGAGGGCTTCGAGGAGGTCTCGGTCACCGGCTCGCTGCGCGTCCTGCGCCGCCCCGCCGCCTGACCTTCCCGACGGGTAACCCCGCGCAGCCCCGCACCGATGCTCTAACGTCGTGCCGGGGCTGTCGGGCGTGGGTTCGAACGGTACGGTGTCGGCGCAGCAGGCAGCTCGGCAAGCAGCTCAGCAGGCAGATCATCGGCGGACGGCGGGGGCTAGCGGCACATGACGGACCAGCACAACACCGCACCGGCGGTCTGGGACCCGACCGCACGCGGTGGCGCGGGCGGCTGGGTGCGCAACGCGCAGCAGCCCGCGGCGGAGGCGGCGCCGGTGCCCGCACCGAAGGCCGCCCCGGAACCCGCGCCCGCGCCTGCCTCCGCCCCCCAGGCGGCTCCTCGGCCCACCCCGCCGCCCCAGCCCGCCGTCGAGCCGGTCGCCCAGCCCGCCGCCCAGCCCGAGGACGCGCCGACCACCCGGCTCGCCCCGCCCCCCTCGCTCCCCCCGGTCC
>NZ_JOCF01000062.1 GCF_000720635.1 Streptomyces sp. NRRL WC-3742 | reverse complement strand
CCCGTATCCCCCCTGACCTCCTTGACCCCCTTGACCCCCCAAGAACTCCAGATCGCCCGCCTGGCCGCCCAGGGCCTCACCAACCGCGACATCGCCGCCCAGCTCTTCCTCAGCCCCCGCACCGTCGCCCACCACCTCTACAAGGCGTACCCCAAACTCGGCATCACCTCCCGCACCGACCTCCCCACCACCCTCCTCCCCACCACCTGACCCCGTCTCAGCCCGCCGTCCGTGCCGCGCGGATGGCGTCGCTCGGGGCGGCGGAGTCGGTGATGCGGTCCAGGAGAGCGCGGGCGGTGGTGAGTTCGTCGATCTGGTGGGTGATGCGGGCGCGTTGGCGGGCGAGGACGGTGAGGAGTTCCGGGCAGGTCGGGCCGGGGCGGCGGCGGCCGGGAGGTGGGAGGCCGGGGAGGATCTCGGCGATGGTGGCGCTGTTGAGGCCCGCGGCGAGGAGGGTGCGGATGCCGTGGACGGCGTCCACGTCCCGCTCGGCGTACTCGCGGTAGCCGCTGGGGCGGCGTTCGGGGGTGAGCAGCCCCTGTTCCTCGTAGTAGCGCAGCGCGCGCGGGGTGACCCCGGTGCGACGGGCGAGCTCTCCGATTCGCATGACGGGCACCTTCCGTGGTCCGGCACGGGCTTGACTCTGACGCCGACGTGAAGCTCTAGCGTAAACGCCGTGCCGAACCAACGATCTTCCTCAATCACCCCTTCCCGTATCACCGTTGCCGTTCTCGGCCTGGGCCCGATGGGCCGGGCGCTGGCCCGGGCGCTCCTCGCGGCCGGCCATCCGACCACCGTGTGGAACCGCACGCCGGGCCGCGACACCGAGGCGCTCGCTCTCGGCGCCCGTTCGGCGGCGAGCCCCGCGGAGGCGGTTGCCGACGCGCCGCTCGTCCTGCTCTGCGTCCGCGACCAGGAGGCCGCCCGGACCGTCCTGGACGCCGCCGGCCCGGCCCTGCGCGGCCGGACCGTCGTCAACGCCACCTCCCTCACGCCCGACGACGCCCGCGCCAACGCCACCGACGCCGAGGACCGGGGACACCGCCTCCTCGACGCCGCGATCCTCACCCCGACCGGGACCATCGGCCGCCCCGAGGCCATCGTCCTGTTCAGCGGCCCCGCCGAGACCTTCGCCGCGCACCAGGAGACGCTCGCGTCCCTCGGCACCGTACGCCACGTGGGCGAGGACCCCGGACGGGCCGCCGCCTTCGACACGGCCGTACTGGACCTTTTCTGGACCACCGTCCACGGCTACGTCCACGCCCTCGCACTCGCCCGCGCCGAGGGCATCACCGGCGCCGAACTGGCCCCCTACGCCCAGGGCCTGCCGCTCCTGCTGCCGCCCCTGATCGAGGACTTCGCCCACCGCGCCGACACCCACCACCACCCGGGCGACCGCAGCACCCTCGCCTCCGCCGCGGCCGGCCTGGCCCACGTCACCCACACCGCCCGCTCCCGCGGCCTGGACACCTCCGTCCTGGACGCCGCCCTCGCCCTCACCCGCCGCGCCGTCACCGCCGGCCATGGCCCGGCCGGTGTCTCCGCCCTGGTGGACCTGCTCACCGCGCCTCAGGAGTAGCCCCTGGGAGAAGGTTTCCCGGCGGCTTTCTCCCAGGATTCTCCCGAGAGCCCCGGGAAAAGCAGTCAGGGCCGGTAACCCTTGCGGATTACCGGCCCTGAGCTGGTGTTACTGGGTCGGGGTGGCGGGATTTGAACCCACGGCCTCTTCGTCCCGAACGAAGCGCGCTACCAAGCTGCGCCACACCCCGGTCCTGCGGTTTGTCGCTCCGTCTCCGTCGCAACGAGTAGAACTCTACCGGACGCTCGCCGAGACACGAAATCCGGTTTCGGGCGGGCGTCCGGGTGGGTCAGCGGGGGGCCGGGGTGAGGGTGAGGAGGGTGGCTTCGGGGGGGCAGGCGAAGCGGACGGGGGTGTAGCGGTTGGTGCCGCAGCCGGCGGAGACGTGGAGGTGGGCGCGGCGGCCGCCGGCGGTGTGGGTGGAGAGGCCCTTGACGCGGTCGGTGTCGAGGTCGCAGTTGGTGACGAGGGCGCCGTAGAAGGGGATGCAGAGCTGGCCGCCGTGGGTGTGTCCGGCGAGGATCAGCGGGTAGCGGTCGGCGGTGAAGGCGTCGAGGACGCGCAGGTAGGGCGCGTGGACGACGGCGAGGGAGAGGTCGGCGTCGGCGGAGGGGCCGCCGGCGACCGCGGAGTAGCGGTCGCGGCGGATGTGCGGGTCGTCGAGGCCCGTGAACTCGAGGTCGAGGCCGTTGACGGTGAGGCGGCCGCGGGCGTTGGTCAGGTCGAGCCAGCCGGCGGCGTCGAAGCCGTCGCGGAGCTTCTCCCAGGGGTTGTGGACGGCGCCGACGACGCCGGTGTTGGCGGTGCCGTCGGGGTTGTTCATGCCGTGGACGCCGCTGCGCAGGGCCTGGAGGTAGCGGGCCGGGTTCTTGGGGGCGGGGCCGTAGTAGTCGTTGGACCCGAAGACGTAGACGCCGGGGAAGTCCATCAGCGGCCCGAGCGCGTCCAGGGTGGCCGGGACGCCGTGGGGGTCGGAGAGGTTGTCGCCGGTGTTGACGACGAGGTCGGGGCGCAGGCCGGCGAGGCTCTGGAGCCAGCGCTGTTTCTTGCCCTGCCCGCTCACCATGTGGATGTCGGAGACCTGCAGCACGCGGATCGGTCGGGCGCCGTGCGGCAGGACGGGGATCTCGACGCGGCGGAGCCGGAAGGATCGGACCTCGTACCCGACGGAGTAGGCGAGGCAGGCGGCGCCGACGGCGGCGACACCGAGGGGGACGGAGTACAGCGGTCGCATCGCTCCATGGTCTCAGACGGGGGATCAGCCGGTGACCGCCCGGGGAGTGCACGGGGCGTGCACGGGGCGTGCACAGGCCCGCCCGGGGCCCGCCCGGCCCGCCCGGACCTGGACGGGCCCCACCCGGGGAGGCGGCGGGCGTTAATGCCGGGCGCCGGAACGCCGCAGGTGGGAGACTTGCGGCCATGACCACGCTCAAGGCGCAGCTGCAGGAGGACCTCACGGCTGCCATCAGGGACCGGGACGAGCTGCGCTCGTCCACCATCCGGCTCACGCTGGCCGCCGTCACCAGCGAGGAGGTGGCGGGCCGGGAGAAGCGCGAGCTCTCGGACGACGAGCTGCTCAAGGTGATCGGCCGGGAGGCGAAGAAGCGCCGGGAGGCGGCCACGGCCTTCGACGGCGCCGGCCGCACCGAGCAGGCGGCCCGGGAGCGGGCGGAGGGCGAGGTGCTGGCGGGTTACCTGCCCAAGCAGCTCTCGGACGAGGAGCTGGCCGCGATCGTGGCCGCCGCCGTCGCGGAGAGCGGGGCGAGCGGCCCGCAGGCGATGGGCGCGGTGATGAAGCTGGTGCGTCCGAAGGTGGACGGGCTGGCGGAGGGCGGCCGGGTCGCCGCGGCCGTCAAGGCCGCGCTGGGCTGACAGCCGAACGACAGGACATGAAAAGGGGCGCCCCCCGAGCCGTGCTCGGGGGGCGCCCCTTCATCGTCCGGTGAGACGGACGGCCTCAGCCGTTCCCCCCGTTGCCGCCGCCGCCGTGCTTGCCGCCGGGGCCGCCGGGGCCGCCGATGACGCCCGGCGGGAGGGTGAACCCGCCGCCGATCACGCCGCCGGGGTTGCCGGGGCCGCCGTTGCCGGGCGGCGGCGGCGGGTTGCCGCCGGGCTGCGGCTGGTTCGGGTCGGCCGGCGGGGTGGCGCCGGGGGGCGGGGTGGCCGGCTGCGGGTCCGGGATGTTGATGGTCTGGATCGGCTCCTGCGGGGTGCCCTTGAGGGCCTGGTTCATCGCCATCTGCCAGATCGGGCCGGGGCCGTCGGCGCCGAACACCTCGGTGAAGGGCTTGCCGCCGATGGTGATGTTCTTCATCTTCACGCCGCCGTCGGGGCCGCCGAGCCAGACGGAGGTGGCCAGCGACGGGGTGTAGCCGCTGAACCAGGCGGCCTTCTTCTCGTCGGTGGTACCGGTCTTGCCGGCGATCTTGCGGCCGTCGTCGAGCTGGAGGGCGGCGGCGGTGCCCTTCTCGGTCACGTTGAGCAGGACGGTGTTGAGCGCGTCCGCCGTGTTCTCCGAGAACGCCTGGCTGCACTGCGTCTGCGGGACCTTCACGTCCTTGCCGTCGACGGTCGTGATCTTGTTGATCGCGATCGGGGTGCAGTACTTGCCGCGGGCGGCGAAGGTCGCGTAGACGTTCGCCATGGTCAGCGGGGAGAGCTCCATGGTGCCCAGGACCATCGAGGGCACCTCCTTGAAGGCGTCACCCCCGGCGGACTGGGTGATGCCCAGCTTGTTGGCCATCTGCTTCATCGCGCAGAGGCCGACCTGCTGCTCCATCTCCACGAAGTACGTGTTGACGGAGCGCGCCATGGCCTCCTTGAGCTGGTACGGGCCGACCTCGCTGGCCTGCTCGTTCTTCACCGAAGCCTTGGGGTCGCCCGGCTTCGGGATGTTCTTCCAGGTGCCCTCGCAGGTGGACATGTTGGGGTAATCGATCTTGTTCTCGGACGCGAACGGCTGGGTGGGCGACATGCCCGACTCCAGGGCCGCCACGGCCAGGATCGGCTTGAACGTCGAACCGGTCTGGAAGCCGTTGCCGCCGCCCATCGCCGCGTCGACGTTCAGGTTGACGACGGTCTGGTTCTTGTTCTTGTCCAGGCCGTACGGGCGGGTCTGGGCCATCGCGAGGATCTTGCCGGTGCCGGGCTCCATCATGGTCGCGGCGGCCGACACCGGGTCGGTCACGAAGACCTTCTTGGTGACGGCGTTCTGCGCGGCGGCCTGCTTGTCCGGGTCCAGCGTGGTGTAGATGTTCAGGCCGCCGGTGTTCCAGAGCTTCTTGCGCTCGTCGGCGCTCTTGCCGAAGACCGGGTCCTGCTTGATCACGTGGCGCACGTAGTCGCAGAAGAAGCCCATGCCGGCCTGGGCGGTGATGCAGCCGTTCTGCGGGTCCTTGTACTTCAGTCCCAGCGGGGCGGCCTTCGCCTCCTTCGCCTGGGCGTCGGTGATGTGCTTGTTCTCGAGCATCTTGTCGATCACGACGTTGCGGCGCTTGACCGTGTTCTCGGGGTAGCGCACCGGGTCGTAGGACGACGGGTTCTGCACTATCCCGGCGAGGGTGGCGGCCTCGGCGACCGTGAGGTCCTTGTTGCTCTTGCTGAAGTACCTCTGGGAGGCGGACTCGACCCCGTACGCCTGGTGGCCGTAGAAGGTGATGTTGAGGTAGTTGGTGAGGATCTGGTCCTTGGTCAGGTCCTCCTCCAGCTTGATCGCGACCTTGAGCTCCTGGATCTTGCGGCCCAGGGTCTTGCGCTGGGCCTCCAGGACGGCCGACTGGTCCTCGCCGGCCTTCTCGACGTTGACGTTCTTCACGTACTGCTGGGTCAGCGTCGAGGCGCCCTGCGAGTTGGTGCCGGTCTCGGCGTTCTTGCCGAGCGCGCGCAGGATGCCCTTGAGGCGGTCGCGCTCGTAGACCTTGGCGATCAGGCCGCCCTTGGCGTCGAAGATCTGGGTGGCCTGGGTCAGCGGCGGGGTCTTGAAGTCGTCGGGGATGTTGTCGAAGCTCTCCGCCGTGTCCTTGGCGGTGAGACCGATGGCGCCGACCGCGGGCAGGACGAGCCCGGCCAGCAGTACTCCGGAGAGCACGCTGACTCCTAGGAACTTCATGCCGTGGCCGGCGAAGTCCAACGGTGATCCGCTGCTCTTGCGGCGCGGAGCTCCGCTGTTTCCTGGGGGCTGGGGGGCCTGGGAGCGGTTCGGTGCCATGGGGAGAACCCTACGTCGCGGAATCCCGCACACCGGGGCAGGTGTTCGCCTAGGCTTGTCACAAGCTTGCGACAGCTTCGGTGCGTCAACATCATTCACTCTTGTGAGTGGGGAGACTTGCCTGAATTGCCCGAAATTCGGGGGATTTTGAGGCAGCTGTGGCCTGCTGTACCCGTGTGAACCGTAGCGCTCCGTGATGACGTGCGTGGCGAGAGTGCGGGCGCCACACCTGGCAAGCCTTGCGACCTGCGATCACTCCAACGAGTGAGCTGACCGATACCCATAGTCCAATCGGGTCATTCGAGATTGAGCCCGAAGGGGCTGTTGCAAGCTGTCGTTCTTCCGTAACGTCCTCAACTGGCAACGGTGAATATGCCGTTGCCGCCGTGGGGGAGCCTCGAATCATCGGGAGAGGACGGCGCCGGCATGGGCTGGGTTGACGACTGGAGTGCGCAGGCCGCCTGCCGCACGAGTGATCCGGACGAACTGTTCGTCCAGGGGGCGGCGCAGAACCGCGCCAAGGCGGTGTGCAGCGGGTGCCCCGTCCGTACGGAGTGCCTGGCGGACGCGCTGGACAACCGGGTCGAGTTCGGGGTGTGGGGCGGCATGACGGAACGGGAGCGCCGGGCGCTGCTGCGCCGCCGCCCGACCGTCATCTCGTGGCGCAGGCTGCTGGAGACGGCCCGTACGGAGTACGAGGAGTCCCTGGCGACCGGCGTGATACTGACGGACTACGCCCAGGCGGGCTGAGCCCCACCCCGGGCCTGACATCACCTGGCCCGGACACCACCTGGCTCGGACATCACCTGGCCCGGACACCACTCACGCGGACCCGCCGAGCCGGCCCCCGATCTCGCGCAGCCCCTCCAGGTCGTGCACGTCGCCGGGCAGCGCGGCCACCTCGACGATCGGCACGTCCGGGTACACCGAGACGAAGCGGTCGCGGGTACGGCGCTCGCGCCCCATGATCTGCATCCGCTCGGCGTGCAGCCGCAGCAGCCCCGCCGCGAGCAGTTCGGCCTCCGGCGACGAGTGCTCCGACCCGTTCTCCTCCAGCGCCTCCGCGGCGGCCAGCGCCCGTTCCGCGGTGAGCTGCGGCGCGCCCGTGTCGTGGACCCGGTTGAGCACCAGCCCGGCCAGCGGCATCCGGTCCGCGGCGAGCCGGTCGACGAAGTACGCCGCCTCGCGCAGCGCGTCCCGCTCCGGGGCCGCCACCACCAGGAACGCCGTGCCCGGCGCCTTCAGCAGCTGGTACGTGCGGTCGGCGCGCTCCCGGAAGCCGCCGAACATCGAGTCCGTCGCGCTGACGAACGTCTGGACGTCGGTGAGCAGTTGGGCGCCGAAGATCTTGCCGAGGGTGCCGGTGAGCAGGCCCATGCCGGCGTTCAGGAACCTCATCGCGCTGCGGCCCCCGACCTTGGCGGGGGCGGTCAGGATGCGGATCACCCGGCCGTCGAGGAAGGAGCCGAGCCGGTTGGGCGCGTCCAGGAAGTCCAGTGCCGAGCGGGAGGGCGGGGTGTCGACGACGATCAGGTCCCACTCCTCGGCGGCGCGCAGCTGCCCGAGCTTCTCCATCGCCATGTACTCCTGCGTGCCCGCGAAGCCGGCCGACAGGGACTGGTAGAAGGGGTTCTCCATGATCGCGCGGGCCCGCTCCGGCTCGGAGTGGGCGAGCACGACCTCGTCGAAGGTCCGCTTCATGTCGAGCATCATGGCCTGCAGCTCGCCGTCACCGGCGACGCCCTTGACCACCCGGGGGGTGTTGTCGAGCTCGGTCAGGCCCATCGACTGGGCCAGCCGCCGGGCCGGGTCGATGGTCATCACCACGACCTTGCGGCCGCGCTCGGCGGCCCGCAGGCCGATCGCCGCGGCGGTGGTGGTCTTGCCGACGCCGCCGGAGCCGCAGCAGACGATGATCCTGGTCTTCGGGTCGTCGATCAGCCCGTCCACGGCGAGCCGCCTGCCGGTGCTCCGCACGCCGTTCCCGCTGTTCGCGCCATTGCTGCCGTTCGAGCCGTGCCCGCCGTTGCCGTTGTTCGCGCCGCTCACGCCGCCCCCTGCCGCTTGAGTTCGCCCGCCAGCCGGTAGAGCCCGCCGAGGTCCACGCCCTCGCCCAGCAGCGGCAGTTCGTACGTGGGGAGCCGAAGCCGCTGCAGGTCGGCGCGCTGCGCGCGCTCCAGCTCGACCCGCTCGGCGTGCTCCCTGGCCTGCTCCAGCAGCGGGTCGAGCAGTGGCTCCACCGCCGCCCGGATGGTGTCCGGCTTGCGGGAGCGCCCGCCCAGCCCGGCCTCGCCGAGGGCCAGGGCGACGTCCTCGCGGTGGTCGCCGTCCACCGCGGCCACCGCCGCCGCGTCCAGCACCGGCGGCCGGACCAGGTTGACCATCACCCCGCCCACCGGGAGCTTCGCCTCGCGCAGCTCCTCGATGCCGTCGACGGTCTCCTGCACGGGCATCTCCTCCAGCAGGGTGACCAGGTGCACGGCCGTCTCCGGCGACTTGAGTACCCGCATCACCGCCTGCGCCTGGGTGTGTATCGGGCCGATCCTGGCCAGGCCGGCGACCTCGGAGTTGACGTTCAGGAAGCGGGTGATCCGGCCCGTCGGCGGCGCGTCCATCACCACCGCGTCGTAGCGCCGCCGCCCGTCCGGGCCCTTGCGCCGGGACGCCTCGCAGGCTTTGCCGGTGAGCAGGACGTCCCGGACGCCGGGCGCGATGGTGGTGGCGAAGTCGACGAACCCGACCTTCTGCAGGGCCTTTCCGGCCCGGCCGAGCTTGTAGAACATCTCCAGGTACTCGAGCAGCGCCAGCTCGGTGTCGATCGCCAGCGCGAACACCTCGCCCGGGGCGCCCTCCCCGGCGGGCAGGCCCAGCTGGGGGCGCGCGACGGAGGCGATCCGCCGCTCCTCGTACGGCAGGGCGGCGATCCCGAAGAGTTCGGCGATGCCCTGGCGGCCCTCGACCTCGATCAGGAGCACCCGCCCGCCGTCCGCGGCGAGCGCCAGTGCCAGCGCCGCGGCCAGCGTGGTCTTCCCGGTGCCGCCCTTGCCGCTGACCACGTGCAGTCGGACGCCCTCCCAGTCGGGATCGCGCCGGGCCGCCTGGCCGGGGGTGCGTGCCACGCTCCGTCTCCGTCCGCTCCGTCGGTTCCGTCGGTTCCGAGTCACGGGCCTCGCCGCCGCGTCGTCCGCACGGCAGTGCCCTCCCGCGAGGGTAACCAGGGACCGTGCCGGATGCCCGGAGCCCCTGGGGTGCCAGGCCCAGATCATGCCCGCTTTGTGCTCCACCTCACACGCCGACCCCGTGCGCCGACCCCGCACGCCGACCGCTCGTCTAGAGTCTGGCCATGACCAAGTGGGAATACATGACGGCGCCGCTGCTGGTGCACGCCACCAAGCAGATCCTGGACAACTTCGGCGAGGACGGCTGGGAGCTGGTCCAGGTCGTGCCCGGCCCGAACCCGGAGCAGCTGGTGGCCTACTTCAAGCGGGAGAAGCGCGCATGAGCGCCGTCGAGTCGAAGCTCGCGGAGCTGGGCCTGACCCTCCCGCCGGTGGCCGCCCCGGTCGCCGCGTACGTGCCGGCCGTCCGCGCGGGCGAGTTCGTCTTCACCTCCGGCCAGCTGCCGGTCGTCGGCGGCAAGCTGCCGACCACGGGCAAGGTCGGCGCCGAGGTCTCCCCGGAGGAGGCCAAGGAGCTGGCGCAGACCTGTGCGCTGAACGCCCTGGCCGCCGTGAAGTCGGTGATCGGTGACCTCGACCTGATCGAGCAGGTCGTCAAGGTCGTCGGCTTCGTCGCCTCCGCCGCGGACTTCACCGGCCAGCCGGCCGTGATCAACGGCGCCAGCGAGCTGCTCGGCCGCGTCCTGGGCGAGGCCGGGGTGCACGCCCGCAGCGCCGTCGGCGTCGCGGTGCTGCCGCTGGACGCTCCCGTGGAGGTCGAGATCCAGGTGCGCGTCAAGGCAGCCTGATTCCGATCATCCGATCGTGATCACGGAGGCGGGGATCCGGCCCTGTCCAACCCCGCCTCCGTGCGCTTAGCATCCGGGCATGGACCATCGAGCGACGACGCTCCCGATGCCGCCCGGCTGGCCCGCCCGCATCCGGGCGGTCGACTCCGGCGTGCTGACCCCGCCCGAGCCCCGGCTCGCCGCGACCGTCGTGCTGCTGCGCGACGCGGCGGACGGCCCGCAGGCGTACCTGCTGCGCCGGCGCACGTCGATGGCCTTCGCGGCCGGCATGTACGCCTACCCGGGCGGAGGGGTGGACCCGCGCGACGCCGAGGTCGAGACCGGCTGGGCCGGCCCGACGCCCGAGCAGTGGGCCGACCGCCTCGGCGTGGACGCCCGGACGGCGCGGGCGGTGGTCTGCGCGGCGGTCCGCGAGACCTTCGAGGAGGCCGGCGTGCTGCTGGCCGGCCCGGACGCCGGGAGCGTGGCCGCGCCCCGCGACTGGTCCGCCGAGCGGGCCGCGCTGGAGGCGCACGAGCTCTCCTTCGCCGAGTTCCTCCGCGACCACGGCCTGGTGCTGCGCAGCGACCTGCTCGGCGGCTGGGCCCGCTGGATCACCCCGGAGTTCGAGGAGCGCCGGTACGACACCTGGTTCTTCGTCGCCGCGCTGCCGCCCGGCCAGGACGCGGCCCTGGAGGTCGGCGAGGCCGACCGCGTCGCCTGGCTCACCCCGGCCGAGGCCGTCCGGGGCCACGCGGAGGGCCGGTTCGGCATGCTGCCGCCGACCGTCACCGTCCTGCGCGAGCTGTCCTTCGCCCGCAGCGCCGCCGAGGCGCTGGCCGCGGCGGCGGACCGGACGGTGGAGCCGGTGCTCGGCCGGGCCGAGGTGCGCGGGGACCACATGACCGTGCGCTGGCCGGGGTACGAAGAACTGACCATCGACGGGGAGTTTCCCGAGGACTCCTGAACGTTCTCCCCCTGAGGCCGTGAGTTTCCGATGCCGTGAACACCGAACAGACGTGACCGCCGAACAGAAAGGACGACGCCCGATGGCCCACAACGACGTGGTTCGCCGGATCGCCGCCGAACTGCCCGCCCGCCGCCTGAACTCCCGCAGCCCGGGCGACGCCCAGCCGGTCCCGTTCGTCGAGGTCGCCCAGCGCGCCCTCGTCCGGGCCCTGCCGCTACGGGCCCTGCACCGCGTCAGCGAGGGCGGCCGGTGACCGGAATTCTGCCGGGTGACCCCGCCGCCGCGATCGGGGGCGAGGCCACGCCTCGGGCGCTGTGCGTGCTGGCGCCGAACCCGTCGCCGATGACGCTGGACGGTACCAACACCTGGCTGCTCGCCGAGCCCGGCTCGGACCTCGCCGTGGTGATCGACCCGGGGCCGCTGCACGAGGGCCACCTGCGCCGGGTGATCGACCTCGCCGAGGAGCGCGGTCAGCGCATCGCACTGACCCTACTCACCCACGGCCACCCCGACCACTCGGAGGGCGCGGCCCGCTTCGCCGAACTGACCGGCACCGAGGTGCGGGCCCTGGACCCGGCGCACCGGCTGGGCTCCGAGGGCCTGGTCGGCGGCCAGCGCCTGGACGTCGGGGGCCTGGACCTGCGGGTGGTCGCCACCCCCGGCCACACCTCGGACTCGCTGACCTTCCACCTGCCGGAGGACGGCGCGATCCTCACCGGGGACACCGTGCTCGGCCGGGGCACCACGATGGTCGCCCACCCGGACGGGCGGCTCGGCGACTACCTGGACTCGCTGCGCCACCTGCACACGATGGCCTCCCACCACGGCGTACGGACCGTCCTGCCCGGACACGGCCCGGTGCTGGCGGACGCCCTCGGCGCCGTCGACTACTACCTGGCCCACCGGGCCGCCCGGCTCGCCCAGGTGGAGACCGCCGTGGAGGCGGGCTGCGCGACCCCCGCCGACGTGGTCGCCCGGGTGTACGCGGACGTGGACAAGACGCTGTGGCCTGCCGCCGAGCTGTCGGTGCGGGCCCAGCTGGACTACCTGCGCGAGCACGGGCTGATCCCCGAGCAGGGCTGACGGAGCAGGGCTGACGGAGCGAGGCAGACGGAGCAGTCGGCCCGAACGCCGAAGGGCCGGTCCGTGGGGGACCGGCCCTTCGAGGCTCCTTACGGGCGGCGCGTCAGCGCGAGCGCCGCGACAGCCGCTCGACGTCCAGCAGGACGACCGCACGGGCCTCCAGCTTGAGCCAGCCGCGGCCGGCGAAGTCGGCGAGCGCCTTGTTGACCGTCTCGCGGGAGGCGCCGACCAGCTGGGCCAGCTCCTCCTGGGTGAGGTCGTGGGCGACGTGGATGCCCTCCTCGGACTGCACGCCGAAGCGGCGGGAGAGGTCCAGCAGGGCCTTGGCGACGCGACCGGGCACGTCGGAGAAGACCAGGTCGGACATCACGTCGTTGGTCCGGCGCAGACGGCGGGCGATGGCCCGCAGCAGCGCGATGGAGACCTCGGGGCGGGCGTGCAGCCAGGGCTGCAGGTCGCCGTGGCCCAGGCCCAGCAGCTTGACCTCGGTCAGCGCGCTGGCGGTGGCGGTGCGCGGGCCCGGGTCGAACAGCGACAGCTCGCCGATCATCTCGCTGGGGCCGAGGACGGCGAGCATGTTCTCGCGGCCGTCCGGGGAGGCGCGGTGCAGCTTGACCTTGCCCTCGGCGACGACGTACAGCCGGTCGCCCGGGTCGCCCTCGTGGAACAGCGACTCACCACGGGCGAGGGTGACCTCGGTCATGGAAGCGCGCAGCTCGCCGGCCTGTTCGTCGTCGAGTGCCGCGAAGAGTGCGGCGCGCCGCAGAACGTCGTCCACGTGCTTCCTCCTTCTCGGCCTTCGGGCGGGTGTGCCGTCCGGCGCAAGTTCCGTTCAGTGTTCTGCATCACCAAGCATGGCGCATGTCGCTCCGATCATATGAGGAGGGGGTGTGCGGAGGTGTGCTGCGCGGGGCCATTCGTACCGGCGGGTCACCGTGTACGGCGCCCGCCGGACCTCCGGGGGCGAACATGTGGTCGTCGCGATCGAACGGCGGACGGGCCGCCGCCGCTCAGCCGGTGAAGCCCAGGTCGGCGAGGTTGCGGTCGATCCGGGCGCGGTGGGCGGCCTCCCAGTCGTCCAGGGTCTCGGCGGCCTCCTTGGCCAGCTTCGCCCGCGCGGCGGCCAGCACCTCGGCGCGCCGGGCGGCGGGCACGACCACCACACCCTCCTCGTCGGCCACCACGATGTCGCCCGCCGCGACCGAGGTGCCGCCGCAGAGCACCTCCTCGCCGTGGGTGCCCAGGGCCTCCTTGGCGCCGGGGATCGGGATCACGCCCCGGGCGTACACCGGGAAGCCGAGCTCCCGGACCTCGCCGAGGTCGCGGATCAGGCCGTCCGCGACGAAGGCGGCGACGCCCCGGCGCTGTGCGACGGCGCAGACGTTGCCGCCGGCCAGCGCGTAGTCGAGGTCGCCGGACTCGACGACGATCACCGAGCCGGGCTCGGCCCGGTAGATCGCGGCGTGCAGCATCAGGTTGTCGCCGGGCGGGCACTTGACGGTGAACGCGGGCCCGGCCACCCGGGGGCCGCCGGTCCACAGCGGGCGGATGCCGATGTCCATCACCTGGGCACGGCCCAGGACGTCGGCCAGGGTGGTGGTCGGGACGGCCCGGAAGTCTTCGTCGATGGTCTCGCTCATGGCGGTGTGTTCCCCCTCTGATCGGAGCTGATCGGATCGGCTGATCAGCATCGCAGAGTAGGAGACGGAGGGCTCGGGCGAGGAGGAGGGAGGAGGGAGGAGGAGGTCAGCGGCGTCGGCGGACCCCGGCCTCGGGGGCGAAGGTGTCCGTGGCGCCGAGGATGGCGACCTGGAGGGCGGCGCCGGCGAAGGCGGTGACGAGGCGGGCGATCCTGCTCATGCTGGTGACTCCCTGGTCGGTTCGGTGCGGATCGGGACGGGACGGGGCCGGACGGGGTCGGACGGGTCGGTTCGGTGCAGGGTTCGGTGCGGGCTTCGGTGCGGGGTGTGGTCGGCGGAGGTCACCGGGGGAGGGAACGCACGAGGTGCTTCACCAGGTGGTGCACCGGGGCCGTGGCCGAGGTGGGCGCCGCGCCCCGGCGGGCGGCCTCGGGGCCCGCGCCCCCGCTCCCGGCGCAGGCGGTCAGCGAGAGCGCCGCGACGGCGGTGGCGGAGGCGACGGCCAGACGGCGGGTGCGGGTGCTGGGCATGTCGGCGGGTTCCTCTGGTTACGGTGTGGCGCTGGGATGACCGAAGCTTGTGACGTGGTTCGTCCCGGCCGCTACGGTCGACGGTGAACTCGGTACGTTGGAACGCCGTTACGGGGTCTGACCTGGGGAAACGGCCGGGCCTGGAACGCTGGAACGGGACACCGGACGATCGGAGGCGCGGGGTGTCGGGGGAGACAGGGAGCACGGGAGCCGAGGGGGCGACGGAGTTCTCGCAGCTGCTCAGCGGCCTCAAGGAACGTTCGGGGCTGAGCTACGGGACGCTCGCCAAGCGGCTGCACATGAGCACGTCGACGCTGCACCGGTACTGCAACGGGACGGCGGTGCCCAACGAGTTCTCGCCCGTGGAGCGGCTGGCCCGGGCGTGCCGGGCGACGCCGGACGAGCTGGTGGAGCTGCACCGGCAGTGGATCCTGGCGGACGCGGGGCGCGGACGGAGGCCGGCGGGGGCGCTCGCACCGGAGCCCGAGCCGGCTTCTGCCCCCGAGCCCGTTGCAGCGCCCGTTGCAGCGCCCGAGCCCGAGCCCGCGCCCGCGCCCACCGCCTCGCGCCGCCGCCGCAGGGCGCTGATCGCCTCCGCGGCGGCGGTGGTCGTCCTGGCGGCGGCGGTGGTGCTCGCCGTCCGCCCGACCCCGAAGGGCGACGGCGGCGCCGCGGAGGCCGCCGCGACGGTGGCGCCCGCCACCGACCCCACCACCCCGGACGCACCGGCAGCCACCCCCTCCTCGGCCCCGGCCCCGACCCCCACCGCCACCCCGACCACGCCGGAGCCCGACGACGGCCCCGCCCCGCTCACCGTGCGCACCCGCCCGTACGCCTACTCCGACCCGTGCAGCCAGCACTTCCTCGTCCGTCGCGAGCCCGGCCAGGTCGGCCCGCCCGCGGCCGAGTCGGACGCCCGGCGCTGGGCGGGCGAGTACGGCGCGGTCTCCTCCGACGAGCAGATGGTCGCCCTGACCGTGCAGGGCACCGGCGCCGAGACCGTCGTCCTGGAGGCCCTGCACGTACGGGTCGTCTCCAAGTCCGCGCCGCTGGCCTGGAACGACTACGCGATGGGCGTGGGCTGCGGCGGCGTCGCCGACACCAAGTCCTTCGAGGTGGACCTCGACCGGGGCAGTCCGGCGCTCGCCCCCGGCCACGGCCAGCGCGCCTTCCCGTACACGGTCAGCGAGTCCGACCCGGAGGTCTTCTACGTCATCGCGCACACCAAGGCCCACGACGTCCGCTGGGAGCTGACCCTCGACTGGTCCAGCGGCGGCCGCCACGGAACCCTGCGCATCGACGACTCCGGCACGTCCTTCCGCACCAGCGCCGCCACCGGCCGTCCCGGCTACGACTACCCGCCGGGCGCCAGCCGCTGGAGCAAGCGCAGCGGCTAGTCAGTTCCGTTGCCCGGAAAGGCGGTTCGCCCGGGCGAACCGCCCAGGCAGGATACGGTTGAACCGGACGCAACAGGCTGGGCGGTGGCGAACTCCTGCGCCACGTACGACCGGGGGTGTGGTGTGGTGGACGCGCTGTCGCTGACGGCGGTGACGGCCTTCCTGACGGCGGCCGGCACGAGCATGGCCAACGAAGCGGGCAAGCGGCTCTGGGAGACGACGGGCGCGGCGGTGGCCCGGATGATGGGCCGCGAGGTTCCCGCGCCCGCCGGTCAGGCCGAACGGGAGGCCGTCGCGGCGCTCCTGGTGGCGGAGGCCCGCCGCAGCCCCGAGCAGGCCCGGGCGCTGGTCGCGCTGATGAGCGGCACGGGTACGGGCGGGTCGGCGGCGCAGGGCGTGCCGCGCCAGCTCCCGGCCTCGACGCGCTACTTCACCGACCGGAAGGATCCGCTGGCCCTCCTCGACCGCGAGGCCACCCGCAAGTTGGACGGACTCCCCAAGGTGGCCGTCCTGCACGGCCCGGAGGGCATCGGCACCAGCGCCGTCGCGTTCCACTGGGGCGGTCTCCGGGCGAAGTCGTTCCCGGACGGCACTCTGTACGCGGACCTGCGGGGCGGCTCGGCGAGCACGGCCCCGACCGCCGCCACCGTCCTGCGGCAGTTCCTGCTGCGGCTCGGCACGGCCGCCGACGACGTCCCGCTCACCCTCGAAGGCCGCGTCGACCGCCTGCGCACGCTGCTCGCCGAGCGCCGGCTGCTGGTCGTGCTCGACCACGCGCAGTCGGCCGCCCAGGTGCGGCCGCTGATCACGGGCGCGCCCGGGGTGTTCACCGTGGTGGTCGCCCGCCGCCCGCTCACCGGGCTGGACGCCGTCACCGTCCCGGTCGGCCCGCTGTCCGACAAGGACGCCAGGCGTCTGCTGACCCTCCTCGCCGGCCGCGAGGTCATGACGGAGGCCAAGGCTTCGCTCCCCTCGCTGCTGCGGCGGTGCGGGGGAGTCCCGTTCGCCCTGCGCGCCATGGCGCCGTACCTGACGAGCGCCTCGCCCGCCGCCGCGCCGGGCGAACTGCCGCCGGTGCGGGCGGCGGCGGAGGAGGCGTACCGCCGCCTCGAACCGGACGCGGCCCGGCTCTACCGTCTGTGCGCCCTGCGGCCCTGGCCCGCCTTCGGCGCGGGTGCGGCGGCCGCGGCGGCGGGCGTGGAGGAGGAGCGGGCACAGCTGTTGCTGGCCGAACTCGCCGAGCTGCAGCTGCTGGAGGACACCGGCGACGGCCGCTACCGCCACCGCCCGGCGGTGCGCGCCCACGCGGAGGAGGCCGCCGCCCGTGAGGACGGCCTGGCGGGTTGCGCGGCGGCCGTGCGCCGGACGGTGGACTGGTACCTGCGCTTCGCCGTGCGCGCCGACTACGCGGCCCTGAAGGAGCGTTGGCACCTCGGTCCGCTCTACGACGAGCTCGGCCCCGGCGCGTACGAGGACGCGGGTGCGGCCGTCGCCGCGCTGGTGGCCGAGTCGGGCAACCTGGTCGAATCCGTGATCGCCGCCGAGGAGTTCGGCCACGACGACCTCGTCTGGCAGAGCGTCGAGGCGCTCTGGGCCGTCCAGCTCAAGGCGGGCGGCCACGAGGCGCTGCTGCCCGCACTGCGCGCCGGGGCCAGGGCGGCCGCCCGGCACTGCCCCGGCACCCGGACGGCCGGGCGGATGCACGTCCAACTGGCCTTCGCGCTGATGGAGTCGATGCAGGACGAGGAGGCCGAGCGCGAGCTGCGGGCGGCGGCCGAGGACGAGGCCCTGGCGGGGCACACCCGCGGCCGGGCGACGGCCGTCGAGTCGCTCGGCCTGCTGCGGCTGCGGCAGTGGCGCTTCGAGTCGGCGCTGGAGTGCTTCGAGGAGGCCGATCGGCTGCTCGACCGGATCGGCCCGGACGGAGAGGGCGCGGCCGACCTGCCGCGCGCCCGCGCCCTGCTGCAACGCCACCGGGGCCGCGCCCTGCGGGGCCTGTCGCGCTTCGAGGAGGCGGTGCAACGGCTGGGCACGGCACTGGATTTCTTCCAGGGGAGCGGCGAGGGCTACAACACGGCCCGGGTGCTGACGGACCTCGCCGAGCTCCGGATCGCCGAGTCCGACCCCGCCGCCGCCCTCCCGCTGATCGACCGGGCCGTGGCACTGCTGGGCCGGGAGAACGCCACCGCGCACCTCACCTACCTGGCCGACCTCCGCGATCGGTGCACGCCGGAACCACGCTGACCCGCTGAACGCCCGCCCCGGTCCGAACCGTCAGCGTGTCCTGGGGGTACGGGTGGGCGGACAGCTGGGCGTGCAGCGCCGAGGCGTACGCGGCCGGGTCGGCCGGGTCCCCCTCCGCGTCCCCCTCCGCCGACAGGTGCAGCCGCAGCCCGTCGCGGTGCAGCACCTGGCACTCGCGCGGCCCGGTGACGTACGCGGCCAGCGAGGCGCCGGGGTGGCGGGCGAGCACCTCGGCCGCCCAGGCGTACGGCGGTCCCAGACGCGGGTCGTCGGCCGCGCCGTACCGGAGGATGACGTCGGCGAGGTCCAGCGCGCCCGGGTCGAGGGTGTCCTCGTGCACGGCGAGGTGGCTCTCCGCTTCCTCGGCCTCGCCCTCGGGCTCGTAGCGGGGGTCCGCGAAGCGCTGCACGGCGATGGCGCCGTCCGCGGCGGTGCGGGTGAGCACGCGCAGCGGCGCCGTGCGCAGCGGCGGTTCGTACGGGGGCAGCGGCAGCGGGTCGAGCAGCGCGGGGCCGGGCGGTTCGGGGATGCCGATCAGCCGGTAGAACAGGCCGCGCAGCAGCGCCGCCGACCGGCCGGGCGCCGAGGTGGTGGACTCGGCGGGCCCCGGCAGGGGGCGGTGTTCGGCGAGCAGCTTCTCCAACTGGGGCAGCAGCACGCCGTACGGGTCGAGGCGGGGCGCGGTACGGACGAAGGCGGCGACCGGGGAGGTTTCGCCGAGGCCGTCCAGGTGGGCGGCGCCGAGCAGGACGGGGGTGCCGAGGGCGGCCGCGTAGTAGCTGACGGACCCGAAGTCGCCCAGGACGAGGTCGGCGGCGATGAGGGCCTGGCGCCAGCCGTCGACGGGGTCGACGAGGGCGAGGCCCGCGCGGCGGGCCCGGTCGAGCCAGAGGCGGACCTGGCCGGGGCCGTGGCCGTGCCAGATGTTGGGGTGGAGGACGGCGGCCACCCGGTACTCGTCGGCGGGCAGTTCGGAGGTCAGCCGGGGCAGGAGGAGGGGGAGGACGTCCTCGGGGCCGGCGTCGCCGAACAGGCCCGTGGGGTTCCACGTGGAGTTCAGCAGGACGAGCCGCTGGCCGGGGTGGACGCCGAGGGCGCGGCGGTAGCGGTCGCGGTGGTGGCGGGCGGCGAGGATGCGGTCGTAGCAGGGGTCGCCGGCGAGGACGGCGGTCGGCAGCGCCTCGGGGCAGGCTTCGGCGAGGCGGTCGATCTGTTCGGGGTGGGAGAACACCATGGCGTCCGCGACCGGCGTGCCCCCGGAGAGGACCCATTCAGGCCCGAGGCCGAAGACCCCCGTCACCCGGTGTCCGGTGTCCGGTGTCCGGTGTCCGGTGTGGTGAGCTTCTTATTGTATCCAACGCCATGCGACAGTACGACCAACTTCCCCTGTATCTCGTCGAGTTGGCCGCCGTAACTGGCCGAGATCGCCAGGTCCACCGGAGTCGCCAGCGCCTGCTCCCACGGCAGGACCGGCACCCCCGTCGCCTCGAGCAGCTCCGCCACCCCCGCCTGGAACGGCGACGACCCCGTGCAGGTCGCCAGCACCTGCACCCGCAGGTCGTCCCGGAACAGCGGCAGCACGTCCAGCAGCCGGGTCGCCGAGGTCACGTTGTGGACGACCAGCAGCACCCTCCGGCACCGCCCCCTCGCGGCCCACCGCTGCGCCTCCGCCCCGACCGGCACGCGGACCCACCGCCTCGCGTCCTCCCCCACGCCCTCCTCCTCCAGCCCTCACGCCCGCCGATCCGTTTCGATCTTGGAGCGTACGGAGCATCCGGAAGCGGCGCCACCGGCCCTCGGTAACGCGTTCGGTGCGGCAGGAATGCCGTTGCCTGCCATGGTGGTGCAGCCGGAAGCACATCGGCATGTCCGTTGCCGCCCGCGATCTGGAGAGGGCTGGACAACGCGGGCCCATGAGGACAGCCTCAGCCCGCCGGCGGCTTCAGCGCCGCGAACGGGCCCGTGTCCGCAGCGAGAAGGGCCTCCGCTGGGGCGGCCAGACCCGCTCTCGCCGCGTGATCAGGCGACCGAACGCGGAGCGTCACATCTTCGTACCCAGGGCGATCCGATACAGCACATTCCGGCGCAACGGTCCCTCGGGCGCGGTGGGGTCGTCGAAGTCGTCAGCGGGATCTCGCGTCATGCCGATCCGGCGCATGACCGCCTGGGAACGGAGGTTGGTGGCTGTCGTTACCGCCAGGATCTCGGGGAGTCCAAGGGCCTCAAAGCCGAAGGACAGGACCACCACGGCGGCCTCGGTAGCGTAGCCCTGGCCCCAGGCTGAACGAGCGAGCCTCCAACCGATCTCCACCCCCGTGAACGACATGCCGTCATCCACCTGGTCCAAGCCTGCGAAGCCGATGAACTCGCCGGTCGCCGATACTTCGACCGCCCACCACCCGTAACCTCGCTCGTCGAACGCTGTCTGGAACCTTGCCACGGAGGCATCGCTCTGTTCACGGGTCAGCAGGTCACACAGGTGCTCCCGGACCTCGGGATCGGCATTCATCGCTGCCCACGGTTCAAGGTCAGAGTCCTGCCATCGACGGAGGATGAGGCGATCGGTACGCAGTTCAGTCATGTTGCCAAGCCAACGGTGGACTGCGGTCCCCAAGCAATCCATTTTCCTCGGGACTGCTACCGCCCAGCGGAGTTCGGGGATTTTTGCCTGTCCCCCTTGCCTGGCCGGGTAGTAGTGGTGCTCGTCGTCGGCGTCGGTCGAGTGGGGTGGGAGGGCCGATGGCCGCCAGGGTGTTCTCGGATCGGGGAGCTGGTCGTCTCGCCGCTCACCGCGGAGGACATCCCGTCCGGTCAGCGTGACTTGGGGAAGGCGGCGCGCAGTGCGGAGCCGCGGGTGATGAACGCGACTCGGACGATGGGCGGCATGCAGACGGCCTGCATCACGGCGTACCACAGCGGGCAGACATCCGGGATCAGGTCGACGCCGATGATCGCGATCGGCATGATGACGGCGAGGGCGCTCACCCGCTCGAAGGCCCGTCGAGATCCTCGGGAAGCGGAGACGGTCATCCGGTAGACCAGCACGGCGACTACAGGCAGCAGGACTGCCCGGACCCACATGAACGTGTTCACCATATGACCGCCGCTCGACACCACGATGACCGCCAGGAGGGCGACGGCGCTGATTGCGCCGTAGACCTTGACGCTGTTCTTCGCCGTGTCGAAGGCATCTTGGGTGCGGGGGCCGTTGAGGAGTGCCGCCTCAGTCGTGTGCTTCTTGGTTTCCATGCTCACCGACGCTAAGAGGCGCCAGGCCGACGCGGTATCCGTCTGGACCCACGGGTGGGTGGGGCCAGCCCCACTCCTCGGCCCACCAGGGCCGCAGCGGGCTCCGCGCGGTGCACAGTGGGGGCACCGGACGGAAAGCGAAGGAAGATCATGAGACAGCTGAGTTCGTGGCTGGCGCGCGTCGGCGTGGGGTTCGTACGGGCGTGCGTCGTGGCGGTCATCAGCATGCTGGTCCCGGCCGTGTGGGCCGCCGCCGTGGCACTGGGGATCTGGTGGGGAGCGGGAAACCCGTGGTCGTGGGTTGCCCCGGTCGTGCTGGTGTGCGGGTGCACGCCCGCCCTGTCCCGCCCGGTCTGCCGGATGGTCCGCTTCCTCGTCGCGAGGTGGACGGCCACCGTCATCCCCGCCGGATACCGGCAGGCCGGGCCGGTGACGCGGATGTCCACCGGGTACTGGTGGAACGGCTTCGGCTACGAGCGCACCCGCCGCGATGCCCTCTTCGATCAGAAGTGGCGGGTCCGGTGGAGCGACCCCGCCAACTGGCGCGACCTCCGGTTCACGGCGATCGCGCCGCTCACCGCGGGCGTGGTCGCGTCCCTCCCGCCGGCCGGGGTGGTCGTGGCGGTCCTCGGGCTCGGTCGACCGGAGCCCGCCGCGCGCGTCGTCGGGGCGCTCGGCCTGGTCGTGGCCGTCGCCGGCGCCCCGTATGCCTGGCGGTGTGTCGAGCCGGTGGCCGTCCGCTTCCTGCGCCCGTCACCCGCGATGGCACTGGCGGACCGGGTGGACGAGCTGACTGCCCAGCGCGCGGATGCGACGATCGCCCAGGCCGCCGAGATCCGCCGGATCGAGCGGGACCTGCACGACGGGGCGCAGGCCCGCCTGGTCGGGCTCGGGCTCTCTTTGGCGACTGCGGAGAAGCTGATGGAAACCGACCCTGACCAGGCCAGGACGCTGATGCGGGAAGCGCGGGCCGGTGCCATCGCGTCACTGACCGAGCTCCGCGAACTGGTCCAGGGAATCAACCCGCCCGTGCTGAACGACCGCGGGCTCATCGATGCCGTTCGCGCTCTTGCCCTGGACAGCCCGCTCGAAGCGGTTGTCAGCGCAGACCTTCAACTCAGCCTGGACCCGCCGATCGAGTCCGCCCTGTATTTCGCCATCGCCGAACTGCTGACCAACGCGGCCAAGCACGCCCGGGCGACCCAGGTCCGGATCTCCATCACCCAGGACGACACCGGCATCGTCATCGATGTCGAAGACAACGGCCGCGGTGGAGCCGGCCTGCGAGCCGACGGCGGACTCGCGGGGCTGCGCCGCCGCTTCGCGGTCTTCGACGGCGCCCTAAAGATCACCAGTCCGGAAGGCGGCCCGACCCGGATGAGGATGATGGTGCCGTGCGAATCGTCGTAGCCGAAGACCTCTACCTCCTGCGTGACGGGATGGTTCGCCTCATCGAGGCATATGGACACCAGGTGGTGGCGACCGCAGCCACCGGACCCGAGACGCTGGATGCGCTGTTGACGTGGCGGCCGGATGTTGCCGTCGTCGACGTCCGCATGCCGCCGACCCAGTCGGACGAGGGCCTGCGGGCGGCTCTTGCCGCCCGCAGCGAACTGGCCGGGCTGCCGGTCCTCATCCTTTCCCAGTACGTCGAGCAGTTGTACGCCCGCGAACTCCTGGCCGACGGCGCCGGTGGCATCGGCTACTTCCTCAAAGAGAGCGTCTTCGACGCCGGTCAGTTCATCGACGCCCTGGAACGCGTCGCCGCCGGCGGGACCGCCATGGACCCGGCCGTCATCGCCAAACTACTGTCCAGCGGATCCTCGTACCGACGGCTCGAACGGCTCACCGAACGCGAACACTCCGTGCTCGGCCTCATGGCCGAAGGGCTGTCCAACCAGGCCATCGGCCAACGGCTCTTCCTCAGCGAAAGTGCCATCAGCAAGTACACCACCTCCCTGTTCGGCAAACTCGGCATCACCGATGACGACAACAACAACCGCCGCGTCCTCGCCGTTCTCACCTACCTGAACAACCCCTGACGCGCCTCGGCCCCACCGCAAGTCGGTGTTTCACAGGTGGTCCCCGTTTCAACACCGGGCGCCGACGGCATCACCCCAGGTCGATGTGTTTCGCAGGCCGTTTCCTTCCTCTGGGGCCCGTCTTGCCGGGTAGCCCCGGACAGTGAGTCGAGATCGGGCGCTACCTGGTACCAACCGGCGTACTTCGGCGCGGATCGGCGCAACTGGCGGCGCGGTGCTTCCTGCGAGCGGCTTGTGGCTGATCCGCCGCCAGAGGGCCTGTGGTTCGGCGTAGCCTTCCCGCATGGCAGAGAGCAAGGTCCGGAAGGCGGCGGCGCCGAAGCCGGCCGTGAAGAAGGCGGCGGTGAAACCGAGGAAGCCGGAGTCGCATCTGGCGATGGTGCGGCGGGCGCGCAGGATCAACCGGGAACTGGCGGAGCTGTATCCGTACGCGCACCCCGAGCTGGACTTCGACAACCCGTTCCAGCTGCTGGTGGCCACCGTGCTGTCGGCGCAGACCACCGACCTGCGGGTCAACCAGACCACCCCGGCCCTGTTCGCGAAGTACCCGACGCCCGAGGACATGGCGGCGGCGAACCCGGAGGAGCTGGAGGAGATCATCCGTCCGACCGGGTTCTTCCGGAACAAGGCGAAGTCCCTGATCGGCCTCTCCGCCGCCCTGCGCGACGAGTTCGGCGGCGAGGTCCCCGGCCGCCTCGCCGACCTGGTGACCCTGCCCGGCGTCGGCCGCAAGACCGCCAACGTCGTCCTGGGCAACGCGTTCGGTGTTCACACATCAGAACGACAGAAATTCGCAGCTGCGGCCTGAAGGCCGGTGGCAACCGTCCAGCTCAGCGCCCTCGGGGAGGCTCACGGGGTTCGCACATCAGGTCGATAGACTCGGCCGGGTGAACGCCCCTGTACGAACCATCCCGCGCCAGTCGGCCGAGGTGGACCCCGAGCTGATCGCCGCCGTCAACCGGATCGTGGTGAGCTACGTCCGGCAGTCCTCTGCCAAGGCGGACCGTACTGAGGCGTCGCCGCAGACCCAGCGGGACAAGAACGAGGAAGCGTCGGCCAACTGGGGCACCTTCCGGCGTCACTACGAGGACATCGGTATCTCCGGCTGGGACCCGGACGCGGAGCGCGAGGACTTCGAGCGGATGCTCGCGGACGCGCGGGCCGGCCTCTTCCAGGTCCTCATCGTCTACAACGTCAGCCGGTTCTCGCGGCGCGAGGTGATGGACGCGATCCCGGTCGTCACGGAGCTGCACCGGCTCGGGATCACCATCGTCAGCGTGATGGAGGGCGTCTTCCCGCCCGGGGACAACATGGCGCTGATCTATCTGATCATGCGCCTGGACGCCGCTCACCAGGAGTCCCAGAACAAGAGCGAGGCCGTTCGGGACGTGAAGGCCGCCCAGCGTGATGCGGGGAGTTGGCTCGGTGGTGCCCCGACCTACGGTCTCCGCGCGGAGAAGGAGATCCGCGGCAAGCTCGTGATCTACGTTCTGCGCCACGAGGACGACGAGACGAAGAACCTCCGAGAGGTCTGGGCGACGATCAAAGCCCACAGGGACAAGCCGATCAAGCCGGGGAAGAAACACCCGGGTTCGCTGTCGGGGATCTGCACTGACATGAACGTGCGCGGCGTCGAGACGAAGGGCCAGCGCATCGGCAAGGATCGCGCCGACTCGCAGTGGCACAGCCGGACCCTCAAGGGAATCCTGATCAACCCGGTCATCGCGGGCATGAGCGCCGAGACGATCTACAAGGTGAAGGAGGACGGCACGAGGACGAAGACCGTCGAGGGCTACCGGATCAACCGGGACGAGGAGGGCCGCCCCATCATGATCTGCGAGCCGATCATCCCGCCCGACGAGTGGTACGACCTGCAGGACTGGCTCGCGGGCCGTGGACGCGGACAGGGGCTCTCGCGCGGCACGTCCCTGCTGGCCAGCCTGAAGAACACGGACAGGGAACCGGTCCTCACCTGCGAGTGCGGACGCCCGATGACCAGCCTGAACGCCGCCGCCACCGACCCGAAGGTCAAGCCCGTCTACCGCTGCACCCGAGCGCCGGGCGTTGCTACGGAAGGCGAGCACGAGGGCGGTAACGCCGTCATGCTGAAGCACCTGGACGAGCACGTAGCCCGGCGGATCTTCGCGCTGATCCGCTCGGCCGAGGACGACCCCGAGGTGCTGCCCGTCATCGCCGAGGCCACCAGGACCTTCGCGCGGTCGCAGGAGAACCCGGCGACGGCAGCCGAGCGCAATGCGCTGATCGCGGAGAGGGTGGACGCGGAACGCGCGTTGGGCGAGCTGTACGACGACCTCGACGCGAACGTCTACAGCGGCAGGATGGGCCGCGAGCGCTTCCTCGCAAAGAAGGCCCGGATCGAGGGCCGGATCGCTGCCGCCGACGTCCGCCTCGGTGGTCTGCACGAACTGGACGACGTGGTGCTGCCGCTGTCGGAGTGGCTGCCGGCTGACCCGACCGCCGATCCTCTGGGGGAGGAGAGCTGGTGGCACGACGCTGACCTTGACGCCCGCCGGACGTTCGTCAGCCTCTTCGTCCGGCAGATCGTGATCTCCAAGGCGGCCAGCCGCTGGGGCCACTCGCGCACGAAGGCGTATGACGTCGAGCCCCGGGTCGAGCTGAAGTGGGTCGGGCCGAACGACGGCGTCGAGGATGACTCGGAGGGCGGGCACGAGTAGGCGCTCGGCAGGACGAGAAGGGGGCAGCCCAGCGGGCTGCCCCCTTCTCGTTAACCCCAGGGGCCGAGGACCGTAAGAGCCGGCATGCGATACGCGAGGTGGGACCCGCCGCCGATGGGGACGTCCACGCGCCGGATGGCCAGCTCGCAGAGCGCCTCGCCACCGGTGGCGGCGAGCGCGGCCCGCACGGTGGGAAGCGACTCGGCGAGCTTCCAGGAGGCGGACTGGAAGCGGAACATGCCGAGGCCCGGGGCCTGCGCGAGGCGGCAATCGACCGTCACGCTCGGGTGGGGACCGCGTCCGGCCTTGGCCAGTGCCTTACGGTCCGCCATCGAGCGAGGGCATCCACAGGGGGAACCGGCGGCTGTGGGCGGGGATAGGAAGGCAGCCCCGTCACAGTGGTGAACGAGGCGGCCTTGGCCCCACCGCCGCATGTCGACAGTGATCGCCTCGGTGTTGACGATGATCCGCATCGTTGGAGTGCGGGTCATGACCTCGATCTCGTCATCCTCCGCGGCTGCGGCGTCCGCAGTGGCCACAACGAAGTGGTCGGCGACGGCCGCTGCGACCGAGAGCTGGGAGGTCGTCACTCGCCAGGTGGCCAGTGACTCGGGCCGGTTGTCCACGCGCCGGCCGAGGTGGAGCCACCCAACTGGTTGGGCGATCGCTGAAGGGGACTGAGTACTCGCCGCGCTGGCGAGCATCGCGGCGGTGGTGGTGGGGGACTTCCGCGCGAGGGCGGTGACGGGCATGGGTCTCCTGTCCGGCGGTCGGTTCCCCGTGGGCGGGCAGCGTGGGGGAGCCGGTGACGGTGCGGCGGGGGCGGGGTGGGTGTTCGCTCCGGATCGGGAGCGGCGAGGCGCGCCGGCTGTTGGGCGGCGTCGTGGAGCCGGCCGCGCGCTGAGAGGCGGGGCGGCGGAGAAGCTGCGTCGCGGAGTGGGCAGGGTGGAGTCCTGCGTGCGGGCGGCAGCTGGGGAAGACCGTCAGATCGGTCTTGGAATTTCGAAAGTGAACACCAGGGCCGTTGGGGTCGGCCGGGTCGCCGGGGGCGACGAGAGAGGTGTGCACCGGGTGGACGGCACTCGGTTCCTTCCTCGGTGGCTGGCGGGCTGCAACCCTGCACCGGGGTCGATCGTCGTGGATGGGCGGTTCGCGCGGTTGGTGGCCGCGTGGGGTGTGACGTTAGCTCTGCTTTCCGGCCGTACCAAGTGGCCTTCCGGGCTCGGTGAGCACGCTAGGAGCGTTTCGGCTCTTTACCAAAAAAGATCTTGAGTGGCCGTTGCGGACGGTCGGCGGTGGCCGGGGAGTGTGCCTGGTCCGATCACTCGTCGGTGTGGACCGGATCGGTGGGCATCTTGCCGCCCTTGAGGAACTCCTGGACGAGCTTGGTTGGCGCGTGCTTGCGGTACTCGAAGGAGAGACCGATCGCGATCTTGCCGCGGAGCCGCTTGGCGTTGTGGGGGAAGTCTCGGCAGTACTTCTGGGCGGCGGCCATGGCCGTGGCCGTGAACTCGGCGCCCTGCGCCGTCGTCCGGTACCCGAAGATCACGTGGTCGGCGACCTGCTGCATGATCTTTTCCTCGGGTGAGGTCGGCGGGCCGAGGAAGTCCTCCAGGGCCAGGTCGAAGACCTTGGCGAAGCCGATCGCCTCGTTCAGGTTGATCCGCCGGCGCGGTTCGCCGCTCTCGATGCGCCACACCGAGGACTGGTTGATCGGGTAGCCGGCCTCCGTCATGCGCTTGGCCAGCTCGCCCGTGCTCCAGCCGCGGAGTTCGCGCTCCAGGCGGACGCGCTCGGCCGCGTTCTCCTCGCTCAGGACGGTGGAGGCGGCATCCTCCCTCTGGCCCTCGGCCGGGTTGGTCGTGGGCTCGTCGTTCTCGGGCACCCATTCACCTCGCATTCGAGTTTGAGGCGACTTGCATTACGGTCGCCGGGGTGCCATAGTCATGCATGGCGAAATGCATGTCAAGTCGAACCGCATCGCGGAGGCTGCCTGCTGCTCGCCCCGAGAAGGCCGAAGGCCCCCGGTGCTACCAACACCGAGGGCCTGAAAGGTCCCGAAACCGCCCATCCACGACGATCGACCCTGGTGCCGGGTTGCAGCCCGAGCGCACCGAGGAAGGAACCTGCGTGCTCCAGCGTACGGTGCTGCCCACCGCCGACGCAGCCGTCCGGCTCAGCGCCCTTGCCGTCTCCCGTCCCCGCGCCACAGCGTGGGACCGCCTCGCCGTCGCCCTGATCGGCCTGGCCGGCTTCCTCCTGTCCTTCGACGCCCTCCAGCAGATGGCCGTCGCGATCCACGTGCGCGGCCCGCTGACGTACGTCTTCCCCTTCACCGTCGACGGGTTCATCGCCTACGGCGTGCGCGCGCTGCTCGTCCTGCGCGCGGCCCCGCTGGCGGCCCGCGTCTACGCCTGGTTCCTGTTCGCAGGGGCGACCGCCGCGAGCGTGTGGGCCAACGCTCTGCACGCCGTGCGCCTCAACCAGGTGCTCGACCACGGCGGTGGCCTGAGGCTGGGCGACGGCGTCGTCGGCGCGCTGTCGACCCTCTCGCCGCTCGCCCTCGGAGGCGCCGTCCACCTCTACATCCTCATCGCCCGCCACGCTCCCGTCCCGTCTTCGGATGGGACCGGACCGTCCTACGCGACTTCCGCCGACCGTCCGGTCCCCGCCTCTGCCGGTCCGGACCGTCCGAGCGGTCCGGACGCTCCGGTCCAGATCACGGTACCCGTCCGTGCGGACCGTGGTCCGTCCACCGCGAGCAGCAGCCGTCCGTCCGACGGTTCGGACGGTTCTGCCACCGGTCCGGAATCCGACGAAGCCGTCCGGCGCCCGTCCGCGGACACCGGCACCGGTCCGGTCCCGGACGGGTCGGCAGAAGTCCCCGTTCCCCCGTCCGCGGACCACGGTCCGGACGCGGACGAGCGGCTCCCGGCGGACGGCAACGGTCCGGCGCGGCGGACCGGACGGCCTGCGGGCGCGTCGATGGACCGGCTGCTGGAGGTCAGCCGTCCGGCGGTCCGGGCGCACGGTCGCCCCAGCCGCCCGGTCGTCGAGCGGGCCGTCCGCGAAGCGAACCTGCCGCTCGGCAGTACGCGCTTCACGGTCCTGATGGACGAGCTTCGCAAGGAGTTCCCGGACGACCAGGCTCGTCCGCACCCGCCGGTCGGCTAAACCCCGTCCCCGGTGACCGGACCGACCGGAACCCACCCCGGTCCTGGTCCGGTCACCGGGACTTCTGCCGATGGGCAGAAGTCCCCACCCTGCCGGTCCCGTCCGCGGTCACTCCCCGACCCGGACGGGACCGGCCTCTCTCCGGGCGCCGACCGGAGCGCCGCGCGCCCTCCTACCTGCGAAGCCCGGCCCCGCCAAATCAGGCATCACCCCGCACACTGCGCACCCCGACCCCGCTACCCCAGGAGCACGCCCTGACCGCTACCCGACCGACCCCGCACGAGCACGTGGCCGGTGCTGTAACCTCGCCGGACCGCAATGGAGTTGGCCACCTCCAGGCCAACAGCGGAGCAAGCGAGTGCGTCGGGACCCCTTACAGGGGTCCCGATGCGGACGTCCACGCCCAGGAGGGCGTGGACGGGACGGTGCTGCCGAGGGCGGCAGCACCGGAGCTTCACCGCGAGGGCGCGGCGAAGCAGGAGGAGACGCTCACCGAGTCCCGCCGCACCCACGCCGCCGACCACCCGTCGTGCTCCGCCGAGCGTGCCGAGCACCGTGCTGTCCGCTCCGCCGCGCCGACTGAGCCGCGCGCGTCGAAGCGTCGCCGCCGCGACAACGCCAACCCCAAGCGCGTGAAGATCGCCTTCCGCGTGACCGCCGAGCAGCACGCCGAGATCGCCCGCCGCGCGGCCGAGTACGGGCTGGCCGTCGCCGCCTACTGCGCGGCCAAGGTCCTGGCGGACGACCCCGCCGTCGGCCTCGGCGGCCGTGACGCGAGCGTGGACGCGCTGGCCACCGAGGTGCGCCTGCTGCGCCGGCAGCACGCGGGCTCGGCGAACAACCTCAACCAGCTCACGCACGCCTTTCACGTGCGCTCCCAGCCGGGGCCCGACGCGTACCTGGAGGCCGCCACCGCGGTGCGCGAGGCGTTCGATGAAGGCGCCGTGCTGATCGCGGAAGTCGACCGGGTGGCCACGCTGCTGGAGAAGGCGAAGCGCCGGTGATCAGCAAGGCCGTCCACGGCAACGACACCCTCGGCGCGCTCCGCTACCTGTACGGCCCCGGCAAGGCGAACGAGCACACCGACCCGCACATCGTCGCCTCCTGGGACGGCTTCGTCCCCGACCCCGGCCGCCACCCCTCCGCCACCCTCGAACAGCTCGGGGACGCCCTCGACCTGCACGTCCTCCAGTACGGAAGGAAGGTCAACAACCACGTCTACCACCGCATGATCCGCGCCGACCCGGGCGACCGCATCCTCGACGACGAGGATTGGGCCGCCATCGCCCACCGCGTCATGGCTGCCGCCGGCATCGCCCCGGACGGCGACGAGGACGCCTGCCGCTGGGTCGCCGTGCGCCACGCCGACAACCACATCCACATCCTCGCCACCGTCGTCCGCGCCGACCTCACCCAGGCTCGCCTGTACGGCGACCAGTACCGCGTCGAAGACGAACTCACCAAGATCGAGCGCCAGTACGGGCTCAAGGACCTCTCCGACACCCGCACCCGCGAGTACCGGGACGCGATCCCCAAGCGAGCCACGGGCGCCGAGATCCGCAAGGCCGAGCGCCTCGGCCGGGAGGGCACCGACCGAGACCGCCTGCGCACCGCCGTCCGCCAGGCCCTGGCCGGGGCCGCGGACGAGGAGGAGTTCACCGCACGTCTCGCGGCGAACGGTGTCCTGTTCGGCGTGCGCCGAGCGCCCTCCGGCGACGTGACCGGCTACAAGTTCGCCCTCCCCACCGGCGACGAGACCGGGCCGGTCTGGTTCTCCGGCAGCAAACTCGCCTCCGACCTCACCCAGCCCAAGATCCGAGCACGCTTCACCGCCGGCATCGACCAGCCCGCTCCCACACCCGACCCTCGCACCTGGCCTGCTGTGAGCCGCCACCGGGCCAGCACCACCATCGAGCACGCCTATCCGGCCTTCGACGACGGTCAGGACGCCGCCCGCGCGGAGGCGGCGATCCGAGGCGGCCTCGAAGTCCTCGACACTCTCGCCGCCACCAGTCCGACCCTCAGCAGGAAGGAGATCAACCAGGCCGCACGGGCCCTGGAGTACACCCGCATCGCCCACACCCGCGCAGCCGGCGCCGACCTGCGCGCGATGCGCTCCGCCGCCCGCGAACTCCTCCACGCCGGACCCGCCAACGGCCGGGGCGAGGACGGCACAGCCGCCGCCACGATCCTCACCAGCCTCGTCCTGCTCGCCATCGTGATCGCCAAGTGGCACGCCGCCCAAGGCCACCGCCACCAGGCCGAAGCCGCCCACACCGCCGCCCAACACCTGCGCGCCGCCTACGCTCGGCACGCCGCCAAACCGATCGCCCACCTCACCCTCGAAGGCCGACTCCTCCCCAAGCCCGACCACGACCGGCAGGCCGCCACCGTCCGCCGCACCCTGCCCGCCGACCAGGCCACCCGACTCCTCGCCGAGGACAACTGGGCAGCCCTCGCCGCAACGCTGGCCCAGGCCGAAGCCGCCGGCCACGACCCGACCACCCTGCTCACCAACGCCGCCGGTCGACGCGAACTCGCCACCGCCGACTCACCCGCCGCCGTCCTCACCTGGCGCATCCGCCGCGACGCCCACCTCCCCGCCCCCGCACCGGCCGCCACCCCGGACGAACTGCGTACCCGCGCAGCCCTGTCCAGGAGCACCACCGGCCGTGCCTCCGCCTCCACGGTGACCACGACCGTGCCGCCCGCGCCGCCGGTACCGCCCACGGTCGACGCCAACCGCCCTAGGCGGTAGCCGTCGGCGGCCGCCTTCTCCCGTCCGCCGGCCCATCCCGTCCCTGTCCTCGCTCTCAAGGAGCCCTGTGAAGGTCCACCCCCTCACCGCCACGTTCCCGACCATGAACGAGGAAGAACTCCTCGACCTCGCCCAGGCCATCAAGAAGGAGGGCCAGCACGAGCCGATCCTGCTCGACGCCGACGGCGTCCTGCTGGACGGCCGCAACCGCCTCGCCGCCTGCAAGCTCGCCGGCGTCGAACCCCGCTTCGCCACCCACACGAAGGGAGACCCCGCTGCCGTGGCCTGGGCGCTCAACATCCGGCGCCGGCATCTCACCCAGGGCCAGCGCGCCATGATCATCGCGAAGGGGCGTTCTGTTTCGAAATTTTCCGCGCGAGACGACGCCGCCACCTACGGCATCAGCCCCGCCCGCGTATCCCTCGCCACGACGGTGATCAAGCACGCCCCCACCCTCGTCCGCCTGGTCATCACCGGCGCGATGGGCCTGGACGCCGCCTACGAGCAGGCCCGCAAGCACAAGGCCGCCGTCAAGACCCGGAACGCCCAGTACGACCTGCTCCGAGCCCAGGCCCCGGACCTCGCAGTGCGCGTCACCGAGGGTGACCTCGACATGCCCGCCGCGCTCACCGAACTCGAACGCTGCCAGGAGGAGGAACGCCTGCGCGCGCACGTCGACCGAGTCGACGCCGTTCGCGCCGCCGACGGCGACATCCAGCCCACCCTCGCCCGCCTGGTCGACGACGGCCTCATCGACTGGCCCGAAGCCGCCCGGCGCGCCGACCACTACCTCGCCCAGCGCCAGGACGCCCTCCGGCACTCCCAGCAGGCGCTCCAGTTGATCGCCGACCACTGGGACACCGTCCGCAGCCTCGCCGGTCGGCCCGACAGCGCCCTCATCCGCGAGGTCCTTGACAACCTCACGCCTGAGGCCCGCACCCTCGCCGAGGAACTCCTCGCCCGCGAAGCCGACACCCCGCCCACCAGTCCACGCTGACCCGTCATCCGACGCCGGGCTTATCCCCGGAGAAACCGCAGCGGTTTCTCCGGGGATAAGCCATCGCGGAGACCGTCAACTGGCCTGCAACGCAGTCATGGTGTCGATTCGATGTAGTTCTCCGGAGACAGGGAACCATCGGGCCAGCGGTCGGCTTGTGGTGCTTGCAACCGACACTGAGAAGGGCGGCACATGACCAACTCGGCTGACGACCACCGCAACTCCCACCACCCCGTCGTCCTCGCCGTTCCCCACCCCGAACCCCTCAACCCGCGCGGCATCACCATCACCTGCGCCGCTTGCAACGCCGCCCGCGACTGGCTCCTGATCCACGTCGAGCCCGGCATGGTCTTCGTCCGCTGCCGCTGCACCCATGAGTGGAGGGAACACGACCTGGAAACCGCCGACGTCACCGCGGTCCGGGGCGCCACGGCGAACGAGCGAGTCTGGGCGTCCTTCGACGAGATGTACCGCGGCCTCGGCTTCGACGGCCTCTTCCGGCTGACCTACCTCGCCTAGTACAACCGCTGGCGGCGCTCCTTCAGAGACTGAAAGGAGCGCTGCCCAGCTCCTGGGCGGGGGCGCCGTTTCAGGAGCTGAAACAGAAGGGGTCGGATTTACTGAGTAAAACCGAGAGGATTTCCTCGGTAAACCGACCTGAAATTTACTCCGTAAATCCCTCGGTGCCCGTCCGGCAGAACCACGTGCCGACGGCCGCGGGATCGCCAACTGGACTTCCACCCTTGCTGCTTGGAGATCGAGTGAGACCAGATCGAGTGTGATGGTGATCGCTCGCCGATCACGTCGATCTTCGGGCCGGGTCTGTGCTACGTTCCGTGGTCCAACCGAAAATAGGCGACCCCGGCAGCGCGCCAACGCTCCGGGGTCCGGCAACAGGAGCCTGAACTCCCGATGCGTGTCCATCGTAGCGCCCACGTGCGCAACTTCACCGTGCTGCCCAACGCCATGCTGCAGTACCGGCAGCTGTCCTTCACCGCCCGCGGCCTGCTCGCCGACCTCCTCTCCCGCCCGGACGGCTGGCGCGAGGACGGCCGGCACATGGCCGACTCCAGCCCCCAGGGGCGAGGTGCGATCCGCAAGGCCCTGAAGGAGCTGACCGAGGCCGGCTTCTACCGCGTCGAGAAGATCCGCATGCCGGACGGCACGATCATCACCGAGACCCATGTCTACGACACCCCGCAGCGGGCGCTGCCGGGTGCCACCCGTCCGGTCTCCGGTGGAGCGACCACCGGTGGTGCTGACACCCTTCCAAAGGACCTGGTGAAAGAACCCTCCCTCCCTGCCGAGCAGGCCGACGAGCCGGTCCGCGCCGACGAGCCGCAGGCGAAGGCGGGAGGGCGGGAGGAATCCCCGAAGGAGGAGGCTGACGAGCAGCCCCTGACGGTGCCGGACGAGCAAGTCCATGAGGCGGTCGCCACGTTGTTCCGGGTGATCGGCCCCGAACCTCGCCTGCGGCTCGGCCAGGCCGAAGTCGAGGAACTCGCACCCCTGGTCGCGCAGTGGCTGGAGCGCGGCGCGACTTCCGCAGACCTCGCCCATGCCTTGCTGCCGGGCCTGCCCGCCCCGATGCACTCGGCGGTTGCGGTGCTCCGCTACCGCCTGGAGCACAAGCTGCCGCCCGTCCAGGCCGCCGTACGGCCCGCAGCGGCCCGGTACAGCGAGTGCGCCAAGTGCCACGACCCGGTGCCCCAGCCGGGCATCTGCCGGGCGTGCGCCGGCCTCGGAGAACGAACGGTAGGCGTCGGCGGCGGCGAGGCGGCCACCCGCAGCGGAGCGGCCCGCGCCAGGAACGCGCTGCGCGCCGCCAAGGCCGCCGGCATGACCCTGGGGGGCCTGGCCATCACCGGATAGCCCTTGTGCAGGCCCGTGCCGCCGATCTTGCCGCGCCTCGCCGTCCCGTTCTCGCTCAGGTCGGTTCGGCCTCGACGAAGCAACATCGGAAGCCGGTGTCGTCGTCGAACATGGTCGTGTCGGCGTCGTTGAAGGCGGACGGGGTCGCCCGTGCGAACGGGCTGGTGAAGGCGCCGGCCTTGAGTTCGCGCCGTCCGGGTTCGGACTCGTCCGAGCACCACTCCCAGGTGTTGCCGCACAGGTCGTAGACGCCGTACGCGCTGACGCCGCTGTGGAATCGGCTGACCGGTGTCGTCCGGCCGATGCCGCTCTCACGGCTGTTGCACTTCGCCGGGGTCAGCTGATCACCCCAGGGGTACGCGTCGCCGCGCGGCCCACGAGCGGCCTTCTCCCACTGCTGGCTGGTCGGCAGGAGCTTGCCCGCCCAGAGCACGTACGCGGCGGCGTCGTGCCAGGTGACGAACACGACGGGGTGGTCGAACAGGCTGTCGGGGCACTTCCCCTTGGGCCAGTGGCGGGGCGCCGGGTGCCCGGTGGCTGCGACGAAGCGGGAGAAGTCCGAGTTCGTGACCGGGAAGACGTCGATGTAGAAGTCCGGCAGCCAGATCGGCCTCTTCTCGGGGCCGGCGAGGAACACCCCGGCTTCGACGAGGGCCATCCGCTTGCCGTCGCCGGGGTGCGTGATCTGGTGCTGCCGGGGCAGCGCATGTTCCGTCTCCGCGTGCTGGTCGGAGAGGACGGCGTCCGAGGAGCCGGTCAACCGGACGAAGCGTTCGTGGGCTTCGGGACCGGATGCGGCCAACGACGTATCCAGAGCGGCCTGGTTGACCGGCCGGGGCGTGATATCGGCGCCTCTCGACTCCCACTTCGACACCATGCGATCGCTGATGCCGAGGTGAGCCGCGAACGCCTCGATGCTCATCCGCTTCGCCTGCCGAAGCGCTTTGACCTCGACACCGGTCCATACTTCTACGGTCGCCAACGCGGCCCTCCACCCCACAGCCGTTGCGCCCAGCGTCCCCTCGCTGGTGGCAACTAGAGTAGATCGGTCGGCACGTCCGCGTACTCCTTGCGGAGTTGTTCGATCACGGGGTGTGTGTCCGGGAAGGTCACGCCGTCGACCGCGTTGATTGCCCGGACGCCGATGCCGATGTTGGTGGCGAAGGCGGCGTCGAAGTCGGTGAGGTCGCCCAGGCACACGGTCGCGGTCGACGACGGGTGAGCCTGGCGCAGCAGCTCCATCGTGGTGCCGACCAGGCACTCGGCGTCCGGCCAGACGACCTGGTCTCCCTTGACGAAGCCGACGTTCCAGGTGCCGCCCTCGGAGATCACGGAGTCGGTGTCGGTGAAGAGCGCGTCGTCGAAGCCTGCCCGCTGGGAGTCGCGTCGGTGGCGGAGCGAGCCGAAGAGGCCGACGCTCTTCACGGCCGGCATGTCGCGGGTGTAGACCACGGACTGAACGCGCATGGCGGGAAGGGGCAGAGACCCAGCTGGTCGGGTGGTCACCAGGACGTGGGGGTGCGCGTCGTTCCCGACGTGTCCGAGGTCGAGGGCGGGATCGAAGATCGTCACCCTGACCACGCAGTCCCCGGAGGACGGTACGGCGCGACGGGCGAAGTCCCGGACGCGGTCGAGGTCGAGGTCGGTGTCGAAGACGGCGCGGCAGTCACGGGCCAGACGCGCCAGGTGGAGGGGGAGGCCGCGAACGTGGCCGTCCTCCACACGGATCGAGGTGAAGTGCCCGTAGTTCGTCAGGGCAAGGGCCTGGAGATGGTCCAGGCTGATCGGGCTACCGTTCAGTTCCGCCATGGCGCCAAGCATGGCACCGGCCTCCGAGTGGCGAGGCGTGGTTCCGGCCAGTCGGGTGCCGAAGTTCGGTGAAAGTTCAGGGCCGGGGCAGTGCCAGGTCGTACCGGCTTGGTCACCTTGGGCGCCAGCCTAGTCACACAACGTTGGCTTCCCGGTTGGACAGTTCAAGGTCTGCATCCCTCGAACGGGGTGAGCGAGAACCGCGCGGCGAGCCTTCACCCCAACAGCTCCCAACCCGGGAGGACTCCCGTGTCACAAGCACGCCCCTGCACCAGCCAGTTGGTGCTGGCCGACACCCCGAACGCGGTCGGGTGGGCCCGGCGACACACCACTGACCTGCTCCGCCGCTGGCAGGTTCCGAGCGACACGATCGACACGGCCAATCTCATCGTGTCCGAGCTGGTCACCAACGCCATTCGGCACACTCACGCCGACGATGAGGTCTCCCCGTACTCGCCGCTGTCACCGGTGAAGGCAATCACCCTGGCACTCTGGCTCGAACGCGGGCGTCTGGTCATCTTCGTGCAGGACAACGACCGCCGCCCGCCGGTGGTCAAGGAGGTGGGCGAGGACGCGGAGAGCGGCCGGGGCGTCTTCCTGGTCGATGCCCTGAGCGAGAAGTGGGGCTACTACTACCCTCCCGGGGCCGCCGGAAAGGTCGTGTGGTCGGAGCTGCTGATCGCTGGTCGAGATCCCAGATTCAGGAACGACGACGGGCGCGGCCGCAGCGCCGACAACCAGGGCAACGCCGGACGGTCCTACAGGGACACGCCGTTGGTTGTGGCCCGCACCTTGGTCGCACTCCGCGAACTCTGACCTGCAGAACGCCCGCACTCGGCGGGCCCACGATCGAGTGGCCGGCACCGAATTCCCCCGGGGTGCCGTCCACTCCGAGCGCCCCCGCGTCTCCGCCGTGAGATCCAGCCTCGCGATTCACGCGCCAGGGCTGCGGGGGCGCTCACCCAATCGGATAACTCATAGCATTACGAAGGGAGTTGACGTAAAACGGGTCATCGCAAAGCGCGCCGATCGGAACAACCATCCACTCACGGACAGGAGTCCTGGCTGATGCATGCCCTGAACCAGCCCATCGACCCACGCTCGTTGTTCCCCGTCCGATACCGGGACAGCCCGTTCCTCGACCTGTGCGGTCGCGCGTTCGGAACTCTCTACCAGTTGATGCCGGAGGGGGACCTGCCCCGGGTGCCGAGCCCACGCGGTCCCCGCCAGACCCAGGACGATCTCCTCAAGCGCTACGGACAGCTTCCCGGTACCGGGACCGCTGACCCGCTCCAGCTCGTCGAGGAGATGACCGGTGACTTCCTCGCCGGGGCCGTCAACTGGCGCTGTCCGGAGCTCCAGTACAACCTCGGTGCGGCTGTCAACGTGGTGGCCGCAGCGATGTACGCCGTCTCTCTCGACGTGAACGTGTACCTGATCAACGACGGCCTCGCCGGCAACGCCGTCGCGGCCGAAGCCGCCGTCAGCAGCATCCTCGCGGACCTCACGAGTATCGACCCTCAGCAGGCGTACGGACTGTTCACCTTCGGCGGCACCGGCACGATGGCGTACGGCATCAAGTCCGGCTTACGAAAGGCATTCCCGGACTCGGCCCGCACCGGCGTGCCGAGCAGTGCTCGCGTGATCATCACCGAGGACGCCCACTTCTCACACGCCACTGCTGCCGACTGGCTCGGCCTGGGCACGGAACAGCTCGTTGTCCTGCCTGCAGGCGGGGACCGCCGTACGGACATGGACCAGGTCGAGGTCCTGCTGAGGGCCGAGCTCGACGCCGGGCACCAGATAGCGACCATCATCGTCAACGGCGGTACCACCTACGACCATGCCATCGATGACATCGCCGCGATGGCCTGCCTTCGGGATCGCCTGGTCGCGGAGTACTGCCTGCACTACCGCCCTCACCTCCACGTGGACTCCGTGGTCGGGTGGGCCTGGTTGATGCTCACCGACGAAGCCCTGGGAGAACTGGAACCGGAATCGGCCGCTGTCGCGGCCCTGCGCGAGCAGCAGCGGCGCATCCAGGGCCTTCGGTTCGCCGACTCCTGGGGCGTCGACTTTCACAAGGGTGTTGGTGTGTGCCCCATCGACTGCAGCTTCGTTCAGTTCAACGACCGCATCGACTGCGCGGTCCTACGAAAGGGCGGCCCATCCGGTCCCGAACTACACCAGCTCGCACAGGACTTCAGTGCTGTCTCCCCGGTCGACTACACCCTGGAGACCTCGCGGGCCGGTGGTAAGGCCATTGCGGCGCTCGCGAGCCTGCACAGCCTTGGCCACCAGGGCTACGGAACCATCCTGACCCGTCTGATCGATGCGGCCTTCCACTTTCGCACGGCTATCGGCCGGCAGGGCGGGATGACGGTGCTCAACCCGCACGCTCTCGGATACCAGACGATGGTCCGCCTTCACCGGCCCGACCGGACAGCAGCCGACTGGCGGCACGAGATCCTCGACCCGTCGCCGGAGATGGCCGATGCCGTGCGGGACGGCAACTCCTACCTGCGGGCCTTCTTCGAGTGGGATCAGAAGACCCGGATGGACCGCAACACGGGTGGAGTCGTCTACTCGTTCAGCAGCCGGTACGTCACTACCGCCGGCGGCGTACCGATCTCGGGTCTGAAGTTCTACCCCACCAGCCCGCTGATCGACCGCGAGCACATGAAGGCCGCTATCGACCTGCTCGCCGAGCGCAAGGCCGTCTTTGATCGGGCCGTGTGGCGCGCGTGTTCCACACGGCCGCGGCCGTCCAGCTGAGCGAGCACTCAGGCGAGTGCTCGCTCAGCCGCGAGTTCCAGTACCGGGTGGAGGAACTGGTCGGTGAGCTCGTCGGCGAAGGCGAAGATCTCGCGCGTCACCGCCTGCGTGTGGTCCGCCCGCCAGGCAGCGATCCGCTCGGCGAGCTCGGCCGCGACGTCTCCGAAGTAGGCGGCGTTCTGGTTCACCCGCTCGGGGCGGGTGATGCACTGTTGGAGCAGGTAGTTCTTGACCACGTACCGGCGCAAGGGCGCCATGTCGAGCCGGTCGGCGAAGTGGTCGAGTACGGCGTGCTGATCGTGGTTCTCAGAGCGGTAGTTCTCGATCTCGCCGGTGTAGCAGCTGCCGCTGAACAGGGCCTCCGGCTCGTGGAGCATGCGCCGTGCGCTGGTCTCGTACTCTGGCGTTCGGACGTAGGCGATGTCGATGTCGGCGAACTCGGCGCGGAACATGAACGGCCAGCCGACAGCCGGGATTTCATGAGTCCCTGCCCCGTCGTAGTACCCAGGCCGGAAGCCGTCGAGCTGTCGGTAGGTCTGGGCCTCGATCACGAGGGCGCAGTCGGAGACAGGACGGCCGAAGTCGCGGAAGACCTGCTCGGTGAACAGCGGCCGTTCTTCCTCGCGGACGTGGCTGTCGACGATGCTCTGCGGGAAGAAGACGGTCCCGACGTGTTCGGTGTAGCGCCGGGTCAAGGCTGGGCAGCGGCGCCAGAAGTCGGCCTCGAAGAAGCCGGCGGTGGAGACCACAGTTGCCCCTCGCCGGGTTTCCTTCTCAACGGTGGTCAGCCAGGTGGGCGGGAAGATCGTGTCGGCGTCTCCGCTGACGATGTACTGCGCGGGTGTCGGCTGATCGAGAAGGTAGTCGATTCCGGTGTTGCGCGGGATGACCATGGAGCGGGCCGTCTCGGTGACTACCGTGCAGCGCAGTCCGGGGAACTTCACGGCGGTGGCGGCCACCACTCTGGCGGTGTCGTCCTCGGCAGGTGCGTCGGCGATGACGATCTCGTACTGGTCCCGTGGGATGGGACGGCCTTGCTCGTCCTGCTGGTTGGCGATGCTCTCGATCGTGCGGCCGATGTACTCGGCCTCGTTGTAGGTGGGGATGACGAAGCCGTACCGGGTCACGAGATACCTCCAGGGTGGGTGGCGTGGTGGCGTGCTCGGTGTTGGCCAAGGGCCTCGGCCGCGGCCCAGAACTCGTCGTACGAGCGGGTTCCGGCCAGCCGTCGGATGGCTTCCTCGTCCTCGCGCAGGGCTTCGGCAAGCACGGGGTGCCGGCAGTCGATGACTCCGGTCCGCAGGCACTGGTCGAGGAAGCGTGCCGGCCCGGAGGCGCGTTGCGTGGCCGAGGCCAGCGCCCGGGTGTGGGCGTGCGCGGCCTCGCGGCCGTGGAATGCATCCGTGCTCGCCCACTGCCGGGCTGACCGTGTGAGCTCGGGGAGGGCCTTGGCCAGATTGCCTGAGCCCTCCAGGCTGATGCCGTACTTGGCGGCGAGCCTGATGGCCCGGTTGAGCAGGAGTAGTGGGTTCTCACTCTCGACTCCGCTCACCAACGCTGCGTCCCGCACCGGGAGGGAGGCGAGGACGTCGTGCGGGTCGGTGTAGGTAGCGGAGGGATGGTGCCAGCGGACGCACTCGACGTCGAAGTGGCCGATGCCCTCGACGGCGTCCACGAAGTTGAGGTCGAGAACACGTCCGCGCCACTCGACGTCGAACATCACGACCGGCTGGTTGAACCTGATCCAGTACTCGCGCGGTGTCGAGACCGCCCCGACCTCCGGGTGAGTGAGGAGCAGGCGCCGGCACTGATGGGCCTGGTCCAAACCGACGACCGCCACATCGATGTCATGGCTGGGCAGTTGTGGAGCCACGAGCAGGTCCAGGGCAGCCCCGCCGTAGACGAGCAGCTCGTCGACCTGCAGCAGGTCGGCCAGTTCTGCCAGCAGCTCGCGCTGTGCGGAAGGGAGTTGCCGAGGTGGCGCGGGATCGCTCATCAGGATGCTCCGTCTCGACGCACTGTCGGACTTCCCAGAGAGCGGCCACAGTCCCACAACTCGATCGGCATCGTCGGTGTTTCATTGCACTTTGGCCTGATACGTCCACGTGTGCGGCGTAAAGCTCCCCTCAGGGCAGCACACGGAAAACATGTATCGCACTAGACACAGCGCAGGCACCTGAACGAGTGACTATGCGCGCAGTGGGTGAATTGACGCCAGGTCGACGGTCTTGGAACCGGTCGCAGCCTTGATCACGGCCTCATGGCTCACGAGCACGAGCGGCCCCGGCGACTGGTGGCGTTCCGCCACAGTCTTCAGCCGTTCGGCCATTTCGGCGTCCGTCTCCCACTGCCGGTTCGATGGCAGGTGGCCCGAGGAGCGCCACAGCTCGTACTCGTCGATCGCGCGGCGCACGGAGTCGGCGGTCACCGGCGTTCTTCCGTCGCGGACCGGCAGCCAGTCGTGAAGAGAGAGATCGATCCGCAGCTCGCAGCCGAGGGCAGAAGCCAGCAGGGCGCCGGTCTGCAGCGTGCGAGTGTATGGCGAACTGACTACCAGCGTCGGCTGGAAACCCCGCAATGTCTGTGCCGCGTCCTGCACTTGGGCCAAGCCGCAGGCCGTCAAGGGGGCGAAGTCCCGTCTTGCCCCCTCGTAGACGGGGGCGTGCGGCACGAGCGTGTCGTAGTCGGCCTCTCCGTGGCGAACCAGGAAGATCACAGTGCCGCCGCCCCCATCCGTGTCGGGCTGTCTTGTCGCCTATTCGCCGCCGAAGCGGGTCGTCCAGGTTGCCAGGTCCTCGTCGGTGATCTTGGCGAACAGGACCGGCGGCACGGTGAAGCCGGTGCCGGCGGGGACGAAGTCCAGCGCCTGGGCCTCCTCGGGGCTCACCCAGGTCGCCGTGTCGTCGGTGAGGGTGAACGCACCGCGCATGGCCTTGGCTGCGGTCGGGATGAACGGCTCGGAGATCACCGCGTAGAGGTGGATGAGGTTCATCGCCGTGCGCAGGGTCAGCGCGGCGGCCTCGGGGTCGGTCTTCACCTGGAGCCAGGGGGCCTTCTCGTCCAGGTAGGCGTTGCCGGCGCTCCACAGGGCGCGCAGGCTCTGCGCGGCCTTGCGGAAGTTCATGGCGTCGAGGTTGCCCTCGTACTCCGCCAGCAGTTCGGCGAGCTGCTCGCCGAGGCGCTGCTCGGCTTCGCCGGCCGCGTGTCCGGCGGGGACCTCGTCGCCGAAGCGCTTGCGGGTGAAGGTGAGCACCCGGTTGACGAAGTTGCCGAGCGTGTCGGCGAGGTCCTTGTTGACGACCGAGGCGAAGAGGTCCCAGGTGAAGCTGGAGTCGTCGGATTCGGGCGCGTGCGCCATCAGGAAGTAGCGCCAGTAGTCGGCGGGCAGCAGCTCCAGAGCGACGTTGGTGAAGATGCCCCGCTTCTGGCTCGTGGAGAACTTCCCGCCGTAGTACGTCAGCCAGTTGAACGCCTTGACGTAGTCGACCTTCTTCCACGGCCGGCGCGAGCCGAGGATCGTCGCGGGGAACATCACCGTGTGGAACGGGACGTTGTCCTTGGCCATGAACTCCGTGTAGCGAACGGCCTCGTCGACCTCGTACCACCAGGACTTCCAGTCGCGGACCTCGCCGGCCGGGGCCGCGTCCGACCACTCCTTGGTGGCGCCGATGTACTCGATCGGGGCGTCGAACCAGACGTAGAAGACCTTGCCCTCGGCGGCCATCTCGGGCCAGACGTCGGCCGGGACGGGCACGCCCCATTCCAGGTCGCGGGTGATCGCCCGGTCCTGGAGGCCCTCGGTGAGCCACTTGCGGGCGATGGACGAGGCGAGGACGGGCCAGTGGTCGGCGTTGGCGGCGATCCACTCCTCGACCTGCTCGGTCAGCTTCGACTGGAGCAGGAACAGGTGCCTGGTCTCGCGGACCTCGAGGTCGGAGCTGCCGCTGATCGCGGAGCGGGGCTCCAGGAGGTCGGTCGGGTCCAGGACGCGGGTGCAGTTCTCGCACTGGTCGCCGCGCGCCTTGTCGTAGCCGCAGTGCGGGCAGGTGCCGACGATGTACCGGTCGGGCAGGAAGCGGCCGTCGGCGTTGGAGTACACCTGGCGGACCGACCGCTCCTCGATGAACCCGTTCCGGTGCAGCTCGCGGGCGATCTCCTGGGTGATCTCCCGGTTCTGCGGCGAGGAACTGCGGCCGAAGAAGTCGAAGGACAGCTGGAAGCCGTCGTAGATCGCCTTCTGCTGGTCGTGCGCCTGGGCGCAGAACTCCGACACCGGCAGGCCCGCCTCCTGGGCGGCCAGCTCGGCGGGGGTGCCGTGCTCGTCGGTGGCGCAGATGTACAGCACCTCGTGTCCGCGCTGGCGCAGGTAGCGGGAGTAGACGTCCGCCGGGAGCATCGACCCGACCATGTTGCCCAGGTGCTTGATCCCGTTGATGTACGGGAGGGCGCTGGTGATCAGGTGCCGAGCCATCCTCGGATGCTCCAATTCCTCCTGCGCGCACCCCAGCGGGCCGCCACAGGGCGCAAAGTCTGAGGGCCGCGACGAGACGCTGACCAGGGCCAGCTCCCGAGGCGCCGCACAGATCGAAGGTCTACTGCGGGCAATAGCATCCTACCGAGGACTGCTCCCCGGTTGGCCGGGCTTTTCGCTCGCCCCGCCCGCTGGGCTCCACCCGCAATCAGATACAAGTCAGCCGCCCGGAACAGGCGGCCAAGCGAGTCCCGAGCGGCGACAGTGCCGGAGTGAATCACCCACGGCAGTAGGGATTCTAGCGCCTGCCTACCACCCGCCGATCGCTTGGAGCTTCCGGGGTGCGCACCTGGCCGAGGAGTTCACCAGCCCCGCGCCCCGCGGCGGCCTGTACACCGCGACGCTCGGCGACGACGGTACCCTCCTCGCCACGATGGCCGAGGCGTGCGACGGCCTCGTGATCGCCGCCTTCGGCGTGGGCCACGTCCCCCAGAACTACGTGGCCACCCTGGAGAGGACCACCTCCCGGATTCCGGTCCTCCTCACCAGTCGCATCGGCAACGGCCCAGTCCTGCGAGCGACTTACAGCTTCCCCGGCTCCGAGAAGGACCTCCTCGCCCGTGGGCTGATCCGAGCTGGCCACCTCGACGCCTACAAGGCCCGTCTTCTCCTGCACCTCCTGCTCGCCCAGGGCCGCAAGACCGTGAGATCGCCGCCGCCTTCCGCGCCGCAGCCGACTGAGCCGAGCCCGCACCAGCCCTTCCGACAGCGAGGATCCAGCCTCATGCGCGCCAGCGAACTGACCCTCGGCCGGACCTTCGGCGTCACCTTCGAGCACGGTGAGGACTTCTTCGACGCCCTCGCCGAGTTCTGCAAGGAGCACGACGTCCAGCAGGGCTACATCCCCATGTTCATCGGCGCCTTCTCCGAAGCCGAGATCGTCGGCACCTGCGACGGCCTTACCCACCCCGAACAGCCCCTCTGGGACCGCACGCGCGTCGAGTTCGTCGAAGCCCTCGGCGGCGGCACCCTCGCCCACGACCCCGCCACCGGCCTCGTCCTCCCGCACATCCACCTCGCCGCCGGCCTCAAGGGCGACAACGCGGACGGCCGCACCAGCCACCTGCTCAACGCCCGCGTGCAGTTCCTCAGCGAGCTCTTGATCGTGGAAGTCGCCAGGCCCACCATGACCCGGCCCCGCAACCCCGCCCTCTACGACGTGCCACTCCTCACCTTCCTGAGCCTGCCCAGCCAGGCATGGCCCGGCAGGACCAGCTCCAGCGTCCCCACGAGCCAGGCTCGCTGGCCGGCATCGAGGCGGGGCAGCATCTGATCGAAGTCGAGCTGGCCCTTCTCGCGCACGTTCTTCGCCTTGTAAAACGGCTGAGCCTCTGGAGCCAGGAATGTAGCCCAGAACGAGGTTGCAGGGCCGAGCTGCGGGAGCAGGCGCTGGACATGACTGCGCCCGCTACGCAGCGGCGTTGGGGATGCGCTCCGGCTTGGATCTCATAAAACAAAGTGTTGACTAAGTATTTAAGTGTCACATTTCGGGCATCTGATCTTGAGGTTTGCCCCCCGAGGGGCGTTGATGACGCAGCAGAGTCATATAGTCGCGGAATGCGAGTCACCGACATAACCATGCCTTCCGGCATCACCGCACGTCCGCGCGACGACCGTGGTTACCCCGTCCCGGCGATCACTCCCTGGGAGGACGGCGTTCCACAATTCGCCAGCACCAGCATGCGCCGGGTGTTTCTCTGCGTCGAAGAGCGTCGATGCACGGTCTGCGGCAGGGAGATGCAGCCGGGACCAGTGTGGCGCGTCGTGGACGGCGAGGACGCCGAGATGATCAGCGCGCTGCTGGACATCGGGAAGGCATACCTCAACCCTGCGCCCACTGGTGAGGCCCCCGGTCATCGGACATGCATGATCTATGCTGCCATGGTCTGCCCGTATCTGAGCAGCCCGGAAGGCCGCCGAGGTGAAGCCTCGAACATGTACGGAGCCAATATCCCCAAGGGGGATGCGCGCGGCGTCGGCGGTGGGATCGTTGCCTACAACGACTACGGCTTCGAGCAGACACAGGTCGGCCCCGGGGTCGTCTATGGCAAGCCTGTCGAGATCATCAGCTACAACCGCGCTGAAGATCTTCGGGACGAGCTTGCTGCCTCTATCGCGGCCGACGAAACGGTGATTGGCAAGGCCCCGAACTGGCTTGGCGAAGATGAGCAACTGACGGAGGCCGCGTTCCGCCGCGCCATGCTCTCGCCGGCAGAGCGGCAGGCGCTGGAGGCAAAGAAGCGCGCCACGCAAGTCAGGAAGCGGCAGCAGAAGCAAGCGAGGGCATCTCGCAAGAAGAACCGTTAGAGGAGCGGCGGGTGCTCGTTTTGGCCTGGCACAGTGAGTTCAACCTTGAGTTGCGTTGGCACCTGTAGCCAGGGACGCTCGACCTTAGCGGGTCGGGCCCACCCTCGCTGTGGGCCCGGCTCGTGCCCTTCGGGTTCAGCTACGTGCGGCGGCACCCGACGTCTTGCGGCTCCTCGCCGATGCCGTAGACGTCTTGGGCTTCACCTGCGCGGCTTTTGCAGCGGCGTCCGCCGAGAATCCTGTCTCTTCGAGGAACTTCATCGCACGGAAGATGTCGTCGCACGTCTTGAGCAACACCCTGATCGATAGGTCACTCTCGGCCTCCGGCGGAAGATTCGCCAGGGCGCACTTGTAAACACGCAGAACCGACTTGTACAAGCTGTGCAACCGGGCCGATGCGTAGAGCTTGTTCATGTCGACGTTGTTCGTCGCCGCATAACGGCTTTGGAACAGCACGAACCCGGTCTTCTCGTTACCGCACTGGAAGTCGCGAATCCACGCCTTGCCCCATTCGAACTGGGCGGGCGTGAGTTCGCCCATGGCCTCCTCCCGGGGAAGGCCGTCGTCACCGGCCACGATCACCCGGTTCCAAATGTCCTCTCCGCTGTCGTGCGCCGCTCGGCGGCGCGTCGTCGTCATAGCTACTCGCCTTCTTCGTCCTCATCGCTTGTCACGTGTAGCGACCACCGTTCAGGTGAAACTTCCCCGTGCACGGAGGCAGGTGGTCACGGACCTACGCCTTGCCCCGTTCGAACTCAGCGAGCGTGAGCTGGCCCATTGCCTCCTCCTGGGGCAGGCCGCTGTCACCGGCCTTGGCCACCCGGTCACAGATTCCTCCCCGATGTCGCGCGCCGACCGGCCGCGCTGCGTTGCCACGGCTACTCACCCTCTTCGTCCTCCAACAGGTTCGCCAATGCCTTGTCCATGTCGGTACGGCCCGTCTTGACGGCACTCTCACACCAGTCGAGGAGCATCCGCGCCTTGTGGACGTTGTCGAGCACCGCAGCCTTCGTCTCCTCGTTGTAGTCCTGGGCGTGGATCTCGGGGATGATCCGCTGCAGGGAGACGAAGAACGATGCGAACGCCCCGATCAGCCGCAGAATCTCCAGAGGCGCTTCCTTGTAGCTGACCAGTGGTTCCTGCTCCTCGACGAACTCCTCGACCTCCTCGGCGTCCTCGGCCGGCGCCAGCTCGACTTCGGCTTCGAGCTCCTCGTCGACCTTCCGCCAGTGCTCACGCTGAGCCTCCCGCAGGATGTTCCGTGACCGCGGGTCGGCCACCACCCGGCTGCGGACCTCGGGCCGGGTGATCATCTCCTTGACGACCTCGGCCGCGTCCTCGTCGCTGTGCAGGAGCCGACGGGTCCTGGCCAGCCGTTCATCCCTGTTGCTCGGCGTGTCGAAGTTACGGTTTGCGACCTTTTGGGCCTCGTTCTCGGTCCAGCGGTACTCTTTCGAGATCGGGTCGTACGGGTCCTTCCGGATCATGACGTAGCGGCTTCGGACGTAGGCGAGTTCCCGATGGACGGAGTAGGAGACGTCCGCGCGGCGCTTGTCCTCGGGCCACTGCTTCGCAATCTTGTAGTGGTTCTGCAGCGTCCCCGCGTTGATGCCGATCTGGTGTGCCAGCAGTTCGATGACCTCGCCAACCTCGCCACGCCTGCGAGGGTGGCCTTCCAGCGCTTCGATCACGAGATCACCCAGTGCGAACTGGATGCTGGACTTCTGCTTGACCAGCTTCCGGCCCTTGCGAACGATCGGTTCCCATTCGGACTTCGTGTAGCCGGTGGGAAGTGTCATGGTTGCCACGAGGAGCCTCCTCACTCGTGTGCTGAGCGCGTGCCGTCGAGCTGGTTTCCACCCGCCCGTCTGACGTTCGGACCGCGAGAAGCCGCAACAGCCCTTGGCGGCTCCGCATGCCGTCTACGAACCAATCTACTCCGGCGGGCATGGCCACGCCGAGGTGAGCGGTCTCGCTTCTGACCCCCGCTAGGGAACTGTGGGAGGGACGATGGAAGCACGAACGCGTGGCTCTACGGCGTCGAGGAGGTGCCCACATGGGTGAGCATTCCTGGGTTCCCTGCGCAGACCCTGTCCAGTGGGAAGAGTACGTTCAACGGGGCCGAGCACTGGTCCGCGAGAAGCGTCGGCTGCAACTGGACCTCGGTGATCTCGTACTTCGCACCCTTGGACTCCGGCCTGAGAATGACGAGGTACTCCAGCGCCTGGCATGTGAGATAAGGGTCAGTCCGGCAGTATTGGTCGAATGCATGCGGCTCGCGGTCTCTTACACGCCTGAGGATTATGCGTCTGGCCCCGCTCCCACCTGCCCTATGCCGCCGGGACAGCGTCAGCGGCAGCAGGGTCAGGGAGGCGATCCTGGGCTATGACCCGTCGCAAACGCGTTTCAGAGGTTTGGTAGTTCGTCTCGCCGGGGCGCCCCGAGGCCATGCGAACGTGCGGTGGGCGATTGCAGGTCAGCGGCGGTGCACCTGAAAGCCGAAGCCCTCCCCGGTACTTGTGAGGAGGGCTTCGAGTCAGTCAGGGATGGTTACGGTAGGTGGCGGAGAGGGCTCCGCCCGGCGCGTGGGTCAGCTTCGCCAGCGTTCCCAGAGCCACGCGATGATCGCGACGCCGGCGGCCCCGACCATCTGCTCGGTGTCGTTGCCGACCCCCGCGGTGTAGCCGGCGGTGTAGGCCGCCGCGATTGCCGCCACGAGGAACTCAAGGCGGGGCGGTCGGTGGCTCTTCGTTGACGTTAGGCGCATACTGGCCACGGTCGTCTCCTTGTTTCGATGAGGTGGGACCAACCGCCGGAGCCCGAGGATCTGTGGAAGGTGACACGGGATCTCCGGCGGAAGCATTTATGAGGAGGCTTCGCTGTTTGCGGCAGCGGAGGCGTCTTCGGTGAACTCCTTGCTGATCAGCTCTCCGAGCATTGCCATCAGCTCAGATCGGTCCTCCGCAGACAGCGATGAGTAGGCCACCCACGCGGCATCGACGGCCGAGGCAGGCCGCCGCCCCATCGCCATCCAGGCCAGGACCAGAGAACGGTCGCCTGGAGAGAGGTCCTTGAGCCGTTCCCAAGCCGTCTGCTTGCTGACCTGCCGCACGACCTGCTCCAGCCCGGCTTTGGAGCTGACGGCTCGCTGGCGCTGTCTGGCTGCTCTGACGGCGGGGTCCCAGACGGCGTCGCCTGCTTGAACGAAGAGTTGCTCGTTTGGCTGCAGGGACACCTGTGTACGGGAGTTTTCGATCACCCAGCCGGCGTCTCGGAGATCGCGTACTCGGCGTTCGATCTGGGTCACGTCGGGAAAGGCATCGCGGAGCTGGGCTCGAGTGAACACATTCCCTTCACCAACCACGTCGACCAGCCATAGGGCCGCTCGAACCATGGTGCCGATTTTCTGGTCTGTCCAGCTCGGTCGAGGTGTGGGGGAATCTGCCATCGTTCACGCTCCTCGATGTTGGTGGCCCCAGATGGTGAGTCGAGATCGAGCGCTACCTTAGCACGGACCGGCGAAGTTCGGCGCACTTCGGCGCGAAGTGGCGAGGATCGGCGCAACTGGCGGCGCGGTGCTTCCTGCGAGCGGCTTGTGGCTGATCCGCCGCCAGGGGGCCTGTGGTTCGGCGTAGCCTTCGTGCATGGCAGAGAGCAAGGTCCGGAAGGCGGCGGCGTCGAAGCCGGTCGTGAAGAAGGCGGCGGTGAAGCCGGGGAAGCCG
>NZ_JOCF01000061.1 GCF_000720635.1 Streptomyces sp. NRRL WC-3742 | reverse complement strand
GCCCCGGCGGGGGCGGGGGTACGGGGCCGGGCGGGTGGCGGCGGCCTCGGGGGCGGCGGCGGGGCGGCGGGAGCGCGGGGCGGCGGGGGCGGGCAGGCCCGGGCCGGAGTCGGTGACCTCGATGCGCAGCCGGTCGCCGCTGATCGAGGCGGTGACCTGGAAGCCGTCCTCGGGTCGGCCGCAGGCGCCGTGCTCGACGGCGTTGGCGCACGCCTCGGTGAGGGCGACCCCGAGGTCGTGGGCGATCTGCGGGTCCACGCCCGCCGTCGCCATGGCACCGAGCAGGATGCGCCGGGCGAGCGGGACGCTGGCCGGGTCGCGCTTGAGGTGCAGAGTCCACCAGATGTCCACGGGAGGTCCCTCCTGGCTGCGGCTCCACATACAACTAGGTATCTCCGGGTGATTCCGCGGTGAACCGTGCCACGGGGGCGCTACCGCTCGTTCGGCGGATGGACTCGGGCCGGGGTCTGTGCCGGGCGGCGCACTGTTCACCCCTCGCGCCGCCGCCGAACGGGGCATTCGTAGGGATTTCCCACCCTGTCCGTGTCGGCCCGGTAGGCGGTGAGATGATGGCGCAGCCATGACTGCCCTCCCCGCCGCCCCGCTCCCGGGCGCCTCCGCCCCGGCCCGGCCGGTGGGGGCCGCCGCCTGGGACCTGAGGGTTGCCCGGGCTGTCCCGTTCGCGCTGGTGTGCACGCTGATAGCGGCCGTCGGACACGCGCTGGCGGGCGGCGGGAACGCGGCGCCGGTGGCGCTGGTGACGGGCTTCGCGGCGGTGCTGGTGTGCGCGGTGGCGCTGGGCGGGCGGGAACGTTCGCTGGCGGGCATCGCCGGGGCGCTGGGCGTCGGCCAACTGGGGCTGCACTGCCTCTTCCACGGTTTCGGTGCCTCCGCGATGGCGGGGATGCACCACCACGGCGGAGGCGGGGCCGGGGGCGCGATGGGCGTCCCGGAGGTGGCCACCAGGCTGATCTGCAACGAGGCCCGGCCGGGCACGCTGGCAGGTCTGCCGGGCGGGCCGACGGCCGAGCAGCTGGTCTCCTCGGCGGGTCTGGACCCGCACGCCTTCGCCACCGCGCCCTGGTGGCAGGGCGGGGTGCTGGGGATGACGCCCTCGATGCTGGCCGGGCACCTGGCGGCCGCGCTGGTGGCGGGCTGGTGGCTGCGGCGAGGCGAGGCCGCGCTGTGGCGGCTGCTGCGGGTGGCGGCCTCGGCGGCCCGGGAGCACTGGGCGGCTCCGCTGCGCTCGGCGCTGCTGCTGGCGGCCGCGCTGCTGCGCGGGCTGTTCGGCGTCGCGGGCCCGGAGCTCCGGTTCGGGCGCGGGGGCGGCGAGCCGCCGTTCCCGGTGGGTGCCGCGCTGCGGCACAGCGTGGTGCGGCGGGGGCCGCCGCGCGGGGCGTTCGCGTACTGACCCGGCCTTCCCGGCGGTTCGACGGCTCTGCCCGTACGGCCGTCCCGGGGCATGGGTGTGCGCGGTGACCGGACCGTCCTTCGATCACGAACGACGGCCTCAGGCTCGACCCCCACACGTCCTTCCTCCGATCGGAGACCCCGCATCATGCGTTCCCTTCCCACCCGCCGCATCGCCGCCGTCGCCCTGACCGCCGCCGCCTCCGTGGTGGCGCTGGCCGGCCCCGCGTTCGCGCACGTCACCGTGAACCCCGGCACGGCCTCGCAGGGCGGCTACACGGCCGTCGACTTCCGGGTGCCGAACGAGAGCGACACCGCGAGCACGGTGAAGCTGGAGGTCAACCTGCCCCTGGACCACCCGCTGGCCTCCGTGCGCACCCTGCCGATGCCGGGCTGGACCGCCGTCGTCGAGAAGTCCAAGCTCGACAAGCCGATCAAGGTCCACGGCAGCGACGTCAACGAGGCCGTCTCCAAGATCACCTGGACCGCCGACGCCGCCACCAAGATCGCCCCCGGCCAGTTCCAGGAGTTCCGCGTCTCCCTCGGCCCGCTGCCGACCGACGCCGACAGCATGGCGTTCAAGGCCCTGCAGACCTACGACAACGGCGACGTCGTCCGCTGGATCGACGAGTCCAAGGAGGGCCAGCCCGAGGCGGCCCACCCGGCGCCCGTCCTCAAGCTCACCAAGGCGTCGGGCGACGACCACCACGGTGCGGGCGCGAGCGCCACCGCCAGCCCGGCCGCCGGGACGCACGGCGACAGCTCGGACCACGCCGCCGCCTCCGACGGCGACAGGAAGGCCAGCGACTCCACCGCCCGCACCCTGGGCGTCGTCGGCATCGTGGTCGGCGTGATCGGCACCGCCGTCGGCATCGCGGGCCTGCGCCGCAAGAGCAGCGGCTCCGCCTCCTGATCCAGGCGTCGGCGGGGGCCGTCCCGCGACGGCCCCCGCCGGCGCTCCAGCGCGCACGATCGGAAACCCCCCATGCCCCGCACCTCCCGCACCACCCGCCTCGCCGGCGCCGCCGCCCTCGCGCTCGCCGCCGCCCTGACCCTCTCCGCCTGCGGTTCCGACGGTGGTGGCAGCGGCAATGCCGCCACCGTCGTCCAGCAGAAGGAGAAGACGCCCTACGAGGGCACCAAGCTCGCCAAGAACTTCGAGAAGCCCGACCTCCAGCTGACCGACACCAGCGGGCAGCCCTTCGACCTGCGCAAGCAGACCAACGGGCACAGCACCCTGCTGTTCTTCGGCTACACCAGCTGCCCGGACGTCTGCCCGACCACCATGGGCGACATCGGCGTGGCGATGAAGGCGCTGCCGGAGGAGGAGCGCAAGAAGGTCGACGTCGTCTTCGTCTCCACCGACCCGCAGCGCGACACCCCCAAGGTGCTGCGCACCTGGCTGGACTCGATGGGCAAGGACTTCATAGGTCTCACCGGCGACCTGGAGAAGGTGAAGGCCGCCGCCAAGTCACTGGGCATCATGATCGAGGACCCGGTGGTCAACGCGGACGGCACCGTCACCTCCACCCACGGCGCCCAGGTGCTGGCCTTCCTCCCCTCGGACGACAAGGCGCACGTGCTCTACATGAGCGGCACCGACGTGAAGACCTACACCCACGACCTGCCCCTGCTCGCCAAGGGGGTGGCGGCGTGACCGCCGCGGCCACCGGCACCTCCCGCCGCTTCCGCCGCTCGGCGCTGACCGGCGCGGTGCTGGCCACCGCCCTGGGCGCCGGGGCGATCCTCGCGGCCTGCGGCTCGGGCAGCCAGGCCGACGCGGGGACCGGCCCGGCGAAGCTGAGCGTCGCCGACTCCTACATCCCGCTGCCCCCGGCGGGCGGGATGGCGGCCGGGTACCTGACCGTGCGCAACGACGGCGGTCAGGACCAGCTGGTCAAGGTGAGCAGCCCGGGCGCGGAGTCGATCACCATGCACCGCTCGACGGCCTCGAGCATGGAGCAGGTCGAGAGCATGGACGTGCCCGCGCACGGCGCGCTGCAGCTCTCGCGCGGCGGCAACCACCTGATGATCATGGGCTGGCAGAAGGCCCCGGCCCTCGGCGACGAGGTCGAGCTGGACCTGACCTTCGCCAAGTCCGGCACCATCGCGGTCAAGGTGCCGGTCAAGGAGCTCACCTACCGCCCCGGCCAGAACTAGGTCGTGTCGACGTGAGCCGAAAGACACGACCCAGAGGACCCGCCAGCATGGAAACGGCCTTCACCCGCCGGACCGCCCGCCGGATCGTCCACCGCCGCCTGACCGGGCTGGTCGGGGTGCTCGGCGCGCTGCTCGCGCTGATGCTCGCCGCCGCCGGCCCCGCCTCCGCGCACGCCACCCTGGACTCCACCGACCCGCAGCAGAACTCGGTCGTCGCCACGGCCCCGCAGTCGGTCACCCTGACCTTCAGCGAGGAGGTGTCGCTCTCCGGCGACTCCGTCCGGGTCCTCGACCCGGCCGGCAAGGCGGTGGACGCCGGGAACCCCGTGCACGCGGACGGCAGGGCCAACACCGCCCGCGTCGGCCTGAACAGCGGCCTCGCCAACGGCACGTACACCGTGGCCTGGCGGGCCGTCTCCGCGGACTCGCACCCGGTGGGCGGGGCCTTCACCTTCTCCGTCGGCGCGCCCTCGGACACCTCCGTCTCCGCCTCCGCCCTCCAGGGCGCCGATGCGGACGGGCTGGTCGCCGCCCTCTACGGCACCGGGCGCACCGTCGCGTACGCGGCGTTCGCGCTGCTGGCCGGGGTGGCCGCGTTCGTACTGATCTGCTGGCCGGGCGGCACCGCCCGCCGGTCGGTGCAGCGGCTGCTGATGACCGGGTGGACGGCGCTGCTGGTCTCCACCGTCGCGGTGCTGATGCTGCGCGGCCCGTACGAGCGCGGGTCGGGGATCGGCAAGGCGTTCGACCTGTCGCTGGTGCGCGCCACCCTGGACGAGCGGATCGGCACCGCGCTGGCCGCGCGGCTGCTGCTGCTCGCGGCGGGCGGAGTGTTCCTGTCGCTGCTGGTCGGACAGCTGGGGCAGCCGCCCCGTACGGTGTCGGCCGCCTCTTCGGAGGCTCCCGAGGACGCTCCGGATGCCGAGAACGCCGAGGACGCCGAGGAGGCGGAGCTGCGCGAGCTGGAGCGCCGGGCCGCCGAGCGGCCGCAGCGGGAGACCAGGCTGGGCCTGGGTGTGGCCGGACTGGTGCTGGCCGTCGCGCTCTCGGCGACCTGGGTCGGCGCCGACCACGCCTCGGTCGGCATCCAGGTCTGGCTGGCGCTGCCGCTCGGCATGCTGCACCTGATCGCGATGGCGCTCTGGCTGGGCGGCCTGGCCGCACTGCTGGTGGCACTGCGCGAGGGCGTCGGCGCCGAGGTGGTGGACCGCTTCTCGAAGATCGCGTTCGGCTGCGTCGCCGTCCTGGCCGCCACGGGCCTCTACCAGTCCTGGCGGGGCCTCGGCAGCTGGGGCGCGCTCGGCGACACCGAGTACGGGCGGCTGCTGCTGGTGAAGACCGGTTGCGTCGTGGTGATGCTCGGCGTCGCCTGGATCTCCCGCACCTGGCTGGCCCGGCTGCGCGCGGCCCCGGAGGAGGCGGCGGAGGTCGAACCGGCCGAGCTGCCCGAGCCGGAGCCGGTGGCCGTCGCCGCGCACGGCGAGGACCCGGCCCGGCAGGCCCAGCTGGAGCGCCAGCGCGCGGCCCGGGAGAGCGCGGGGCGCGAGCGCGGGCTCACCCCGACGCGGGCGGGGCTGCGCCGCTCGGTGCTGGTGGAGGCGCTGGTCGCGGTGGCGGTGCTGGCCGTCACCACGATGCTGACCAACTCGCCGCCCGGGCGGGTGGCGGGCGAGGTCAAGGCCGCCGGGAACACCGCCCCCGCCGCCGGTGGTGCGGCCGGGGCCGCCCCGCAGACCGAGCCGGGGCGCACGGTGGAGCTGAAGCTCCCGTACGACACCAAGGGCCGCACCCCCAACGCCAAGGGCACCGCGACCGTCACCCTCAACCCGGCCCGGACCGGCCCCAACGAGGTGAAGCTCGCGCTGGACGGCGTGGACGGCAAGCCGGTCGAGGTGCCCGAGGTGCAGCTCGCCTTCACCCTGCCGGACCGCGACCTCGGCCCGCTGCCCGTCGTGCTCACCCCCCAGGGCCCGGGCCGCTGGAGCGGCACCACGCAGCTGCCGCTGGCCGGCACCTGGGTGGTGTCGGCACAGATCCGCTCCTCCGACATCGACCAGACCACCCCCACCCAGCAGTTCAGGATCGGGTGACGGCGATGGACGGGACCACCGACCGCGGTTTCACCAGGCGGGCGCTGATCGGCACCGCCGGAGCCGGGCTGCTCGCCGGCGCCGGGGCGGGGGCGGCCGGGGCCGTCGCCCTGGACCGGACCGCCGCCACGGGTGCGGCGTCGACCGCCGGGACGCCGGGCATCGGGGCGCTGGGCGCCGGACGGGTGAGGTTCCACGGGGAACATCAGGCGGGCATCCTGGAGCCGCAGCAGGCCCGGGTGCAGCTGGCCGCCTTCGACCTGGCCCAGGGCGTCGGCCGGGACGGGCTGCGCACCCTGTTCCAGCGCTGGTCCCGCGCCGCCGAGAGGCTGACCGCCGGGGAGCCCGTCGAGGAGTTCGAGGACCAGGTCGCGCTGGACGCCGGACCCTGCTCGCTCACCCTCACCGTGGGCGTGGGCGCCTCGCTCCTCGACAAGGCCGGGCTCACCGACCGCCGCCCGGCCGCGCTCGAGCCGCTGCCCGCCTTCCCCGGCGACGCCCTGGACCCGGCGCGCGGCGACGGGGACCTGTTCGTCCAGATCGGCGCCGACGACGCGCTGGTGGCGGTGCACGCCCTGCGGGTGCTGCAGCGGCTGGCGGCCGGGACGGCGGCGCTGCGCTGGCAGTCGGCCGGCTTCGCCCGGACGCCGGGCGCCGCCGCGCAGACCGTCACCGGGCGCAACCTGATGGGGCAGATCGACGGCACCAACAACCCCAAGCCCACCGAGGACGGCTTCGCGGACAAGGTGTTCTGCACCGCCGGCGAGGACCGGCCGGCCTGGCTGGCGGGCGGCTCGTACCTGGTGTTCCGGCGCATCCGGATGCTGCTGGACCACTGGGAGGCGCTGCCCGTCGACCGGCAGGAGCGGGTGATCGGGCGGCGCAAGTCGGACGGGGCCCCGCTGGGCACGCCCGCCGGGGCCGGGGAGCACGCCCCGGTGGACCTGGCGGCCCGGGGACAGGACGACGCGCTGGCCATCCCGGCCGACGCCCACATCCGGGTCGCCGCCCCGGCCGCGAACGGCGGGGCGGCGATGCTGCGGCGCGGGTTCTCGTACCACGACGGCCTGTCGGCGGACGGCAGCCCGGACGCCGGGCTGCTCTTCCTCGCCTTCCAGTCCGATCCGCGCCGGGGCTTCACCCCGGTGCAGCGCAAGCTCTCCCGGGGCGACGGGCTGTCGCGCTTCCTGCGGCACGAGGCGAGCGGGCTGTACGCGGTGCTGCCGGGGGTCGCGGCGGGCGGGTACCTGGGGCAGGAGCTGCTGGAGGGCTAGGTCATCACTTTCGGGGCCCGCCCGGCGTGATCCGGAAGTGACGCCCTGGGCTCCGCTTCCTGCCTTGTCCCATCCACGTCCCGTCCGTTGGAACAGGCCCGTTCCGGGTGGCCGGAATCGCTAGGGTGGCAGGAGGGGGACGGCGGTCGGTCCACGGCGCCGGACCCCTTCTTCCGTTCCATCTTCTTGCGTTTCTTCGTTCCGATCGCTGAGACCTCCGGAGGCGTCCAATGTCGGCCACGGCCACGCGCTACACCTATCTCGGCCCGGCCGGCACGTTCACGGAGGCGGCGCTGCACACCCTGCCCGAGGCGGCGACCCGGGAGCTGGTGCCGCTGTCCTCGGTGGCGCTGACCCTGGACGCGGTGCGCAACGGGGACGCCTCCGGGGCGTTCGTGCCGATCGAGAACTCCGTCGAGGGCGCCGTCACCGCGACCAACGACGAACTCGCCTCCGGCGCACCGCTGATGATCTACCGCGAGGTGCTGCTGCCGATCACCTTCGCACTGCTGGTGCGGCCGGGCACCGAGCTGTCGGAGATCAGGACGGTCACCAGCCACCCCGTCGCCCAGCCGCAGGTGCGGCGCTGGATGGCCTCGAACCTGCCGGAGGCCGTCTGGGAGTCGGCCGCCTCCAACGCGGACGGCGCGCGGCTGGTGGCGGAGGGCCGCTACGACGGGGCGTTCGCGGGCGAGTTCGCGGCGCCGATCTACGGCCTCGACCCGCTGGTCAAGGACATCGCCGACGCCAAGACGGCGACCACCCGGTTCGTCCTGGTCGGCCGGCCCGGGCGGATCTCCTCGGCGACCGGCGCGGACAAGACCTCGTTGGTGGCCTGGCTGCCGGACGACCACCCCGGTGCGCTGCTGGAACTGCTCCAGGAGTTCGCGGTGCGCGGGGTCAACCTGATGCGGATCGAGTCCCGGCCGACCGGTGAGGGGCTGGGCAGCTACTGCTTCCTCATCGACTGCGAGGGGCACCTGTCCGAGCGCCGGGTGGGCGAGGCGATGATGGGCCTCAAGCGGATCTGTCCGCAGGTGCGCTTCCTCGGCTCCTATCCGCGCGCCGACAAGCAGGTCTCGACCCTTCGCCGGCCCGGAACCTCGGACGACGATTTCACCGAGGCGACGGACTGGCTCTCCCGCTGCCTCGACGGGCGCGCGGACAGCTAGGGCGTGCCTTTCGGGTCACGCCCAGGACGCCCCCCAAGGGACGCCTGTCGTCTTTCCTTGCTTTTCCCGACGTTTTCGACCGGTTTCGATCGCGGCGATCGAGCGGGGTCGCGTGAGTCCACCGCGGCCCCGCAGTCCGTTCCGCCTTCGTCCACAGGGCCCGCCCCGGGCGGGGCCCGCTGTCCACAGGCCCGCGCGCTGTCCACAGCCGGAAGTTATCCACAGGTCTGGGGACGAGTCGACAAACCGGTATAGCCATTGCCCAGACCCGGTCGGACCATCGGTTTGCGTCGCAGAGATGACTAATCCGACCAGAGTCACCCGCTTGCCTGCAAATCACCCGTCCGAGTGCTTCAATTCCCTCGCCCGAGTGGGTCAGGTGAGGTTTGAAACCTCAATTCCCTGGTTCGGATTCGCGGAGGGTGACCGTCCCCCTCTCTCCACAGGCTCGGGGCGGAGCCTGTGGATAACCCGCCCCGACGAACTTCCCCACAGAAGTTATCCACAGGACGGACCGAGTTATCCCCAGGGGAAATCCGGTACCGGTGGGGAACCCTCCGCCCGGTACGCTAGGGCCTGTGATTGACCTTCGCCTGCTCCGTGAGGACCCTGACCGAGTGCGCGCTTCGCAGCGCGTCCGTGGCGAGGACGTCGACGTCGTCGACGCCCTCCTCTCCGCCGACGAACGGCGCCGGTCCTCGGGCAGTCGCTTCGACGAACTGCGCAACGAGCAGCGGGTGCTCGGCAAGCAGGTCGCCCAGGCCAAGGGCGACGAGAAGGCCGCCCTGCTCCAGCGCACCAAGGACCTCGCCGCCGAGGTCAAGGCCGCCGACGCCGAGCAGAGCGCCGCCAAGGAGGAAGCGGACCGCCTGCTGCGCTCCCTGGCGAACCTCATCGACCCGGCCGCTCCGATCGGTGGCGAGGAGGACTTCGTCACGCTCGAGGAGATCGGCACCCCGCGCGACTTCGCCGCCGAGGGCTTCGAGCCCCGCGACCACGTCGAGCTCGGCCAGATCCTCGGCGCCATCGACACCGAGCGCGGTGCCAAGGTCGCCGGCGCCCGCTCCTACTACCTGACCGGTGTCGGCGCGCTGTTGGAGCTCGCCCTGGTCAACATGGCCATCGCGCAGGCCACCGCGGCCGGCTTCATCCCGATGATCACCCCGACCCTGGTCCGCCCCGCGGCCATGGACGGCACCGGGTTCCTCGGCCAGGCCGCCGAGAACGTCTACCACCTCGCCGAGGACGACCGGTACCTCGTCGGCACCAGCGAGGTGCCGCTGGCGGCGTACCACATGGACGAGATCCTCGACGCCGACAAGCTGCCGCTGCGCTACGCCGGGTACTCCTCCTGCTTCCGCCGCGAGGCCGGCACGTACGGCAAGGACACCCGCGGCATCATCCGCGTCCACCAGTTCGAGAAGGTGGAGATGTTCGTCTACACCACTCCGGAGGAGGCGGAGGCCGAGCACCGCCGCCTGCTCCAGTGGGAGAAGGACTTCCTCAACGCCCTCGAGCTGCCCTACCGGGTCATCGACGTCGCCTCCGGCGACCTCGGCGCCTCGGCGGCCCGCAAGTTCGACATCGAGGCGTGGATCCCCACCCAGGGCAAGTACCGCGAGGTCACCTCGACCTCCAACACCACCGAGTACCAGGCCCGCCGGCTCTCCATCCGGATGCGCGAGGAGGGCAGGACCCGCCCGCTCGCCACCCTCAACGGCACCCTGGTCGCCATCCCGCGCACCATCGTGGCCATCCTGGAGAACCACCAGCAGGCCGACGGCTCGGTCGTCGTGCCGGAGGCGCTGCGGCCCTTCCTCGGCGGGCGGACCGTCCTCGAGCCGGTCAAGTAAGCCCCGGCTCCACCTGTTCCACCAGCTCCACCGGCTCCATCCGCAGAACCCGGGAGACGTACGGCCCATGAGCAGCACCAGCCCCGCCCTCCCGGCCGACGCGCGTGCGAACGGTGGCGACCTGCCCTACCGGCTGGTCGCCACCGACCTCGACGGCACGCTGCTCACCAGCACCGAGACCGTCTCCGAGCGCACCCGCGCCGCCCTGGCCTCGGCCACCGGCGCGGGCGCGCTCCACATCGTCGTCACCGGCCGCTCGGCGGTCTGGGCCCGGCCCGTCTTCGACGAGATCGGGTACACCGGCATAGCGGTCTGCGGGCAGGGCGCCCAGGTCTACGACGCCGGCGCGCACAAGCTGCTCACCTCCCTGACCCTCGACCGGCGCCTCGCCGCGCACGCGATCGAGAAGATCGAGGCCGAGGTCGGGCCGCTGGCCGTCGCCGCCAACCAGGACGGCCTGGACGGGCAGGTGCTCGCCGGGCCCGGGTACGAGCTGATCATCGGCTCGGACCTGCCGGTGGTGCGCGTCGAACGCGACGAGCTGCTGGCCTCGCCCGTCAGCAAGCTCTACATCCAGCACCCGGGCCTCGACGACGACGCCCTCGCGGAGGCCGCCCGCAACGCGGCCGGCGGGCTGGTCGGCGTGGTGATGGCCGGGGCCGGCGTGGTGGAACTGCTGCCGCTCGGGCTCTCCAAGGCCACGGGCCTCGCCGTCGCCGCCCGCCGCCTGGGCGTGCGCGCGGCCGACACCATCGCCTTCGGCGACATGCCCAACGACGTCCCGATGTTCGGCTGGGCCGCGCACGGCGTGGCCATGGCGGGGGCGCACGAGGAGCTGCTGGCCGTCGCGGACGAGGTCACGGCGGGCAACGACGAGGACGGCGTCGCCCTCGTCCTGGAGCGCCTCTTCCCCGCCCGGTAGCCACGCCGCCCGGCAGTCACGCCCGGCATTCACCGCTCAGGCCGGACCGATCACGGCGAGGGCGGCCTCTCCGAAGGCCCGGACCCGGGCGGTGGCCCCGTCGGCGGGCCACACCAGGCTCCACTCGACCGGCTCGGCGTCCGTGAGGAGCACGTACGCGACGTCCGGGCGGGCGAAGTACCGCCGGGCGTGGGCGCCCACCTCGAAGACGCCCTCCCCCGCGCCCACCAGGGTGAGCGCCTCGTTGAACGTCGTCGCCTCCGGGCCGAGGGGGCCGAGGGGGCCGAACCCGCCGAGCCCGCCGAGCCCGCCGAGCCCGCCCAGCGGCGTACGGTCCTCGGCCGCGCTGAGCGTCCCGGGCAGCCGCAGCACCGTCACCCCGCCCAACTCCGCCAGGGAGACGGCGCCCCGGCGGGCGAACGGGTGCCCGGCCGGCACGGCGAGCATCCGCGCCTCGCGCACCAGGACCGGGCCCGCCGCGACGTCCTCCCCGCGCACCGGCTGGCAGGTCAGCGCGAGTTCGACCGCGCCCTCGCGCAACCACGGCATGACCTCGGGCAGTTGGGCCTCCCGCAGCCGCACCTCGCAGTCCGGGTGCCGCTCGCGGAACTCCTGCGCGATGCCCGCCAGCAGCTGGCCCGCCGCCGGGCCGACGAAGGCGACCCGCAGCCGCCCGCTCAGGCCCCGCCCGGCCTCCACCGCCCGCACGACGGCGGCGCCGATCCGCTCCCAGGCGGGCCGGACCTCCCCGTACAACTCCAGCCCCGCCGGCGAGAGTCGGACCCGGCGGCTGGTGCGGTGGAACAGCGGGACGCCGATCCGGCGCTCCAGTTTCGCGATCGTCTGGCTGATCCTCGCCGTGGAGACGTGCAGCCGCTCCGCCGTCCGCCCGAAGTGCAGCTCCTCGGCGAGCGTCAGGAACGCCTCCACCTCGTACCGCTCCAACATCCCGGCCCCTCCCCCGTCCGGCCGATCGTCAACCGGGGCTTAACGATCGTGCCTCACAAGCGCGTTGATGCCCCGTCCGGCGAGCGGAAGGATCACAGGTGTCGAAAGACCGGAAGATCCGCCCCCGCCGAGGAGAGTCCATCATGTACGTCACCGCACCCCAGGCCCTGACCGCCCCGGCCCAGGACACCGCCGCCGTGGTCGCCGAGCTGCGCGACCGCGCGGAGATCCTCGACGCGCTCTACCGCTTCGGCCTCGGCCAGGACCTCAAGGACCGGGAGCTGTTCGCCTCGGCCTTCTCCGAGGACGCCGAGCTCGACTTCCGCCCGGCCGCCGCCAAGTGGGGCGGCGAGCCCCCGCTGATGACCGGCCGGGACTTCATCGTCGACACCATCCTGGCGATGTTCACCGGCCGGATCGACACCACCCACCAGGTCACCAACCCCCGGATCGTCGTCGACGGCGACACCGCCCGCCTCACCGCCCTGGTGGAGGCCCAGCACCTGCTGATCGCCGACCCGGCCGTCCACGCGCTGCTCAAGAACCCCTACGACGTGGAGCTGGTCCGCGACGGCGACCGCTGGGTCGTGCGGCGGATGCGCATCGACAACACCTGGTTCACCGGGGAGCCGAAGGCCGTCTTCGGCTGATCGCCGCGAATGGAGGGGGGTTGTAGGATGACCGGGCAAGCGGTTGTAGGATGACCGACGACCGATGAACGGTGTGCGAAGGGAGCCCCGGTATGAGCGGCGAGAGCCTGCAGGCGGCCGGGCGGCGCTCCCTGGTGGACACCGCGATCGAGCAGCTGCGCGCGCAGGTGGTCGGCGGGAGCTGGCCCCTCGGGTCGCAGATCCCGACCGAGCACGAGCTCGCCGAGCAGCTGCGGGTCGGCCGCAACACCGTGCGGGAGGCCATCCGGGTGCTGGTGCACGCCGGGATGCTGGTCACGCGCCAGGGCGAGGGCACCTTCGTCCGCTCCACCAGCGACCCGGCCGCCGTCCTGCGGGGCGTCCAGCGCTCCGGCGTCCGGGACGTCCTGGAGGTCCGCGCCGCGCTGGAGGCGGAGGCCGCCCGGCTGGCCGCGCTGCGGCACACCCCCGAGGACGTCCGGCGGATGCGGGCCGCGCTGGCCCGCGAGGCCGAGGTCATGGCGGCGAACCCGGATCGGGCCAACCGCGAGGCGACCGTCGAGCACGACCTGGAGTTCCACACCGCCGTCGTCGACGCCGCGCACAACCCGGCGCTGGCCGAGGTGTACCGGTACTTCGGCGCCTCCGTGCGCGAGTCGATGACCACCGCCTTCGGCGACCACGAGATGCCCGAGGTGGACGTGGCCACCCACGCGGCGCTGGTCGACGCGATCGAGAGCGGCGACCCGGACCGCGCCGAGGCGGCCTGTCGCGAGCTGCTCGCCGAGCCCACCGCAGCCGTCGAGCAGCTGCTCGCCGCCATCGCGGCGCGGAAGTAGGACGGCGCGAGCCGCCCCCTTCCGCCGTCCGCCAGCAAGCCCCGTACACGAAAGAACCGCACAACCATGGCCGTCACCCGTGCCCAGCAGCCGGTGGTCACCACCTCCGCCGCGCTCCCCGTCCGCTCCCGGCTGGCCCACCCCGCGCTGCTGCTGACCGGCATCCTGCTGGTCGCGCTCAACATGCGCGCCTGCCTCGCGGCCGTCTCGCCGATGGTCGCCGAGATCCAGCGCACCTTCGGCCTCTCGGCCACCGCCAGCGGGCTGATCACCACCGTGCCGGTGCTGTTCCAGGGCGTCGGCGCGCCGCTCACGCCCCGACTGACCCGCCGCTTCGGCGCCGAGCGCGTCGTCCTGGGCGCCGTGCTGGTGCTGGGCGCGGGCGTGCTGCTGCGGGTGCTGCCCTCGGTGTACGCGCTCTATCTGGGCTGCATGGTGATCGGCGTGGCGATCGCGGTGCTGAACGTGTCGATGCCGGGCCTGGTCAAGCGGGAGTTCCCGGACCGCGCGGCGACGATGACCGGCGTCTACTCGACGACCATGCTGGTCGGCGCGACCCTGGCCGCAGGGCTCTCCGTCCCGCTGGAGCACGCGCTCGGCGGCGGCTGGGAAGCCTCGCTGGGCGTCTGGTCGCTGCTCGCCGTCGTCGCCGCGGTGGCCTGGCTGCCGCAGGTGCTGCGCTCGCGGCAGGAGCGGGCCGAGGAGCAGGCGCGGGTGGCCGCCGTCCAGCCCGGCAAGCCGATCGCGGGGCTGTGGAGGACGCCGCTGGCCTGGCAGATCAGCCTCTTCATGGGCATCTCGTCGCTGCTGGTCTACATCGTCGTCGCCTGGATGCCGACCATCCTGGCCGACCAGGGCATGGAGCGCGGCCAGGCCGCGCTGGCCTTCGCCTTCTCCAACCTGCTGCAGGTCGTGGGCGCCTTCCTGGTGCCGCTGCTGGCCGGCCGGATGACCCGCCAGCGCGGGCTGGCCGTCACGATGGCGGCGCTGAACGGGCTGGGCATCGCCGTGCTGCTGGCGGCTCCGGTCTCCGGCGCCTGGGTGGCGGCGGCGATCCTCGGGGTCGCCCAGGGCGGCTCGCTGGGCCTGGGCCTGGCGTTCATCGTGCTGCGAACCGGCTCCGCGGCCGGGGCCGCCCAGCTGGGCGGCATGTCGCAGGCGATCGGCTACGTCGTCGCGGCGGCGGGCCCGGTCGGAGCCGGTGCGCTGCACCAGCTGACCGGCGGCTGGACGGCTCCGCTGACGGTGATGCTCGTGCTGGCCGCCGTGGTCGGCGTGGCCGGCTGGGGCGCGGGGCGCGACCGGACGCTGTAGGGCCTGCCGGACAGGCCCTAGTCCCGGTGGCCCCGCGCACGACGGGCCGGGCTGCTCCTCGGCTATTCCTCGGCGGCCAGGGTCAGCCCGGCCAGCTTCACCGAGGCGAAGGCCGTGGCGCCGACGGTGACCACCGCCAGCAGGATCACGCCCGCGCCCAGCGAGACCGCGGGGTTGAGGTTGGTGGTGTCCCCGGCGACGGCCTCGGCCACCGCCCGCCCCCACTGCTGGATGCTGAGCGTCCGGGCGCCCTCGACGTAGTTGCCGACCAGCGCCTCCCAGACCAGCGCGTACGCCAGCCCGGCCACCACCGCGTGCCGGGTGATCACGCCGAGCATCAGGAACAGTGCGCTGTACGCGGCGCCCGAGACCAGCACGGCCACGGTGTAGCCGAGCGCCAGCCCGTCCTTGGTGCCGTACATCAGCAGCCCGGCGATCAGGGTCGGGACGGCGGCGAACACCCAGGTGGTGACGACGGCGACGGCCAGCTTGGTGGTGATGATCCGCCAGCGCGGCAGCGGCTTCGCGAGCAGGTAGACGATCGAGCCGTCGTCGATCTCGGTGGCGATCACGCCGGTGCCGACGACCAGGCCCAGGATCGGCACCAGGGTGCCGAGGTCGAGGTCGCCGAGGATCTTGACGGTGAGGTCCAGCTTGTCGCCGTCCGTGCTCGCGGCCAGGGCGGCGATCAGCAGCAGCAGCGCGGGGACCACCAGCAGCAGGAGGCCGCGGCGGCGGCCCAGCAGGCCGCGTACGGTCAACCTGGCGACGGTCGGGTTCATGATCGGTCGGCCCCTTCCCGGGTCCAGTTGTCGGCGCGGTCTTCGGGGTCGCGGTCGGCCCGGCTCATGCGGAGACCAGGTAGGAGAAGACGCTCTCCAGCGACTCGTCCGCCGGGGAGACGGTGTACAGCCGGATGCCTGCCTCGCGGGCGACGGCGGGCAGCAGGGTGGTGAAGCCCTGGAAGTTCACCGCCTCGATGCGCAGCGCCCGTTCCCGTTCGTCGACCTCGATGCCGCTGGTGGAGCCGTCCGCGATCAGGGCGGCGGCGAGGCGGCGGTCGTCGCTGGAGCGGACGAGGTAGCGGTGCGGGCGGTCGGTCATCAGCCGGCGGATCTTGCGGAAGTCGCCGGAGGCGGCGTGACGGCCGGCGACGATCACCTCGATGTGCCGGGCGAGCTGCTCGACCTCCTCCAGGATGTGCGAGGAAAACAGCACCGTCCGCCCGTCCGCGCCGAAGCGGCGCAGCAGCTCCATCAGCTGGAGGCGCTGGCGCGGGTCCATGCCGTTGAAGGGCTCGTCGAGCAGCAGGACGGACGGCTCGTGGACCAGCGCGGAGGCCATCTTGACGCGCTGCTTCATGCCCTTGGAGTAGGTGCCGGTGCGGCGGTCCTTGGCGTAGGCCATCTCGACCAGGTCGAGGGCCTTGCGGGCGGCGGCGCCCGGGTGGGTGAGGCCGTGCAGCTCGGCGTTGGCGAGGACGAACTCCCAGCCCGTCAGGTAGTCGTACATCGACTCCCGCTCCGGGACGAGGCCGACCTGCCGGTACACCTCCTGGTTGCGCCAGATCGGGGCGCCGTCCAGGGTGACCGAGCCGCTGGAGGGGGCCAGGAAGCCGCTCATCATGTGGATGAGGGTCGACTTCCCGGCGCCGTTCGGGCCGAGCAGGCCCGTGATGCCCGGGCCGATCGTCATGGAGACGTCGTTGACCGCGACCACGTTCCCGAACCAGCGGGAGACCTTGTCGATGGTGATGGTGGCCATGCCGCCCTCTCAGATGGTCTTGTAGCGGCGCAGCAGCAGCCGGTAGGAGCCGGCCACCATCGCCACGGCGACGAGCGCGAACACCATCACGCCGAACCCGCCCGGCGCGTGCCGGCGGTCCAGCCCGCTGCCGAGGTCGAACAGTTCGTTGACCAGGCTCTCCACCAGGGTGTCCGGCGAGACCAGGGCCGTCCACTGCGCGGCGTCCGCGGTGTCCGTCCCCCGGGTCATGCCGATCGTGACCGCCGAGAGCGTCGCGCTGACCGCCAGGTAGCCCATGATGGCGGCCACCCCGAAGCCCCGGCGCGGGGTGCTCGCCGCGATCACCAGGGCGATCGAGGTCGGCACCAGGGAGTGGAGCAGGGCCGCGAACAGCCCGTACAGGAAGTGCTCGGTGTTGTCGCCGAAGTCCATCCCGCCGAGCAGCGCCCCCGCGTACAGCACCACCAACGGGGCCAGCATCAGCAGGAACTGGGCGCAGAACATGGCCGCGAACTTGGCGCGGACGTAGTCGGTGCGGGTGATCGGGCGGGAGAAGTACAGCGGGACGGTGTTGTAGCGAAGGTCCCGGGAGAGCAGGACGGGCGCCTGGGCGGCGAGGAAGATCCAGAGGAGGATGCCGACGGCGGACAGGTAGCTCGCGTACTCGAGGGGCAGGACTTCCTGCTTCGCCGCGACGGCGATCGCCACGGCGATCGCGGCGGGCACCGTCACCGCGCCGAGCACCAGCATCGGCAGCACCTTGGACTTGCCGGAGCGGCCGAGGCCGTACGCGGCGCGCAGGCTCTGGGTGAAGAGCGAGCGGGTCGCGTAGGCGCGGCCGAGGCGGGGGCCGTTGTAGCCGCGGTAGCCGATGTCGTGGATGACGCCGGTGTCGGCGGTCCTGGTGTCAGGAGGCAGCGACATCGTCCGTACCTCCCCTGGGGTTCTGCGCGGCGGTGTCGCCCGCGTCGGTGTCGCCCGCGTCGGTGAAGAGTTCGGCGACGCGGTGGCGGCGCTGCTCCAACCGGACCAGGCCGAGGCCGAGTTCGGCGACGGTGTCGCGGATGGTGTCGTAGGTGTCCTCGCCGGCGAGCCTGACCAGCAGCAGGTGCGAGCCCTCCGACTGGACGGACAGCCCCTCGGCGGCGAGGCGTTCGCGGACGGCGGGGCCCGGCTCCAGCGCCTGGTCCCGCGGGTGGTCGGTCACCTCGACCGCGAGGACGGCCGTCGCCTCCGTGAAGGAGGCGGTGGAGGAGGAGCGCAGCAGCTTGCCGCCGTCGATGACGACCAGGTGGTCGCAGGTGCGCTCCAGCTCGCCGAGGAGGTGGGTGGTGACCAGCACCGAGATGCCGAAGTCGCTGTGCACGCGCCGGATCAGGCCGAGCATCTCGTCGCGGCCGGCCGGGTCGAGGCCGTTGGTCGGCTCGTCCAGCAGCACCAGCTTCGGGTCGTGCACCAGGGCCTGGGCGAGCTTGACGCGCTGCTTCATGCCCGTCGAGTAGCCGCCCATCGGACGGTACCGCTCCTCGTACAGGCCGACGTGGCGCAGGGTGTCGGCGGTGCGCTCGCGGGCGGCGGTGGCGGGCAGGCCCGCCATCCGGGCCATGTGCACCACGAACTCGGTCGCGGAGACGTCCGGCGGAAGGCAGTCGTGCTCGGGCATGTAGCCGACGAGCTCACGGATGTCGGAGCCGCGCGTGGCGATGTCCAGGCCGAGGACCTCACCCCGGCCCGACGTCGCCGGGGCCAGCCCGAGCAGGATCTTGATGAGTGTGGACTTGCCCGCGCCATTGGACCCGACCAGCCCGACCACCCCCGGCTGCACCTCGACGGTGAGCTGGTCGAGAGCCGTGACACGGGGGAACCTCTTGGTGAGGCCGTCCGTCTTGATGACAGCTGTGGACACGCCTCACAACGTAACGGGCCCGCCCGGCAGCGGGCATGAGCTGGAATGACGAGGGCTCCTGCTGCTGCGGTATGACTCCCGGGCGGATCTCCCCTAGGGGGCGCGACCTCGGAGTTCTCCCCGGGCCGCCAGGAGCGCGGCCGGTCCGGGCGAGCCGGCGGCCGTCCCGCCGGGACGAGCTGGTGCGGACGGCTGCCGGGCTCGGGGGAGTGGGAACGCTCGTGGACCGGTCAGGCTCGGGAGGGGCCTGCTCCTGCTCCGGTGGTCGTGATGGCTGCGGCGATCTCGTCGAGGTCGGCCGGGGTGAGGTGCACATCGGCTGCCCCGGTCCAGCCGTTGACCTGGGCGGGGGTGCGGGCGCCGACGATGGCGCCGGTGATGCCGGGCCAGGCCAGTACCCAGGCAACGGCGGTCTCGGCGACGGTGGCGTCGTGGCGCTCGGCGATCGGGCGCAGGGCGTCGGCGAGCCGGAGGTTCGCGGTCAGTCCGGTGGTGAAGTCCGCGTGCGCGGAGCGCCAGTCGTCGGCGGGCAGGTTCGCGGCGCGCTCGGCGGTGAACGCCCCGGTCAGGAGCCCGGATTGGAGCGGGGAGTACGCGATGACGCCGGTGCCGTGGGCTTCGGCCCAGGCGATGTCGGGGGCGGCGGTGCGGTTGATCGCGGAGAACGGTGGCTGGATGGCATCCACGTGCGCGATGCTCTCGGCGGCGTCCAGTTCCGCGACGGCATGGTTGGACAGGCCGATGGCGCGGACCTTGCCCTCGGCTTTCAGGTCGGCCATGGTTTGCCAGTACTCGGCCAGCGGCGTCGCGTTCGGGGACACTGCCCCCGTGCCGTTGCCGGTGTATTCGAGGGACTCGCCGGTGTCGGGGTAGTGCACCTGGTACAGGTCGATGCGCTCGACGCCCAGGCGTCGCAGGGAGTCCTCGACCTCGCGGCGAACACCGGCGGGCTTCATGATCCGGCGCGGGGACGCGTGGGGATCAGCCGGGTCCCAGACCAGGCCGGCCTTGGTGAACACGAAGGGCCGGTCGGCCTCGGGGAGATCTGCGATGGCCTTGCCGACGAGTTCCTCGGAGTGCCCGAGGCCGTAGACCGCGGCGGTGTCGATCCAGTTGACTCCCCGGCTCAGGGCGTGGCGGATCGCGGCGACGGACTCGGTGTCGTCGCTCGCGCCCCAGCCGAATGCCCAGCCGGAGCCGGACACCGCCCACGACCCGAAGCCGAGCCGGGTGATGTCCATGTCCGTGCTGCCCAGGCGGCGGGTGGGCAGGCTGTCATGCGTCATGTCGGTGTGCTCCTCGGTCGTTGAAGTCGGTGTTCTGCTCGCGGCCGGCGCCGCTGACGCTGACGCTGACGGGCAGCGCCGCTGACGCTGACCGGGAGGGGGCCTGGCCGGATGTCACTTCAGATCGCGCAGCGGGACGCGGACGACGGAGTACGGGAGGTGCGGGTCGCCGACGGCCCACTGGAAGTTGACGGCGAGGATCGCGTCGCCGTCGAACGCACCGGTGGAGGGCCGGTCGAGCAGGGGGTTCGTCGCGCGCCGGTCGAGGGTGCCGGAGGCGTACCCGGGGTCGAGCCGGACGATGTCGACGATGCTGTGGTTGTCGCCGATGTGGTCGACGCTGCTGAGGGCGTACAGCGTGTGCCCGCGGATCAGCAGGCCGTCGCCGGTGACGCCCGCGCCACCGAGGTCGATCCTGCGGATCTCCTTGGTGCGGCGGTCGATGCGGTACAGGGCGCTGTCGTTGTCGTGCGCGACGATGACGTACCGCTGGTCCGGGGTGACGACGATGCCGTTGAGGTTGAAACCGTCGCGGAAGACGATCGGGGTGCCGGCGAACTCCTCGAACACCGGCAGCCGGGAGACGGCCGGGGCGTGGCTGCCGAGTTGGTCGGCGGCGATCCGGTACAGGCGCGGCCGCACCGAGTCGGTGACGTAGACGTCGCCGTCGTCGGCGACGGTCAGATCGTTGAGGAAGCCTTCGGTCGGGCCGGTGTCGAAGGTGTGCAGCAGCTTGCCGGTGTGCGTGTCGTACACCCAGACCAGCCCGGTGAGGCCGCCCGCGATGATCAGACGTCCGTGCGCGTCGACCTTCATCCCGACCGCGGTGGTACGCCCGTCGACGCCCGGGGGCAGGAACGTCTCGACGGCCCCGGTGCGCAGGTCGCCCCGGTAGACAGCGCCATCACCGGTGCTCCCGGTGTAGAAGTACGGCTGGTAGGGGTCCCGGGCGATCCCTTCCGGACCCGCCTTGGTTCCCGGGACGGCCCACACCGTCGGCCGATGGGCAGCGGTGGGGCGCGGGTCGTTCGGTGCCGCCGCGGCGAGGGGTGCGGCCACCGTGGCAGCTGCGCCGATGACGGTCGCGAGGGCGATGGCGCGGAGCATGGTCCGAGGGGTTCGCATGGTGTGCCTTCGGTTCGTTGGAGTGGTGCGGACGACCACCGGGCGGGGTGCGCTGCCGCGGTGCGGCCGAGTGGCCGAGCGGCCGATGCGGAGGCCGTGCGCTTACGCTCGCACTCCCGGACCGGCCAGGGGAAAGGCCGAATGCGCAAAGCGGTGATGCACGGATCGCATCACCACGTGCCGCGCACCCGCGAGATACTCACCCTCATGACCACTGCCGACGCGGACGAGGACCGACCGCGGGGGAAGCTGCTGCGGCTCCCCCAGGCACCCGACGCGATCGAACTGCGTCATCTGAGAGCGTTCGTCGCCGTCGCCGCCGAACTGCACTTCGGCCGGGCCGCAGCGCGGCTGTACGTGTCGCAGCCCGCGCTGAGCCGGCAGATCCGCTCACTCGAACGGCTCGTCGGCTGCGACCTGCTGCGCCGCTCCACCCATCAGGTGGAGCTCACTCCGGCCGGAGCCGTGCTGCTCGACCGCGCTCGCCGGATCATCGACGAGGTCGACGAGGCGGTCTCGGCGACGAGGTCGCTCGGCGGTGAACTCGCCGCCCGCATGGCCCGGTACTGGGAGCCGGTCGGTGACGCGACGGACCGGGAGCTCCTGGCGCTGCGAACCGCGTACGAGGCGCTGCACGCACAGTTCGCGCCGCCGCCCGAGGTGACCGTGCGGCCCGTCAACGCCGACGGCGTCCCGTCCCTCCTGCTCACGCCGCCGAACGAGGCGAGCGCCACGGTCCTGTTCCTGCACGGTGGCGCGTACATCAGCGGATCCGCCTTCGGCTACCGGCCGTTGGTCGGTGCCCTCGCCACCGAGTGCCGGGCCGGCGTCCTGCTGCCGGACTACCGACTGGCGCCGGAGCATCCGTATCCGGCAGCGGTCGAGGACGCCCTGTCCGCCTATCTCTGGCTCGTGGACAACGGGACCGCTCCGGGGGAGATCACCGTTGCCGGGGACTCCGCGGGCGCGCACCTGACGCTGTCCGCCCTACTCACCCTCAAACACCGCCAGTTGCCCATGCCCGGCCGGGTGGTGCTGCTCTGCCCGGGGGTCGACCTCGCCTGCCGATCCCTGGACGACGAACCGCACGAACCGCACGAACCCCGACCCGCGGCCATGACGGCCGAGGCGCTGCGCCGACGATTCATCACCGACTATCTTGCCGGTCACTCGACGGACGATCCCCTCGTCCGCCCGTTGACGGCCGACCTGGGCGGCCTGCCGCCGATGCTCGTCCAAGCGGGTACCGGTGATGCCCTTCTCGCGGACGCGCGCCAACTGGTGGACCGTGCGCGCGAAAGCGGCGTCGACGTCCGTCTGGAGCTCTATCCGGTGGCCACCCACAACTTCCACCTCTTCTGGTCCTTCCTGCCCGAAGCCGCCGACGCCCTCCGTCACGCGGGCCGCTTCGTCCGGAAGGCAGCCCACGGGCTCTCCACCCCGGCAGCGGCCGGAACCACTCCCGGCAGCTGGAACGGGACCGACGCGCCGCCCGCCGGAGACGCACGCCCCGGACACACCACCGGTGCGTCCGGCTAGGGTCGGCGGTATGCGACTGAGTACGGTGATCCTCCCCATCCACCGGTGGAGCGAGGGGCAGAAGGTCTGGCGGCGGGCCGAGGAGCTGGGGTTCCATGCGGCGTACACGTATGACCACCTGAGCTGGCGGTCCTTCCGCGAGGAGCCCTGGTTCGGGTCGGTGCCGACGTTGACGGCGGCGGCCTGCGCCACCGAGCGGATCAGGCTGGGGACGTTGGTGACCTCGCCGAACTTCCGGCATCCGGTGACCTTGGCGAAGGAGCTGATCACGCTGGACGACGTGTCCGACGGGCGGGTGACGCTGGGGGTCGGGGCCGGGGGGACGGGGTTCGACGCCACGGCGATGGGGCAGGAGTCGTGGTCGCCGAAGGAGCGGGCGGACCGGTTCGGGGAGTTCCTGCCGTTGCTGGACGAGTTGCTGAGGAGCGACTCCACGACGCGGGAGGGGGTGTACTACTCGGCGGTGGAGGCGCGGAACATCCCGGGCTGTGTGCAGACGCCGCGGCTGCCGTTCTACGTGGCCGCGACCGGGCCGCGCGGGCTGCGGCTGGCGGCCGAGTACGGGCAGGGGTGGGTGACGTACGGCGACCCGAAGGGCCCGGCGGACGTGCCGGTGGAGCAGGCGCCCGCGGTGATCGCGCAGCAGATCGGGAAGCTGGCCGCGGCCTGTGAGAAGGCGGGCCGGGACGTCCGTGAGCTGGAGAAGGTGTTGCTGCAGGGCTCGACGGCGGAGAAGCCGCTGGGGTCGCTGGACGCCTTCGTGGACTGGGCCGGGACGTACAAGGAGCTGGGCATCACCGAGCTGGTGATCCACTGGCCCGTCCCGGACTCCATCTTCGCCAACGATGCGGCCGTCTTCGAGCGCATCGCCACGGAGGGCCTCGCCCAGCTGGGCTGATCCGCCGCACCGTTTCCGGCCCGCCGACTGCCTGTCGGCGGGCCGGTGGCGTGTCCGGTCACAGGAGGGCGGCGACGAGGCGGGCGAGGAGGGCGTGCTGGGTGGCGGTGGGGGTGGTGGCGGTCATGAGGAGGTGGTGGGTGGTGGCGACGACGGCGAGGGCGAGCACGGGGCAGTCGGTGGTGGCGGGGAGGCGGCCGAGGCGCTGTTCGGCGGCGAGGTAGTCGGCGATGAGGCCTTCGGCGGGGTTGTCGTCGGACCAGTGGGCCCTGATGCGGGTGGCGACGGCGGGGCGGGAGAGGGCGGCGACGGTGAGGGCGGGGCCGTTGGTGCCGAGGAGGGTCTGGGCGGCCCGGGTGAGGTTGGCGGCGACCTCGCCGGTACCGGCCCGGGCGGGGAGGGGGGCGAGTTCCTCGGCGACGCGGTGGAAGCGGGTCAGGACGAGTTGGGCGACGAAGTCGTCGAGGTCGGTGAAGTGGCTGTAGAGCAGGCCCTTGGCGCAGCCGGCCTCCTCGGTGACGGCGCGGTTGGTCAGGCCGGCCGGGCCCTCGCGTTCCAGGACGCGTTCGGCGGCTTCGAAGAGCCGCTCCTTGACGTTGGGCACGGGCACTCCGCGAGGGGACAAGGTCGGTCTCCCTTAAGGGGGTTGAAAGTATGGGCGCGCGCCCATACCTTTGAATGAGCGCACGCCCATACTAGAGCGGCAGGAGCCGAGCGATGACGCGTCACCTCGTCAACAGCGAGCAGTCCCAAGCCTGGAACGGATACGAAGGCCGGCACTGGAGCGACCACGCCGACCGCTGGAACGCCGTCAACGGAGGCTTCAACGCGCCGCTGCTGGAGGCGGCGGCCGTGGGCCCCCGGGACCGGGTGCTCGACCTCGGCTGCGGCACCGGACAGACCAGCCGACTCGCGGCGCGGACGGCCGGCGGCGGGACGGTGCTCGGGCTCGACCTGTCCGGGCCGATGCTGGAGCGGGCACGGGAATCGGCGGCGCGGGAGGGGCTGGCGAACCTCGAGTTCCGGCAGGCGGACGTGCAGGTCGCGGAGCTGCCGGAGGGCGGGTTCGACGTGGCGATGAGCCGGTTCGGGGTCATGTTCTACCAGGACCCCGCCGCGGCCTTCGCCAACGTCGCGGCGGCGCTGCGGCCCGGCGGGCGGATCGCCTTCGTCTGCATGGCCGATCCCGCGCGCACGGACTGGGTGCACCTGTTCGCCGCGCTGGGCGACTTCACGCCGCCCACCGGCGGCGAGGGGCCGGGGATGTTCTCGCTCGCCGATCCGGGGTACGTGCGGGGGCTGCTCGGGGGCGCGGGCTTCGAGGAGGTCGCGGTCGAGCCGGTGGAGAAGGCGGGTGTCTGGGGTCGCGATGCGCGGGACGCGGCCTCGTTCCTGCTCAGCACCGGGCCGGCGCAGCACCTCCTGGGCGGGGCGGCCGAGCAGGCGCGGGAGGCGCTGACGGAGCGGCTGCGGGCGTACGAGGGCGCGGGCGGCGTGGAGTTGAGGACCTCGGCCTGGCTCGTGACGGGCGTCCGGCGGGGTTAGGGCGTCCGGGCCCGGCCCCGCCGGACAGGGGCTAGGAAGCGGAGCGGCGCACGGCGTCGAGGAGGCGGTGCAGGCTCACGGCCTCGTCGAAGGAGGGGACGGTGCGGCTGCCGGTGCGGATGTCCTCGGCGAGGGCCGCGTAGAGGCGGCCGACGTTGGAGGACTCGGCGTGCGGCGGGGAGGCGGGCAGGGGGACCTCCTGGAAGGCGCCGTCCTCGCCGAGGAGGAGGCGCAGATCGCCGATCTGGAGGCCGGCCGGGGCCTCGGGGCCGGTGGAGAGGAGGGCGAGGTCCCCCTCGGTGCCGGAGATCTCGACGCGGGTGCCCGCGTCCGTGGCCCGTCCGTCGTGGATGTGGGCGGACAGGACGCCTCCGCCGGTGAGGGTGGCGTTGAGCAGCAGGTGGTCGGGGCCGGTGGCCTCGACCACCTCGCCGGTCTCGACGACGGTCAGCACGGACTCCTGGAGGGAGAGGGCGGCCGAGAGGGCCTCGAGGTCGGCACCGAGCAGGTGCTTCACGGCGTCGAGGGTGTGGCCTCCGGCGACCTCGACGGTGCCGGCGCCGGTGGACGCGTCGACGGTGTAGGCGGCCCAGGCCGGGATCCGGCCGCGGGCGCCCTTGGGGCGGCTGGCGTGGACGGTGACGGAGGTGATGCGGCCGAGGCGGCCGGCCGCTATCAGTTCGCGGGCCCGGACGACGGCCGGGGCGTAGCGGCCCTGGAGGCCGATGGCGTGGTGGACGCCGGCGGCGCGGGCCTCGGCGGCGAGGGCGAGGGCCTCCTCGGTGGTGACGCTGAGCGGCCATTCGCAGTAGACGTGCTTTCCGGCGGCGAGGGCGGCGCCGACGAGTTCGAGGTGCGCGGGGACCTTCACCGTGACGGCGACCAGGTCCACCTCGGGGTGCTCGGCCAGCTGCCGGGCATCGGTGAACGCGTGGTCGGCGCCGAAGAGTTCGGCCGCGGCGCGGGCGCTCTCGGGGCGGCTGGTGCCGACCGCGGTGAGCCGGTAGTCGGGCAGGGCGGCCAGCGCCGGGACGTGGGCCCGGGCGGCCCAACCCCGGTCGGGGCTCGCGCCGATGACACCCACGCGGATCTGCTGCCGTTCCATGACGAGCCCCCCGGAAGCCACCCGGACAGGAATTGTCCGGTTCCCGGAAAGACTGTATGCCAACTCCTCACCGCCCGTCAGGAGATACCGATGATGCCGCTGTGACCGATGGGGCTATCCGTTCGCTATCGACGGGCAGTCGCCCGGGCTTCGGCGGTGGAGGACCGCTCGAAAGGGGGTCGATGGCGGTTCCCGGTTGTCTGTTCACCACGAGGACGGAACAGCAGCCGGTCCTCGGGGACGAACCACCACACCACAGCACGGAGGAACCGAGATGTTCGACACCACCAAGAAGCTCCGCAAGGTCGCCGGCGCCGTCGCGGGCACCGCCCTCGCCGGTCTGGTCGGTCTCGGCGTCGTCAACCCCACCCTCACCGACGACACCCACTGGGGCGCCGGCGCCACCGACACCGTCGTCACCACCACCTCGGGTGCCGCCGGCGGCCCCGTCAAGCCGGCCGACACCCACTGGGGCTGAGCCTCCGTCACCACCACGCTGGCAGCGGCCGATCACGAGGGGGACCGATGGAAGAGATCATCAGCACCATCCAGGCCGACACCGCCACCGCCGCGGACTTCGCGGCGCTGAGGCTTCCCGAGTCCTACCGGGGCGCGGTGGTGCTCAAGGACGAGGCCGGGATGTTCGAGGGGATGGCCTCGCGGGACAAGGACCCGGGCAAGTCCCTGCGCGTCCAGGACGTCCCCACTCCCCCGCTCGGCCCCGGCGAGGCGATCGTCGCCGTGATGGCCAGCGCGGTGAACTACAACACCGTCTGGAGCGCCGTCTTCGAACCGGTGCCCACCTTCGGGTTCCTGGAGCGCTACGGCCGCACCCGGCCCGGCGCCGCGCACCACGACCGCCCGTACCACGTCGTCGGCTCCGACCTGTCCGGCGTGGTGCTGCGCACCGGCCCCGGGGTGACCCGCTGGCAGCCCGGCGACCGGGTGGTGGCGCACTGCCTCTCCGTCGAGCTCGAGTCCGCGGACGGCCACGGCGACACCATGCTCGACCCCGAACAGCGGATCTGGGGCTACGAGACCAACTACGGCGGCCTCGCCGAACTCGCCCTGGTCAAGGCCAACCAGCTGATGCCCAAGCCCGAGCACCTCACCTGGGAGGAGGCGGCCTGCTCCGGGCTGGTGAACTCCACCGCCTACCGGCAGCTCGTCTCCCGCAACGGCGCCGGCATGAAGCAGGGCGACGTGGTGCTGATCTGGGGCGCGGGCGGGGGCCTCGGCTCCTACGCCACCCAACTCGCCCTCAACGGCGGGGCGATCCCGGTCTGCGTCGTCTCCGACGAGCACAAGGCGCGGCTCGTCCGGTCGATGGGCGCCGAGCTGGTCATCGACCGGGCCCGGGAGGGCTACCGGTTCTGGAAGGACGAGCACACCCCCGACCCCCGCGAGTGGAAGCGCCTGGGCGCCCGCATCCGCGAACTCACCGGCGGGGACGACCCGGACGTCGTCTTCGAGCACCCCGGCCGGGAGACCTTCGGCGCCAGCGTCTACGTCGCCCGGCGCGGCGGCACCATCGTCACCTGCGCCTCCACCTCCGGCTTCCAGCACCAGTTCGACAACCGCTACCTGTGGACCTCGCTCAAGCGCGTCGTCGGCACCCACTTCGCCAACTACCGCGAAGCCTGGGAGGCCAACCGCCTGATCGCCCGCGGCATGGTGCACCCCACCCTGTCCGTCACCCACCCGCTCGACGAGGTCGGCGAGGCCGCCCGCGCCGTGCACCGCAACCTGCACAGCGGAAAGGTCGGCGTGCTCGGCCTCGCCCCGCGCACCGGGCTGGGCGTGCGTGACCACGAGCTGCGCGCCCGGCACCTGCCGGCCATCGACCGCTTCCGCGGCGACACCACCCCGAAGTAGCACCGACCCCCATCTGCCGGTCGGTCCACGTCCCAACGCCCGTAGGCCCGTTCCGAGGAGGAGCCGCGCATGACCACCGCCACCGAGGACTCCCTCTGGGCCCGGACCTACCACCCCGCGCCGGACGGGCGCAGCCAGCTGGTCTGCTTCCCGCACGCCGGCGGCTCGGCCAGCTTCTTCTACCCGCTCTCGGCCGACCTCGCCGCCGTCACCGAGGTCGTGGCCGTGCAGTACCCCGGCCGCCAGGACCGCCACGACGAGACCGCGCCCAGCGACATCGGCGTCCTCGCCGACCTCGTCTACCGGGCGCTGCGGCCCCGGCTGGCCGCCCGGCCCACCACCCTGTTCGGCCACAGCATGGGCTCCGTCGTCGCCTTCGAGGTCGCCCGCCGGATGGAGGCGGACGGGCTGGAGCCGGTGCACCTGTTCGCCTCCGGCCGCGGCGGCCCGTCCGTGCCGCGCACCGGCACCGTCCACCTGCGCGACGACGCGGGCATCGTCGCCGAACTCCAGGGCCTCGCCGGGACGGACGCCACGCTGCTCGCCGACGAGGACTTCCTGCGGATGGTCATGCCGGCCCTGCGCGCGGACTACACCGCCGTGGAGACGTACCGCTGCGCCGCCGACGCCACCCTGCGCTGCCCGATCACCGCGCTCAACGGCGACGCCGACCCCAAGGCGCCGTACGAGGAGGTGCTGCTGTGGGGCCGGCACACCACCGGGGGCTTCGCGACGCGGGACTTCCCGGGTGGGCACTTCTACCTCGTCGAGCAGGCCGCCGTGGTGACGGACGTCCTGCGCCGCCACCTGACGGGCCGGGCCACGAGCCCTGTGGTTCAGAGCACGGCACCGTAACCCCCCAGCCGGGGCGCCCCGATCGATGCCCCCTGGGGCGCCCCTATTGCCACCTGCGGCCGGGCCGTGCGGGCGGGCGCGAGCGTGACCACCGTGGTCAGCAGCAGCCCGCCGCGCACCAGCCAGCGGCCCGAGTAGTCCGCGCGCAGCCCCAACTCCCGCTCCAGCGGGGTGAGGAGGAGGTGCGCGCGGAACGAGCCCTCCCCGCCGCCGAGCGGAGCGCCGAAGGTGACGTCCGCGTCGAAGAAGTCCAGGATGCGCCGGCCCTGCGGGAACCACGCCTTGTAGACGCTCTCCTTCGCGCTGAACAGCAGCCGCCCCCAGTTCACCGGCTCGGCGGCGGCCTGCTCCAGGTCCAGCAGCCGGGCGTGCTCCGCCGGGGAGGCGATCGACTCCAACAGGTCCTCGGGCAACGGCAGATCGGGCTCCACGTCGATGCCCAGCGCCAGCACGTCCGCCGACCTGGCCACCGCCGCCGCCCGGTAGTGCGTCGAATGGGTGATGCTGCCCAGCACCCCCGCCGGCCAGCGCGGCTCCCCCAGCGGCCCCGGCGGCACCGCCACCGGCGGCAGCCCCAGCCGGGCCAGCGCCCGGCGGGCGCACAGCCGCGCCGTGGTGAACTCGCGCCGCCGGGACTCCACCGCCCGGGCGATCTGCGCCGCCTCCTCCGGGTAGAGCGGGCCCTCCAGGCTGTCGTTGAACGCCTCGGCCGAGGCCACCTCGGCAGGCAGGATGTCTTCAATCACGGCACCTCACACACCTTCACAGTTCGAGGAATCGAGTCGGACGGGCGGCGGAGGGGAGCCCTCGTCCGGGCCCCCTCTCCCGCCGCCCGTACCGGAGCCGCGCCGTACTCACGCGCTACTTCGGTCAACTGCTCGCGGCTCAGCCGGTCTTGCGGCGGAAGCTGCGCTTGCGGGCGGCCGGGCCGTGCAGGTCGCCGACCTTGCTGCGGCCGGCCTGCTGCGCCTCGCGGGCCTGGCCGGCGGAGCCCTTCTGGCCCAGCGCCTCCCGGAAGCGGGCGCGCAGGTCGTCCTGCGGAGCGGCGGCGGCAGCGGTGAGCTTGGCGGACGCGGACTGGTTGGTGGCGGACATACGGACCTCCGTGGTGAGTGGACGGAACAGCGGGTGGAAGGCGGACAGCGGGGCGACGGTGGTTCTGGACCCGGTCATGCGGGGGCTCCTTCTGCGGGTTTGGTGGCGGAATCGGAGGAGGAATCGGTAGCGGGGGCCGGGAGGAGGCGGCTCAGGAGGGCGGTGAGCGCGAAGGCGCCGGCGTTGTACCAGAGCGTCGCGCCGGTGGCGGAGCAGAAGCGGTCGATCCGGGCCGGGTCGAGGACGTCGGTCGCGACGTCCCCGGTGGCCGCGAGGAAGATCGCGCCGACCACCGCGACCCCGGCCGCCGAGCCGAACTGGGTGACGGCGTTGACGACCCCCGAGCCCGCGCCCGAGTCCTGCGGCGGCACCTCGCTGAGCACCGTCGAGGCCAGCACCGGCGAGCAGAGGCCCATCCCGAAGCCGACCACCAGCTCCGCGCCGGCCACCTGCCACCAGGACAGGTCGGCCCCGGCCGTACGGACCGCCGCCATCAGCAGCAGCGACCCGGCCGCCATCACCGCCGCGCCCGCGCCGACGAACAGCCGGCCGCGCCGCATCCCGTGCCGCCAGGCGATCTGGAAGGTCACCGCGATGCCCACCGGCCAGGCCGCCGTCGCCAGGGCCGTCCGCAGCACCGACCAGCCCAGGCCGTACTGCAGGTGGTACGTGAGGATCAGCGCCAGCGAACCGATGCCGGTGAAGGCCAGCAGCGTCACCGCCAGCCCGACCGCGAAGCTGCGCCGGGCGAACAGCGGCGGCGGCACCAGCGCGCTGCCGTCCCGGGCGTGCCGACGGCGCTGGTGGCGGGCGAAGAGGACCAGCAGGACGGGCGCCGCGAGAACGCTCAGCAGCATCCAGGCGGGCCAGCCCTGCTCGCGGCCCTGCACCAGCGGGTACATCAGGGCGAACGCGGCCGCGGTGAGCAGCGCGACGCCGGGCAGGTCGAGCCGGGCCGGACCCTCCTGCCGGTTCTCCGGCAGCAGGCGGGCGGCGAGCGCCGTGATCAGCAGCCCCAGCGGCACGTTGACCAGGAAGATCACCCGCCAGCCGAGGCCGAAGAGGTCCAGCCCGGTGAGCAGCCCGCCGAGCAGCGGGCCGCCGACACTGCCGAGGGTCAGCGCCGCGCCGAGGACGGCGAAGGCGACCGGCCACTCCTTGGGCCGGAACAGCGTGACGATCACCGACATCACCTGCGGAACCATCAGCGCGGCCGTCAGGCCCTGCAACAGCCGGGCGGCGATGAGGAGTTCGGCGTTCGGCGCGAAGCCGCAGACGGCCGAGGCGAGGGTGAAGCCGACCACCCCGGCGAGGAACACCCGCTTGCGGCCGTGGATGTCGCCGAGGCGGCCGCCGGTGATCAGGAAGAGCGAGAAGGCGAGGGCGTAACCGGCCAGCGTCCACTGGGCGGTGGCGAACTCGGCGCCCAGGTCGCGCTGCACGGCGGGCAGGACGACGGTGACGATGTTGACGTCGAGGCTGTCCAGGAAGGAGGCGCCGGTAACGACGGCGAGGAGCAGCCAGCGCAGGCGCAGGGGGGCGCCGGCCGGGGCTTCGTCGGTCGGGGCTTCGTCGGTCGGGGCTTCCTCGGCCAGGGCTTCCTCGGCCAGGGCTTCGTCGGTCGGGCTGGTGGCGGGAGGCGGTGCGGCGGCGGGCCGCACGGCCTCCTGCACGGTGGTGGACACGGTGGGGACCTCCCGGGTCGGTCGGTACGGCGGCGGCCGGGCGCTCCCTCCTCGGGGAGCGCCCGGCCGCCGCGGGTCGGGGGTGGTTGTCAGGGGTCACACGTCAGAGGTCGCAGGTCAGAGGTCGCAGGTCAGAGGTCGCAGGTCAGAGCGCGCGCCCGAGGACGGCGTCCAGGGCCTGGTCCATCTCGTCGATGGTCAGTTCCTCCGCCAGCCGCAGCGCGTCCGGCTGCCCTCCCGCCGGGGCGGTCTGCGGAACGCCGGCGAGTTCGAGCAGCTGGGCGAGCAGTCCGCTGCGGCTCAGTTCGTCCGCCGGGATCCGCGACAGCGCCCAGCGGGCGGCCTGCTCCGGCTCCTGCGGCGGGGCGCCGTACTGCTGGGGCTGAGGCTCCTCGGGGCGGGCGGCGCCGAAGTCCAGCCGGACGTTGAGGAAGTCCGCGATGGCCTGCGGCGTCGGGTAGTCGAAGGCCAGGGTGCTGGGCAGCGGCACCTGCGCGTGGGCCGAGAGCCGGTTGCGCAGCTCGACGGCCATCAGCGAGTCCCAGCCGTGGTCGCGCAGCGGCTGCTCGGCCCGGACGGTCTCGATGCCGGACAGGCCGAGGACCGCCGCCACCTCCTGCTGGACGAGCAGGGTGAGCGCCGCGATCCGCTCCGGGCCGTCGAGGCCCGCCAGCCGCTCGCGCAGCCCGTCCGCCGCGGCCGCCTCGGAGCGGCCGGCCCGGCGCAGCGGGGTGCGAAGCAACGCCCGCAGCAGCGGCGGGAGTTCGGGTCCCTCCATGCCGGCGCCGCGCTGCAGCCGGTCCAGGTCGAGGCGCAGCGGGACGAGATGCGGCTCCGGCCGTCCGAGCGCCGCGTCGAACAGGGCGAGCCCCTGCTCGACGCTGAGCGCCTGGGCGCCCTGGCGGCGCATCCGGCCCAGTTCGGCGTCGCCGAGGTGGGCGGTCAGGCCCGTGCCGCCCTGCTCCCACAGGCCCCAGGCCAGGCTGGTGCCCGGCAGGCCACGGCGGGTGCGGTGGGCGGCCAGGGCGTCCAGGTAGGCGTTGGCCGCCGCGTAGTTGCTCTGCCCCGGGGAGCCGAGCGTGCCGGCGACGGAGGAGAACAGCACGAACGCGGCGAGGTCCAGGCCGCCGGTCAGCTCGTGCAGGTGGCGGGCGCCGTCGACCTTCGGGGCGAGGACGCGGCCGAACCGCTCGGCCGTCTGGTTCACCACCACGCCGTCGTCGATGACGGCGGCCAGGTGGACCACCCCGGTCAGCGGGTGGCCGGGGTCGACGGCCGCCAGGGCCGCCGCGACCTGGGCGCGGTCCGCGACATCGCAGGCCAGCACCCGGACGGACTCGGCGCCTGCCGCGCGCAGCTCGTCCACCAGCTCCCGCGTCCCCTCGGCGGCCGGACCGCGCCGCGAGGTCAGCAGGAGGTGGCGGACGCCGTGCCCGGTCACCAGGCGTCGGGCGACCAGCCGGCCCAGCTCGCCGGTGCCGCCGGTCACCAGGACGGTGCCGGTCGGGGCGAGGGGGCGCGGCGAGGTCAGCACCAGCTTGCCGATGTGCCGGCCCTGCGCCATGAAGCGGAAGGCGTCCGCCGCGCGGCGCACGTCGTACGACGCGTACGGCAGCGGGGCGATGACCCGGCGGGCGAGCAGGTCGGCGACCTCGGTGAGCATCTGGAGGATGCGCTCCGGGCCGGCGTCCATCAGGTCGAACGCCCGGTAGAGGACGCCCGGGTGCGCGGCGGCGACCTGCTCCGCCTGCCGGATGTCCGTCTTGCCCATCTCCAGGAAGCGGCCCGCGCGCGGCTCGAGGAGCCTGAGCGAGGCGTCGACGAACTCGCCGGTGAGGGAGTTCAGGACGAGGTCGAAGCCGCTGCCGTCCTGGTGGAAGGCGGTTTCGAACCCGGTGTCGCGGGAGGAGGCGATCCGCTCCTGCGGCAGGCCGAGCCGGCGCAGCGTCGGCCACTTGCCCGCGCTGGCCGTGCCCCAGACCTCGGCGCCGAAGTGCCGGGCCAGCTGGACGGCCGCCATGCCGACGCCGCCGGCCGCCGCGTGCACCAGCACCCGCTCGCCGGCGGTGAGACCGCCGAGCTCGAGGAGCCCGTGGTAGGCGGTCAGGAAGGCCAGCGGGACGGTCGCGGCCTCGGCGAAGCCGATCCCGTCCGGGATCCGCACCATCATCCGGCCGTCGGCCCGGGCCTCGGTGCCGAAGGTGCCGACGGTCAGGCCCATCACCCGGTCGCCGGGGTTCAGGTGGGCGACGCCCGGCCCGGTCTCCAGGACCACGCCCGCGCACTCCAGGCCCAGCTGGGGGGCGTGGACCATGTCGAGCGCGTTGAGGACGTCCCGGAAGTTCAGGCCGGAGGCGTGCACCCGCAGGCGGATCTCGTGCTCGCCGAGCGGGCCGTCGTCCCCGACCGGGACGAGGGCGAAGGTGTCCAGGCGGCCCTTCTCCCGGATGTCCAGGTGCCAGGCGTCCACGCCGGGCGGCGGGAGGAGGACCGAGTCGGCGCTCTGCGCGGCCGGCGCCGTACGGACCGGGCGCAGGCGCGGGGTCAGGACGGCGGTGCCGCGTACGGCCAGCTCGGGCTCGTCCTCGACGGCGAGGGCCTGGGCGAGGGCGTCGGTGAGGGCGGCCTCGCCCGGCCCGTTGTCGCCGTCGGGGTCGAGGTCGAGCAGGCGCAGGCGCCGCTCCGGGTGCTCGGCCCGGACGGACCGCAGCAGGCCCCACAGCGCGGCCTGCTCCGGCCGGGCCACCTCGTCCTCGGGCCGGGCCGGGACGGCGCCCCGGGTCAGCCAGACGACCTCGGTGGCGGCGAAGCGGACGTCGCCGACCAGGAGCTTGACCTGCTCCAGGGCGGTGACCACCGACTCCCGCGTGGCGTCGACGAGCAGGCGGGCGGGGACAGCCGGGCGGGTGAGCACGGCCTCCAGGCCGGGCACGGCGGGCAGGCCGAGCGAGGAGGCGAGGGCGGCGCCGATCACGACGGTGTCGGGGGCCGCACGCTCGGCGTCCCGCTGCGGAAGCGGCTGGAACTCGACCCGGTACAGGTGCTCCGCACCGGCCGACGCGGCGCCGCCGCGCAGCTGCTCCGCCCGGGCCCGCTGGACCTCCAGCGTGCCCGCGACGAGCACCGGCTCGCCCGCCGCGTCCGTCACCTCGACGCGGGCGGCCAGGCCCTCGGTCAGCTCGACGCGCACGAGCAGCTCGGTGCTGTCCGTCGCGTGGAGGGTGACGTCCGACCAGGCGAAGGGCAGCAGGACGGTGCCCTCCTCGGCGTCCGCGCTGCCGGTGTCCGCGCCGTCTGCCTCCACTCCCGCGAGGGTGTGCAGGGCCGCGTCCAGCAGCGCCGGGTGGACGGCGTGCCCGTCCACGCTCAACCCCTCGGGCAGCACCACCCGGCCGTACGCCACGCGCCCGCCCGGGCTGCGGTGCAGCTCGGTGAGGCCGCGGAACGCCGGGCCGTAGCCGAGGCCCTGCCCCGCCAGGCCGCTGTAGAGGGCGTCCAGCGGGACGGGCTCGGTGCCGGGGGCGGGCCAGGTGGGCCGGTCCTCGGTGATGGGCTCGGCGGCGTCCTCGACCAGGCGGCCCTCGGCGTGCAGGGTCCACGGCGCGTCGGCGGCCGCCGACTCCGGCTGGCTGTGGATCTCGACCGTACGGCCGCCGTCCTCCCCCGCCGGGCCGACCTTCACCTGGAGCCGCAGCCCCTCGGCCGACGGCAGCACCATCGGCTGGGCGAGCGTCAGCTCGGCCACCCGGCGCGCCCCCACCTGGTGGGCGGCGGACAGCGCCAGGTCCAGCAGACCGGCACCCGGCACGAGCACCGCGCCGAAGACGGCGTGGTCCCCCAGCCACGGCTGGTCGGCGAGCGACACCCGCCCACTGAGCAGGTACCCCTCGCCGCCCGCCAGCGCCGTCACCGCCGCCAGCCACGGGTGCGCGGCCGCGACCAGCCCCGAGGAACGGGCGTCCCGGCCCGCCTTCGGGGCGTCGAGCCAGTACGGGCGGCGCGGCGGCGGTGAGCAGGGCGGTCGGCTCGTCCTCGGTGGCGCGCAGGGAGGCGGCGAAGACCGCGTCGTCCAGGCAGGCGGCGCCCATGGCGGAGAGGACTCCGGAGGGGCCGCACTCCAGGAACTCGACCGCATCCGCGTCACCACTGACCACGGTCTGCGTCGGGGAGTTGACACCCGCGACCGCGACACGGCCCTCGAGAGCGGCGAGGACCTCCTCCTCGCTCGCCTCGATCGACGCCATCGCGCCGCCGCTCTCGCAGGACTGCATCAGCCGCCCGCGCGCCACGACCAGACGCGCAGCGTCGTCCAGGGACAGGACCCCCGCGACATGGGCGGCAGCGAGCTCACCCACCGAGTGCCCGGCCACAGCAGCCGGAACAACACCCCAGGACTCCCACAGACGGAACAACGCCACCTCGACGGCGAACAGCGCCGGCTGAGTGAACTCCGTCCGGTCCAGCACCGCCGCGTCCTCCCCGAAGATCACCTCCTGGAGGGGGCGGGCGGTGTAGCGGTCCAGGGCGGTCAGAACCTCGTCGAACGCCACGCGGAACGCGGGCGAGGACTCGTACAACCCACGCCCCATCCCCAGGCGCTGGCTCCCCTGCCCGGTGAACAGCACCGCAAGGCCCTGCCCGCTCGGGGCGTTCGCGACCGTACCGGCGGCCGGACGGCCTTCGGCCAGGCTGCGCAGGGCCACCACCGTGTCGGCCGTGGTGGCGGCGAGGACGGCGGCGCGGTGGTCGAAGTGGGTGCGGTGATGGGCGGCGGTAGCGGCCACGGCGGCTAGCGGGGTGGCCGGGTTCGCGTCGAGCCAGTCGGCCCAGCGGGCAGCCTGCTCGCGCAGGGCGGTCTCGTCGCGGCCGGAGAGGAGGACGGGGAGAGGGGTCGTCGGTTCGGTCGACTCGGTCGGCTCGGTCGGGCGGGTGGCGGTCGGGGCCTCCTCGAGGATCAGGTGGCTGCCGTCCCACTCGATGTGCGGGCTGGGCTCGTCGGCGTGGAGCGTGCGCGGGAGGGTGCCGTGTTCGAGGGCGAGGACCATCTTGATCACGCCGATGACACCGGCGGCGGCCTGGGCGTGCCCGATGTTGGACTTGGAGGAGCCCAGGAGGAGGGGCCGGTCGGTGGGGCGGTTCGGGCCGAAGACCTCGGCCAGCGCGCCCGCTTCGATCGGGTCACCGAGGGAGGTGCCGGTGCCGTGGGCCTCGACCGCGTCGATGTCCGCCGGGGTGAGGCGGGCGGCGGCCAGGGCGTCCTGGATGACGCGCTGCTGGGAGGGGCCGTTGGGGGCGGTGAGGCCCTGGCTGCGGCCGTCCTGGTTGATGGCACTGCCACGAATGACGGCGAGGACGCGATCTCCGTCCCGCTCGGCGGCGGACAGCCGCTTCAGGACGAGCACGCCACAGCCCTCGGCCCACCCCGCGCCGTCCGCGTCGGCGCCGAAGCTCTTGCAACGCCCGTCCGAGGCCATGCCCTTGAGGCGGCTGAACTCGACGAACAGCGCCGGGGTGTTCATGACGGTGACGCCACCGACGAGGGCGAGGTCGCACTCGCCCTGGCGGAGCGCCGACACGGCGAGGTGGGTCGCGACGAGGGAGGAGGAGCAGGCCGTGTCCACGGTGACCGCCGGGCCCTGGAGCCCGAGCGCGTACGAGACGCGGCCGGAGACGACGCTGCTCGCGTTGCCCGTGCTCATGTAGCCGTCCAGGACTTCGAGTTGACGTCCCTCGTGGCTGCCGTAGTCCGAGCTCATGGCTCCCAGGTAGACGCCGGTGCGGGTGCCCTCCAGGCTGCCCGGGCGGACGCCCGCGCGCTCCAGGGCCTCCCAGCTGGCCTCCAGGACGAGCCGCTGCTGAGGGTCCATGGACTGAGCCTCGCGCGGGCTGATGCCGAAGAACGCGGCGTCGAACTGGTCGACGTTCTCCAGGAATCCGCCCTCGCGGGCGTAGCTCTTGCCGACCGCGTCCGGGTCGGGGTCGAACAGGTCCAGGCCCTGCCAGCGCTGGGGGAAGCCGCCGATGGCGTCGCCACCGGCGAGGATGAGGTCCCAGAAGCCTTCCGGGGTGTCGATCCCGCCGGGCAGGCGGCAAGCCATGGAGACAACGGCGATGGGGTCGTCGGCCTGCGCGCCCGGGGTGACGCGGACGGGGGCCCGGTCGGCCTTGGTGCCCAGGTCGAGACGGTCGAGGATCAGGCCGGCGATGGCGGTGGGGGTCGGGTAGTCGAAGGCGAGGGTGGAGGGGAGGGTCAGGCCGGTCTCGGCGGCGAGGCGGCGGCGCAGTTCGACGGCCATGAGGGAGTCGAGGCCGAGTTCCTTGAAGACCTGGTGAGCGCCGAGGGCTTCGGGCCCTCCGCCGACGCCGAGGACGGCGGCGGCCTCGCGGCGGACCAGATCGAGGAGGGTGGACTGGCGGTCGGTGGCGGAGAGGGCGGCGAGACGCTCGTGCAGGGCGGAAGGCGCCGCCGCCGTCGCACCGGCGCGGCGCAGGCGGGCGCGCACCAGGGCGCGGAGCAGGGACGGGACCTCGCCGCCGCGCTCCAACTCGCGTCGAACCGAGCCGAGTTCGAGGCGGACGGGGACGACGTGGGCGAGGTCGGTGGTGAGTGCGGCGTCGATGGCGCGCAGGCCCTGGGCGGGGGTGAGGGCGGCGATGCCCTGGCGGCGCATGCGGCTCAGCTCGGCGTCGCCGAGGTGGGCGGTCAGGCCGGTGCCGGCTTGCTGCCACAGGCCCCAGGAGAGGCTGAGGGCGGGGAGGTCGGCGGAGCGGCGCTGAGCGGCCAGGGCGTCGACGAAGGCGTTCGCCGCCGCGTAGCCGCTCTGGCCGGCGCTGCCGAGGACGCCGGCTGCGGAGGAGAAGAGGACGAAGGCGTCGAGGTTCAGTTCGCGCGTCAGCTCGTCCAGGTGGAGAGCGCCGTTCACCTTCGGCGCGAGGACGCGGGCGAAGCGCTCCGGGGTCTGGCCGGTCAGGAGGCCGTCGTCGAGGACGGCGGCCAGGTGGAACACCGAACCGAGCGTCTCGCCGAGGTCGTTGACGACGGCGGCGAGCTGCTCGCGGTCGGCGGCGTCGCAGGCGGCGATGCGGACGCTCTCGGCGCCCGCGTCCTGGAGTGCCTGGCGGATCTCGACCGCGCCGGGGGCCGCCTCGCCCTGGCGGGAGGTGAGGACCAGGTGGCGCACGTTGTGGTTGCGAACCAGGTGCTCTGCCAGCTCGCGGCCCAACTCCCCGGTGCCACCCGTGATCAGAGCGGTCCGCTCCGGGTTGAGGGTGATCGTCGTGGTGGTGTCGGCGGCGGTGACGCGCACCAGGCGCGGGGCGCGGATACGGCCCTCGATGATTGCCAACTCCGGCTCGGAGGCGGCGGAAAGGGCGCGCTCGATCACGTCGACAGAAGCGCTGCCATCGAGGTCGAGCAGGCGGATCGGCCGGTCGGCGTACTCCGCGCGGACCGTCCGCAGCAGGCCCAGCAGCGCGGCCTGCACCGGGTCGCCGCCGGTTGCGCCACGCGTCACGAACACCAACTCGACCGGCTCGAGGGAAGGTTCGGCGGTGAGCCGCTGAATCAGCGTGAGCGCGTCCGCCAGAACCTCCTGCACCGAGCCGACGGCCCCGGACAGGTCCACGATGGCCCGCTCCGGACGCGCCTCGCCGAGGGCGTCGATGGTGTGGGCGTGGTCGGCGTTCAGCAGACGGGTCAGCTCGCCGGTCCCACCGAGGACGATGCTGCTGGGCGCGGTGGTCGGCGTCGGGGCCTGCACCTCCTGGTAGTCCAGGCGGTAGAGGTGGTCGACGGACGCACCGGCCCGGACCTGCTCGGCCGACGCCTCGCGGATCTGCAGACCGTCGACGAACGCCACCGGCCCACCGGCCGGGTCCGACACCCAGATACGGGCGCTGGTACCGCTCGCATCGAGGTCCACGCGGACGCGCAGCTCGGTACTCCCGGCGGCGAACAGCTCGACGCCCGTCCACTCGAACGGCAGGAACACCCGCTGGTCACCGCCGTCGCGAACCGCCACGAGGGTGTGCAGGGCGGCGTCCAGGAGCGCCGGGTGGATGCCGAACTCGTCGGCCTTCACGCCCTCGGGCAGGCGGACCAGCCCGTACGCGGTGCTGCCGTCGCGCCACAGTTCGGTCAGGCCCTGGAAGGCCGGACCGTACGCCAGGCCACGGGCTGCGAAGGCGTCGTAGAAACCGTCCAGGCTCACCGATTCCGCGGTGGAGACCGGCCAGTGGCGCAACGCTTCAAAGCCGTCCTGTGCGGCCTGCTCCTCGGTGAGTTCGCCACTGGCGCTCAGGGTCCAGGAGTCCTCGACATCCTCGGGACGGCTGTAGAGGGACACCTGACGGCGACCGTTCTCCGAACCACCGACGACAACCTGGAGACGAACCGGGCCTTCGAGGACCAGCGGCTCGACCAGGGCGAGTTCCTCCACCCGGCCCGCACCGACCTCACGACCGGCCGCCAGCACCAGGTCAAGGATGCCCGTCCCGGGGACGAGGACCGTGCCGAAGGCGGCGTGATCACGCAGCCACGGCTGGGAGTTGGGGGCCAGACGGCCGGTGAACAAATGACCTTCGCCGTCCGCGAGAGCCGTTCCGGCGCCGAGCCACGGGTGGGCGGACGCCTCCAGGCCCATCGAACCCGCATCCGCCGAGCCCGAACCGACCTCCGTCCAGAAGTACTCGCGCTGGAAGGCGTAGGTGGGCAGGTCAGCGACGAACTCGCCGCCCCCCAGGACCTTCTGCCAGTCGATCTCGACACCCTGGACGTGCAGCTGACCGAGGGAGCGCAGGAGCTGAGCAGTACCACCCTCGCCTCGGGCGAGGGAACCGACGACGACGCCGTTGTGCTCGGCACTGCCGTCGGTGAGCGGCATGGCGAGCACGGGGTGGGCGCTGACCTCGACGAACACGTTCCGGCCGTCGCCGAGGAGCTGCTCCAGCGCCCGGTCGAAGCGGACGGGCTCGCGCAGGTTGCGGCACCAGTACGCGCCGTCCAGCTCCGGACCGTCCAGGACGCGACCGAGGACCGTCGAGTAGAACGGCACCGAGGCGCGCCCCGGGGTGAGGTCGGCGAAGGCGTCCAGCAGTCCGGGCAGCAGCGGGTCCATCTGCGCACTGTGCGAGGCGTAGTCCACGTTCACCCGGCGGCAGAACACGTCCTGCTGCTGGAGGTCCGCGACCAGCGTGTCGATGGCCTCGCTCTCACCGCTGACGACCGTCGAGCCCGGGGTGTTCACCGCCGCGACCGAGAGCCTGCCGTCGTAGGCCGCGAGGATCTCCTCGACCTCGGCGACCGGGCGCTCGACCAGCGCCATCCCACCGAAGCCCGTCACAGCCCGAACGGCTGCGGAGCGCAGGGCGACGACCTTCGCGCCCTGCTCCAGCGAGAGCGCGCCCGAGACGACGGCCGCGACCACCTCGCCCTGGCTGTGCCCCACGACCGCGCTGGGCTCGACGCCCCACGAACGCCACAGGGCCGAGAGCGCGACGCCCATCGCGAACAGCGCCGGCTGGACCACATCCACGCGGTCGACGGGCGGGTGATCCCCGCCGCCGCCGTCGAGGACCTCGAGGACCGACCAGCCCGTCAGCGGGCGCAACGCCTCGTCACAGGCGACGACGGCCTCACGGAAGACGGGCGACTGCTCCAGCAGCGCAGCACCCATGCCGAGCCACTGGCTCCCCTGCCCCGGGTACACGAACACGACCTCACCAGGGGTCCCGGCGACACCCACCGGCCCACCGGCCGCGATGGCCCGCAGCTGCGCGGCCGCGTCCGCCGTGGAACCGGCGACGGCGACGGCGCGGTGCTCGAACCGGGTGCGGTGCCGGGCGGCGGTCACGGCGACGTCGGCCAGCGGGACGTTGTCGTGGGCGTCCAGCCAGTCGGCCCAGCGGGCGGACTGCTCCCGCACCGCCGCCTCGTCCCGGCCCGACACGACCACCGGGACGGCGGTCGGCCGGGGCTGAACCGGAACCGGCGTGGTCTCCGGGGGCTGCCGTCCCACTCGATGTGCGGGCTGGGCTCGTCGGCGTGGAGCGTGCGCGGGAGGGTGCCGTGTTCGAGGGCGAGGACCATCTTGATCACGCCGATCACGCCGGCGGCGGCCTGGGCGTGCCCGATGTTCGACTTCGACGAGCCCAGCAGGAGCGGACGGTCGATCGGGCGGTCCGGGCCGAAGACCTCGGCGAGGGCGCCCGCCTCGATCGGGTCACCGAGGGAGGTGCCGGTGCCGTGGGCCTCGATGGCGTCGATGTCGGCCGGGGTCAGGCGAGATGCCGCCAGCGCGTCCTGGATCACACGCTGCTGCGACGGCCCGTTGGGCGCGGTCAGCCCCTGGCTGCGGCCGTCCTGGTTGATGGCACTGCCACGGATGACGGCGAGAACGCGGTCCCCGTCCCGCTCAGCAGCGGACAGCCGCTTCAGGACGAGCACGCCACAGCCCTCGGCCCAGCCGGCACCGTCCGCGTCGGCGCCGAAGCTCTTGCACCGGCCGTCCGCGGCCATCCCCCGCAGACGGCTGAACTCGACGAACAGCGCCGGGGTGTTCATCACGGTGACGCCACCGACGAGTGCCATCTCGCACTCGCCCTGCCGCAGCGCCGACACCGCCAGGTGCGTCGCGACGAGGGAGGAGGAGCAGGCCGTGTCCACGGTGACCGCCGGGCCCTGGAGCCCGAGCGCGTACGAGACGCGGCCCGAAACCACACTGCTCGCATTGCCCGTGCTGACGTACCCGTCGAGCGCGTCCAGGTCGTGACCCTGCTGGTTGCCGTAGTCCGAGCTCATCGTACCGAGGTAGACGCCCGTCCGGCTGCCCTCCAGCGCCTCCGGGCGAACGCCCGCACGCTCCAGCGCCTCCCAGGCCGTCTCCAGGACCAAACGCTGCTGCGGATCCATGGACTGCGCCTCGCGCGGCGAGATGCCGAAGAACGCGGCGTCGAAGCGCTCCACGTTCGTCATGAAGCCGCCCTCGGTGGCGTAGCTCTTGCCGACGGCCTCCGGGTCCGGGTCGAACAGGTCCAGGCCCTGCCAACGCTCCGGGAAACCGCCGATCGCATCGCCGCCCGAGGCCAGCAACTCCCAGAAACCCTCCGGGGTGTCGATCCCGCCCGGCAGGCGGCAAGCCATCGAGACGACGGCGATCGGCTCGGTACGGGCGGCCCGCTCGGAGTCGAGCTGCTTCTCCGCCTCGACCAGCGCGGTCGCGGTGCGCCGCAGGTACGCCTCGAGCTTCTCGACTTCGGATGTGCTGCTCATGCCGTGACTCCCAGCTTGCGGTCCAAGAACTGCAGAAGGTCTTCGGTGCTGCTTCCGGTCTCCAGCTCGACCGCTGGCGCTTCCGGGACGACGGCCTTCGCGAGGCCGTTCTTGAGGGTGAGGAACTGGCCCGCCAGTCCCTCCGATTCGAGTTGCAGGGGGGTCGCGGAGCGCAGCAGCTCCACGAGGTTGTCCATCAGCTCCCTGGTCAGCCGGACGCCCGACGAGGTCGGCGCCGCGCCGTTGCCGGCCACGTCCAGGCGGTTCAGGACGAGTTCGGTGATGGCGGTGGGGGTGGGGTAGTCGAAGGCGAGGGTGGAGGGGAGGGTCAGTCCGGTCTCGGCGGCGAGGCGGCGGCGCAGTTCGACGGCCATGAGGGAGTCGAGGCCGAGTTCCTTGAAGACCTGGTGGGCGCCGAGGGCTTCGGGCCCTCCGCCGACGCCGAGGACGGCGGCGGCCTCGCGGCGGACCAGATCGAGGACGGCGGGCTGCCGCTCGGTCGGCGCGAGCGCGGCGAGGCGCTCGCGCAGGGCGGAGGGCGCGGCCGCCGTCGCACCGGCGCGGCGCAGGCGGGCCCGGACGAGGGATCGCAACAGCGGTGGCACGTCGCCACTCCTTTCCAACTCGCGGCGTATGGCTGACAGTTCGAGGCGGACGGGGACGACGTGGGCGAGGTCGGTGGTGAGTGCGGCGTCGAGGGCGCGCAGGCCCTGGGCGGGGGTGAGGGCGGCGACGCCCTGGCGGCGCATGCGGCTCAGCTCGGCGTCGCCGAGGTGAGCGGTCAGGCCGGTACCGGCCTGCTGCCACAGGCCCCAGGAGAGGCTGAGGGCGGGGAGGTCGGCGGAGCGGCGCTGAGCGGCCAGAGCGTCAACGAAAGCGTTCGCCGCCGCGTAGGCGCCCTGGCCTGCGCTGCCGAGGACACCTGCCGCCGAGGAGAAGAGGACGAAGGCGTCGAGGTTCGACTCGCGCGTCAGCTCGTCCAGGTACAGGGCGCCGTTCACCTTGGGCGCGAGGACGCGGGCGAAGCGTTCCGGGGTCTGGCCGGTCAGGAGGCCGTCGTCGAGGACGGCAGCGAGGTGGAAGACCGAACCGAGGCTGCTGCCTAGGTCGTTGACGATGGCGGTGAGCTGCTCGCGGTCGGCGGCGTCGCAGGCGGCGATACGGACGGTTTCGGCACCCGCGTCCTGGAGTACCTGCTCCGGGTTGAGGGCGGTGGTCACGGTGGTGTCGGCGGCGGTGACGCGCACCAGGCGCGGGGCGCGGATACGGCCGTCGGCGATCGCCAACTCCGGCTCACCGACAGTCGAAAGGGCGCGCTCGATCACGTCGACAGAAGCGCTGCCATCGAGGTCGAGCAGGCGGATCGGCCGGTCGGCGTACTCCGCGCGGACCGTCCGCAACAGGCCCAGCAGCGCGGCCTGCACCGGATCGGTGCCGGTTGCGCCGCGCGTCACGAACACCAACTCGACCGGCTCGAGGGAGGGTTCGGCGGTGAGTCGCTGGATCAGCGTGAGCGCGTCCGCCAGAACCTCCTGCACCGAGCCGACGGCCCCGGACAGGTCCGCGACGACGGCCTGAGGGTGGGACTCCGAAGCAAGGCGCTCGATGAGCCCCTCCGGTCCCTCCACCTGGCTGGCGATGGGGAGTTCGGAGACGTGCCCGGTGCCGATCACCCAGAGGTCGGCGAGTGAACGCTCCTCCAGGGTGCGCGGCTCCTGGTGGTCCAGGCGGTAGAGGTGGTCGACGGACGCACCGGCCCGGACCTGCTCGGACGACGCCTCGCGGATCTGCAGACCGTCGACGAACGCCACCGGGCCACCCGCCGGGTCCGACACCCAGATACGGGCACTGGTACCACTCTCGTCGAGGTCCACGCGGACGCGCAGCTCGGTGCTCCCGGCGGCGAACAGCTCGACGCCCGTCCACTCGAACGGCAGGAACACCCGCTGGTCACCGCCGTCACGCACGGCCACGAGGGTGTGCAGGGCGGCGTCCAGAAGGGCCGGGTGGATGCCGAACTCGTCGGCCTTCACGCCCTCGGGCAGGCGGACCAGCCCGTACGCGGTGCTGCCGTCGCGCCACAGCTCGGTCAGGCCCTGGAAGGCCGGGCCGTACGCCAGGCCACGGGCCGCGAAGCGGTCGTAGAAGCCCTCCAGGTCGACGGACTCGGCGTTCGCCACCGGCCAGTGGCGCAGCGTCTCGAAGCCGTCCTGTGCGCCCTGCTCCTCCGCGAGTTCGCCACTGGCGTGCAGAGTCCAGCCGTCCTCGGCCTCCTCCGGACGACCGTGGAGAGCGACCTGACGGTGGCCGTTGGCGTCCGGGGCACTGACCGTGATCTGCAGCCGGATCGGGGATTCGAGGACCAGCGGCTCGACCAGGGCGAGTTCCTCGACCCGGCCTGCACCGACCTCACGACCGGCCGCCAGAACCAGGTCGAGGATGCCCGCGCCGGGGACGAGGACCGTGCCGAAGGCGGCGTGATCACGCAGCCACGGCTGGGCGTTGGGGGCCAGACGGCCGGTGAACAGGTGGCCTTCGCCCTCGGCGAGGGCGGTGGCGGCGCCGAGCCAGGGGTGGGTGAACGTCTCCAGGCCCATCGAGCCCGCGTCGATGCTGGTGGCGGTGGTCTCGGCCCAGTAGTGCTCGCGCTGGAAGGCGTAGGTGGGCAGGTCGGCGACGAACTCGCCACCTTCCAGAACCTTCTGCCAGTCGATCTCGACGCCCTGAACGTGCAACTGACCGAGGGAGCGGAGGAGTTGGTCGACGCCGCCCTCGCCTCGGGCGAGGGAGCCGACGACCACGCCGTTGTGCTCGGCACTGCCGTCGGTGAGCGGCATGGAAAGAACCGGGTGGGCGCTGACCTCGACGAACACGTTCCGGCCGTCGGAGAGGAGCTGCTCAAGCGCCTGGTCGAAGCGGACGGGCTCGCGCAGGTTGCGGCACCAGTACGCGCCGTCCAGCTCCGGACCGTCCAGGACACGGCCGAGGACCGTCGAGTAGAACGGGACGACGGCCTTCGAAGGCTTCAAGTCAGCGAACGCCTCGGCCAGACCCGGCAGCAGCGAGTCCATCTGCGCACTGTGGGAGGCGTAGTCGACGTTCACCCGGCGGGAGAAGACGTTCTGCTGCTGGAGGTCCGCGACCAGGCGGTCCAGCGCCTCCACCTCGCCCGACACGACCGTGGAACCGGACGTGTTGACGGCGGCGACGGAGAGCCTGCCGTCGTACGCGGCAATCAGCTCCTCGACGGCGGCCACCGGGCGTTCGACCAGCGCCATGCCGCCGAAGCCCGTCATCGCCCGGACGGCAGCCGACCGCACCGCGACGACCTTCGCCCCCTGCTCCAGCGACAGCGCGCCCGAGACGACGGCCGCGACCACCTCGCCCTGACTGTGCCCCACGACCGCGCTGGGCTCCACACCCCACGAACGCCACAGCGCCGAGAGCGCGACACCCATCGCGAACAGCGCCGGCTGCACGACATCCACCCGGTCCACCGGCGGGTGATCCCCGCCGCCGCCGTCGAGGACCTCGAGGACGGACCAGCCGGTCAGCGGGCGCAGCGCCTCGTCACAGGCGACGACGGCCTCACGGAAGACGGGCGACTGCTCCAGCAGAGCCGCGCCCATACCGAGCCACTGACTCCCCTGCCCCGGGTACACGAACACCACGCCACCCGGGTCGCCGGCCATTCCGACACCCGCCGACCCTCCTGCGGCCACCCCACGCAGCCCCGCGACGGCCTCGACGACCGAGGTGGCGATCACGGCGGCGCGGTGGTCGAAGTGGGTGCGGTGGTGGGCGGCGGTGGCGGCCACACCGGCGAGCGGGGCGGCCGGGTTCGCGTCGAGCCAGTCGGCCCAGCGGGCAGCCTGCTCACGGACGGCGGCCTCGTCGCGGCCGGAGACCAGCAGCGGCACAGCACTCGGCTGCGGCTGCGGCTGCGGCGGGGCGGGGGCGACGGTCGGGGCCTCTTCGAGGATCAGGTGCGCGTTGGTGCCGCTCAGCCCGAAGGAGGAAACGCCCGCGCGGCGGGCGCGCTCGCCCCGCCCCCACGGCGTGGACTCCTGGAGCAGGGACAGCCCGCTGCCGTCCCACTCGATGTGGGGGCTCGGCTCGTCGGCGTGGAGGGTGCGGGGCAGAACCCCGTTCTGCAGTGCCAGCACCATCTTGATCACGCCGATGACACCGGCGGCGGCCTGGGCGTGCCCGATGTTCGACTTGGAGGAGCCGAGGAGGAGGGGCCGGTCGGTGGGCCGGTTCGGGCCGAAGACCTCGGCCAGCGCGCCCGCCTCGATCGGGTCACCGAGGGAGGTGCCGGTGCCGTGGGCCTCGATCGCGTCGATGTCCGCCGGGGCCAGGCGAGATGCCGCCAGCGCGTCCTGGATCACACGCTGCTGCGACGGCCCGTTCGGCGCGGTCAGCCCCTGGCTGCGGCCGTCCTGGTTGATGGCGGTCCCCCGGATGACGGCGAGGACGCGGTCCCCGTCCCGCTCAGCGGCGGACAGCCGCTTCAGGACGAGCACGCCACAGCCCTCGGCCCACCCAGCGCCGTCCGCGTCGGCGCCGAAGCTCTTGCAGCGACCATCGGCCGCCATCCCCCGCAGGCGGCTGAACTCGACGAACAGCGCCGGGGTGTTCATCACGGTGACGCCACCGACGAGTGCCATCTCGCACTCGCCCTGCCGCAGCGCGGACACGGCGAGGTGGGTCGCGACCAGCGAGGACGAGCACGCGGTGTCGACCGACACCGCCGGGCCCTGAAGCCCCAGCGCGTACGACACGCGGCCCGAAACCACACTGCTCGCGTAGCCCGTGCTGGTGTAGCCGTCGAGCGCGCCGAGGTCGCGGCCCTGGTGCCCGTAGTCGGAGGTCATCGTGCCCAGGTAGACGCCGGTACGGGTGCCTTCGAGGCTGCCCGGGCGGACGCCCGCGCGCTCCAGGGCCTCCCAGGCCGTCTCCAGGACGAGGCGCTGCTGCGGGTCCATGGACTGCGCCTCGCGCGGCGAGATGCCGAAGAAGGCCGCGTCGAACCGGTCGATGTCCTCGAGGAAGCCGCCTTCTCGGGCGTAGCTCTTGCCCGTGGCCTCCGGGTCCGGGTCGAACAGGTCCAGGCCCTGCCAACGCTTCGGGAAGCCGCCGACGGCGTCGCCGCCCGAGGCCAGCAGCTCCCAGAAACCCTCCGGGGTGTCGATCCCACCGGGCAGGCGGCAGGCCATGGAGACGACGGCGATGGGGTCGTCGGCCTGCGTACCCGGGGTGACGCGGACGGGGGCCCGGTCGGGCTTGGCGCCCAGGTCGAGGCGATCGAGGATCAGACCGGCGATGGCGGTGGGGGTCGGGTAGTCGAACGCCAGGGTCGAGGGCAGCGTGAGGCCCGTCTCGGCGGCGAGGCGACGGCGGACCTCGACGGCCATGAGCGAGTCGAGGCCCAGCTCCTTGAACACCTGCTGCGCACCGACGCCTTCGGGACCGCCGACGCCGAGGACGGCGGCGGCCTCGCGGCGGACCAGGTCGAGGAGAACGGACTGACGCTCGGTGGCGGAGAGGGCGGCGAGGCGCTCGTGCAGGGCGGAAGGCGCCGCTGCCGTCGAGCCGGCGCGGCGCAGGCGGGCGCGCACCAGGGCGCGGAGCAGGGACGGGACCTCGCCGCCGCGCTCCAACTCGCGTCGGACCGAGCCGAGTTCGAGGCGGACAGGGACGACGTGAGCGAAGTTCGAGGCCAGCGCCGCATCAAGGGCGCGCAGGCCCTGGGCAGCCGTGAGCGCGCCCACCCCCTGGCGGCGCAGCCGCGTGATCTCCGCCTGGCCGAGCCCTGCGGTGAGGCCGGTGCCGGCCTGCTGCCACAGGCCCCAGGCGAGGCTGAGGGCAGGGAGGTCGGCGGCGCGGCGCTGAGCGGCCAGAGCGTCAACGAAAGCGTTCGCCGCCGCGTAGCCGCTCTGGCCTGCGCTGCCGAGGACACCTGCCGCCGAGGAGAAGAGGACGAAGGCGTCGAGGTTCAGTTCGCGCGTCAGCTCGTCCAGGTGCAGGGCGCCGTTCACCTTGGGGGCGAGGACGTGGGCGAAGCGTTCCGGGGTCTGGCCGGTCAGGAGGCCGTCATCGAGGACGGCGGCGAGGTGGAAGACCGAACCGAGGCTGCTGCCAAGGTCGTTGACGACGGCGGCGAGCTGCTCGCGGTCGGCGGCGTCGCAGGCGGCGATACGGACGCTCTCAGCGCCCGCGTCCTGGAGTACCTGCTCCGGGTTGAGGGCGGTGGTCACGGTGGTGTCGGCGGCGGTGACGCGCACCAGGCGCGGGGCGCGGATACGGCCGTCGGCGATCGCCAACTCCGGCTCGCCCGTGCTGAACAGGGCCTGGGCGATCGTGTCGACGGATGCGCTGTCGTCAAGGTCGAGCAGGCGCACGGGCCGGTCGGCGTACTCCGCTCGAACCGTCCGCACCAGGCCCCACAGGGCGGCCTGCACCGGATCAGCGCTCATCGCGCCGCGCGTCACGAACACCAACTCGACCGGATCGAGCGAGGGTTCGGCCAGCAGTCGCTGCGCCACCGGCAGGGTCTCGGCCAGCGCCTCCTGCACCGGTCCTGCGACCTCGGTCAGATCCACGGCAAGCAGCTGCGGAACCTCGGCAGCTCCGGTTTCCAGCTGGTCCAGCGACACGCTCTCGATGTCGGCCAGGCCCGCGAGGCCACCGGCGGCGCCGAGCACGAGCGAGCGCACGGGAGCCCGCTCCTCGAGGCGGCGCAGCTCCGAGAACTCCACGCGGTAGAGGTGGTCCACCGTCGCACCCGCGCGGACCTGCTCCGCCGAAGCCTCGCGCAGCTGGAGTCCCTGGGCTTGCAGGACCGGCCGGCCGGAGGCGTCGGCCACCCAGAGGGCGAGCTGGTCGTCGCTCAGTTCGACGCGGACGCGCAGCTCGGTGTTACCGGCGGCGAACAGCTCGACGCCCGTCCACTCGAACGGCAGGAGGACCCGCTCGGCGTCCCCGGCCTGCGGCTGAGCGGCGACCAGGGTGTGCAGGGCGGCGTCCAGCAGGGCCGGGTGGATGCCGAACTCATCGGCCTTCACACCCTCGGGCAGGCGGACGGTGCCGTAGGCGGTGCTGCCGTCGCGCCACAGTTCGGTCAGGCCCTGGAAGGCCGGACCGTAGTCGAGGCCACGGGCGGCGAAGCGGTCGTAGAAGCCCTCCAGGTCGACGGGCCCGGCGGTCGCCACCGGCCAGTTGCGGAGAGCGTCGAAGCCGTCGGACTCGCCGGTCTCTTCGGCGAGTTCGCCGCTGGCGTTCAGGGTCCAGGAGTCCTCGGCATCCTCGGGACGGCTGTAGAGGGACACCTGACGGCGACCGTTCTCCGAACCACCGACGACGACCTGGAGACGGACCGGGCCTTCGAGGACCAGCGGCTCGACCAGGGCGAGTTCCTCGACCCGGCCCGCACCGACCTCACGACCGGCCGCCAGAACCAGGTCAAGGACGCCCGTCCCGGGGACGAGGACCGTGCCAAAGGCGGCGTGGTCGCGCAGCCACGGCTGGGAGTTGGGGGCCAGACGGCCGGTGAACAGGTGCCCTTCGCCGTCCGCGAGAGCCGTTCCGGCACCCAGCCACGGATGGGCGGACGCCTCCAGGCCCATCGAACCCGCATCCGCCGAGCCCGAACCGACCTCCGTCCAGAAGTACTCGCGCTGGAACGCGTAGGTCGGCAGGTCGGCAACGAACTCGCCGTCGAGGAGCTTCGACCAGTCCACGGGAACGCCCTGGACGTGCAACTGCCCGAGGGAGCGCAGGAGTTGGGCGGTGCCGCCCTCGCCTCGGGCGAGGGAACCGACGACCACGCCGTTGTGCTCGGCGCTGCCGTCGGTGAGCGGCATGGAGAGCACCGGGTGGGCGCTGACCTCGACGAACACGTTCCGGCCGTCACCGAGAAGCTGCTCAAGCGCCCGGTCGAAGCGAACGGGCTCGCGCAGGTTGCGGCACCAGTACGCACCGTCCAGCTCCGGACCGTCCAGGACACGCCCGAGGACCGTCGAGTAGAACGGGACGACGGCCTTCGAAGGCATCAAGTCAGCGAACGCCTCGGCCAGACCCGGCAGCAGCGAGTCCATCTGCGCACTGTGCGAGGCGTAGTCCACGTTCACCCGGCGGCAGAACACGTCCTGCTGCTGAAGCTCGGCCACCAGCGCGTCGATGGCCTCGCTCTCACCGCTGACCACGGTCGAACCGGGCGTGTTGACGGCGGCGACGGAGAGTCGGCCGTCGTACGCGGCGATCAGCTCCTCGACGACGGCCACCGGCCGCTCGACCAGCGCCATCCCGCCGAAACCCGTCACAGCCCGGACAGCGGCGGAGCGCAGAGCCACCACACGGGCACCCTGCTCCAGCGACAGCGCGCCCGAGACAACAGCCGCAACGACCTCGCCCTGACTGTGGCCGACCACCGCCGTGGGCTCGATGCCCCACGAACGCCACAGCGCCGAGAGCGCGACACCCATCGCGAACAGCGCCGGCTGCACGACATCCACCCGGTCCACCGGGGGGTGGTCCCCACCGCCACCGGCCAGAACCTCCCGCACGGACCAGCCCGTCAACGGCCGCAGCACCTCATCACAGGCCACCACCGCATCCCGGAACACCGGCGACTGCTCCAGCAGAGCAGCCCCCATACCGAGCCACTGACTCCCCTGCCCCGGGTACACGAACACGACCTCACCAGGAGCCCCGGCGACACCCACCGAGTCGCCCACCGAGTCACCCGCAGCGACGGCACGCAGCCGCTCAGCCGCCTCCGCCACCGAGCCCGCCACCACAACGGCCCGGTGCTCGAACTGCGTCCGGTACCGGGCAACGGTCACCGCGACGTCCGCCAGCGGAACAGCAGCCCCGTGACCGTCCAGCCACTCGGCCCACCGTCCGGCCTGCTCCCGCACCGACGCCTCGTCCCGCCCCGACACGACCACCGGAACGGCCACCGGAACGGCCACCGGCCGCGCCCCCTGCGGGGAGGCGGCAACCGCCGGGGCCTCCTCGACGATCACGTGCGCGTTCGTCCCGCTCAGCCCGAACGAGGACACACCCGCCCGCCGGGCACGCTCGCCCCGCTCCCACGGCGTGGCGTCCTGCACCAGCGCGAGCCCGCTGCCGTCCCACTCGACGTGCGGGCTGGGCGCCTCCGCGTGCAGGGTGCGCGGCAGCATCCCGTGCTCCAGCGCCAGCACCATCTTGATCACGCCGATGACACCGGCGGCGGCCTGGGCGTGCCCGATGTTCGACTTCGACGAGCCCAGCAGGAGCGGGCGATCGGTGGGGCGGTCCGGCCCGAAGACCTCGGCCAGCGCGCCCGCCTCGATCGGGTCGCCCAGCGACGTCCCCGTCCCGTGCGCCTCGATCGCGTCGATGTCCGCCGGGGCCAGCCGGGCAGCGGCCAGGGCGTCCTGGATGACGCGCTGCTGCGACGGCCCGTTCGGCGCGGTCAGCCCCTGGCTGCGGCCGTCCTGGTTGATGGCACTGCCACGAATGACGGCGAGGACGCGGTCCCCGTCCCGCTCAGCGGCGGACAGCCGCTTCAGGACAAGAACGCCGCAACCCTCCGCCCACCCGGCGCCGTCCGCATCCGCCGAGAAGCTCTTGCAGCGCCCGTCCGCCGCCATCCCCCGCAGCCGGCTGAACTCGACGAACAGCGACGGGTTGCTCATCACCGTCACACCGCCCACGAGCGCCATCTCGCACTCGCCCTGCCGCAGCGCCGACACCGCGAGGTGCGTCGCGACCAGCGAGGACGAGCACGCGGTGTCGACCGTCACGGCCGGGCCCTGCAGCCCCAGCGCGTACGAGACGCGACCCGAAACCACGCTGCTCGCCTTGCCGGTGCTCACGTACCCGTCGAGCGCGTCGAGGTCCTGGCCGAGGCTGCCGTAGTCGGTGCTCATGGTGCCGAGGTAGACGCCCGTCCGGCTGCCCTCCAGCGCCTCCGGGCGAACGCCCGCACGCTCCAGGGCCTCCCAGGCCGTCTCCAGGACGAGCCGCTGCTGCGGGTCCATCGACAGCGCCTCGCGCGGGCTGATGCCGAAGAACGCGGCGTCGAAGCGCTCGACACCGTCGAGGAACCCACCCTCCCGGGCGTAGCTCTTGCCGACGGCCTCCGGGTCCGGGTCGAACAGGTCCAGGCCCTGCCAGCGCTCCGGGAAGCCGCCGATCGCATCGCCGCCCGAGGCCAGCAGCTCCCAGAAACCCTCCGGGGTGTCGATCCCGCCGGGCAGGCGGCAGGCCATCGAGACCACGGCGATCGGCTCGGAGCGCTGGGCCTCCAGCTCGGCCGCGCGCTTCTGCAGGGCCCGGATGGCGGGCAGCGCCTGTTCCATGCGGTCCTGGGCTGAGGTCGTCATCGGACGTCCTTTCCGGGGGTGAGCGGGAGAGTGGGAAGTGGTGCGGGGTCAGAGCAGGTCGAGCCCGACGCCGCCGAGGAGGGCGTCCAGTTCGGCGTTGAGGTCGTCGACCGACCGTTCGCCGGCCGGGGCCGGGGCGACGGACAGGGCGACGGACGGGCCGGCGGCCTCCTCCTGTCGCACCAGGTCGAGGAGCCGGTCGAGGAGCCCGGCTCGCTGGATCTGGTCGGCGGAGAGCCGTTCCAGCGCCCAGGCGAGCGCCTCCGCCGGGGGCTGCTCGTCCTCGGTGGCGGTGACGGCCGCCGGGCCCGTGAGGCCGAGACGGTCGAGCAGCAGTGAGGCGATGGCCTCGGGCGTCGGGTAGTCGAAGGCGAGCGTGGCGGGCAGGGTGAGCCCGGTTTCGGCGGCGAGGCGGCGGCGCAGTTCGACGGCCATGAGCGAGTCGAGGCCGAGTTCCTTGAGCACCTGCCGAGGGGACAGGGTCCCGCCGCCCTTGCCGCCGAGGACGGCTGCGATCTCGCGCAGGACCGTCCCGAGCAGCGCCTCGCGCCGTTCCGCCTCGGGCAGGGCGGTCAGGCGTTCCCGCAGCCCGGCCGGCTCGGCGGCCGTACGGGCGGAGGCGGCGGCGCGGCGCCGGGGTGCGGGCGCGAGGGCCTTGAGCACCGCGGCGAGGCGGCCGCCCTCGGCGGCGGCCCGGCGGGCGGAGGCCAGGTCGAGGCGGACGGGCACCAGGTTCTCCGCCGGGCGGCCGAGCGCGGCGCCGAGCAGGCGCAAGCCCTGGTCGACGGGCAGGGGCGCGATGCCCTGGCGCCGCATGCGGGCGAGTTCGGCGCCGCCCAGGTGGGAGGTCATGCCGACGCCCGCCTGTTCCCACAGGCCCCAGGCCAGGCTGCTGCCGGGAAGGCCCTCGGCGCGGCGGCGGGCGGCGAGCGCGTCGAGGAAGGAGTTGGCGGCGGCGTAGACGCCCTGGCCCGCGGTGCCCAGGACGCCGGCGGCCGAGGCGAAGAGAACAAAGGCGTCGAGGTTCAACTCCCTTGTCAGCTCGTCCAGGTGGAGTGCGCCGGTGGCCTTGGGGGCCATCACCCGAGCCAGTCGCTCCTCGTCCTGGCCCACCAGCAGGCCGTCGTCCAGGACACCTGCCAGGTGGAGGACCGCAGTCCACGGAGCATCCGGACCCGCCAGAGCGAGAACCTTCTCCACGTCATCCCGCCGAGCGACATCACACGCCACCACCTGCACACTCTCCGCGCCGGCCGTCAGCAGGGCCTGCGCCGTATCGGTCGCCCCGGGGGCGTCGAGGCCCTGCCGGGAGGTCAGTACCAGTCGCCGCACGCCGTGCCGGCGGACCAGTTCGGCGGCGACCTGGCGGCCCAACTCGCCGGTGCCGCCGGTGATCAGGACGGTTCCGTCCGGGCGGATCACCGGCTCGGCGGTCGCAGCCGGGACGCGCACCAGGCGCGGCGCCAGCGCGCGTCCGCCGCGCAGGGCCAGCTCCGGTTCGTCGGCGACGGCCAGGGCGGCGACAAGGGCGGCGGCAAGGGCTGCGGCCGGCGCCTCGGCGGGCACCGTCTCCGTCCGCCCGTCGAGGTCCAGCAGGCGGATCGTCCGCTCCGGGTGCTCGGTGCGGGCGGTGCGCAGCAGGCCCCACAGCGGGGCGTGGGCCAGGCCCGGCAGGGCATCGCCCTCGGCGGCCGCCGTGCTGCCGGAGGTCACCCACACCAGCTCGGCGGTGCCCAACCCGGGCTCGGCGAGCAGCTGTTGGAGGGTCCGCAGTGCGGCCGCCGTCAGCGGGTCGGCCCGGTCGGGTCCGGCGTCCGCGGTCGCGTCGACGACCACGGTGGACGGGACGGGCTTCGCGCCGCCGAGGCGGTCGGCCAGCGCCGCGAGGTCGGCCAGGTGCTCGGCGCCGAGGCGGGCGGCGAGCGCGCCGTCACCGCCGAGGACGACGGCCCCGCCGACCGCCGAAGGTGCGGAGGGCAGGGTGACCGGCTGGAACTCCACCCGGTACAGGTCCCCGCCACCCCTGACGGCGGCCAGTTGCTCGGCCGTCGCCTCCCGCAGGTTGAGGCCGCCGATGTGGGCTACCGGTCGGCCGGTGGGGTCGGCGGCCCAGAACTCGATCTGGAGACCGCCCGTCACCTCCACCGCGTCGATCCGGACCCGGAGTTCGGTGCAGCCGGTCAGCTGGAGCTCGGCGTCGCTCCACTCGAAGGGGAGCAGGGCCGTCCCGGCCGGGGTCCGGTCGGCGACCACCGCCTGCAGCACGTGCAGCGCGGCGTCCAGGAGAGCCGGGTGCACGCCGTAGCCGCCGGCCTCCAGCCCCTCGGGAAGGCGGACGGTGCCGTACGCGGTGTCGCCGTCGCGCCACAGTTCGGTCAGGCCCCGGAAGGCCGGGCCGTAGTCGAGGCCACGGGCGGCGAAGCGGTCGTAGAAGCCGTCCAGGTCGACCTGTTCGGCGCCCGCCACCGGCCAGCGGCGGAGAGCCGGGAAGTCGTCCGACTCGCCCTGGTCGTCGGCCAGTTGGCCGCTGGCGTGGAGGGTCCAGGCGTCGGTGCCGTCCTCGGGACGGCCGTGGATCGCGATCGGACGGCGGCCGTCGGCGGCCGGGGCGCCGACCGTGATCTGCAGCCGGACCGGGCCCTCGAGGACCAGCGGCTCCGACAGGGTCAGCTCGGCGACGCGGGCGGCGCCGAGGGAGTCGGCGGCGGCCCAGGCGAGCTCGAGCAGGCCCGTGCCGGGGACGAGGACCGTGCCGAAGGCGGCGTGATCACGCAGCCACGGCTGGGCGTTGGGGGTCAGGCGGCCCGTGAACAGGTGCCCTTCGCCCTCGGCGAGGGCGGTGGCGGCGCCGAGCCAGGGGTGGGTGTTCGGCTCCAGGCCCATGGCGCCTGCGTCGGCGGTGGTGGCGGCCTCGGCCCAGTAGTGCTCGCGCTGGAAGGCGTAGGTCGGCAGGTCGGCGACGAACTCGCCCTCGAGGAGCTTCGACCAGTCCACGGGGACGCCCTGGACGTGCAACTGCCCGAGGGAGCGGAGGAGTTGGCCGGTGCCGCCCTCGCCTCGGGCGAGGGAGCCGACGACGACGCCATTGTGCTCGGCGCTGCCGTCCGTCAGTGGCATGGAGAGCACGGGGTGGGCGCTGACCTCAACGAACACGTTCCGGCCGTCGGCGAGGAGCTGCTCAAGCGCCTGATCGAAGCGGACGGGCTCGCGCAGGTTCCGGCACCAGTACGCGCCGTCCAGCTCCGGACCGTCCAGGACACGGCCGAGGACCGTCGAGTAGAACGGGACGACGGCCTTCGATGGCTTCAAGTCAGCGAACGCCTCGGCTAGTTCGGGCAGGAGCTGGTCCATCTGGGCGCTGTGGGAGGCGTAGTCGACGTTCACCCGGCGGCAGAACACGTCCTGCTGCTGAAGCTCGGCCACCAGCGCGTCGATCGCGGCGCTCTCACCGCTGACCACGGTCGAACCGGGCGTGTTGACGGCGGCGATGGAGAGCCTGCCGTCGTACGCGGCGATCAGCTCCTCGACGGCGGCCACCGGGCGTTCGACCAGCGCCATGCCGCCGAAGCCCGTCACCGCCCGGACGGCAGCCGACCGCACCGCGACGACCTTCGCCCCCTGCTCCAGCGACAACGCGCCCGAGACGACAGCCGCAACGACCTCACCCTGACTGTGGCCGACCACCGCCGTGGGCTCCACACCCCACGAACGCCACAGGGCGGAGAGGGCGATGCCCATCGCGAACAGCGCCGGCTGGACCACATCCACCCGGTCCACCGGGGGGTGGTCCCCACCGCCACCGGCCAGAACCTCCCGCACGGACCAGCCGGTCAGCGGGCGCAGCGCCTCGTCACAGGCGACGACCGCATCCCGGAACACCGGCGACTGCTCCAGCAGCGCCGCGCCCATACCGAGCCACTGACTCCCCTGCCCCGGGTACACGAACACGACCTCACCAGGAGCCCCAGCGACACCCACCGGCTCACCGGTAGCCACCCCACGCAGCCCCGCGACGGCCTCGACGACCGAGGTGGCGACGACGGCGGCACGGTGGTCGAAGTGGGTCCGGTGGCGGGCGGCGGTGGCGGCCACACCGGCGAGCAGGGCGGCCGGGTGGGCCTCCAGCCAGTCGGCCCAGCGGGCAGCCTGCTCACGGACGGCGGCCTCGTCGCGGCCGGAGACCAGCAGCGGGACAGCACTCGGCTGCGGCCGCTGCGGGGCGGGAGCGACGGTCAGGGCCTCGTCCCGACCGGGGACCAGTACCGGAGCGGCCGCCACCGGCGCCTCCTCCAGGATCACGTGCGCGTTCGTCCCGCTCAGCCCGAAGGCGGAGACGCCCGCCCGGCGGACGCGGTCGCCCCGCTCCCACGGCGTCGCCTCGTCGACGACCCGCACCGGCAGCTCGTCCCACGCGATGTTCGGGTTGCGCGGCGTGCTGTGGACGGCGGCGGGCAGCTTCCGGTGCCGGAGGGAGGCGAGCACCTTGCAGACGCCCGCGATGCCGGCGGCCGACTCCAGGTGGCCGATGACGGCCTTGGCCGAGCCGAGTCCGAGCGGCCGGTCGCCGTCGCGGCCTTCGCCGTAGACGGCGGCGAGGGCCTGGACCTCGATCGGGTCGCCGAGCGAGGTGCCGGTGCCGTGGCACTCGACGTAGTCGACGTCGGCCGGGGCGAGCCCGGCGGCGGTGAGGGCGGCGCGCAGCACCTTCTGCTGGGAGGAGCCGTTGGGGGCGGTGATGCCGCTGCTGGCGCCGTCGTGGTTGACGGCGGTGGCACGGACGACGCCGAGGACCTCGCGGCCCTGGGCGAGGGCGTCCGAGAGCCGCATCACGGCGACCACGCCGACGCCCTCGCCGCGCCCGTAGCCGTCCGCCGCTGCGGAGAAGGTCTTGCTGCGGCCGTCGGGCGCGAGGGCGCGGGAGCGGCTGAGGGCGACGAAGGCGCCGGGGTCGGCGAGGACCTGGACGCCGCCGGCGAGGGCGAGTTCGCAGCTGCCCGCGCGCAGGGCTTCGCAGGCGAGGTGCAGGGCGACCAGGGAGGAGGAGCAGGCGGTGTCGACGGCCAGGGCGGGGCCCTGGAGGCCGAGGTGGTAGGCGATCCGGCCGGCGTGGAAGCTCTGGAGCCGGCCGGTGAGGGCGTAGGTGTCGCGGTCGGCGCCGAGCCGGTGGTCGCCGTACTCGCTGGCGCCGGCGCCGATGAAGACGCCGGTCGCCGAGTCGCGCAGGTCCCTGGGGCGGATGCCGGCGTTCTCCAGGGCGTTCCAGGCGGTCTCCAGCAGCAGCCGGTGCTGCGGGTCCATCGGTTCGGCCTCGCGCGGGCTGATGCCGAAGAAGGCGGCGTCGAAGGAGGCGACGTCGCCGAGGAGGGACGCCTGGCGCACGTAGGTGCGGCCCTCGGCCTCGGGGTCGGGGTCGTAGGCGGCGTCGATGTCGAAGCGGTCGGCGGGGACGGTCCGCAGGGTGTCCCGGCCCTCGGCGAGGACGGTCCACAGGCTGTCGAGGTCGTGGGCGTCGCCGGGCATCCGCAGGCCGACGCCGACGATGGCGATCGGCTCCTCCGAGCGGCCACCCGCCACCGGGGCCTGAACACCCGGGGCCTGAGCGCCCAGGGTCTGAACGCCCGGGGCCTGCGAGGCCGGGGCGAGACGTCCGAGCAGCCAGGACGCCGCCGCGTTGAGGTTCGGCTGGTCGTAGACCAGGGTCTTCGGCGTGCTGACGCCCGTGCGCCGCTCGATCCGGCGGCTCAGGTCGATCGCCATCATCGAGTCGAAGCCGAGGTCCTTGAACCCCCGGTCGGCGTCCAGTGAGCGGGCGTTCTTGATGCCCAGGACGGCCGCGGCCTCCTCGGCCAGCAGCTCGCGCAGGTGGCCCAGCGGGTCCTGCCCGGGCAGCTCGTACGATCCGGCCTCGGCCGTACTGCCCGAGGCCCGCACGGCCGACGCCTCCGGGACGCCGCGCAGCGCCGGGCCCTCGTACGTGGCGGCGGCGCGCTCCCAGTCGATCCGGGCGGCGACCAGGGAGCGGCCGCCGGCCAGGGCGGTGTCCAGGCAGGCGAGGGCGCGCTCGGCGGGCATCGGGACGAGGCCCAGGCCCTCCAGGTGGGCACCGATCCGGCCGTCCGCCATGCCCGCGGTGGCCCAGGGGCCCCAGGCGACGGCGGTGGCGGGCAGTCCGGCGGCGCGGCGGCGCTCGGCGAGGGCGTCGAGCGTGGCGTTGGCCATGGCGTAGTTGGCCTGGCCGACGTTGCCGAGGGTGCCGACGACGGAGGAGAACAGCACGAACGCGTCGAGGTCCAGTTCGCGCGTCAGCTCGTCCAGGTGGAACGCGGCCTGCGCCTTGGGCGCGGCGACGGCGGCCAGGGCGGCCGGGTCGAGGTGGTCGATCAGGCGGTCGTCGAGGACTCCGGCGGTGTGCACGACGACGCGCAGCTCCGCTCCGAACGTGCCGATCAGTCCGGCGAGTTGGGCGCGGTCGGTGACGTCACAGGCGGGCTGGTCGACCCGGACGCCCAGGGCCTCCAGTTCGGCCCGCAGCTGCGCCGCACCCTCGGCCCCGTCCCCGCGACGGGAGGCGAGCACCAGGTGCTCCACCCCGTGCGCGGCCAGCCGGCGGGCGACGTGCGCGGCCAGGGCGCCGCTGCCGCCGGTGACCAGGGCGGTGCCCCGCGCCCGCCAGGTGGGCAGGCCCGGCTCGGGGGTGTGGCGCACCAGGCGGCGGGCGCGGCGGCCGGCCGGGCGCAGGGCGACCTCCTGCTCGCCGTCGGTGGCGGTCAGGGTGGCGATCAGCTGGGCGGCGACGGCGTTCGGGTCCTGGGCGGGCAGGTCGATCAACCCGCCCCACAGCAGCGGGTGTTCGAGCGCGACGACCCGGCCGAGGCCCCAGGCGGAGGCCCGGCGCGGCTCGGGCGCGGCGTCGCGCGCGTCGGCGCGGACGGCGCCGGAGGTGACGATCCACAGCGGGGCGCGGAGAGTGCCCCCGCCGTACGCGGTGACCAGGGCCTGGATCAGCGCCAGGGTGCGGACGGCGCCCCGGGTGACGGACGGGTGCTCGGGGTCGGCGGTGACGTCCTCGGCGGTGAACGCGAGGATGCCGCGCACCGCACCGTCCGATGCCCGCGCGGCGAACTCGGCGATGCTGTCGGGCAGTTCGGTGCCGGACGGGACCAGGTGAACGGTGCCGCCGGCAGCTTCCAGGGCGGCGGCGAAGGCTTCCGGCGCGTCGACCAGCAGCCAGTGCCCCTTGGCGGGCTCGTGCCCGCCCTTCGGGGTGTCCAGGGGCTGCCAGTCCTCCCGGTACAGCCAGTCGGCGATCTCCGCGCTCTCCTCGCTGCGGGCCCGCCAGGTCTTCAGGTACGGCAGCAGCGGGGCCACGGTCGGGCGCAACTGCTCAGACACGCCGATCAGTTCGGCCACCTGGTCGGCCTCGCCGCGCTCCACGGCCTGCCACAGCCGCTGCTCGCCGACACCCTGCGCCGCCTTCGGACGGGCGGCGGCCGGGGCGGCGGTCAGGCGGTGGGGCTCGCGCTGGAAGGGCGGCGGTGAGCAGGGCGGTCGGCTCGTCCTCGGTGGCGCGCAGGGAGGCGGCGAAGACCGCGTCGTCCAGGCAGGCGGCGCCCATGGCGGAGAGGACGCCGGAGGGGCCGCACTCCAGGAAGCGGTGGATGCCGGAGGACCTCAACTCCCGCACCGCGTCGAGGAAGCGGACGGCCTGGCGGGCCTGGCTGGCCCAGTAGGCGGGGTTGCGCATGCCCTCGCCGGGGGCGAGGTCGGTGGTCATGCGGGTGCCGTCGAGGGTGCTGACCAGCGGGATACTCGACCGCATCCGCGTCACCACTGACCACGGTCTGCGTCGGGGAGTTGACACCCGCGACCGCGACACGGCCCTCGAGAGCGGCGAGGACCTCCTCCTCTCCCGCCTCGATCGACGCCATCGCGCCGCCGCTCTCGCAGGACTGCATCAGCCTCCCGCGCGCCACGACCAGACGCGCCGCATCGTCCAGGGACAGGACCCCCGCGACATGGGCGGCAGCGAGCTCACCCACCGAATGCCCGGCCACAGCCGCCGGAACGACACCCCAGGACTCCCACAGACGGAACAACGCCACCTCGACGGCGAACAGCGCCGACTGGGTGAACTCCGTGCGGTCCAGCACCGCCGCGTCCGCCCCGAACACGACCTCCTTCAACGGCCGTGCCGCGTAACGGTCGAGCGCCTCCACGACCTCGTCGAACGCCACGCGGAACGCGGCGCTGGACTCGTACAACCCACGCCCCATCCCCAGGCGCTGGCTCCCCTGCCCGGTGAACAGCACCGCGAGGCCGCCCTCGACCGGACGGCCCGACACCACGCCCGCACCCGCACGCCCCTCGGCGACGGCCCGCAGGCCCTCGACCGCCTCGGCCGCCGTCCCGGCGACGACCACGGCACGGTGCTCGAACCGGGTCCGGTACCGGGCGGCCGTCAGCGCCGCGCCCGCGAGAGCGGTGGGCCGGGCCTCCAGGTGGTCGGCGAGGCGGGCGGCGTTCCCCGCGAGGGCGGCCTCGGTCCGGCCGGAGACGGGCAGCGCGACCGGCATCGGCCGCACCTCGACCGGCTGGACGAGCCGGTAACCGGCGGTCCAGAGAACGCCGGTGAGGTCGGTGAGGGTGTCCAGGGCGGGGCGGTCACGGCGGCAGGTCGGGGCGACCACGGCGCCGTCCGGGAGCGCGCGGCGCAGCGAGTGCCCGATCACCGGGTGCGGGCCGACCTCGACCACGCACAGCGGCTCCCCGTCGGCCGCCAGCGCGGCCACGGTCTCGGCCAGCCGCATCGGTTCGCACATGTTGCGGGCCCAGTACGCGGCGTCCAGTTCGGTGCCGTCCAGCAGGCCGGCGGTCACCGTGGACCACAGCGGCAGCTGCCCGGCGCGGCCCCGCAGGCCGTCCAGGCTGCGCAGCAGCTCCGGGACGAGCGGCGTGAGTTCGGTGCTGTGCGCGGCGTAGTCGATGGCCACCCGGTGCACCCGCACCCCGGCCTCCGACAGTTCCCGCTCCAGCGCGGCCACGGCCTCGACCGTCCCGGACACCGACACCTGCCCGGGCGCCAGGTGCCCGGCCAGGCTCAGGCCCTCCCGCCCGGCGAGCAGCTGCCCGGCGGCGGCGAGGTCCAGCTCGCAGACCACCATGGCGCCCCGGCCGGACGCCTGCGCGGCGACCAGCCCGGACCAGGCGCCGATGACGCGTGCACCCTCGTCGAGGCTCAGCGCCCCGGCGGTGACGGCGGCGGCCACCTCCCCGATGCTCTGCCCGACCACGGCGTCCGGGCGCACACCCCGGGCGCGCAGCAGCCGCACCAGCGCGGTCTGCAGCCCGAACAGCACCGGCTGGAGAACCTCGGTACGGCCCAGTCGGCTGACGGCCGGATCGGCGGTCAGCTCCTCCAGCAACGACCACCCCGTGACAGGACGCAACGCCCGGTCGGCCGCCTCGACCCCGGCCCGGAACTCCGGCTCGGCGAGGAGGTCACGCCCCATCCCGAGCCACTGCGCCCCGTGCCCGGAGAACGCGAGGACGACACGCGGCCGCCCGCCGGAGGACGTCGAGGTGGAGGCGGGCTGCTGGGCAGCCGCCTCGCGCAGGGCGGCGACGAGCTCGCGCTGGTGCTCAGCGGCGACGAACAGGCGGTGCTCGCCCTCACCCTCGATCACGACCGGTGCGAGCTCACCCGCCACGAGCCGCTCGGCCAGCACTCCTGCGACCTGGGCGAGTTCGGTCTCCCCCTCCGCCGCCAGCGCCACCGAGAGCCGGCCGCGCCCGCCCGGCGCCTCCTCCAGCGCCACGTGGGCGTTCGTCCCGCCGAAGCCGAAGGCGCTGACGCCCGCGTGGCGGCGGCGCGCCGCCGAACCGGCGGGCCAGGGCGAGCGCTCGGTGACGACCGACAGCCGGTTCCGGTCGAAGTCGATGTGCGGGTTGGGCGCGGTGTAGTGCAGGTTGCCCGGCAGCTCGCCGTGGTGGAGGGCGAGGGCGGCCTTCAGCAGGCCCAGCACGCCCGCAGCGGGCTCCAGGTGGCCGAAGTTGGTCTTGGCGGAGCCGATCCGCAGCGGCTCCTCGCGCCCCTCGGCGAAGACGGCGCCGAGCGATTCGGCCTCGATCGGGTCGCCGAGGGGGGTCCCCGTGCCGTGGGCCTCGATGTAGTCGACGTCCTGCGTGCGTACGCCCGCGTTGTGCCAGGCTTCGCGGACGACGTCGACCTGGGCCTGGGGGTTGGGGGCGGTGAGGCCGTTGGAGGCGCCGTCGTTGTTGACGGCGGTGCCGCGGATGACGGCGTAGACGCGGTCGCCGTCGCGCAGGGCGTCGGAGAGGCGGCGCAGGACGACGAGGCCGCAGCCCTCGCCGCGCACGTAGCCGTTGGCGTCGGCGGAGAAGGCGCGGCAGTGGCCGTCGGGGCTCATCGCGCCGAGCTTGGTCATGGCGACGGTGGTGTGCGGGTGCAGCATCACGTTGACGCCGCCGGCGAGGGCGAGGTCGGATTCGCCGCTGCGCAGGCTCTGGACGGCGAGGTGGGTGGCGGTGAGGGAGGAGCTGCACGCGGTGGCGACGGCCATGGCGGGGCCCTGGAGGCCGAGGGCGTAGGCGATGCGGGCGGCGGTGACGGAGCTGTCCCAGCCGGTGGCGGAGTGGGCGCTGATGGTGTCGGCGTCGGCGCCGGTGGCGAGGTGGTACTCCTGCGCCATGGTGCCGAGGAAGACGCCGGTACGGGTTCCGGCGAGCGCGCCGGGCACGATCCGGGCGTCCTCGAGGGCCGACCAGGCGACTTCGAGGGCGAGCCGCTGCTGCGGGTCGAGGTGGGCGGCTTCGGCGGGCGAGATGCGGAAGAGGTCGGCGTCGAAGCCGTGGACGTCGTCGAGGAAGCCGCCCCAGCGGGTGGTCATGGTGCCGGGGGCGGCGGGGTCGGCGTCGAGCCAGGCGTCGGCGTCCCAGCGGTTGGCGGGGACCTCGCGGACGGCGTCGAGGCCGTCGAGGAGGGCCTGCCAGAGCGCGTCGCCGTCCTCGACCCCGCCGGGCAGCCGGCAGCCGAGCCCGACGATGGCGATGGGCTCAGCGGAAACATCACCGGAAACAGAAGCAGGAACGGAAGCGACAGGAGCGACCGCCTCCCCCGCCAGGTACCGCGCGAACGCCGGCACCGTCGGGTGCTGCCACAGCGCGTACACCGGGACCGTCCGCCCGAGCAGCTTGCCGAGCCGGGTGACCAGCGCCAGCGCCTGGACGGACCGGAGCCCGAGGTCGTGGAAGGTGAGCCCGTCGGCCACCGCCGAAGCCGGGACGGCCAGCTCCTCGGCCAGGGTGGTGCGCAGCAGGTCGGTGAGGGGCCCGACGCCCTGTGCGTCGTGCTGTCCCTTGGCGATGCTCATCATTCATCCTTGGCGGTTGTCGGGCCGGCTGCCTTGCTGTTCGCGCGGTGGGGGGACACCCACCGAGGGACGCCGCGGTGGGCGCCCCTCGACGGGTGAGCGGGTGGGCGGGGGCTCAGTCCCGGCGCCCCGAGGCGGCCGGGACGCCGGCGGCGAGCCTGGGGGTGCCGGTCGGCGTCTGGCCGGGGGTGGGTTCGGGGCTGAGCGGCCCGTTGCCGCCGTAGGTGCGGCGCAGGGCGGGGGTGAGGCCGCGGTGGGCGGCGATGTCGCCGTAGACGGCGGCGGCGGCGGTGGGGGTGCGCGCCATGGTGGTGCGGTCGACGGAGTAGAGGCCGAAGTGGGGGCCGTAGCCCTGGAGCCACTCGAAGTTGTCCATCAGGCTCCAGTGGTAGTAGCCGCGGACGTCGACGCCCTCGGCCCTGGCCTTGTCGATGGACTCGAGGGCGCGGACGATGATCTGGGAGCGGCGGTCACCGGAGTCGGTGGCGATGCCGTTCTCGGTGACGATCAGCGGCAGACCCGGGTAGCGGCCGGAGAAGTCCTTGAGCACCGGGTAGAGGCCCGTCGGGTCGGTCGCGTAGCCCATGGTGGGGATGACGTACGACGGGTCGAGCGGCGGCAGGCAGGGGGCGAGGCCGCAGACGTCGACGTTGACGACCGGCAGGGTGGTCGGGCCGGGGGTGGCGCCGGGGTCGGAGACGCCGGTGCGGTCGTAGAGCTGGACGCCGAGCCAGTCCATGGTGTTCTTCCACTCGGGGTGCGGCTCGTCGTAGACGCCGTCGTCCTTGGTGGAGAAGCCGCCCTGGCGGATGGCGTCGACGAAGTTGAGCTCGAAGAACCGGCGGAAGCGGTCGGCGGCGGCGATGTCGGCGGGGTCGGTGCTGACCTTGCCGTTACGCACCGGGACGTACTGCTTGGCGCTGATGGTCAGGCCGACGTTGGCGGCCGGGCCGGTGGCGTCGGCGGAGACGGTGTCGTACTGCTTGATCGCCTTGTACATCGCGGCGTGCGCGCTGATGTAGGTGCGCAGCGAGACCTGGAACCTGTCCTGGTAGTGGCCGGCGAGTTCGGCCTTGCCGGGCGGGCCGGCGCCGAAGGCGTGCGAGAACAGCATGTAGACCATGGGCTCGTTGAGCGTGGCCCAGTCGTCGACGCGGTCGCCGAAGCGCTGGGCGAGCACCTTGGCGTACTCGGCCATGGCCTGGACGACGAGCGGGCCGCCGGTCGGGCTGTCGAGGCCGCACAGGTTGGTGTCGCTCGGGCCGTTGGCGCAGCCGGGGTCGTCGGGGTTGTCGACCCAGACGGGGTTGGCGAAGTGGTGCAGCGTCACCATCGGGTGGATGCCCTGGGCGCGCAGCTTGTCGAGGAGGTCGCTGTAGTGCTGGAGGGCGGCCTCGTCGAACTGGCCCCGCTTGGGCTCGACCCGGGCCCACTCGATGTTGAGCCGGTACGAGTCGAGGTTCATGTCCTTGATGAGGTCGACGTCCTCGAGGGCCTTGGTGTAGCCGCCGACGGCGTCGCCGACGAACTGGCCGCGGCCGAGGCCCCCGTCGGTCTTCGGCCGGGTCCAGTGGTACCAGTCGGTGTTGGTGTCCTGGTCCTCGATCTGGGTGGCCGAGCTGGAGACGCCGAAGCGGAAGGAGTGCCGGCCGTCGGGGCCGGAGGCGGGTCCGAAGTGCGCGAACCTGATCGAGTGGGGCGACCGGGCCTCGGCGCTGTCGGCCTCCGCCACCATGGCGGGGGCGAGCAGGGCGGCGGTGAGGGCGGCGATCGTGAGTCTCTTGGGGCGGATCACGGTCTCTTCCATGGGGAGTTGCGGAGGACGGACGGCCGCGAGGCCCGCACCCGCCGAAGGGGTACGGGCCTCGCGGCTACGGTGAAGGCGTCAGCCGAGGCGCTTGAGGTAGCCCTCGACGGCGTCGGCGGCGACGACCGGGCCGTCGGTGCCGCGGATGGCGTCGCGCAGGGCGCCGAGCTTCTCCGCGGTGGCCGGGTTGCCGAGGACGGTCTCGACGGCCTCGCGCAGGCTCGCGGCGGTGGCCTTCTCGCTCGGCAGGTACGCGCCGAGACCGAGCTCCTCGACGCGCTCGGCGGTGGCCTGCTGCTCGCTCATCTGCGGGACGACGACCATCGGCACGCCGTGGGCGAGGGCCTCCATGGCGCTGTTCATGCCGCCGTGGGTGACGAACAGGGCGGCCTGGGAGAGCACGTCGAGCTGGTTGACGTGCTGGTGCACCTCGATGTTGGCGGGCAGCTCGCCCAGGGCCGCCGGGTCGGCGTGGTTGCCGATGGCGAGGACGACGCGGTACTCGCTGTCGGCGAACGCCTCGATGGCGGCCGGGAAGAACTCGGCGGAGCCGGTGAAGGCGGTGCCCAGGGAGATGAACAGCACGGGCTTGCCGCCCGGGTTGGTCCAGCTGCCCTGGAAGGCGGAGCGGTCGCCGAGGCAGGGGCCGGTGAAGACGAAGCGCTCGTCGAAGGTGTCGCCGTCGTAGTGGAACTCGCGCGGCAGGAAGATCAGCGCCAGGTCCTCGATCTTGGTGAAGAACTCGACCGGGCCGACGCCCTCCAGGCCGACGCTGGGCAGGAAGGCCGCCAGCTGGCCCATCATCTCGATGACCTCGGGGGCGACCTCGGAGGCCAGCGGGAAGCGGGACTGGATCGAGAAGACCTCGTTGGAGCCGTACGAGGGGTGCAGGCGCACGGTGGGGATGTTCCACTTGGCGCCGAGGAAGCGGGCGGCCCAGGCCATCTGGTCGTACAGGATGACGTCGGGGCGGTCGTTCTCGTAGACCGCCTCGAAGTGCTTGAGGGTCTCGACGGCCTCGTTGAAGAAGCGCAGGCCCTCGGCGGGCAGCGCCTCCGGGGTGTACGGGTGGGTGTAGTAGTCGCCGAACACCGAGGTGTAGACGACCGGTTCGGCGCCGGACGCCTCGACCGAGGCACGGAAGTGCTCGGTGACGGTGTACGTGACGCGGTTGCCGCGGCGGACGAGCTCCTCGACCACGGACAGGGTCGGGTTGATGTGTCCGACGGCGGGGATGTTGAAGACGGCGATGTGAGAAGACAAGTGACTGTCCTTCCGTGGAACGTGGGGTGTGCCTAGAACGGCACGTGCTTGCCGAGGGCCACGCGCAGGCAGCCGATCTGGCCGCAGTGGTACGCGTCGTGCATCTGGATGATCGAGAGCGCCTTGCCGAGGTTCTTGAGGCGGTCGTCGCCGACCGGCTCCAGCGGGGACTCGCGGTCGAGGTCGGCGTCGGTGAGGGTCTCGACGAAGTCGCGCATGCGGGCGTGCACGGCCTTGTACTTGGCGACCATCTCGTCCAGGGACGGGCTCAGCGACCAGTCCTGGTTGTCGTTGCCGGCGAAGAACAGCGAGAACTCCTCCGTCACCAGGGACTCGGTGCCCTGGTGGAGGGTGGAGAAGTAGTCGGTGGCGCAGGTGAGGTGGCCGAGGAACCAGACCAGCGGCTTGTGCGGGGCGGGGGCGAGACGGGCGGTCTCGTCGTCGAAGTCCTCGGCGAGCTGGAGCACCATCTCGTGCGCCAGGTCGTAGTGGTGGAGGAGGTGGTCGGTCAGCGAGGTGGATCTGGTCGCGGTGGCGATGGTCATCTGTGCTCCTTGGCTCTGTCCGTCGGCTGGTGCTCAGTCGAGGGATTCGTACGGGCTGACCGGGCCGCGGACGGCGTCCAGGCGGGCCCTGGCCTCGTCGAAGGTGGGGAGCACCGAGGTCTCCTCGACCTCCCAGTTGGTGCCCTCCCAGTCGTACATCAGCTCCTTCACCCGGCGGGCCGCCGCGAGGTGCGGGGTGGAGGTGAGGAAGCCCAGCAGGGCCTCCTCGTCCTGCCAGATGGAGAGGGAGCGGGTGCTGTTCCAGGACTCCTCGGAGATCGCCAGGGTCACGGCCAACAGGCCGGGCCGGACGTAGAGTTCGGCGAGGATCGCCTGGTTCAGCTCGATCGCGGCCGGCTCGTGGCCGGGCTTGGGCCAGCCGACGGAGGTCGCGATCAGGTGCTTGCCCCGGATGGGCTCCTTGAGGAGTCCGGTGGTCTCGTCGATGACCGGGCCGGCCCAGGGGGCCACCACGTTCATGTCGGACTCGTCGCCGGCGGCGAAGCCGTGCAGCGAGGTGGGGAGGGGGCGCCGCTCGGTCATCGCGGGCTCACCGTCCTTTCTGAATAGCGGAGTTCAGCCCTTGCGGCGGACGATCAGCTTCTTGATCTCGGCGACCTGGAGGTGCTGGGCCGCCATCTCGGGGGTGCCGATCAGTTCGAGGTCGCCGAGGACGGGCAGCACCGCGCGCAGGATGGCCCGCAGCTGCAGCCGGGCGAGGTTGGCGCCCAGGCAGATGTGCTCGCCGTAACCGCCGAAGGAGAAGTGCGGGTTGGCGGTGCGGGTGATGTCGAAGCGGTACGGGTCGGGGAAGGCGTCGCCGTCGCGGTTGGCCGCCGGGTACCACATGACCACGGTCTCGCCCTTGCGGATGACCTGGCCGCGGATCTCGGTGTCCTGGGTGCAGGTGCGGGCGAAGTGGATGGCGATGGAGGTCCAGCGCAGGATCTCCTCCACCGCGCTGTCCACCAGCGCCGGGTTGGCCCGCAGCTTGGCGAGCTCCTCCGGGTGCTCCAGGAGGGCCTGGATGCCGCCGGCGGTGGCGTTGCGGGTGGTGCCGTTGCCGGCGACGAGCAGGTTGAAGACGGTGTAGAGGATCTCGTGGAACTTCAGCGGCTCGCCGTTGATGCGGGCGGCGACCAGGCGGCTGAGCACGTCGGTGCCGGTGCCGTCGGAGGCGGCCATGCGCTCCTGGACGAGGGTGGCGACGTACTGGTTGAGCGCGGAGATGTTGCGGACGAACGCGGCCTCGGCGTCCTCGCCCTCCAGCTGGTAGTCCGGGTCGGCCGAACCGACCGTGCCCTCCGTCCAGTTGAAGACGTCGTCCCAGTCGTCGTGCGGGGCGCCGACCATCTCGCAGATCGCGGCGACGGGCAGCCGGGCGGACAGGTGCTTGGCGACGTCGGCCTCGCCGAAGCCGTCGAGGCGGTCCATGAACTGCTTGACGTAGCCGGTGGCCAGCTCGTCGAAGCGGGCCTCCAGGGCGGCCATCGCCTTGGGGGTGAAGCAGGGCGTCATGATCTGGCGGAACTGGCGGTGGCGCGGCGGGTCCATCCAGCTGAGCGCCGGCGGGTCGTCCGGGCTGTGGCCGAACATCGCGGCCCGCTCCTCGAGTTGGCGCTCGAACATGTCGACGGCGTCGGGGGTGTCGACGGTGACGCGCTGGGCGCTGGAGAAGATCTGCGGGTTGCGCGAGACCCAGGCGATGTCCTCGTGGCGGGTCAGGACCCAGAACGGCTCGAAGCCGGGGCGCTGGTACCAGAAGACCGGCGCCTCGCGGCGCAGCAGGTCGAACTCCTCGTAGGGGTAGCCGCGTTCGGCGTACGCCTTCTCACTGGTGATGTCGAGGGTGTCCAGGGAGAGGGTGTCCGGGGTGGGGGTGTCCAGGGAGAGCACGGTGGCTTCCTCCGCTCTATCGGGGGGTGTGCTGGCGCAGGAAGGCCAGGATCGAGTCGGTCCGGGGCTCGGCAGCCTCCGGCAGGACGGCCTGCGGGGCCTCGTGGACGATCCGCTTGGCGAGGCCCTCGGGGTGCTCGGCGTCGTCGCCGGGCAGGACCAGCAGCGGGGCGGGGAACTCGGCCATCCACGGCTCGGGGACGGAGAAGTACGCGGAGCCGTCCGGCCAGAGGCCGTCGCGGAAGCGGACGAGCAGGGTGATGTAGTTCTCGCGGCGGACGGCGCCGATCTCGGCGCGGAACTCCTCGTCGTCGTGCAGGCGTTGGGCGAACGGCCCGGCGGCCGGGTTGTCGGCGAAGCGGCCGTTCTCCTCGGCCGCGGCGAGGACGCCGGCGACGCCCTCGGCGCGGGGGTGGCGCATGGCCTCGTCGAACGGGTGGAAGTAGGTGCCCAGGGTGTTGGACCCGTCGCGGCCGACGGGACGCTCGGCGACCACCGAGCGCACCCGCTCCGGTGCGTCGTGGGCCAGGCGCCAGGCGTGGACGCAGCCGCTGCCGGCGGCGACCAGGTGGGCCTGCTCGATGCCCAGCTCGTCCAGGACGGCGAGCTGGTCGGCCGAGGTCTGGGCGTAGTCGAAGGGCAGCGCGGGGGCGTGGCTGGCGCCCGCGTGGCGCTGGTCCATCACGATCACCCGGAAGTGCGGGGCGAGTTCGCGGACCGGGTGGTACGGGTGGGTGTCCCAGGAGGAAGCCTCGCTGCTGACCCCGCCGGGGGCGAGCAGCAGCACGGGGAATCCCTCGCCGTGCACCTGGTAGTGGATGCGCGCCCCGTCCGGGCGCAGGATCTCGGGCATCGGTCTCTCCTACGGGTCAGTGGGCGACGGCGGCGGGCCGGGCCTGCGTGTGGGACAGAGCCGGCGCGGTCAGGGCCGCGATCGTCTCGGTGAGTTCGGCGGCCAGGGCCGCGGGGTTCTCGATCGGGGCGGCGTGGGTGCCGAGCACGCCGCTGCGGGTGTACGGGCCTTCGGTGAGCGCCCGCCAGGCGTCCAGGGCCTGCTCGGGAAGCACCGGGTCGTCGGTGCCGGCCACGGCGCGGACCGGGATGCGCAGCGGGGCGCGGTCGAGGTGGCGCAGCGCGGCCCGGTGGTTCTCCGCCAGGGTGACGTCGGTACGCAGCCTCACGAGGTACTCGGCGAGCAACTCCTCGCTGCCCAGGACCTGTTCGGGCAGCAGCCCGGCGAACAGGGCGGCCGCCTCGCCGGTCGGCAGCGTGTCCAGGACGGCGGCCGAGTCGGTGAGCCGGCGCAGGCCCTCGGTGGGTTCGGCCTGCGGCGGGATGCCGCAGGCGGCGACGAGGGCGAGCGGCGGGGTGGCGGGCTGCCCGGCGAGCCGGTGGGCCAGCTCCCAGGCGAGCCAGGAGCCCTGGCTGTGCCCGTAGAGCACGGCGGGGGCGTCCAGGCGGGCGCTGACGGCGGCGGCGACGTGGTCGGCGAGCACCATCATGTCGGTGACGGGCTGCTCGTCGGCGCGGCCGTCGCGGCCGGGCAGCTGGACGGCGACGAGTTCGACGTCGTCGGGCAGGTGCCGGGCCAGCGGGATGTGTCCGGCGGTGGTGCCGCCCATGCCCGCCATGGCGAAGACCCGGGCGCGCGGGTTCGCGGCGGGCTTGAGCACCCGCAGCCAGCCGTTCTCCGGTGTCTGCGCTGTCCGCGGTGTCAGCGGTGTCCGCGCGGCCGCTTCGCCGTCGGAGGGCAGCAGCTTCTCCAGCAGGAACCGGGCCAGGCCCGCGCAGTCGCCGGCCCGCACGATGGTGTCGGTGGTGAACGCGACGCCGGTGCGGCGGGCGAGCTGGCCGCGCAGGGTGACGGCCATCAGGGAGTCCAGGCCGAGCTGCTGGAGCGGCTGCTCGGCCGGGACGGCCTGCGGTGCGAGGCCGAGGACGGGGGCCGTCTCGGCGGTGACCAGTTCGGTGAGCAGGGCCAGTGCCTGGTCCCGGTCGCCGTCCGCGAGCCGTCGGCGCAGGTCGCGTCCGGCGGTGTCGTCGGCGGCGGGCTCGGCGGGTGCGAGGGCCGCGCGGGCCTGCGGGACGGTGTCGACCAGCGGGCGGGGGCGGGCGGCGGCGTAGAGCGGGGCGAAGACCGCCCAGTCGATGTCCGCGACGCCCGCCGAGGGCAGGCCCGCGGCCAGCACCTGGCCGAGGGCGTGCAGGGCGCGGTCCGCGGCGATGGGCCGGTGGCCGCGCGAACGGTACGTCCGCTCGGCCTCGGCGCTCATCATGCCGCCGCCGGCCCAGCCGCCCCAGTGCACCACCGTGGCGGCCAGACCCCGGGCGTGCCGGTGGCGGGCGAGGGCGTCCAGGGCGGTGTTGGCGGCGCCGTACGCGGCCTGGCCCGCTCCGCCCCACAGGCTCGCCCCGCTGCCGTACAGCAGGAAGGCGTCCAGGGGGCGGTCGGCGAGCAGGTCGTGCAGGTGGCGGGCGCCGTGGGCCTTTGCGGCGAGTTCCTCGTCGGCGGCCTCGGGGGTGAGGTCGTCGACGGCGGTCATCCGGGAGACGCCGGCGAGGTGGGCGACGACGCGCAGCGGCTCGGCGTGGGTGTCGAGCGCGGCGAGCAGCCGCCCTGCGGCCGCGCGGTCGGCGAGGTCGCAGACCGCGAGGTCGAGGCTCGCGCCCAGGGCGGCGAGGTCCTCGCGCAGGGCGTCCAGCTCGGGGGCGGGGCGGGCGGTGCGGGTGGCGAGGACGACGCGGCGGGTGCCGCGGGCGGCCAGCCAGCGGGCGAGGTGGCGGCCGAGCGCGCCGGTGCCGCCGGTGATCAGCGCGGTGCCGGTGGTCCGCCAGGCGGCGCCCGCGGTGAGGCGGGCGCGGTGGAGTCGGCGCACGTACCGGCCCTGGGGCCGCAGTGTCACCTCGTCCTCGCCGTCCCCGGCCGCCAGCGCCTCGACGAGGGCCTTCTGCCAGCCCTCGTACGGCTCGGCGGGCAGGTCGATCGTGCCGCCCCAGCGGTCGGGGGCCTCCAGGGTGAGGACCCGGCCGAGGCCCGTGACCAGCGCCTGCGGGTGGTTCGGGACGTCCTCGCCGTTCTCGCCGTTCCCGCCGTTCTCCCCGTCGAGGGCGGTGGCGCCCCGGGTGACGGCCCGGACGGGGACCGGGCGGCCGGTGTCGCCGACCGCCTGGACGAGGGCGAGCAGCCGGTGGAAACCGCGCTCGTCGGCGCCCTCGCCGGGGGTGGCGAGCAGGCCCGTGAGCGGCGGCAGGGCGCCGAGGGCGGCCGCGAGCGCGGTGCGGTCCTCGGAGGCCGGCAGCCGGTGGACGGTGGCCCCGGCGACGGTGAGCGCCTCGGTGAGCGCTTCGGTGAGGCCCTCGTCCGGCCCGACCAGTGCCCAGTGGCCCGTCAGGGCCGCCGGGGTGGGCGTCCCGACCGGCTCGCGGCGCTCGGTGTACAGCCAGTCGGCCGTGTTCGCGTCGGCCTGCCGGCCCTCGTGCCAGGCGGCGAGCAGGGGCAGCAGCTCCTCCAGGCCCTCCTTCAACTGCTCGGGTGCGTCGAGGAGTTCGGCGATCCTTCCGGCCTCGCCGCCGGTGACGGCCTGCCAGAACTCGCCGTCCACCGCGCTCGGTGCGGGCTGGGAAGCCTTGGGCTCGGCCCAGTGCCGGGAGCGCTGGAAGGCGTACCCGGGCAGTTCGACCTGCGGCCCGGTGCCGCCGAACGCGGCCGCCCAGTCCACCGGGTGGCCCTGGACGTGCAGCGCGCCAAGGGTGCGGTGCAGCTGGTCGAGGCCCCCGTGGCGGCGGCGCAGGGTGTCGACGACGACGGCGCCCTCGGCGAGCCCGTTGTCGGTGAGCGGACCGGCCAGCACCGGGTGCGGGCTGACCTCGACGAACACCTGGTGCCCGGTGCGCAGCAGTTCGCGCTGGGCGAGGTCCAGCCGGACGGGCTCGCGCAGGTTGCGGCACCAGTACGCGGCGTTCAGCTCCCGGCCGTCCAGCAGTGCGCCGGTGACGGTGGAGTAGAACGGCACGGCGGCGGGCCTCGGGTCCAGGTCGGCCAGTTCGGCGGCGAGGCCCGGCAGGATGGCGTCCATCTGGGCGCTGTGCGAGGCGACGGCGGCGTTGAGCTTGCCGCAGATCACGTCCTGGTCGTCGAGGTCGAAGAGCAGGTCGTTGATCGCGTCGACGTCGCCCGAGACGGCCGTCGAACCGGCGGTGTTGACGGCGGCCAGCGAGATCCGGCCCCCGTGGCGGGCGAGGTGGACGAGCACCTCGTCCACGGGCAGTTCGACGACGGCCATCTCCCCGCGCCCGGCGCAGCCCAGCAGGGCCCGGCTGCGCAGCGCGACGATCCTGGCGCCCTCCTCGACGGTGAGCGCCCCGGCGACCACGGCCGCGGCGACCTCGCCCTGGCTGTGGCCGACCACGGCGGCCGGCTCCAGCCCGCGCTCGCGCCAGGCGGCGGCCAGGCCCAGGTACATCGCGAACATCGCGGGCTGCACCACGTCGAGCCGGTCCAGCGGCAGGTCGGCCGTGGAGCCGGAGCCCGCGAGCAGCTCGGAGACCGTCCAGTCCAGGTACGGCGCGAACGCCCGGTCGCAGTCGGCGACGGCGGCCCGGAAGGCCGGGCTCTCGTCGAGCAGGTCGCGGCCCATGGCGGGCCACTGGCTGCCCTGGCCGGGGAAGACGAACACGGCCTTGCCGAGCCGGCGCGCCTCGCCCTGGCTGAGCAGCCGGTGCGGACGGCCTTCGGCCAGCGCCGTGAGCCCGTCGACGAGTTCGGCGTTCGTACCGGCCAGGACGGCGGCCCGGGCGGCGAAGTGGGTACGGCGGGTGGCGGCGGGGCCGGCCACGGCGGCGGGGGTGAGCTGCGGGCGCTCGGCCAGGTGGGCGGCCCAGCGGCGGGCCTGGGCGCGCAGCGCGGTCTCGTCCCGTGCCGAGAGGACGACGGGGCGTACGCCCTCGGCGGGGGCGGCGGGCCCGGCGGGGCCCTGCTCCAGCACCAGGTGGGCGTTGGTGCCGCCGATGCCGAAGGAGGAGACCCCGGCGCGGCGCGGGCCCTCGCCCGTCCACGGCCGCAGCTCGGTGGCGACCTCGAACAGGCCCGTGTCCAGGCCGAGTTCGGGGTTGGGCCGGGTGTAGTGCAGGCTCGGCACGAACTCGCCGTGGTGGAGCATCAGCACGGCCTTGATGAGGCCCGCGATGCCCGCGGTGGCGTCGGCGTGGCCGATGTTGCTCTTGACCGAGCCGAGTGCGCAGGGCGCGGTGCGCCCGGCCGCGCCGAAGACCTGCTGGAGCGCCTGCACCTCGATCGGGTCGCCGAGGGCGGTGGCGGTGCCGTGCGCCTCGACGTAGCCGATGGTGTCCGGGGTGACTCCGGCGGCCGCCTGGGCCTCGGCGATGACGGAAGCCTGGCCGGCGACGCTGGGGGCGGTGAAGCCGACCTTGTCGGCGCCGTCGTTGTTGACGGCGCTGCCGCGGATCACCGCGTACACGGTGTCGCCGTCGGCGACGGCGTCGGAGAGGCGGCGCAGCACCAGCACGCCGACGCCGTTGCCGGGGACGGTGCCGCCGCCCTCGGCGTCGAAGGCGCGGCAGGCGCCGTCCGGGGAGGCGACCAGGCCCGGCTGGTAGAGGTAGCCGGACTTCAGCGGGAAGGTCAGCGAGGCGGCGCCGACCAGGGCGGCGTCGGACTCGCCGCGCAGCAGGCTCTCGCGTGCCAGGTGGGCGGCGACCAGGCCCGTGGAGCAGGCGGTCTGCACGGTCAGGGCCGGGCCGCGCAGGTCCAGCTTGTGGGCGACGCGGGTGGCCAGGTAGTCGTTCTTGCCGCCGATCATCGCCCGGTAGAAGGCGGACATGTCCTCCGGGTCTGCGCCCTGGTACCCGCCGTAGCCGGAGCCGCCGAAGACGGCGATGCGGCCGTCGAAGCCGCGCGGCACCAGGCCCGCGTGCTCCAGCGCCTCCCAGGCGCACTCCAGGAACAGCCGGTGCTGGGGGTCCATCGCCTCGGCCTCGGCCGGGGAGCAGTCGAAGAACCCGGCGTCGAACAGGTCGGCGTCCTCGACGTGGCCCTTGGCGCGGACGTAGTCGGGGCGGGCGAGCAACGCCTCGGGGACGCCGGCCTCGCGCAGCTCCTGCTCGGTGAAGTGGCTGATCGACTCGACGCCGCCGCGCAGGTTGGCCCAGAAGGCGGCCAGGTCGGGGGCGCCGGGCAGTCGGCAGGACAGGCCGACCACGGCGATCGCGTCCTCCTCCGGGCGGACGGTGGCACGGGCCGTGGGGGCCGTGGCGGTGGTCTCGCCGCTCAGGTGGGCGGCGAGGCGGCGCACCGTCGGGTGGTGGAAGACGGTGGACAGCGGGAACTCCCGGCCGAGCTCCGCGCACAGCTCGCGGTGGGCCTGGAGGGCGGTCATGGAGGTGCCGCCGAGCTCGAAGAAGCCCCGGTCGGGGTCGACCTCGACGACGTTCAGCGCCCGGGCCCAGGCCGCGGCGACCAGCGCCTGGACGTCCTGACCGGTCTCCTCCCGCGCGGGGGCGGGGGCGGCGGCCGTGGGAGCCGGCAGGCGCAGCAGGGCGCCCCGGTCCACCTTGCCGTTGGGGGTGTGCGGCAGCTCGGGCATCCGGACGAGCCGGCCGGGCACCGCGTGGGCGGGCAGCCGCTCGGCCAGGTGCGCGGCGAGCGCCGCCTCGTCGGCCTGCGGGGCGGGCACCCAGTAGAGGGTGAGCCTCGGGTCGTTCTCGGTGTCCTCGCGCACCACGGCGCTGCACTCGACCACGGCCGGGTGCTCACCGGCGACGGTGTCGACCTCGCCGAGCTCGATCCGGTGGCCGCGCAGCTTGACCTGGGCGTCGATGCGGCCGCAGAACTCCAGGCTGCCGTCGGCGCGGTGACGCACCAGGTCGCCGGTGCGGTACATCCGAGCGCCCTCGTGGCCGGCGTACGGGTCCTCGGTGAAGCGCTCGGCGGTCAGCTCGGGCCGCTCGTGGTAGCCGCGGGCGACGCCGAGGCCCCCGATCCACAGCTCGCCCCGGGTGCCGCGCGGCACCCGGCGGCCGTGCCGGTCGAGCACGTGGAAGAGGGTGTTGAGGACGGGCGTGCCCAGCGAGACCTCGCCGCGTTCCAGGGCGCCGGCCTCCAGCGTCCAGGTCGCGGACCAGACGGTGGTCTCGGTCGGGCCGTACATGTTGAGGACCTCGCCCGGGCAGAGCGCGGCCAGTTTGCGGGCCAGGCCCCGGTCGAGGGCCTCGCCGCCGACGAGCATCCGGCGCAGCCCGCCGATGAGGGCGCGGCCCTCGGCGTCGGCGAGCAGCATCCGGGCGTAGGAGGGGGTGCACTGCAGGTGGGTGGGGCCGAGGCGGCGGTGGGCGGCCCAGTCGGCGGTGCTGCCGGCGGCGACCACGACGCGGTAGCCCCGGGTGAGGGTCCACAGCAGTTCGAGGGTGGAGATGTCGAAGGAGAGGCTGGTGACGGCCAGCCACGTGTCGCCGGGGCCGCCGCCGATCCGGGCGTCCATGGCGCGGCAGAAGTTGGCGAACTGGGAGTGCTCGATCCGTACGCCCTTGGGGCGGCCGGTGGAGCCTGAGGTGTAGATCAGGTAGGCGAGGTCCTCGGGCGCCGGGGCGTCGAACTCGCCCGTCTCCTCGGTGGTTTCGGGCGCGATGACGGCCAGGTGGCCCCAGCGCTCCACGGCGGTGCCGGAGATCACGACGGTCAGGCCGCTGTCCTGCACCATGTGGTCCAGGTGCGCGGCGGGGTAGTTGGGGTCGAGCGACAGGTACGCCCCGCCGGCCGTCCAGACGGCCAGGACGGCGACGACCAGGTCGGTGCCGCGCGGCAGGTGCACCCCGACCGGGGTGCCCGGGCCGATGCCCGCGGCGCGCAGCTTCGAGGCCAACCCTCCTGCCCTGCCGAGCAGTTCGGCGTAGCTCAGCTCCACGTCGCCGTCGGTGACCGCGACGGCCTCCGGGGTGCGGGAAGCCTGCGCCAGGATCAGCTCGTACGCGGTCGGCCGGTCGACGTCGCTGGGCTCGACGCTGCCGGCCCGCTCCTCCAGCCAGGCCAGCTCGGCCGCCCCCAGCACGTCCAGGTCCGTGAGCGCCGCCTCGGGGCGGCGGACGAACTCGGTGAGCAGCCGCTCGAAGCCGGCCGCGAGGCGCTCGGCGCCCTCCGCGTCCAGCACCTGCGGCAGGTACTCCAGTTCGGCGCGCAGGGCGTCCCCGCTGGGCGCGAGGGTCAGGCCCAGCTCGAACTTGGAGGCCCCGCGCACATTGCCCGCCGGGCTGCCGGTGACCGGCAGCCGCCAGGCGTCCGCTCCCTCGCCCACGGTGGGCAGTTCGGCGCTGCCGTAGTTGAACACCGCGCGGAACAGCGGGTTCTCCTCGCCGTTGCGCTCGACTCCGGCGGCCTGGACGAGCCGGCTCAGCGGCACGCCCTGGTGCTCGGCGACGGCGTTGACCTTCTCGCCCATGGCGGCCAGCAGGCCGCTCACGGTGGGCTCGCCGGTCAGGTCGCAGCGCAGCGGCAGGGTGTTGACCAGGAAGCCCACCACACCTTCGGAGCCCGGCAGTTGGCGGTTGGCCCAGACGGTTCCGAGGGTGAAGTCGGCCTGGTCGCAGGTGCGGGCGAGCAGCGCGGCGAAGGCGCTGACCAGCACGGTGTACGGGGTGACGGAGGTGCGGGCGGCCAGCGCCTCGACCTCGGCGCGCAGGGCGGCCGGGAGGGTGAAGTAGTGGGTGTCCCCACCGTTCTGCGTGTCCCCACCGTTCCCCTCCGCCTGCGGGGGGCCGGGCGGGAACTCCAGCCGGGGCGCACCGGCCAGTTCGGCGGTGAAGTGGCGCAGCCCCTCCTCGAAGCGGCCCTCCAGGGCGGCGGCGCGCTCCCAGGCGGCGAGGTCGCCCAGGTGGTGCTCGACGGGAGCCGCCTCGGGCTCAGCGCCGGTGGCGAACGCCCGGTAGGAGGCGTGGAGTTCGTGCAGCAGCAGGGTCAGCGACCAGCCGTCGACGACGGCGTGGTGCAGGGTGAGGCAGATCAGCTGCTCGCCGCCGGGCGCGGTGAGCACCGTGCAGCGGGCGAGCGAGGGGCCGCCGAGGTCGAAGGGGGTCAGTTCCTCGGCCCGGGCGGCGGCGTCCAGGTCCTCGGTCTCGGCCCACTCCAGCGGGATCGTGGCCGACTCCCCCACCACCTGCACGAGTTCGCCCCCGCGCAGGGCCAGGCCGGTGCGCAGCGCCTCGTGCCGCGCGGCCAGGTGGGCGAGGGCCCGGCCGAAGGCCGTCCGGTCCAGCCCGCCTTCGACCGAGAGCTTCAGCGCTACGTGGTACTGGGCGGTGCCGGGGCGCAGCTGCTCCAGGAACCAGAGGCGGCGCTGGCCCTCGGTGGCCGGGTGGACCTCGCGCCGGGCGCTTCGCTCCAGCCGGGCGCCGGCCGGGGCGGCGGGCAGCTCGCCGAGGGCGTGCTCCAGCAGGTAGCCGGTGACGGCCCGGGCGGTGGGGTGGTGCAGGGTCAGGTTGGCGGGCAGGGTGGCGCCGGTGAGCTCGGTCAGGCGGTTGCGCATCCGCAGCGCCATCAGCGAGTCCATGCCGAGGTCGCGGAAGCGGCGGTCGGCGTCCACGGGCTCGTCGGTGCCGAGGAGGGCGGCCACCTCGCGGCGCACCGTCTCCTCCAGCAGGTGGGCCCGCTCCTCGGCGGGCAGCGCGGCCAGCCGGGCGCGCAGCCCGTCCACCGGCACCTGCTCCACGGCGGGGGCCGAGCTGTTCAGGACGCCGGCCGGGGCCTGGGCGTCCACCCAGTAGCGGCGGCGCTGGAAGGCGTAGGTGGGCAGCTCGAGGGCCTGGCCGGCCGGGCGGTGGCCGAGCACCCGGGCCCAGTCCACCGGGTGGCCGTGGCCGTGCAGGGCGGCGAGCTGCTGGAGCAGCTGGGCCGTGCCGCCGCGCCCGCGCTGGAGGGTGCCGACGACCACGCCGTTGTTGGCGGCGGTGGCGCCGGTCAGCGGGATGCCGAGCACCGGGTGCGGGCTGACCTCGACGAACACGCCGAAGCCGGCGGCCGTCAGCGAGCGCAGGGCGAGGTCCAGGCGGACGGTCTCGCGCAGGTTGCGGCACCAGTACGCGGCGTCCAGGCTCTCCCCGGGCAGCACCGTGCCGGTGACGGTCGAGTGGAACGGCACCTCGGCGGCGCGCGGGGCCAGGTCGGCGAGCGAAGCGGCCAGGCCCGGCAGGATCGGGTCCATGTGGCGGCTGTGGCCGGCCGCGTCGGAGGGGATGCGGCGGCAGTACACCTCGCCGTCGGCCATCGCGGCGAGCAGGTCCTCGATCGCCTCGGCGTCGCCGGAGACCACGGTGGAGGTTTCGGTGTTGATGACGGCGACGGACAGCGCGCCCTCGTACGGCGCGATCAGCGCGGCCGCCTGCTCGGCGGGCAGCTCGACCAGCGCCATGCCGCCCTTGCCGCTGCACTCGCGCAGCAGCGCCCGGCTGCGCAGGGCGACCAGCTTGGCGCCGTCCCGCAGCGACAGCGCCCCGGCGACGACGGCGGCGGGCACCTCGCCCTGGCTGCTGCCGACGACGGCGGCGGGCTCCACGCCGAGGGAGCGCCAGACGGCGGCCAGGCCGATCATCACGGCGAACAGGGCGGGCTGCAGGACGTCGATGCGCTCGAAGTCGGGCAGGTCGTCGCCCTCTCCCGCCAGCAGCGCGCGCACCGACCAGCCGGTGTGCGGGAGAAGCGCGGCGTCGCACTCCTCGATCGCGGCCCGGAAGACGGCGGACTCGGCGAGCAGGGCGCGGCCCATCTCGGGCCACTGGCTGCCCTGGCCGGGGAAGACGAACACGGCCTGGCCGCGCGGGGCCGAGCGGCCCTGGACGAGCTCGCGCGGGGCGGCGCCCTCGGCGAGGGCGCGCAGGCCCAGCGCCGCCTCGGCGGTGGAGGCGGCGGTGACGGCGGCGCGGTGCTCCAGGTGGGTGCGGTGCAGGGCGGCGGTGCGGGCCAGGTCGAGCAGGCCCGTGCCGGGGTGGGCGTCCAGCCAGTCGGCCCAGCGGGCGGCCTGGGCGCGCAGGGCCTGCGGGGTCTGGGCGGAGAGCAGCACCGGGTAGCCGTCCGAGGGGACGGCCTGCGGCTGCTCGGTGCCCTCCTCGAGGACGGGCACCTCCTCCGCCTGGGGCGCCTCCTCCAGCACCAGGTGGGCGTTGGTGCCGCTGATCCCGAAGGAGGAGACCCCGGCCCGGCGCGGACGCTCGCCGCGCGGCCAGTCGGCGGCCTCGGCGAGCAGCTCGATGCCGCTGCCGTCCCAGGCGATGTGCGGGCTGGGCTGCTCGACGTGCAGGGTCTGCGGCAGTCGCTCGTGCTGGAGCGCGAGCACCATCTTGATCACGCCGAGCACACCGGCCGCGGCCTGGGAGTGGCCGATGTTGGACTTGCCCGAGCCCAGGCGCAGCGGCTGCCCGGCGGCCCGGCCGGGGCCGAACACCTCGGCCAGCGCACCAGCCTCGATCGGGTCGCCCAGGCGGGTGCCGGTACCGTGCGCCTCGATGGCGTCGATGTCGGCGGGGGTGAGCCGGGCGGCGGCCAGCGCCTCGCGGATGACGCGCTGCTGGGCGGGCCCGTTGGGGGCGGTGAGGCCCTGGCTGCGGCCGTCCTGGTTGGTGGCGGAGCCGCGGATGACGGCGAGCACGCGGTCGCCGTCGCGGCGGGCGGCGGAGAGGGTCTTGAGCAGCACCATGCCGCAGCCCTCGGCCCAGCCGCCGCCGTCCGCGTCGGCGGAGAAGCTCTTGCTGCGCCCGTCCGGGGACATGGCGCGCAGCCGGCTGGACTCGACGAACAGCACGGGGGTGTTCATCACGGTGACGCCGCCGGCCAGCGCCTGGTCGCACTCGCCGCTGCGCAGCGCGGCGCAGGCCAGGTGGATGGCCACCAGCGAGGAGGAGCAGGCGGTGTCGACGGTGACGGCCGGGCCCTGGAGGCCCAGGGTGTACGAGACGCGCCCGGAGATGACGCTGCTGGAGATGCCGGTGCCCTGGTATCCGTCGAGGCTCTCCAGGGTGGCCTGGGTGGTGGCGTAGTCCGAGCGCATCGCGCCCAGGTAGACGCCGGTGCGGCTGGTGCCCAGCGGGCCGGGGCGCTGCCCGGCCCGCTCCAGGGCCTCCCAGGCCGTCTCCAGGGCGAGGCGCTGCTGCGGTTCCATCGCGAGGGCCTCGCGCGGGGAGACGCCGAACAGCTCGGCGTCGAACTCCTCGATGCCGTCGAGGAATCCGCCCTGGTCGGCGTAGCTCTTGCCGGCCGCCTCCGGGTCCGGGTCGAACAGGTCGAGGTGCGCCCAGCGCTCGGGCAGCGGGCCGATCAGGTCCTCCCCGGCGGCCAGCACCTCCCAGTACCGCTCGGGGGTGGCGGCGCCGCCGGGGAGCCGGCAGGCCATCGAGACGATCGCGATCGGCTCGGTCCGGCTGTGCTCCAACTCCTGGTTGCGCTGCTGAAGTTGCAGGACGGCCGCCATGGCGCGGCGGAGCCGGTCCTCGTTCGCGTTCTCGTTCATCTCTGAGCCATCCGTCTCGTCTCCCAAGCCGAGCGCGTGCGCCGGTCCCCCGTCTCGTCGTTCCGGGGCGGCGTCAGTCCAGGACCTGGACCGTCATGTACGGCGGGTCGTCCTGGACCCGCGAGAAGTCGTTCTCCAGCACGGACACGCCGTCGCGCTGCTCCGCCCGCTCGACCTCGCGGAATCCGGAGAACTTGTAGGTGATGTACATCGTCCGGTTGCGGTCGGTCGGGACGAACTCGGCGCGCAGCCGAACCCCGGCCGAACTGGCCTTCCGGATCAGGTGGTTGAGCAGTACGGACCCGACGCCGCGGGCCATCACCCGGCAGGACATCAGCAGCAGCTTGACCGTCCAGACCGTTTCGCCGCGCTCCACCAGGGCGAGGCCGATGGTGCCGTAGCCGCCGTAGACGTCCTCCAGCTCGGCGACCAGGAGCTCGTGGTCGTCCGAGGTGCGGAAGGCGTCCAACTCCTCGTAGGAGTAGGTGTATCCGGTGGCGTTGAGCTGGTTGGTGCGAACCGTCAGCTCCTCGGCCCGCTGGAGGTCCTCCTCCCGGGCCGGCGCGATGGTGAAGCGCATGGCGAGCTGGGCGAGGAACTCCTCCGAGGTGCCCTGGTGGCCCTCCTCGGCCTGCTTGCGCTGCTCGTCGGCCCGGTACAGCTCGCGCCGGGCGCGGGAGTCGGTGGTCACGAACCGCGGGTTCATCCGGGGCAGTTCGGTGATCGACGCGGCCTCGGCGGCGTCCACGCAGAGCACCTGCGGGTGGGCGAAGGCGACCTCGTCCCGCTCGAAGGGCTGGTCGTCGACGAAGGCCAGGGTGTCGATGCCGATGTTGAGGCGGCGGGCGATCTCCGCCACCGCCTCGGACTTGCGGCCCCAGCCGATCTGCGGGTGCAGGAAGTACTCGGCGACGCCGAGTTCGGCCAGTTTGGCCATCGCGGTGTCGTGGTCGTTGCGGCTGGCGACCGAGTGCAGGATGCCGCGCTCGTCGAGGGTGCGGATCGCGTCCAGCACGGCCGGGCGCAGCCCGACCTCGCCGTCCTCCAGCAGCACCCCGTCCCACAGGGTGTCGTCGAGGTCCCACACCACGCATTTCACCGTCATCGGTCTCTCCTCACTCGTCACTCGTCGCTGGTCGCTCGTCAGGCGGCCCGCACCGGGCGGCGGGCCCGGGCGGACTCCTGGAACGCGTACTCGGCCAGGCCCACCTGGTGGAGCTGGGTGCTGCCCTCGATGACCTCCATGACCCTGGCGTCGCCGAGCAGCCGCTGAACCGGGTAGTCCGGGCCGCAGCCGTTGGCGCCGTGGATCTGCACCGCGTCGGAGGCGGCCCGCACGGCGGCGGTGGCGGCGAAGTACTTGGCCGTGGAGGCGGCCGCCAGCGCCCCCGGGTCGCGGGCGTCGCGCAGCCGTCCGGCCTCCAGGCAGAGCAGCCTGGCCGCCTGCCGGTCCGCGTACATCGCGCTGATCATGCGGCGCACCAGCTGGTGGTCCCGGATCGGCGCCCCGAAGGTCTCCCGCTGCCCGGCGTAGTCCACGCTCGCGGCGAGCGCGGCGTCCAGGATGCCGACCGAGCCCCAGGCGACGGTGTAGCGGCCGAGGTCCAAGGCGGCGCCGGCCACGTGCGAGACGCCCAGGCCCGGGCGGCCCAGCAGGTTCTCCTCGGGCACCTCGCAGCCGTCGAACCACACGTCGGCGGTCATCGAGGCGCGGATGCCGATCAGCCCGGTGATCAGGCCCGTCCGCAGCCCCGGGGTGCCGCGCTCGACGAGCACGGCGGTGGGGCCCTCGGCGGTGCGGCCGACCACCAGGAAGAGGTCGGCCGTCTCGCCGTACGTGATCCAGCGCTTGTGCCCGTCCAGTCGCAGGCCGCTCTCCGTACGGGTCAGCGCGGTGGTGACGGCGGCGGCGTCGCTGCCCGCCCCCGGCTCGGAGACCGCCAGCGCGGCCGTCACCTCGCCGGTGGCCAGCCGGGGCAGCCAGCGCTCGCGCTGCTCCCGGCTGCCCCAGCGCCCGATGGCGTGGGCCACCATGGTGTGGACGGTGAGCAGGCTGCGCACGGAGGAGCAGGCGCGGCCCAGTTCGCCCGCCAGCAGGCCGAGTTGGACGGCGTCGCGGCCCAGGCCCCCGTACTCGACGGGGATCGCCAGGCCCATCCAGCCGGTGTCGGCCAGCGCCTTGACCACCGCGGGCGGGGTGTACTGCTCGCGGTGGAACCCGTCGGCGTACGGGGCGACTTCGGCATCGGCGAAGGCCCGGAACTGCTCCAGGGCTCTTTCCTGGCTCCCCGTCAGATATCCCGCGCTGTTCACGAGGCGGCGGGTGCGGCGGCCAGCTTGCGGCCGACGAACGCCTCCAGGGCGCCGATCGAACGGAAGTTGTCCAGCTCCAGGTCCTCGTTCTCGACGGTCACGCCGAACTCGTGCTCGACGAAGGTGACCAGCTGCATCGCGAACATCGAGCTGACGAAGCCCAGCTTGAAGAGGTCGTCGTCGTCCTTGAGGTCCGTCACCGGGAAGAAGCCGGAGAGGTAGTGGGCGATCCGGGCCTTGGGGTCGTTGGCCATGGTTGCGGGTCCTGTCCTTTTCGTCTTCGTGGAGGGGTCAGTGCTGTTCAGTGGTAGCTGTGGAAGCCCTGGCCGCTCTTACGGCCGAGAAGGCCCGCGGCGACCATCTTCTTGAGCAGCGGCGCGGGCCGGTACTTGTCGTCGTTGAAGCTCTCGTAGAGCACCTCGACGGACTTGAGGATCGTGTCCAGGCCGATCAGGTCCGCCGTGGCCAGCGGGCCCATCCTGTGGTCGAAGCAGGTGCGGAAGATCCGGTCGATGTCCTCGGCGTTCGCCACGCCGTCCTGGACGAGGAAGACGGCCTCGTTGATCGTCAGCATCAGCACGCGGTTGGAGACGAAGCCCGGTACGTCCTCGACGACGATGCACTCCTTGCCCATACCGGCCAGGAACCGGCGCGCGGCGTCGATGGTCTCCGGCGTGGTGTGGTAGCCGCGGATCACCTCGACCATCGGCTTCATCGGCACCGGGTTCATGAAGTGCATGCCCACGACCTGCTGCGGACGGCCCGTGACGGAGCCGACCCGGGTGATGGAGATCGCCGAGGTGTTCACCGCGAACACCACCTCCGAGCGGCAGATCGCGTCCAGGCGGCGGTAGACCTCCTCCTTGATCCCCCAGTCCTCGGTGGTGTTCTCCACCACGAAGTCCGCGTCCACGAGCCGCTCGTAGTCCAGCGTGAACTCGATCCGGCCCATCACCTCGGCCGGGTCCACGTCACTGCCCGGGTTCAGCAGGCGGAACGCCCGCAGGCTGGTGCGCAGTTCGCGCTGCGCCTGGGTCAGGACGTCCTCGGAGACGTCCACCAGGATCACCCGGTGACCGGTCTGCGCGAGGTTCTGCGCGACGCCGACGCCCATGACTCCGGCGCCGACCACGCCGATCGTTGCGAATTCCATGCCCGCTCCCCCTACTTGGCTTCGTTACGCGTGGCGTAGATGTTGAAGATGTCCGTGCCGCGGTACAGCTCGTCCTGCTCCGCCAGCACCGTGAAGCCGTGGCCGCGCAGCAGCTCGGTCAGGTGCGCCACCCGGCCGTCGCCGTCGTGCGCCTCCAGCACCATCTGCCGGATCTTCGGCCAGTCCTCGTCGGCGATGCCGTCGATGACCTGCTGTTCGCTCTTCTGCACGTCGATCTTGATCAGGTCGATCCGCTCGATCCCCTGCTCCCGGATCACCGCGCTCAGCGGGCGCAGCGTCGCCGTGAACGGGATCGCCTCGAAGCGGACGTCCATCAACTCCTCGGCGTGCGCGGCCAGCTCCTCGAACTCCTCGGCGTCCGACTCGTCGCCCGCCTCGCGCTGGTTGGCGATGATCGTGCGCAGGTTGTGCTTCTCCTCCGCCTCGTCCGGGTGGAAGGAGGACATCCCCGAGGAGCGCGGGTAGAACGTGAACTCCGCCGTCCCCTCGGCGTCGGAGGCGCCCGCGTGGATCAGGGTGGCGTTCACCCCGTGGTCGGCGACGTTGCGGCTGAGCAGCTCGAACATCGGCGGGGCCGGCTCGAAGGTGAAGACCTTCACGTCCTTGGCCTCGTAGTGCGCGAACAGCGTGAACAGGCCGATGTTGCCACCGACGTCGACGACCGTCGCGCCGTCCTCGATGGTGATGCCGTGCTTGGCGTAGGTGCGGTGGTCGAAGATGTCCTCGTAGAAGTGCTTCGTCTCCGCCTCGTTCTGGTGGGTGACCCAGAGTCCGTTCGGCAGCTGGAAGCGCGGGCGCTCGGCGCTGCCCGTCTCGGACGTCGCCGCCTCCTTGACCACCTCCTGGCCGCTGCGCAGCGCGTCGATGACGGCGGCCATCTTGGCGACGGTCGGGGTCTCGTACACCTGCCGCAGCGTCAGATCCACCCCGAACGCGCGGGAGACGCGCAGCATCAGGCGGGTGGCGAGCAGCGAGTTGCCGCCGATCTCGAAGAAGCTCACGTCGACGGGGATCTCGTCGACGGGCAGCAGCTTCACCCACAGCTCGGCCAGCGCGCGCTCGGTGTCGCTGAGCTCGGCGTCGCTGCTGTCGCTCTTCTCACCGTTCAGCTTCGCCAGCGCCTCGCGCAGCACCTCGGTGTCGTCCCGGCGCTCCAGCGGGTGCCGCATGGACGCGACCACCCCGGCGCCGGTGCCCCGGGCGCCGGTGGCCAGGCTGCTCAGCGTCTGGCCCGGGCCGGCCTCCAGCAGGGTCCTCTCCGTGCCGAGCTCGCGCAGCCCGTCCGAGAAACGGACCGGGCTGACCAGGTGCTGGGCGAAGTAGCCGGGGTCGGTGGCCTGGGCGTCGGTGATCCAGGTGCCGGTCACGTTGGAGACGTACGGGATCTTCGGCGCGTTGAGCGTCAGCCCGGCGGCGAGCGCGGTGACCTGCTCGACCAGCGGGCGCATCATCGCCGAGTGGAAGGCGTGGGTCGAGCGGACGGGGCGTACGACGACGCCCTCGGCGCGCAGGCGCTCCTGCAGCTCCTGGATGTCCTCGGCGGGCCCTGCGACGACGCAGAACTCCGGGCCGTTGACGGCCGACAGCGACAGGCTCTCGCCGAGCAGGCCGCTCAGCTTCTCCTCCGACAGCATCACGGCGAGCATCCGGCCCGTCGGCGCGGCCTCGATCAGCTTCGCGCGGCGGGCGACCAGCGTCAGCGAGTCCTCCAGGGACAGCACCCCGGCCAGACAGGCGGCCACGTACTCGCCGAGGCTGTACCCGATCATCGCCTCGGGCTCGACACCCCAGGAGGCCCACAGCTTCGCCAGCGCGTACTCGACGGCGAACAGCGCGGGCTGCGCCACCTCCGTACGGTTCAGCCGGCGCTCCTGCTCGCTCTCCTCGGGCTGCGTGTCGCGGCCGAGCATGCGGCGCAGGTCCAGCTCGGGGGCGTTCTCCTGCTGTTCCTCGCTGAAGAGGACAGTCCGCAGGTCGAGCCCGAGCTCGGGCTCCAGCAGGTCGGCACAGCGGTCCAGCTCGGCGCGGAACACCGGGTGGTCGCGGTAGAGGTCCCGGCCCATGTCGAGGTAATGGTCACCGAGGCCGGGGAACATGAAGACGGTCATGCCACTCCTTGGACAAGGAAGCTAGAAGTGCGATCGACGCGGAAGCGGATCGCTCGGCTCGAAAAGAAGTTCCGGAGCCCCGGTTGGGCACAGTTCACCAACCCTGGAAACAGCTTCTTGGCTCAGCGGGAATTTGTCAAGCCCGGATTTCTCGGACGTTCTCCCGCCATTTCGGAAACACCTCTAGCCGACCATCTCCGAATTCCTTCGGAAACGATCGGCCAGAGGTTCTTGTTGAATTCACCCGAGAGTGTCGAGAACATCCTGCGGGTGGTAGTGGACGCGTCCGCAGACCTTGTAGCGGCGCCAGGAGTGCTTGTTCGCGAGCCAGTAGACGGTGCCGCTGGGGACCTTCCAGAGCGTCACGATGTCAGAGACGCGGAAGCCCTCCTCTGCGGGCGCAAGCTGCTCCAGCGTTCCGTGGGCCATGTGTGCTCCTTGGTGTGAGTGCAGCGGATCAGCGAGCCGGCGCGGGCGTCCTCCGGACGCAGGACGGCTTCGAGCTCACCCGGACAGTCGTCCTCCGGACAACGCGAGACGGTGATGCGACGGGTCGGCACGGCGGTTTCCAGTCGCTGCATCCGGGAGAACGCCCGGAACAGTTCATTCGCGAATTCACCGACCGCCGGATGCCGGTCGAGCCAGTTCCGGTGACGCAGCAGGAATTCGGCCATCGCGGGCACCGTGCGGTCCGGCGCAGAAACGTCGCGCTCGTCGACGACCAATTGCGACCAGGCCGCCAGGAATCCCCGGACATTGGCCCGCGCCTCGACGGCGCTGCTATTCAGCGGAATTCCGATGTTCCGCCCGCCGGAAACGCGCTCCACCTGCTTCGCCTGTGCGTTCAGCAGGCCGTCGCTGGCCCGGTACAGCTGGGGCAGCCGGCCGAGGCGATGGTGCACCCCGTTCCGGCAGGGGCGGCAGAGCAGCGAGCCCGGGTCGGCCGGGCGGGGCTGCGCCTCGCCGCCCTCCGGGTCGCGACCGCAGCCGACCGCCACACAGGTGGTTACTTCGGTGCGCACAGCTGTCCCCTTTCCGAGCCGAGCAGCCCGTGCCGGACGACACCGAGGCCCCGGACCAACGCGATCTCGTACAGTCGGCTGGCGAGCGCCACCTCCAGCCCGGGCACACCCTGGAGGTCGACCAGCACGCTCTCCCCCGCGAACTCCCACCCGGCACGCGGGCGCCGCAGCAACTCGCCGAGCGCCACCGGCCCCGGCGCGGGCCGCGAGGCCCGGCCGGCCCGCACGGGCTCGGCGACAGCGACCGGACGCGGAACGTCCGTGATCACGTGGCCGACCGCCCGCGTCAGCTCCTCGGTCGGCGCCTCGCCACTGGCATTCACCACCACCGCGCCGCGCGCGAGCATCCCCAGATCAACCTGCCGGTGCACGGCCTCGACCCCCGGGGCCAGCACCACCAGATCCGTCCCGAGCAACGCCCGGTCCAACTCGACCGGCCGGGAGAGCATCAGCCCCCGCTCAGCCGCGTGCGCCGCCAACTTCGGCGTCGGCCAGCCCTGCTCGCCCTCCCCGGGCCAGAGGGCCACCTCACCGAGGTTGACCACGTGGTTCACGAGTGCGGTCAGCACCCCGGCCACCGGAGCCCCGGATCCAATGATCGTCGCCGTAGCCACCCGCGCCGCCAGCAACTCCCGCGCCGCCAGCGCCGTCAGGGCCGCCACCGCCAACGAGCGAAGCACCGTGCGAGGCATCACACAAACCCCGCCGACCCGCTCGTCCTGCAACATCACCCGATCCGGCCGATCCGCTGGAGTCAACGTGCTCCCCCGCCGCAGATCCGGACTCTCAGCCCCGAGGACGCTGCGCCGCAGCGCCTCCGAAGCGAGTGCCACCAGATCCGCGTCGCCGAATGCGACGAGACAGTCGCGCTCGTCGATCTCCACCGTCGCGTAGCCCATCGGACGTGCCCTCCCTCGCCATGTGCCGGTTCCCTCCGCAGGACACACGATGGCCGGGCGACCTATCCGGGGCCTATCGGACAGGAGGAGAAGGGACCGATAGCGAAACGATGGCGCCCCGAGAGAGAGCTGTATTACGCGGCTTCCGCCTGGCCCAGCACGGCAGCACCCGGCTGCGCGAGCCAGACCAGCCGCGCAGTGAGCCCGGGCTGCCCTGCGAAGAGCCGAAGTACGCGCTCGGGCGACGCGAGGGTCATCCGCATCCGCCCGTCAATGCATCACCACCACGCCCGACATGCTTCGCGGCCTCCTGTGCGGTGCCGAGGCAGACGAGTTCGACCACCTGACCACGTGAACAAACGGGCCCGCCGCGAAGGTTCGCGGCGGGCCCGGAGAGCGGCCGATGTCAGCTGGCTCGAGGGAAGGTTGCTCAGGTAGAGCCTTTACTCGCGTCGGCCCGAAAATGAGGGGTGGTTCGCCGGCAGGACGCTGATCAGGTGAGCTTCCCGCACGGCAACAGGCTGGCTGCCGGACAACCAGACTCCGAACTCGTACTTGACCATGGGTACGAGGTGCACAAACGTGTGGAGCAGGGACAACAGGCTGAAGGTGCCGATCCAGCCTGCGACGGGGCTGTCGCCTGTGCCGCCGATGGCAGCCGCGAGCACGAACCCCCCAACCGTCGCCATGAGACCCGCCCGCAAAGCCATGATTCTCCGTCGCCGCCTGCCGAAGGCGACTTCCGGGCTGGCGACGCTGACCTCGACCTTCGTTCCACAGCGACCGCAGACCACCCCGACGGTCTCGACGCCGGACTCCGGCCGGTACGACTCCAGCGGAGAGAGAACGAAGCTGGTGGTGACTTTCACGGTGGAGTGCTTCGACTCGGTGCTCACACCGATGACGTGCCCGAGGCCGAGCCTCGACGGATCAAGGGCGATGTCCATGTTCCACTCCTGACGTTGTCGTGCCAAGTATGGTTCGCCGCATCATCGATGTGAAGCATTTTTCTAGAAAATCGTTCTAGTCCTGGCCGCAGTAAGCTGTCTACCATGGCAAACAGCATCACGGACCATGTCTCCTAAGCAGCAGCGCGGCGAGGACACCGTCGACCGACTCCTGACCGCCGCGCTTCAGGTGTATGCCTCGTCCGGCCAATCGGGATTCACGGTCAACGCCGTCACCACGGCCAGCGGTGTCAGCCTGGGCAGCCTCTACCACCACTTCGGCAGCTTCGACGGCCTCGCCGCCGCCCTGTACACCCGCTGCATGGAGCAGCTGTTCGACGAGATGATCGCCGCCCTGAGCCGGGCCCGGACCGCCCGGACCGGCGTGCGCGCACTCGTCACGGCCTACCTCCGCTTCACCGAACAGCGTCGGGACGCGGCCCTGTTCCTCCACGGCTCCGCCTACTCCGGCTACCTCTCGGCGCATGCGGACCGGATCCGCGCGGCCAAGGCCGCCAAGCTGACCGTGATCGCGGACTGGCTGCTGCCGAGGGTCGAAGCGGGCGAGATCGCACCCCTGCCCGGGCCCCTGATCGAGGTGCTGGTCATGGGGCCGGTTGCCGAGGCCGCACACCGCTGGCTGGCCAGCACCTACGACATGGACCTCGCCCAGGCCGCACGGATCCTGCCCGACCGGATCTGGCGATCCGTGCAACCGGACCAGGCCACAGCCTAGAACTCCCGCGGGTTTGGAGACGTCCTGCTGGAGTACTGGCTCACCCGGCCGGCGTGGCTCAGGCCGAGGCGGACGGCGCGCTCGACCGGGGTGTAGGTGCCGTCGGGGCGGTCGAGGTCGAGGGGGGCGGCCGAGTGCAGCGGGGGCTGGGCGAGGAACCTGGGCCGGGTGCCGTGGTTGGGCTGGGCGGCGTGGATCAGGAACGGGTGGCAGAGGTAGACGTCTCCGGCCCGCCCGGTGGCCAGCGCCAGCGGACGCTCAGGGGCATCGAGCCTGCCTGCGGTGTCCATGGCCCGGCAGAGTTCCATGCCGTCGATGCCGCGTTCGCCCACCGGCTCGAGGAAGGCGGGGACGTCCAGGTGCGAGCCGACCTTGATCCGGGTCGGCCCGTGGTCGGCGTCGACGTCCGAGAACAGGAAGAGCATCAGCAACGCCCGCTCACGGGAGCGGAGGTTGAGCCAGTAGCCGGTCTCCCCCTCCGGTGTGTAGCTGGCATCCATGTGCCATCCGGTGTCGCCGGGGTCGTCGGCGTGCGGAAAGCGAATGGGAAACGTTCCCAGGCCGAGACGCGGCAACCAGCGCCCCGGGCCGACCAGTTGGTCGAACGCGCCGTGCAGCCGCTCGGTGGTGGCGGCGCGCTGGAACGGAGCCTCCGCGTATCCCCACAGCCTGACCACCGGCTCGGTCCAGGTGGCGGGATCGTCCGGATCGCAACCGGTCTCACGCCACAGGAACGCCCGGCACTCATCGGCCAGCGACCGGGGGAACGCCTCTTCGAGGTGGACGAAGCCGTCGGAAACGAACCGGTCGATCTGATCCGGCGTCAGAACATCTCGCATGTCGCTACCTTCAATCGCCATCAATGGAGTCGAGCCCGGGGGCCGGGTGGCTGTCCGACCGGTCGACCAGGCCCAGGTGGTGCTCGAGCGCGAACCGGACGACGGCACGGTCGCCGGGGGTGCCGTGCGGCCCGGCGTTGGCGGCGGACACGACGGCGAAGTCGTGTACCGGGTGACCGGAAGGGGGTTCTCGACGCTCGTCACACCGTGGCAGGCGAAGGTCTCCCGGCCGTTCGCCCACACCCCCACGCCGACACCGGGGAGCCCGAGCCCGGTCGTGGTGGCCTCGACGAAGTCGGCCAACGCGCTGTCGGGCGGCGGCAGGCCGGTGTCGGCCCCTCTGGTGCCAGGGTCGCCCACTGTCATCTCCTCCTCCTCAGGCGGCTGGTTCGACCGAACCCGCGCCTCGGACACACCGGGGCGGCACAGGTCGTAGGACCGACGCTAGAAGGAGTGACTGTGGGTCAGCCCGACCTTTCGGGGCGAGCTTCGGTCGGGTCGAAGGGGACGGGACGGGTGTAGGTCAGGCCGGGCGCCTCACGGCGGCGAGCCGCTGGCGCGAAGCCTCGTACAGCACGGCGGTCGCGGCGTTCGCCGCGTTCAGAGAGCTGGCCGAGCCGCTCATCGGGATGCTGACCGTGTGGTCGCACAACTCCCGCCAGGCGTTGCTCAGTCCTGACGTCTCGTTGCCGATCAGCAGCAGCACCGGCCGGGTGAAGTCGAAGTCGAAGACGTCGCAGTCACCCTTCTCGTCGGTGCCGACCAAGGCGATCGGCTGCCCGGCCGCCCGCTGCCTTCCGACCCAGGCCATCACGTCGTCGGGCGACGGCACGCGCACGGCGGGCAGCGCGAACAGGGAACCCGTACTGGCCCTCACGGACCTGGGGTCGTACACGTCGGCGGCATGGCCCGAGACGATCAGCCCGTGCGCGCCGAAGGCGTCCGCGGACCTGATGATGCTGCCGATGTTGCCGGGGCTGGTCGGCCGGTCGAACAGGACGCCCAGGAAGTTGCTCCCGGCCCCTTGCAGCCGGCCCAGATCGTCGGCCGGCATCCCCACCACGGCGACCATCTCCGGCGCGCTCTCGTTCTTCTCCCCCAGATCCGCCAGCATCTCGGGTGCCATGGCGATCTGCTCGGCGTCGACCGTCCGCAGCAGTTCCTGCGCCCACCGCGACAGCTTCCGCTCGGCGTCGAATATCAACGCCCGTACGGGCCAGCCGTGTTGGACCGCCAACGAGATCGGACGTACTCCCTGCACCAGGAACTCGGCCGCCCGCGTCCGCTTGTTGCGGTTGCCGAGCAGCGATTCCCACTGCTGGAAACGCGCGTTGCGCGACATGATCCGCCGAACCGCCGGCACCTGACCCCCCGAAGTCGACCGCCCTCTGCCGTGCGTCCCGTCCCCGACGAGGTCCGCACTTGCCCGTCTCGAGACACTACACCCCACAGGATCAGGCGGGTTCGCCGTGGAGCATGATGCGGCGGCCGAAGAGTTCGTCCTTGAGGCGGTCGGCCTCGGGGGCGGCGATGTCGGCCAGGAGGTGTTGGGCGACGGCGAGTTCGGCGAGGGCGGCGGTGGGGTCGCCGGTGGCGCCGTGGACGTCGGCGAGGGCGAAGCGGGTCTTGCCGTGCCAGAGGGCGGAGCCGAGGTCGGAGAAGATGGCGGCGGCGGCCTCGAGTTGGGTGCGGGCGGCGGAGTGGGTGCCGGCGGCGAGGGCGATGGAGCCGAGGGAGTAGAGGGACTGGGCTTCGACGGTGCGTTCGCCGACCTGCTTGGCGAGGGTGACGGCCTGGAGGAAGACGGCTTCGGCCTGGGTGGTGCGGCCTTCGCCCCAGTGGACGAGGCCGAGGCCGTAGAGGGCGTGGGATTCGCCGATGCGGTCGTTGGACTTGCGGACGAGGCGCAGGACCCAGTTGAACGCCTGGTTGGCGAGTTCGAGGGTGTCGGTCTTGAGGTAGAGCTCGCCGAGGCGGTAGATGACCTGGGCCTCGACGCGCAGGCAGCCGGTCTCGCGGCAGATGGCGAGGGCGGAGTTGAGCATCTCGCGGGCGGTGTCGTACTCGGCGGCGTCCATGCGGATCTTGGCGATGCTGCACAGGACGTGTGCCTCGCCGATCTTGTCGCCGAGTTCGCGCAGGTCGGCGAGGACGGCGGTGTACTTGTCCATCATGGCCTCGTGGTCGCCGCGCAGCCGGTCGACGAAGGCCATGTTGCGCAGGACGAGGGCGGCGCCGTGGCGTTCGCCGTCCCGGGTGAAGGCGTCGAGGGCGGGCAGGAAGCAGCCGTCGGCTTCGGCGAGGCGCTTCTGGAACATGTGCAGGGTGCCGAGGGAGTAGCGCATGGCGGCCTGGCCGCGGATGTTGCCGGTGCGTTCGACGAGGGCGAGGGCGGTCTCGGAGGTCTCGCGCCAGTCGTCGAAGTAGCCCTTGGTCTCGAAGAGGGTGACGGAGGTGAGCGCGAGGTCCCAGCAGAGGTCGTCGAGGCCGAGGTCGGCGGCCTGGTGGACGGCGGCGACGAGGGCGCGGCGTTCGGTCTCCCACCAGGACATGGGGTTCCTGAGCAGTTCGGCGAGTTCGTCCTCGGGCAGGTGCCAGCGTTCGCCGGTGCCGTGCAGGACGGTGTAGTCGCCGCCGTACTCGCGCCGGTGGCACTCCTCGGCGAGGGTCATCCAGGCGGCGAGGACCCGGCGGAGCGCGGCGTCGCCGGAGTCCGCGGAACCGGGGTCGAAGTCGTGGTCGGCCTCGGCGAGGCGTTCGCGGGCGTAGATCTTGATGAGGTCGTGGAAGCGGTAGCGCGGGGCGTCCTCGCCGGGGAAGGTGAGCACGTCGAGGAGTTGGGCGTCGACGAGTTCCTCGACGATGTCCTCGGCGGCGGGAAGGTCGACGTCGAGGAGGGCGGCGGCGGTCCAGCCGGCGAAGTCGCTGGCGCGGGGCAGGGCGAAGAGCCGGAAGAGGCGTTGGGCGTCGGGGCCGAGGGCGCCGTAGGCGAGGGCGATGTTGGAGCGCAACTCCAGGCCGCCGTGGGCGAGTTCGTCGAGGCGGCCGGCTTCGGAGCGCAGCCGCTGGACGAGCCGGTTGATCCGCCAGTGGGGGCGGCAGGCGAGGCGGGCGCCGGCGATGCGCAGGGCGAGGGGCAGGCCCGCGCAGAAGTTGGCGAGTTCGACGGCGGCGGGCAGTTCCTTGGCGACGCGTTCGCGCCCGGCGATGCGCGAGAGCAGTTCGACGGACAGTTCCTCGGTGAAGAGGTCCAGGTTGACGCGGCGGATGCCGGGCAGGCCGCTGAGTCTGGAGCGGCTGGTGACGATCACCGCGCAGCTGCCGCTGCCGGGCATGAGGTCGCGCAGCAGCGGCTCGTCCGGGACGTCGTCGAGCACGACGAGCACCCGCTGTCCGGCGAGCCGGCTGCGGTAGAGGGCCTTGCGCTCCTCGAGGTCGTCGGGGACGGAGTGGCTGGCGACGCCGAGGGCCCGCAGGAAGCGGGCGAGGACGTGGGCGGCGCCGTCGCCGCCGGCGCCGTGGAGGTCGGCGTAGAGCTGCCCGTCGGGAAATACCGCGTGCAATTCGTGGGCAGCACGAATCGCCAGGCTGGACTTTCCGATCCCCCCCTTGCCGGTAATGCCGACGACGCGCACCGGGCAGGCGCCGGAGTTCTCCTGGACGGGCGTCTGGAGGTAGTCGCGGATCTCCTCGACGTGTTCCTCACGACCCGTGAAATCAGCTGTGTCGGTGGGCAATTGGTGAGGCGGCGGAACCGCCGCCTCGGCGGGCGGCAGTTCGGTCTCCTCGCCCGCGGACCGGTCCTCCGAGGGCCGTACGGCCACCGCGGCGGAAGGCGCGGCGGCGGGCGCCTCCAGCCGGGGATCGCCGTTGAGAATCGCCATTTCGAGTTCCTGGAGTTCACGGCCGGGCTCGATGCCCAGCTCGCTGACCAGGACGGATCGCATGCGGCGGAAGACGTCCAGGGCGTCCGCCTGCCGGCCCGCGCGGTAGAGGGCGAGCATCAGCGAGCCGTACAGCCGCTCGCGCAGCGGCTCCTGGGCGACCAGTTCGAACAGCGGGCCGATGATCTTGTCGTGCCGGCCGAGTTCCAGCTCGAGCCGGTAGGACTCCTCGGTGAGCGCGAGCCGCTGCTCGTTGAGCACGGTGGCCGCGCGCTGGGCGAGGTCGCTGGGGATGCCCATGAGGGCGGGGCCGCGCCACAGGTCGAGCGCCTCGGCGAAGCCCCGGGCGGCCTCGGTGGTACGGCCCTGGTCGGCGTGCATCCGGGCGGCTTCGCCGAGCCTGGCGAAGCGGTCGAGGTCCAGCTCACCCGCGGCGGCGGCCAGCAGGTAGCCGGAGGGTCGGGTGACGATGAGGTCGGCGCGGCCGGCGTCGGCGAGGACCCGGCGCAGCGCGGAGATGCAGATCTGGATCTGGGAGCGGGCGGTGGCGGGCGGCAGCTCGCCCCAGACGGCGTCGACGAGTTGGTCATTCGGCGTGACCCGGTTGGCATTCAGCGCCAGCATCGCGAGAACCACCTGCTGGCGCGGCCCACCGATGGACAGCTGCTGATCGCCGTCGACGATCTCCAGCGGCCCGAGCAGCCGAATTTCCATGCTATTCCCCCGTCACGTCGAAAGTTGCGCCGCAACAACCCGACGGCCATTATCCGCATGACCTCGTCACTCTCCGGTAAGGCGTCGTGCATTTGTGATCTGGCTCACAACTGGCCAGTACGGGTGGGGGGTTTACGAACTCCCCGACTTCCGGCACCGGCCGTCCGGACCGTGAGCGACCGGTGACACTGCGCGAGACCGCCAGGCCACGGGGCCGGACGGACCGGCGAACCGGCGCGCACCCGACCCGCGCCCGGCACGCGCCCGACGCGCCACCCGACGCGCACTTGCTGCCGTGCAGTTTGCTGACAACGGCCACCGATGGCCCCGGGTTCGTCCGGACCAGCAGAGTTCCAGGCATCAGCCGATCGGCACCCACCCCCGCGACCGCCGGTATGTCGCCATGCCCCGAACCCGAAAGCCGAGTTGCCCATGCCCATCGCAGCCCGACCGATCGCCCCGAACCCCAGCTGCCCGACCCGTCCCGTGGTGTCCGGCGACACCGGCTGGCAGTGAGCACCCTCACACGGGAGGCCACGCTCGACGACGAACTCGCGCAGTGGTGCCTCACCGGCACCGAGCGGACCTTCCCGTACCCCGCCCTGCTCGCCCACCTGCGCACCGTGGGCAAGCACTTCCTCGAACCCGCCCTGCTGGAGCGCCTCGCCGCCTGCCGCACCCGTCGCCTCCCGGCCGAGGACGGCACGAACGGCACGGACGGCATGAGCGGCTTCCTGAGCCGCTTCCTGGACGTCGTGCTCGACAAGTACGACGACCGCTACGACTACCCCAGCTACACCGCCCTGGAACTGCTGCGCCGCCCGCCCAGCGGCGACTGGCGCAAGCTGCGCCACCGCCGCGACCGACTCGTCCTGCTGCTCCTCGCCGACCTGGTCGACTTCGAGCGCAAGGCCCTGGAGGGCCACCCCGAGGACCCGGCCGAGATGCTCCCGGACGCCAGGGTGCTGGACAAGCGCCGCCGCCTGGCCGTCCGCGTCATGGAGCCGCCGGCCCTGCGGGTGCTCGCCCCGGGCACCGTCGACCCCGGCGCCGTGGCCGCCACCCCCGGGCGCACCTGCCCGGGCGCGCTCGCCGACGCCGTCCGGTCCACGCTGACCGGGGACGAGCGGCTGCTGCTGAGCGCCAGCCTCCAGCCGGTGTACGTGCTGCACGACGAGTACCTGTTCCTGCGGGTGCTGCAGTCCTTCGAGGCGACGTTCACCTTCATGTCCGGCGCGCTCGCCTTCGCCGTACGGCAGTTGCACGGCGAGGAGCCCGGCGAGGCGGCCCCGGCCGTCGCGGCGGTGGCGGACGTGCTCAAGGAGTCGCTGCCGCTGTTCTCGCTGCTGGCCACGATGCAGCCGGAGTCCTTCCGGATCTTCCGCCAGTTCACGGACGGCGCCAGCGCCATCCAGTCCGAGGGCTACAAGACCTTCGAGTCGCTCTGCTCCACCCCGCTGCGGGCCCGCCTGGACTCCGCCGCCTTCACCTCCGTGCCCCGGGTGCGCGCCGCCGTACTGGAGGGACGGGAGACGGTGCAGGGCACCTGGCACGACGTGGCCGCCTCCGGCTGGCTCAAGGAGGCCGACGCCACCGCCGTACGGGCGGCCGCCACCCAGCTGGAGTCGGTGCACCAGCGCTGGAAGCAGACCCACTACCGGCTGGCCGTCCGCATGATCGGCGAGCGCACCGGTACGGGCTCCACGGACGGCGTGCCGTACCTGGAGGCGGTCATCGCCAACCGGCTGTTCCCCTCGCTGGTCCGCGAGACCACCGCCGCCTGAACGCGCGCCGCCCGAGCGCGCGGCAGGCCCAACCCACCACGACGGAGACCCCGAACCGATGAGCAAGCGATCAGCGACGGGACGGCCCGGAGCCGCCCGGCAGTCCATGAACCCGGAGGAGGACGAGCGGCTGCTCGTCTACGAGTACGACCGCGGCAGCAACTACGAGGAGGACACCCGCCTCACCACCGCCCTGTCCGCCCTGCTGCCCGAGGACCAGCTCGTCCACCCGGACCAGCGGCTCTTCCAGACCGTGCACCTGATCACCGAGTACGCCTGGTGCGAGATGCACTTCGAGATGCGCCGCGCCATCGACCTGCTGCGCGCCGGCGACCACCTGATGGCCGCCCAGGTGCTGGAGCGGGCCGCCGACGTCGGCGACATCCCGCTGACCGTGCTCACCGTGCTGGTCGAGCACCTCCCGCAGCGCAGCCTGCTGATGATGCGGGCGACCTTCCCGGAGAACACCACGGGCCTGGACTCCCCCGGCGCCCGCAACCTGCGCCGCGCCGCCGTGCCGCTGTGGCAGGAGTTCATGGACGCCCTGCACCGGCTCGGCCTCACCGCCGAGGACCTCGTCGAGTCCCAGGGCCGTCTCGACACCCCCTCCGAGAAGGAGCGCCCGGCGGCCGAACTCGCCCTGGTCCGCAAGGCGATGCTCCGCCTGGACGGCGCCGTCGTCTACTGGAAGCAGCGCCATCTGCGGATGGTGTGGAGCCAGCTCGGCGGCCACCCCGAGTCCCGCCACGGCATCGACGAGGCCGAGTGCCCCGGCATGCCGACCAGCCTGCGCGGCCAGTCCATCACCGCCCTGCGCGCCATGGCCGAGCGCACGCTCTTCCCCTCGCTGTGGGACTCCGTCGACGCCACGTACCGCAGGGCCGTGCCGGTGGGAGGGACCTCCTGGTGAACCCCTGGCGACCGCTCCCCCTCGACCTGACCCGTGCGGAAGGAACCCACCCGCTCATGACCCCGACCACCGCCCCGCTCGGCGCCGTCCGCGACGCCTGGGCCACCGTCCTCGGCCACCGGGACTTCGGCGACGACGAGAACTTCAACCGCGTCGGCGGCCACTCCGGCGCCGCGCTGCGGATCAGCAAGATCCTGCGCACCGAGCTGGGCCGGCCCGTCCCGATCAAGCTGCTCTTCGCCCACCCGACCGTCCGCGGCCAGGCCAAGGCGATCGCCGGGACCGAGGCGCCGCAGACCACCGAGACCGCCCCGGCGACCGGGACCGCCCCGACCATCGAGACGGCCCGGGCATGACCGCCTCCGTCGCCCAGCTGGAGATCTGGCTCGCCGATCAGGTCGAGCCGGACTCCGGCCGGTACAACATCCCCCTGGCCCTGGAGTTCGACGGCCCGGTCGACGCCGCCGCCCTGCGCGGCGCGCTGACCGACCTGCTGCGCCGCCACCCCGCCCTGGCCACCCGCTTCGAGGCCCTCGGCGGCGAGCTGTGCCAGGTGCCCGAGCCGGGCGCCGCCGTGCCGCTGGGCGTCATCGCCCGCCCCGGTCCGTACGAGCGCGAGGCGGCGCTACGGGAGGGCGCCGCCTCGGCCGCCCGTCCGCTCGACCCGGGCACCGCCCCGCTGCTGCGCGCCGACCTGCTCGCCCACCCGGACGGCGCCCTGCTGGTGCTGACGGTCCACCACATCGTCGCGGACGGCGACTCGATCGGCGTCCTCACCGAGGACCTGCTCGCCTCCTACCGCGCCCACCTGGCCGGCACCGCCCTGCCGCCCGAGCCGGCCCTCGCCGCCCCGACCGCCCCCGCCGACGGGCCCTGCCCGCACTGGGACGCCCTGATCGGCGACGACCCGGTCGTCCTCGCGCCGCTGCCCGACCTCGTCCGCCCGGACGGCGGCACGGCCGGCGCGCCCGGCTGGATCGAGCGCAGGCTGCCCGCCGAGCGCCTCGCCGCCGTACGCGAACTCGCCGTACGCACCGGCACCTCCAGCGCGACGGTGCTGCTCACCGCGTGGAGCCTGCTGCTGCACGCCTGGTCCGGCGAGTCCGAGGGCGTCCTCGGCATGCCCTTCGCCGGGCGCGACGAGCACGGCGCCGAGCACGCCGTGGGCCTGTTCACCCGCGTCCTTCCCGTGCGCAGCGACTACCGGCCCGAGCGCGGTTTCGACGCCCAGGCGGCGCTGCTGCGCGAGCAGGTGCTCGGCTCGATGGAAGCCCTGGCGGACCACGGCGCCCCCGCCGGCGGGCCCGGCTACGCCACCGTCTTCCTGCACCACCCGGCGGGCCGCCGCGAGTGGCGCGTCGCCGGTGTGACGGTCCGTCAGTTCGACCTGGAGGGCGGCTCCGCCAAGTACGACCTCGGCCTCGCCGCCGTCGAGCTGGACGAGGGCGCGGGCGAGGAGCTGCTGCTGCGCATCGACCACGACTGCGGGCTGTACACCCCGGCCACCGCCGCCCTGATGCTCGACCAGCTGGACGCGCTGCTCGCCGCCGCCTGCCGCGCCGACGCGCCCTGCCTCGACCTGCTCGCGGGCCTGGCCCCGGCGCCGGCGGAGACCCGGGCCCTCGAGAAGGCCGGAACCACCGTCCCCGCCCTCGTCCTCGCGCAGGCCGAGCGCGCCCCCGAGGCGATCGCCGTCCTGCACAACGGCGAACAGCTCACCTACCGCCAACTCACCGAGAACGCCGCCCGGTTGGCGCACTGGCTGCGTGTCCAGGGCGTGCGCACCGACGACCTCGTCGCCCTGCTGCTGCGCCCCGGCATCCCCACCGTCACCGCGATGCTCGCCGTCGCCATGGCCGGCGCCGCCTACCTGCCGCTGGACCCGGCCTACCCGGACGCCCAGCTCGCCCTCGTCCTCGACGACGCCCGCCCGGCGCTGGTGCTCACCGAGGACGGCGAGCAGGAGCGGGTGCGCGCCGCCGGACGCCCCGTGCACGCCCTGCCGGAGGCCGTCCGCGCCGCCCGCTGCCTGCCCGCCGCGCCGCCCGTCACCTCGGCCGGACCGGACACCCTGTTCAACGTCCTGTACACCTCCGGCTCCACCGGCAAGCCCAAGGGCGTGCTGCTGCACCACGGCGGTGTGCTGCGGATGATGCACCGGCCCGAGTTCGTGCCGATGGGCCCGGACGACACCGTCTCGCACCTGTCGCCGCTCAACTTCGACGGCGCCACCTACGAGATCTGGGGCGCGCTCACCCACGGCGCCCGGCTCGTCGTCCTGGACAAGGAACTCGTCCTCGCCCCGACCGAACTGCGCGCGGCCGTACGGGAGTTCTCCGTCACCACGCTGCTGGTCACCACCCCGCTGCTCAACCGCGTCATCGAGGACGCGCCGGACCTGCTGCAGTCCCTGCGCCGGGTGTACTTCGGCGGCGAGCTGATCTCCGTCCCCCACATCCGCAAGGCGCTGCGCTGGTGCCGCCCCGGCACCCTGCTGCACAGCTACGGGCCCACCGAGAACTCCTTCACCTCCTCCTGGTACCCGATCGAGGAGGTCCCCGAGGGCGCCCGCACCCTGCCCATCGGCGGCCCGGTGCCGCACACCCGGCTGCACGTGGTGCTGGAGGGCACCCTCACCCCCGCCCCGCCGTACGTGCCGGGCGAGCTGCTGCTCGGCGGCGCCGGGGTGGCCCGCGGCTACCTGGGCGACCCGCTGCGCACCGCCGAGCGCTTCGTCCCGGACCCGTTCGGCGGCGAGCCGGGCGGCCGCCTGTACCGCACCGGCGACCGGGTGCGCTGGGCGGCCGACGGCCAGCTGGAGTTCATCGGCCGCGCCGACAACCAGGTGAAGATCCGCAGCCAGCGGGTCGAGCTGGGCGAGGTCGAGGCCGCGCTGCGCGCCCAGCCCGAGGTGCGCGCCGGGTTCGTCACGGCCCGGATCAACGGGCGCGGCGAGAAGGAGATCGTCGGCTACGCGGTGCTCGAACGCCCCGCCACCGTCGAGGAGTTGCTCGGACGCCTCGCCTCCGTGCTGCCCCGCTTCGCCGTCCCCTCCCACCTGCTGCTGCTGGACGAGCTGCCGCTCACCCCGAACGGCAAGATCGACCGCCGCAGGCTGCCCGTCCCGGGCACCACCGCCCCGGGCACCACCGCCCCGGCCGCCGCACCTGCCCCCGTCGCCCGCGCGAACCAGGAGGCGGCGCAGGACGGCGACGCCCTCGCCGCCGTCACCCGCGTCTGGCAGGAGCTGCTGGACGGCCGCCCGTTCGGCCCCGACAGCAACTTCTTCGACGTCGGCGGCCACTCGCTGATCCTGGTCAAGCTCCGCGACGGCCTCCACCGCGCCACCGGCGTCAAGCCCGGCGTCGCCGACCTGCTGCGCCACACCACCCCCCGCGCCCAGGCCCGCCTCCTCGGCGGCGAGACCACCACGCAGTCGGCCCCCACCCGGGCACGCCGCAGGGCGACGGACGAGGACGCCATCGCCGTCATCGGCATGGGCGCCCGGTTCGCCGGAGCCCCCGACCTCGCCGCCTACTGGGAGAACCTGCGCGCCGGCCGCGACTGCTTCACCCAGGGCGAGGGCCCCGTCGTCACCGAACTCCCCGACGGCACCCGCACGGTGGCCCGGCTGGGCCTGATGGCGGACGGCCTCGGCTTCGACGCCGACCTGCTCGGCTTCGCCCCCGAGGACGTCGCCCACGGCGACCCCCAGCAGGGCGTCCTGCACGAGGTGCTCTGGTCCGCCGTCGAGGACGCCTCGCTGCGGCTGAGCGACATCGCCCACGGCACCAGCCTGTACGTCGGCTGCCCGCGCTTCGTCCAGAACGACGGCGAGGCCCGCGTCGACGACGTGGTCAACTCCGACCCGACGTTCGTCGCCTCCCGCTTCGCCTACCTGCACGACCTGTGGGGCGAGGCCCTCCTGCTGGACACCGCCTGCTCCACGGGCCTGTACGCCGTCCACCTCGCCGCCCGCTCCCTGCTGCGCGGCGAGAGCGACTACGCCCTGGCCGGGGCCGTCTCCCTCGCCGAGTCGGACGGCACCTACCGCTACCGCCCCGGCTTCCTGTACGCCGAGGACGGCCACTGCCGGCCCTTCGACCGCCGGGCCACCGGCACCGTCGGCGGCTTCGGCGCCGGCGCCGTCCTGCTGCGCCGCCTCGCCGACGCCGAGCGCGACGGGGACCCGGTGTACGCGGTGATCCCCGGCAGCGCCGTCAACAACGACGGTGTGGCCAGGGTCGGTTACTCCGCCCCCGGGGTGGAGGGCCAGGCCCGGGTGATCCGCGAGGCCCTCGCCGCCGCCGGGCTCACCGGAACCGACCTCGGGTACCTGGAGGCGCACGGCACCGGCACCCGCCTGGGCGACGCCATCGAGGCCACCGCCCTCGGCGAGGCCCTCGGCACCACCGGGCCGCAGGTCGCGATCGGCTCCGTCAAGGCGTCCATCGGGCACTGCAACACCGCCGCCGGGATCGCCGGCCTGATCAAGGCCGTCCTCGCCGTCCACCACGGCTACCTGCCCGCGACCCCGGGCGTCACCGAGCCGATCGAGGAGCTCACCCGGCACGGCGACCGCTTCTCCCTGCTCACCGAGGGCCGCCCCTGGCCCGAGGGCCTGCCGCGCACCGCCGGGGTCAGCTCCTTCGGCGTCGGCGGCACCAACGCCCACGTGGTGGTCAGCCGCCACCAGCCCGCACCGGAAAGGGTGTGACACCCCCATGACCACCCCCATGACCGACGCACCCCGCGTGCTCGCCCTCTCCGCCCGCGACGGCCGCGCCCTCGCCGAGGCCCGCCACCGCCTCGCCGACCACCTGGAGCGCGAAGGCGCCCTCGACCCGGACGACGTGGCCGCCACCCTGCACCTGGGCCGGGAGCGCTTCGCCGCCCGGCACGCCGCCGTCGGGCGCACCACCGCCGAACTCGCCGCCGCCCTGCGCGCCGAGACCCCGGCCGAGACCCCGTCGGCCACGCCCGGGACGGCACCGGCCGTCGAGCTGCACCTCGGGGCACTGGCCGAGGCCGCAGCGCCAGAACTCCCGCAGGTCACCGAGGCGTTGGCCCTCGCCGACAGCCTCGGCGCGGGCCCCGCCGGACGGGCCGTCGCCCTCCAGTACGGCCTGGCCGCCTGGCTGATCGCCCGGGGCGTGGTGCCCCGCGAGATCCACGGCACCGGTACGGGAGCGCTCGCCGCCGACGCCCTGCTCGGCCGCACCGCCCTCGCCGACGCCCTGCGCGCCCAGCCCCCGGCCGTCGAAGCCCCGGACCGCACCCCCCTGACCGTCGAACTCACCGACCCCGTCACCGGAGCCACCGAACGGCTGCCCCTCGGCGACGGCGCCCACCTGCTCGCCCACCTGTGGCGCAGCGGACTGGACGTCGACACCACCCTCGGCCGCCCCGGCCGCCGGGTGCGCCTGCCCGGCTACCCGTTCCGCCGCTCCGCCGACGGGCCCACGAGCTCCGCCGCCCGGGGCCTGCGCCCGCTCACCCCGCACGAGCAGCGCTGGCTCTTCCACGACCTGGTGCGCTCCTCCAGCTCCGCCGAGCACAACACCCGCGCCAGCGCCGTACGCCCGGGCCCGGCGCCCCGACCCTCCACCGTCGCCGAGGCGTTCAGCACCCTCCAGCAGCGCCACCCGGAGCTGCGCACCGCCTTCACCCAGCAGGGCGGCCGCTGGTTCGCCCGCACCGCCCCGACCCCGGCGGCCGTCACCGCGCCGGACCCGTCCCGCACCGCCGAGGCGGTGGCCGCCGCGCCGTTCGAGCTGCGCGACGCCCCGTTGGTGCGCTGCGTGCTCGACCCCGCCCCCGACGGCTCCTGGACGCTCGCGCTCGCCGCGTACGAGCCGGTCGCCGGCCCGGAGGCCGTCGAGGCGCTGCTCACCGAACTGCTCGACCTGTGCGGCGCACCCACCCCCGTCGCCGCCTGAAACCCGCCTGAACCCACCGAGAGGACACGAGACATGACCGCCATCCAGGACCACCTGACCACGGCCGCCGAGATCCCGGCCGACTGGCACGGCGCCGCCCCCGCCCCGATCGGCGTCGACCAGGCGTTCAACGGCTTCGTCGCCGCGGGCATCGTCAACGCCCTCGACCGCCTCGGCGCCTTCGACCGGCTGCTCGCCGACACCGCCCTGGACGTCCCCGCCTTCGTCCGCGCCGCCGGGCCGGGCGCCCGCGAGCGGGTCATCCGCGAGGTGCTGCGCGCCGCCGCCACCTGCGGCTGGGTGCGGCTGCTGAACGGCGGCGACACCGTCGTCCTCACCCCGGCCGGTGAGGAGATCGCGCGGATGCGCGGCTACTTCACCTGGGGCGTCGGCGGCTACCACGACATCATCGGCCGCGCCCACCTGCTGGCCAACGGCGAGGGCACCTTCGGCGTCGACGTGCTGCGCGACGAGGCGATGGTCGCCCTCGGCTCCGGCCAGAACGACCGCAACTTCATGGCCGGCACCCTCGACGACGTCCTCGCCGAGGTCGACTTCGGCACCATCGCCGACCTGGGCTCGGGCATCTCCGCCCGCGTCAGCCGCGTCGTCGGCCAGCGCCCGGGCACCCGGGGCCTGGGCCTGGACATCAGCGGCCCGGCCACCGACCTCGCCCAGCGCACCATCGCCGACGCGGGCCTGACCGACCGCGTCCAGGCCGTCCGCACCGACGTGCTGGACGTCTGCCACCGCGAGGCCCACCGCGAGGCCCTCGCCGAGGTCGACACCGTGATGAGCTTCTTCCTGCTGCACGACCTGCTGGCCGACGAGACCACCCGCCCGCAGATCTTCACCCGCCTGCGCGAGGCGTTCCCCTCCGCCCGCACCTTCGTCCTCGGCGACACCATGCTGCGCCCGGACGCCGAGCACTCCACCACGCTGCCGGTCTTCTCCCTGGGCTTCGAGCTGGCGCACGCCCTGATGGGCGTCCCGCTGCACACCAAGGAGACGTACGAGGAGCTGTTCGCCGCGGCCGACCTGCGCCCGCGCAAGATCGTCCCGTTCGGCACCCCCCACTCGTGGCTGTACGTGCTGGAGGCGGTGTGATGTCCAACGCCGGGATCTCCAACCCCCTCGCCCTCTACCGGGAGTTCTCCCCCCGCACCCGGGCCGTGCTCGCCGTCAACGCCGTGAACTCCTTCGGCGGCGGGCTGGTCCTGCCCTTCCTGTGGATCTACCTCCAGCAGGTCCGCGGCCTGCCCGCCTGGGTCCCGGCCGTCACCCTCGCCGTCCAGGCCGCCACCGCCGTGGTCGGTGGCCTGGCCTGGGGTGCGCTGCTGGACCGGCTCGTCCAGCGCACCGTGGTCTTCCTGGTGATGGTGATCGCGGGCCTGGGCACCGCCCTGTACGCCTTCGCCACCGGCGCCGTGAGCGCGCTGGCCGCCGCCGTGGTCTACGGCCTCGGCATCAGCGGCGTCGGCACCGTGCTGCGCTTCCTGTACGCCGGCGCGGCCTCGGCCCGCGAGCGCGGGCTGGCCTTCTCCGCCGACTACGCCGTCTTCAACGCGATGACGGGCCTCGGCGTGCTGGTCGGCGGCCTGGTCGCGGCCGGCGGCGGCGCCGGGCGCTTCACCGCCCTGTACCTGCTCGACGGCCTGACCTTCCTCGTCGCCGCCGGAGCCCTGCGGCTGCTGCTGCCCAGGGCGGGCTCCGAGGAGGGCGGTGACGGGGAGGCCAAGCCCTCCGGCGGCTACCGCGCGGTGTTCCGCGCCCGCCACCTCGGCGTGCTGCTGGCCACCCTGACGATGTGCTCGCTGGTCAGCTACGGCCAGTTCCGCTCGGGCCTGCCCGGCTACCTCACCGGGCACGGCGCGATCGGGCCCGAGGGCCTCTCCGGCGCCTTCGCGCTGAACATCGTCGTCGCCGTGCTCGCCCAGGTGCTGCTCGGCGAGCAGGTCCAGCGGCTGCGGCGCAGCACCGTGGTGGCCCTCAGCGGCGCCTGCTGGGCCGTCGCCTGGGCGCTGGTCGCGGTGGCCGGGATCGGGCACGGCGGCGGCGCGCTGACCGCCGCACTGGCCGGGGTGGTCATGCTCTCCCTCGGCGAGGCGCTGGTCTTCCCGGTGCTGACCGCCCTGCTCAACGACCTCGCCGCCGACGAGGTCCGCGGCCGGGTCAACGCCCTGCTGTCCGTCGCCGTCTCCACCGGCTCGGTGGCGGGCCCGGCCCTGGCCGGCGCCACCCTGCCCTGGGCCCGGGGGCTGCCGCTGATGGCCGTGCTGATCGTGGGCTGCCTGGCCGTCGCGGTGGTCTCCGTACGGCTGCGCGCCACCCTGAGCCCGGCCCTCGACCGGCCCGCCGCCGAGGAGCCCGCCGCCGAGGAGTCCGCCGCCGACCCCGCCCTCCTCGCGACCGCGAGCTGACCCCCGACACCCCACGAC